>NZ_CP045293.1:5367500-5967500 GCF_009363075.1 Paenibacillus guangzhouensis | reverse complement strand
GAACTGCACATAATTTCGGTTCCGCCCGTATAATCCTTGAATCAACCGCAGGAACAGCGGGTATTTGCCCACATAGGGATACCAATGCAGCTCTCCCTTATTCCGGCCTGGATCCTCGATGATCGACTTTTCATGACAGAACATTTGGAGTCCCAGCGAGCCGTGCGAGCGTCCAATACCGCTATCTTTGACGCCGCCAAATGGTAAATTGGGATTGGCTACGCTGACATTGACATCGTTGATGCAGACCGCACCCGAATGAAGCGCTTTGGCAACACGCTTTCCCCGCTCCAGATTGTTCGTCCAGACACTTGCGTTCAGCCCATAGGTCGTACTGTTCGCAAGCTCAATGACTTCCTCTTCCGTATCGAAGGGCATAATACAGAGTACAGGGCCGAATGTCTCCTCCTGCATCACGCGCATACTATGACGGACATGCGTAAGCACGATGGGACGAAGATGCATCGACTTCTTCATCTTCCATTCGACAGGTCGTTCGCCGAATTCAACCACAGCCCCTTGCTCGAGCGCATCATCAATCTGCCCGCGCACAATGTCGATCTGCTTCGCAAACGTCATGGATCCAAGGTCCGTATCTTCGCGCTCGTTTTGCTTCAAGGATTCGAGCTCCCGTTTGAGCCGCGCGATGAACTTATCATAGATGGGCCGTTCGACATAAATCCGCTCAATGGACATGCAGACCTGTCCGCTATTCGCAAGCGATCCCCATACGGCACCGCGTACCGTACGCTCCAGATGGGCATCTTCGAAGACAATCATCGGATCTTTGCCGCCGAGCTCCAGTGTCGTCGGAATGAGCCGTTTGGCCGCTTCGACTTGAATCTTCTTGCCTGTCGCAACCGAGCCCGTGAAGAAGACATAGTTCGGACTCGCTGCCACCAGCGCCGCACCGATCGCGCCGTCGCCTTGAACCACTTGAATAAGCCCCTTAGGGAAGCCGATCGCCGTGAAAATCCGCTCCATCAGTTGGCCGATCGCCGGCGTCACTTCCGAAGGCTTAATGATGACCGCGTTTCCAGCCATCAGTGCACTGAGGACAGGCACCATCGCAAGATAGAACGGATAGTTCCATGGGGAAATCACGAGCACGACCCCTCGCGGCTCATACGCAATATAGGATCGTTTGCCAATCAACGTGATCGGCGTCTTGACCTTGCGGGTCTTCAGCTCCTTAACCGCTGTTCGTTCCGTATGATGAATCCAATCCAGGAGGACAAGCACTTCATTCGTCAGCGCTTCGAGCTTCGGTTTGCCCGTGCTCCAAGACACTGACTGTGCAATCTCATCGGCATGATCGGATATATAAATGCGGAGGGTACGCAAGATGGACACGCGTTCTTGGACCGATTTGCTGCTCCAGTCCTCAAAAGCATCCCAAGCCGCCTCCATAACTTCTTCCACTTGATAAGGCTCAATCGTCTGTATTATTTCTCCTTCCTCACCTGTAGCTGGGTTCATTGCTTTTAACGCGCGCATCGCCATCCCCCTTGAATAAATTGTTATTAAATATCTTATAGCATTTGCGGGTAAAGATATAGATATTTACATGGAAAACTCGGCTTCATCGCATCAAGTAAATGTGCATTTGATGATCGAGGCAAACCTGTGATAGAATCAGTTACATGATTTAAAACCCTGAGAGGATGTGTCCCTATGAACTGGAAAGAAATCACGACAGAGAGCGAATGGAATGATGTATTGCAACGCTCCGCCGAGCGCGGTCAGCTCATTATTAAGCACAGCACCACCTGTCCAGTAAGCGCGAATGCGCTGCGGGAGTTCGACGAATATATCGCAGGCCAGCCGAACCAAGACGTGGACTATACCCTTGTCAAAGTGATCGAGAGCCGTCCGGTATCGAATCAAATCGCCGAAGACTTAGGGGTGAAGCACGAATCCCCTCAAGTTATTTTCATCAAAAACAAAGAAAAATATTGGACGACCTCGCACTGGTCCGTAACCAAAGAACATATTACAGCTGTGCTTGACTAATTTCTTCGCAAAGCCCCGAATCCATGACGGATTCGGGGCTTTTGTATGCCATCACCCTAAGACAATGCCGCCGCTTCCTTCACGCGATCTTGCTGCGCAATCATCTCCGCCAAATAAGGATTCAAGAACATGCCTTCGGGATCAAGCTGCGCACGCAATGCCATGAAGGCTTCCCACTTCGGATACACGGCACGGAACTGCTCCGCCTGCATCGTATGCATCTTGCCCCAGTGCGGTCTTCCGCCATGCCGTCTGCAAATCTCCTCAACTTTTGCAAAATAGGCTGTATACGCCATCCCTCGGTACATATGTACTGCAATATATGCGGAGTCACGACCGTTCGCCGGACTTAGCCACAAATCATCTCCTCGTACATATCGGCATTCGATCGGAAAATGAACAGCATATCGGTGCTGATCTACAGCATCGCGTATTTCCTCTAGTACCAGCTTCATGCGATCCGCAGGGATGCTATATTCCATTTCATTGAATCGCACAAGCCTTGGCGTCGCGAAAATACGGTGGCTGTAACCCACTTCCTGCACATTCGGTACCCCCGCAGCAGATAATCGACTTATCGGCTTACATAGGCGGGGAATGAAGCGGCAGCATTCGGATAGAACCCAAAACAACGCATTCTCCATCAGCATTACTTTCCAATAGCTCCACCGGCTTGGCGTTCCGGGAACTTCGTCCGTCATGTTCGTCAGCTTCACTTGGGCCACATCCGTATACGGGAACCAGTAGAACTCGAAATGGCGATTCTCGCGTTTGAACTGATCCAGCTGGTTCAAGCAGGCCGAGAAAGACATTTTGCTGCTCCGATAACGAAGCGCATACGATGGAATAACGCGCAGCTTCAGCTTCACAATGATGCCGAACATCCCGAGCGACACCTGCATCGCACGAAACAACTCCTCGTGCTGCTCCGGTGTACACTCAAGAATCTCCCCCGCCGCTGTCACGACGGTTATACTAACCGCTTGGGTCGCTATGCTTCCTAGTCGCTCTCCCGTCCCATGCGTACCCGTACTAATCGCTCCCGCAATGGATTGGGCATTAATATCGCCAAGATTCTCCTGTGCGACCCCATGGGCATGCAGCTCTTCACCGAGACGATCCAGCTTCGTGCCGCCCCAGACCTCGGCAATGCCCCGAGCCTGATCTACGGCGATGACGCCTTGCATCCGATCTAGCGAGACCAGCACGTCATCGGTCTGAACCAGCTTCGTGAACGAATGCCCTGAGCCAACGACGCGCACCTTCCTGCCTTCCGCCGCGCATGCTCTAACGACAGCGACCACTTCTTCCACGCTTGACGGAGATACGATACTCTGCGGCACACTGCGCACGAGACCTGACCAGTTCCGCCATACCCTTGTATTACGCGTCTTCAAATCTACAGAAAACATTGACCGTCCCCCCGATATGTCGTGGCTTCGCCAACAATACTGCCGTTTGAAATATAGTAGAGCTGCGTAAATCGTTCGCAGAGTTCACCTGCCTTGCTGTGGCGCATGAAGATCGGGTCGCCGATCTCCAGCTCCTCCGGTCCGTTGTACCGGATCGGCGTCTGGACTTCACCGGCGCCTTCCATCGCAAGGAGCCTCGCGCCTTGCGGCAAATACGGCCGCGGCAGCTTATCGCTGCCTGCCGCGCCCGAAGCGGTGTACCCGCCGCCCAAGCAGGTGTAGAGATCGTCACGCGGCTGGCGTACGATCTCGATCGCGAACCCTGCGGCGGGGAAGAGGGTGAAGTCCCGGTAGTGATCGAACAGACCGGGCGCATAGAACCCGGAGCCAGCCGTGACTTCGGTGACGGCCGGCTCCATGCTGCTCGTATGCAGGCTGCCTGTGCCGCCTGCATTGACGAACCGCAGCGGCGGGAGATCGAGGCGTTCGATCGCCGAGACCAGCTCCGCCCGCCGGGCAGCAGCTTCGCGGATCGAGCGGCGCTTCAGCCGCCGCACGATCGCGTTCTTGAGCGCTTGGCCCGGCACGTGGTCGCCCACGCCAGCCACCTGCGCTTCGTAGCCCATAAGCCCGTCGAGCACGACGTGCTTCGAGCCTGCGATGCGCTGGGCGAGGCTGAGCGCATCAATCGCCCGGCGTATTGGCGAGCGCCATACGCCGAAGTGCAGCCCCGGGACATCGATCGACATATCGATGTCCACGCAGAGCGGCAGCCGTACGCCGTACTTCGCTGCTGCCGCTTCCGCCTGCTCGACATGCGCCTCGCAGTCGACCATCAGCGTGATGCTGCGCCCTTCACGCTGATGCATGGCGACGGACTCCAGCAGGCGCGGGTCCGCCGCAGGATAACCCAGCAGCAAGTCGGTGAAGCCTTGCTGCGCAAGATAGATGGCTTCGGGCACCGTGAAGCACATCACGCCTTGGAACTGCACATTCGCAGCGAAAATGCGCCGGAGCACATCGACAGAACGGATCGATTTGCTCGCAACTCGAATGTTCTTGCCATTGGACCGCACGAGGATGCGCTGTATATTTTCCTGTAATAAATCGAGATCCACGAAAGCAAATGGCATCGGCAATCCCGCACAAGCTTTTTTGTAGTAATGATAATCACGCAAATCTTTCGTCTCCTTTACCGGATAGATGCACAATTTCATGTATTAATAAATATTCTAACAACAGAGAGATAACCCTTTATTTTACAGGATTTTATTTCCATAAAAAGTCTGCTAATGGGAGGCTTATTCATGACCAAATATGTCATTATTAACGCAGACGATTTTGGACTTTCACAAGGCGTAAACCGCGGAATAATCGATGCCCATCAGGCCGGTATTGTCACAAGTACATCCCTCATCGTGAACAAACCCGGATTGAAGGATGCCGTCGCGCTGGCCAAACGTAACCCCCGGCTCGGTGTAGGCCTCCATTTCAACCTATCGGATGGCAAGCCGATCTCTCCGCCATTTCGAATTCCCTCACTTGTGAATATATATGGTTCTTTCCACAATCAGAGTCACCAATGGCATGAAGAAGACGTGGAACGAGAGCTTCATGCCCAGTGGGAGCTCATGCAGCGTAAGGGCCTCAGTCCTACACATATTGATTCGCATATGCACATCCATATGGATTTCCTTCCCGTCTACCATGCGATTGCTAAGCTGGCATTTCGTGAACTGGTTCCCGTTCGGTTCGATTTGAGACATGAGCGGGTCACACCGCCGGTACCGGTCAAAACGACAGACACACTCATCCGCGACAAATTTCACGAACCGGATAGCGTCATGCGCCTTATCCGTCATATACAGTGGATTCAAGATGGAACGACGGAGATCATGTGCCACCCAGGCTACGTTGATGAAGATTTGCAGAAGCACAGCACCATGATTGGCGAGCGTGAAGCGGAACTCGCTCACCTCACGCACCGAGATATCGGAACCGTTATTCGTGCCTACGGTCTACACCTTATCCACTATGGACAATTGCCTGATCCTCCCACATTCCATATGCCGCCACCAGAGCCGGATCCAACGTCCGAGCCAGTGCCCGAGCTCCTGCCAGATCCTCTACCGGAACAGAATAGTATCCTAACCCACGCCACTGTCCACCCCAAACGCCGCTCTTCGCGCACGGGGGCTCGCTTGATTCGCAAGAAGGCGCGACGTTTCAAAGCACGCACCAAGAGGAAGAAACGGCGGCGTTCCCGACGAGTCTATTAATCTAGGCAGCGTCTACCTTAACCGATATATAGCAAATAGAACCGCCACCAACTGTTTTCACGAGATTGGTAACGGTTCTATTTTATTGTCGACCGATGGAGAGCTGGCAATAGACTAGACTAAGCGTTCATCGGGCCTTGAAGTTGCACATACTTGCGAACAAATGCCTGTACCTGCTCCGTATAACCTTCCACATCCGTCCAATACGCATTCCCATGTCCCGCATCAGGCACCAGGAACATCCGTTTCTCGCTGTTGCATGCCGCATAGAGCGGGTAGATCATGAAGGTCGGGACGAAGTCGTCTTTCCCCCCATGAATGAATAGGACAGGCTTCTTTGTCTTCTTCACTTGGTCTATCGCGGACGCTTCACCGAAGAAATAGTTCGCTCTCAGCTTACAGATTAGGCTGGTTACATGGATCAACGGGAACGCAGGCAGCTTGAACATTTGCTTCAGTTGATAGGAAAGAATATCTTTAACGGAGCTGTAGGCACAATCAGATACGATGCATTTTACCTGATCAGGCAACGATTCACCGCTCGTCATCAGCACGGTTCCGCCTCCCATCGAGACGCCGTGCAGCACGATTTTCACCTGCGAGCCATGCCGCTCCAGCATCAGATCAATCCATCGCAGGACGTCACGCCGGTCATGCCAGCCAAACCCGATGTAATTCCCGCCGCTCTCGCCATGGCCTCTCAGATCCGGCATGAGTACATGGTATCCGAACTGTTCGCGGTAGAGTTCAGCGAAGCATGCCATATCCTTGCCTTTGCCTGTGTAGCCGTGAACCAGAATCACGAGATTGTTCGTCGGCTCCGGCGCGGCCAGGTAATAACCTGTCAACTGAATGCCATCTTTCGATGTCATATGAAGCGTCTCGTAAGACTGTGCCTCCATCCATTCCGAACGGTCCTTCCACGGTTTGCCCGGAAGATCCGCTAAATCTGTATTCTTCTCCAGGAATTCCTTCTTACTGCGACGTATAGCGAAATTGTAGAAATAATTGCCAACTCCCGTAAATAAAAGGGCTGCTGCAATCACTGCCGCAACGATCACACGAATGCCCATCATCATCTCATCTTCCTTCAATTCGTTCATACCTTCTATTTTACCATCTTATTTCCTGGATCTCATCCAAAGAACTCACAACGATACCATCAAAGTGCTTCTTCTTCGTTTTCATGGAAGAACTGGAATTAATCTTTCCTTTTTTCCGTTGGCCTATTCATCAACTAGCTGCCAAAAAGGGGTCAAAATCGTTCACAAAATGATATGAATTTTACATAGCCATCGAAGAGGTCGTGGGCTATGCTTCTGCGTAACTCTTTCTAGGGGGAGGTGAATCGCTGCAAGGAAGATCGCAGTACTTGAACGTCTGTTGGTAAGGAATTCATGAATGATCTAAGGAGGCTATCCATGCGTCGAAATCATGAAACACCCGATCTCAGATCTAACCGCACACAAGTACAGAAGATGCTTGCGGGGCTATTGGCATTGACACTGCTGCTCCCCTTCACCCCAGCACAAGCGGCATCCGCCTTGGACGAATTTGATTCGATTCGAATGAAATGGTTCGTCTATTTGACAGGCGGGACCGACTATGACGTGAATGACCCCGACATTGCCGCTAATATTCAAGAGAAAGACATCGGGGTATCCAATAGCGAAGGCACAGGGCTATGGGACACGATGAATAAATCGATGAACCGGACTTATTTGTGGAGTGATTTGCAGAGTACCACGGATTCAAGTCAGGTTTCTTCGCATTTTACGCGACTGAAAAAGATGGCGATTGTATATAACACAATCGGATCTTCCTTATATCATAATGAGGCGCTGAAGGCCGATCTTGTTCGCGCGTTGGACTGGGCTTATACGAACCGGTACCACGAGAGCAAGAGCGAATACAACAACTGGTGGGATTGGGAGATAGGCACCCCGCAGCTGGTGAACGATTTGCTCGTCCTCATGTATGACCATTTAACCCAGGCCCAGATTGATAATTACATACGAGCTATCGACCGATTCGTACCAAACCCCAGCAAGCGCACCATCAGCGGCGTGACCGAGACCGGAGCGAACCTGCTGGACAAGGCCTTTGTAGTGACCCTACGCGGCATCATCGGCAAGTCGGGCGACAAAATCACACAGGGCCGGGATTCGATGAAGCCCGCATTTTTGTATGTGCAGAGCGGCGACGGGTTCTATGAAGACGGCTCTTTTGTCCAGCACACCTATGTGGCGTATACAGGCGGCTATGGCGCCGTCTTGATGGGCCGGATTGCCGACCTATTCTATTTGCTCAAGGATACAACTTGGCGAATTACAGACCCGAATGCAGACAATGTGTTCCGCTGGGTCAAGGAAGGTTATGAGCCGCTGATCTACAAGGGCGCGATCATGGACAATGTGCGAGGGCGCGGCATTTCGCGGCAGAAGAGCAGTGATCATACAACAGGCAGAGGCATCGTGTTAGCCATTCTTCGGTTAGCCGAAGGGGCTCCGCCAGATCAAGCGATACAGCTGAAACGGATGGTCAAAGAGTGGATTGCCTCTGACACCTCTTTCGATAACTACTTCGTCGGGGCAGGCATCTTCGAGATGATACTCGGCAAGAAGCTGATGAATGACACCGCGATTCCAAGACGTGGAGAGCTCATCGGACACTATCAGTTCCCTGGCATGGACCGTATTGTCCATTCCCGTGAGGACTTCAGCTTCGGCATTAGCATGTTCTCGCCTCGCATCTCTTCCTTCGAATTCGGGAATGGCGAGAATCTGAAGGGCTGGTTCACGGGGCTAGGCATGACGAGCCTCTACAATAGCGATATCGAGCAATTCAGCGGTAACTATTGGGCGACGGCCGATATGTATCGTCTGCCAGGCACGACGACAGATGGGTCAGGCAGCGGAACGCCGGTGCAATGGAAGAATTACGCGAATCCTTACAACTGGGTCGGCGGCTCTTCTGTTGACGGATCATTGGGGACGGCAGGCATGCAATTCAGCAATGCCCAGAATACCGGTTCGCCTCTGCAAGGGAAGAAATCATGGTTCCTATTCGGAGATCAAATCGCAGCGCTCGGCTCTGGCCTGACGAGCACCGATACACGCCAAGTCGAGACGATCGTCGAGAATCGGAAGCTGAATGCGAACGGGGATAATCCATTGACGGTCAATGGCACGGTCAAGCCAGCTTCTGCCGGCTGGTCAGAGAGCATGAATAACGTCTCCTGGGCACACCTGGCAGGTTCTGTATCCGGTTCAGACATTGGCTATTACTTCCCAGGCACTCCGACAATCCAGGGAATGCGGGAGACGAGAACAGCGAATTGGAAGCAAGTGAATACCGATAATACGGCTGATCCCGTAACGGATTCGTATGTTAGCTTGGCCTTTAACCATGGCAAGGCACCGACCAATGCCTCTTACGCTTATGTCCTTCTACCCGGTAAGAGTGCTGCTGCAACAGCAAGTTATGCGACTGCTCCTAGCATGGAAGTGATCGAAAATTCGACCGAGGCGCAAGCGGTAATGGATACGAAACTGCATGCGACCGGCGCGAATTTCTGGAATGATGCCGTGAAGACGATCTCTCGGAACGGTCAACCCTTGCTGACAAGTGACAAGAAGGCATCCGTCACGACCCAAGTGAAAGATGGTCAGCTCCATATCGGAATTTCCGATCCAACGAAGGCGAATACAGGCTCCATTCAATTGGAGATTCATAAGCCTGCTGCCAGCGTTGTATCTCTCGATCCAAGAATCCAAATTACCCAACTGCAGCCAACGATTAAATTAACGGTGAACACGGCTGGCGCTTTCGGCAGGTCGTTGTCGGCCGTACTGAATCTCGGTGCGACTACGCTTCCCGCTGCACCCGTCTTGAACGAAGCGAAAGGCAGCATGTCCCAAGTGGAATTGCAATGGACGGGCGTCAGCGGCGCTGCCGGGTACCGGGTCAAATACGGTACAAAACCTGGCATGTACACACAGACTATCGACGTCACTTCGGTGGGGGCGGAGAATACGTATACCGTCACAGGTCTGACGAACGGCAAGACATATTATTTCGCCGTATCGGCCATCAACGCATCCGGGGAGAGCCCGGCATCCAACGAGCTCTCCACACAACCAACCTGGTCGGCTTCGCTATCGCCAGTGGCCGATGCCTTTGTACGGGATGGCACTTATGCGAGCTCCAACTACGGTACGGATGGAAGCTTGATCGTGAAGCAAGACGGTACAGGGTATTCACGTCAGTCGTACATCATGTTCGATCTGTCTTCTGTTGTCGGCCCCGTGCAGGAGGCGAATCTCTCGTTGACGTCTCTTGGCACGCGCGTCGCGGATATGACGCATCAAGCCCTGCTTGTCAGCGACCACAACTGGAAGGAATCGACTCTAACATGGAACAACAAGCCTGCTGGTGGAGAGATTGTCGCGAGTTGGACAGCACCAAGCGCTGGCGTCGCTGCTCAGCTCAATGTGACTGCGCTCGTGAATGCTGCGTTAACGGGGGATAAGAAGCTGGCATTGCTGATTCAATCCAAGATGAACTACGGTTCGAACGGGGATGTTAGTTATGCCTCCAAAGAGAACGGAAATGCCGTCTACCGTCCTGTGATGGAGATTACCGCTGCTGCGCCTGTGGAATCCACCTCAACCTCACTTATAAGCGATCAAGATGCCGTGGAGGCTGGCGAGGAGTTTACCATCTCGTTTGGCCTGAATCACGTGACGGAAGCTGCCGTCGCACAGGATATTACGATTACGTACGACGATCAAGCGATGGAATTCCGCGACGCCGCTTCCTTACTCCCTGGTATCTCGCTGATTAAGCCAGTAAAACAATCAACAGGGCAGCTGCGGATGATTATCGCGAGCCAAGGCGTGACGAACGCCGTCTACGGCGACGAGCAGATCATCGGACTGACGTTCCGCGCGAAGGACCTGACCACGCAGAAGACCGGCGTCATATCGGTTACGAGCGCGATTCTAGGAGATCAAGAGGGTACGGAGCGAACGGTGGAGAACACGGAAGTGAGTGTCCTTGTGCGTGCCGTCAAACCAGGTATGCCGGGGGATTTGAACCATGACCAGAAAGTGACCATTGGAGATCTGGCCATCGTCGCTGCGAACTACGGCAAGCATGCCGGCAGCCCGGACTGGGCGCAAGTGAAGCAAGCTGATCTGAACGGAGACGGTGTGATTGACATCAAGGATCTTGCCGAGGTCGCTTCTAAAATACTGATGTAATGCAGCATACAGCCTGTGCTCTGCGGAGCACAGGTTTTTTTGTCTGCAAGGATGATACGTGTAGTTTTGGGATATGTTTGACGATCGGCTGGGGTCTAGATGAGGACACGTGCATACCAAAAAGAAAGGCAGCTGCACTCGCAGCTGCCTTCACTTCCGCTTTCTTTTACTTTTTCACATCGAACGAGCTCTTCAGCGACACAATCAAGTTAAATACGATTTTGTCAGCCGTCGAATCCTTCGGATCCACATTGAAATAGCCGTGACGGAAAAATTGGAATTTATCTTGCCCTTTGGCTTCCGACATATTTGCTTCGACGAATCCTTGAACCGTCTCCACGGATCCCGGATTCAGATTCTCGATGAATGTCTCGCCTGTGCGCTCTTCTTCCGGCAGCATCAAAGGCTCATAGAGGCGGAATTCCGCTGGTCGGGCTTGCGTCGCTTCGACCCAGTGAATCGTCCCTTTGACTTTGCGGCCTGTAAATCCGCTGCCGCTCTTCGTCTCCGGATCGTACGTACAATGCAGTTCGACCACGTTGCCTTCGGCATCCTTCACCACTTCGTTGCAAGTGATGAAATAAGCATGCTTCAAGCGCACTTCGTTCCCAGGATATAGACGATGATATTTCGCAGGAGGAACCTCCATGAAGTCATCTTGTTCAATATAAATTTCACGAGAGAACGGAATTTGACGGTTGCCCATTTCTGGATTTTCCACGTTATTTTCCGCTTCCAGCATCTCTACTTGGCCCTCAGGATAGTTCGTGATGACAACCTTGAGCGGTCTAACGACGGCCATCGTACGAGGCGCCTTCAACTTCAAGTCCTCACGGATGAAGAAGTCGAGCTGTCTCGAATCGACTTCCGCGTTGCTTCTTGCGACGCCGATGCTGCGGCAGAACTCACGAATGGACTCCGGCGTATAGCCGCGGCGGCGAAGACCGGAGATCGTCGGCATCCGAGGGTCGTCCCATCCGACAACATGCCCTTCGTCCACCAGCTGCTTCAAATACCGTTTACTCATAATCGTATTCGTTAAGTTCAGACGTGCGAACTCATATTGATGCGGAACATGCTCCATCTCGCATTCCGCTACGACCCAATCGTACAATGGACGTTGATCTTCGAACTCCAAAGTACAAATCGAGTGCGTTACACCTTCAATCGCATCCTCGAGCGGATGCGCATAAGCGTACATCGGATAGATGCACCATTTATCGCCTGTATTGTGATGCTCTGTGTGTGAGATTCGATAAATAATAGGGTCACGCAGGTTGATATTCGGAGAGCTCATATCGATTTTGGCGCGCAATACTTTCTCACCATTCGCGAACTCGCCGTTACGCATACGTGTGAATAAATCTAAGTTTTCTTCAACGGAACGCGTACGATAAGGGCTGTCTTTACCCGGCTCAGTAAGCGTACCGCGGTACTCACGCATTTGCTCCGGTGTCAGATCGCAGACGAAAGCTTTCCCTTTCTTAATGAGCAATACCGCACGATTATACATCTCATCGAAATAATCCGATGCGAAGAACAATCCATCCCAATCGAATCCGAGCCATTTCACGTCTTCCTTGATCGCTTCAACGTATTCCGTATCTTCTTTGACCGGGTTCGTGTCATCAAAACGCAGATTAGTCTTCCCTTTATACTCATCCGCAAGTTCGAAGTTCAGACAGATCGACTTCGCATGTCCAATGTGCAGATAACCGTTCGGTTCCGGAGGAAAACGGGTAATGATCTCTTGGACGCGGCCGCTCTGCAGATCATCACTCACTATATTTTTAATAAAATTATTCGATGATGTTGACTTGTTATCGTTCTCCATCCTGACCATCCTTTCATCTATTGCATTCCTACATATATTAAATAAATATACCCATTACCGCCCCAGAGTTCAACTCTGACGCAAAATGTTAAAATTACACAAAATGTCGATTCGTATCAATTTTTCGCGTTTTCCAGCCGATAAAGGAGTATAAAGACTCGGATATAGGAGGACAGACGATTGAAACAGCTTAAAGTATTGCTATGTATGATCTTGATGCTCGGTATGGTAAGTTGGGCGAAGCCGGCGGCGGCAGCTGATCCGGTGTATCTAGTGAATTTGGTTTTCTCCAGTACGAACATTTCCATCGAAACAGGAAATACGCAGACAGTCAAAGCAACCGCAGTCTATTCCGATGGAAGCTCCAAAGACGTAACTCTCGCAACGGAATGGAAGAGTGGTAATACGAACGTTGCCACCATTAATAACGGCGTAATTACCGCTGTGAACGAAGGCACCACAATGATTAGCGGTTCGTTCCCGATCGGAGGAACAAATCCGCAGGTCAAGACTTTAGAAGTTAATGTAACGAAAAAAGTAAACTCACTGACCGCTGATTTGCAACGAGTCGATCTTCGATCCAACATGACGCAAGCGGTCGTCCTTACAGCTAACTATTTAAATGGTAATACAGATGATAAAGTTGCTAGCAAAGCAGAATGGACCACAGCCAACAATAAAATCGCGACCGTCTCGAACGGCGTCATTACAGGCCATGATTCAGGTACGACTACCGTTACGGCGAAATTCGGCAATCAATCCGTAACGATCGAGGTCAATGTTGACGTCGTACGCCGACTCGATACGCCAACACCAGAAATATCGATGTTATTAGCTGAGAAAACGAAAGACATTGTCGTCAGCGCGACATTTATCGATGGTTCGGAAGATAAGGATATTTCGAAGAAAGCGACATGGAAATCCAGTAATGAACGGATCGCTGACGTCGTAGGCGGTAAGATCAACGTCTATAGCGCCGGTCAAGCTACATTGACGGCAGAATACGGCACCAAGACGATCGATATCAAAGTCGATGTGGATCGCACAAGCAAGCTCGAGCTCAGCGTACAGAACCTTTATCTCAAGGTCAACGACGTGTACGATGTGAAACTCCAAGCGACTTATGCTGAAGCTCCAGCTAAGCCTGAAGACGTTACAACCGCTGCGAACTGGACTTCCAGCGATGAGAAAATCGTCAGCGTCTATAAAGGTAAAATTACGGCGCTGAAGACAGGCTCCGCAACGGTCAAAGCCAAGTACGGTGAAAAAGAAGTCACATTGAATGTTGATGTGGAAGTCCCTCGCCGCTTCGAAGTTCGCAATGTTGTAAACGGAGTTGATTCCGTTATTGAAGATTCCGTTGCTTTTGAGGACAAAACAAAGCCTATTACCGTGAAACTTCAATCCTACTTCGCAGACGGCACAGCAAGCGATATTACATCGAAGGCAACCTGGACATCCAGCAATGAAGATATCGCGATTGTGAGCATGGAGAACGGATTAGCAAAAATTACGCCGTATGGACAAGGCGAATCAAAAATCACCGCAACTTACAGCGGGAAGTCAATCTCATTCACAGCTAGTATTGAAGTACCGCGTAAGGTGAAAATCGTTGAAGATATGACAACGCAAGAAGAGATCAAATCCATTTCTCTGGATCCAAAAGGAACAAAAACGTTATTCGCCATCGCTTTAAAGGGGAACAGCAACACGGGTACTGAATTAAAAGATAAGTCAGCCGTATGGTCCTCCAGCGATGAAAAAGTTGTAGAGGTAGCCTATGATGCCGTAACAGGCAAAGCAACTATTACAGCCTTGGACAAGGGATCAGCTACAATTACTGTGAAGTACGGCACGAAGTCAACAACTGTGAAAATAGATGTCGCGAAGTCTGACAAACTAGAAGCTGATAAAAAATTGATCTACATGATGATTAATGAGACGGCAACCGTGAAACTAACTTCATGGGATGCGGCAGGCAACAAGAATGAGACGATCGCCGATAAAGCAGAATGGAGCTCCAGCAGTGAGAAAGTCGCTACTGTATCGAATGGTACGATTACAGCTCTCTCCTCTGGTAAAGCAACGATTACGGCAAAATACGGCGGTA
This sequence comes from Paenibacillus guangzhouensis, assembly GCF_009363075.1. NCBI lineage: Bacteria > Bacillati > Bacillota > Bacilli > Caryophanales > Paenibacillaceae > Paenibacillus > Paenibacillus guangzhouensis. The sequence continues at coordinate 5,952,588 of NZ_CP045293.1, read as the reverse complement.
AATCGGTTACGATCCCGGTTGAGGTAGAAATCGTTCAGAAGATCGAGCTATCGAAGAAGTTCTTATCGCTCAAGAGCAAAAGCGAGGATCCAAATGCGCCAGCATCGGTCGATGTAACACTAACAGTAACGTTCTCAGACGGCAAGACGAAGAAAGACGTCACGAAAGAAGCCGAATGGAAGACAAGCAATTACCGTGTCGTCGACGTGGTAGATGGCAAAGTAACCCCGGTTGGTTTCGGTAAAGCAAAGATCACCGCAAAGTACGGGACCAAGAGCCTTACACTAGATGTCGAAGTGGACCAGTTGAAGTACTTGAAGACTAATGTTGTTAACCTGTCTTTGAAATCATCTGATAAGTCTTATACCGTCGAAGCAACGGCTTACTATGCTGACGGTTCTAAATTAGACGTATCCGCAGCAGGTCTTTGGAAATCTTCCAATATTAAGGTGGCAGACATCATCGATGGCATCATCAGTGTGAACGGCAAAGGTAAAGCAACATTAACCGTGACCTATGGCGGAAAAAATACGAAGATTTATCTTGTAGTTCAATAATCATACAGACGAGGGCAAACAAGCCCTCGTCTTTTTTTCTTTCTCTAAGCCAACTGAATCAGAGCTACAATGGATTTCGCCCATCATAGCACCTACATACCGCAGTACCTGTTAACCTATCTTGGATTTACTGCATGATAGAGGGGAGAAGTGGGGGCTGCAGCCATATCATCGAGTGAAATTCACGCAAAAATCCATCATAGATCGCGAGTAGAGGTCATTTCCGCCAAAGTTCATGCATATATCCAGGATAGGAGTATCTCACACAAAAAACAGCCGCAAGCCGAACTGCAATTGCAGACGACCTAGCGGCTTTTCCCTATTCATCCCGACTCACAGCCGACACCGCTTCCTGCATCAGCTGCTTGAGTTCCAAGCTATATCGCTCCCGCTCTTCAAACGACCAGTTCAATCGATTGGCCATGTACCGGATCACAGGCTCGCGCCATCGCCGTACAGACTCTACATCGAACAAGAGCGCTCCGGTACGGCGTATGAAGAAGTCCGAAGGCGTCACAGCCATCTCATATTGAATCGCATAAGCCAGCTCCGCGAGCAGTCCAGTCGGCATATCGTTATAACGCCGCAGCTCCTTCTGGCAAGCAGGCACCAGATCGAAGATCGCATCCACATTCGCGCCATAGCGGCGAGTTAATCGTTCCGCTTCCACAAGCGACAGACCGAAAGCTCTGCCCTGCTGTGCCCGATCCCGCACGAAAGCCTCCCACTGCTTCGATCCACCGATTTCCCCGCCCGATATCGGCAGCTGCTTCGTCTTGCAAGGACGATCGCTCGTATCAAGGCCTACTCCCATCCGGCGCTTCACGACTGCATTAACGACATTCTCAGCCATATGACGGTAGCCCGTTAGCTTCCCGCCCGCAATGGAGATTAAGCCGGATGGCGCGTGGAATACTTCATCCTTACGCGATATTTCCGACGGGTTCTTCCCCTCTTGATGAATGAGCGGGCGCAAGCCGGCCCAGCTGGATTCAACATCCTCCACGGTAAGCGCAAGCGATGGGAACATGTCATTCGCAGCAGCGAGCAAATATTCGCGATCCTGCACCGTCATCCGCGGCTTGGTCATATCGCCGTGGTATTCCGTATCCGTCGTGCCAATATACGTCTTCCCCGCCCTCGGGATAGCGAAGACCATCCGACCATCCGGGGTATCAAAATAGATCGCTTGCCGCAGCGGAAACCGCGACTGATCGAAGACGAGATGCACACCCTTCGTGTGGTAAATCTTCGAGCCCGTAAGCGAGTGATCCATCGCCCGCAGATCGTCAACCCAGGGACCCGCTGCGTTAATCGTTGTCTGCGCATGAATTGTATAGGTTCGATCTGTGATCAGATCCGTCACATGCACACCATGAACTTGGCCTTCTTCATAGTGGAACGCCGTCGCCTGCGTATAATTCACGGCATAGGCGCCTAGCTCCACAGCCTTCTTCAAGACTTCGATCGTTAATCGCGCATCATCCGTGCGATATTCTACATAGATTCCGCCGCCCTTCAAGCCTTCTGGCTTCAGCAGCGGCTCTTTCGCTAACGTATCTTCCCGCGACAACATTCGCCGACGCTCATCCCGCTTCACGCGAGCAAGATAATCATAGAATCGCAGACCAAGTGAAGTCGACCATTTGCCGAACGTCCCGCCTGCATAGAGCGGTAGGAGCATCCACTCCGGTGTCGTCACATGAGGGCCATTCTCATACACAATCGCTCGCTCTTGTCCGACCTCAGCAACAACCTTAACTTCCAGCTGCTTCAAATACCGAAGCCCTCCATGCACCAATTTCGTTGACCGACTGGACGTACCTGCTGCAAAATCCTGCATTTCAATCAGCGCCGTCTTCAGCCCGCGCGATGCCGCATCGAGCGCAATTCCCGCACCCGTAATCCCGCCGCCAATGACGAGCACATCGAAATTTTGCTGAGACATTTCTTCAAGCCGTCTTTCACGCTGATCACTTGATAAAGGCTTTCCCATTCGGCCCACCACCTTCTCATGACATCTCTGCTTCGTTCTTGAATAGCATGGCCGCCTGAACCGCACGGGTCCACCCGGTGTACAGCCGTGTTTGAATTTCCCGCTCCATCGCAGGCGTGAAGACTCGCTCCTTCTTCCACTGCCCGGCGATTTCACGGCGATCCTGCCAGAAGCCAACGGCAAGCCCTGCCAGGTATGCTGCGCCAAGGGCTGTTGTCTCCGGGTTCGCACATCGCTCAACGGGAACACCTAACATATCACTCTGAAATTGCATCAGAAAATTGTTTTGTACCGCTCCACCGTCTACACGTAATGATTTCAATGTAATGCCCGAATCCTCTTCCATCGCCATTAAGACATCCTTTGTCTGATAGGCCAGCGATTCGAGCGTTGCGCGAATGAAATGCTCTTTGGTCGTGCCGCGCGTCAATCCGAATACGGCTCCGCGTGCGTCACTATCCCAGTACGGCGTTCCGAGCCCGACAAAAGCAGGGACAACATACACACCCTCGGTTGATCCCACGCGCAAAGCGTACGTCTCTGAGTCCTTGGCCGTCTTGATCATACGCAGCCCATCACGAAGCCATTGCAGTGCCGAACCCGCGACGAAAACACTGCCTTCCAGCGCATATTCCACACGCCCATCGATCCCCCATGCGATCGTCGTCAGCAGACCTTTCGCCGAAGCAATCGCCTGCTCGCCCGTATTCATCAACATGAAGCAGCCGGTGCCATACGTATTCTTCGCCATGCCCACTTCATAACACGCCTGACCGAATAGCGCAGCCTGTTGGTCGCCTGCCGCACCTGCAATCGGAATCCCATGATCGAACAGCAGCCCGCCCGCCGTGACCCCGTAGACTTCAGAAGAAGACTTCACCTCCGGCAGCATAGCTCTCGGCACTCCAAGAATCTGCAGCAATTCCTGATCCCAGCATAACTCATGGATGTTGTACATTAATGTCCGCGAAGCATTCGAATAATCCGTGACATGCACGCTGCCGCCCGACAGCTTCCAGATTAACCATGTATCGATCGTTCCGAAGCACAAATCACCTTGCTCCGCGCGTTCTCTCGTCCCTTCAATATGGTCCAGAATCCATTTCACCTTCGTTCCGGAGAAGTACGGATCAATCAATAACCCTGTTTTGGCCCGAAACTCAGCCTCATGCCCTTCTGCCTTCAACTGCTCGCAAATTTCCGCCGTCTGCCGCGATTGCCATACGATCGCATGATACACCGGCTTTCCCGTGTGACGATCCCAGACAACCGTCGTCTCGCGCTGATTCGCAATCCCTATCCCAGCGATTTGATCCGGTCCGATATTCGCCTTGGCGAGCACCGTTGTCATAACACCAAGCACAGAAACCCAAATTTCATTCGCATCATGTTCTACCCAGCCCGGCTTCGGAAAGATCTGCGTAAACTCCTGCTGCGCCATCTCCACGACATCGCCATCCCGATTCACCAGTACCGCACGAGAGCTTGTCGTCCCTTGATCGAGCGTCAGAATATAGGTTTCTTGCATGAATGACTCCCCCTCTGCTTCATCCAAAGCCCAAGTTTTTCCGTTCTTTTTACAACCATATTTATTATAGCCTCTAATAGAACACTCGCACAGAAGGTTAGCGAAAAAAAGCAAAGGACCGCAGCACCCCCAAGTTGAGGCACCACGATCCTATGCAAAATGTATGTAGTGAATTACTTCTTAGCTGCTTCCTTCTCTTTGTCTTTTTTCTTCTTCGCTTCGTCCTCTTGCCAGCCTTTATCAAGGCCTTCCTGCAGCTGTTTCTGGATATTCGTTATCGCCTGCTCCACGGACTGCTTATTATCTAGGTACTGCTTCGTTTGTTCTTCCAACACCGTATTTTGCGTCATGTAGAAGTTATTCGGCACTTGATATTCTTTGGAATTATAGCTCTCGAATTTCGGTGTCAGCAGATAGAATGCGGATAAGTCATGGTTCTCTTTGTCTTTGATGAACTCTTTGCGCGTCGGTAAATTGCCCGACATTTGTCTCGATTGCATACGCGCCATTTCCGGACCGTTGACGAATTTAACGAACTCCCAAGCGGCGCGTGTGTTTGCTGACTTCGCGTTGACAGCCATAATTTCACTTAAATACATATTATTCGTACTGTTCGGCTCAGCCGGATTAATCGGTGCTGTAACTACGCCCCACTGGAACGGTTTGAAATCTTTGATCTGATCCTTCGCACGACTAATTTCATTCATATACCACGAACCGCCAATGGTCATCGCAGATCTTCCCACGGTGAACGGATTGCGGGCCAAATAACTTTCCATCGTATCGCCCATCTGGGGCATGTTGCGCTTCTCATCATAAATGGCGCCAGATTTGAACGAATTCGTAGCCAACTGGTAGGCCTTGCGCCAACTCTCTGAATCGAACTGAACTTTCTTCCCTGTCTTATCTACCCAGCGGAGGTTCTCTGTTCTCCCCAAGCTCATGATCAGATCAGCGACTCCTCCCATCCCCTGGAGATTCAGGCCATAGATCCGATCTTTATCCGATCCACTCGTTGGAAACCGCTGCGCCAATTGCAGCACTTGATCCCATGTCATCTGATTCTTCGGCACTTCTACGCCGTGCTTCTGGAACAAATCAACATTATAATAGATGACTTGCGCACCGAAGGTCGCAGCGAGTCCATACGTCTTGCCGCCCCCCTTATCCTTGAGCATCTGCATAACGGATGGGAGGAAACTCTCGGTATCGAACTTCTCTTGATTCATGATCGTATCCAGTTCATACAATTTCCCTTCACTTGCGAGCTTCTCATACTGATCGGGCTGAAGCATCAAGATATCTGGCTGATTCTCTTCGATGAATTTGTACATGGCCTCTTGATAGTCCTCATACGATTTCTCCATTTCTTGTTGAACCTTCGTGGTCGAGATGACCTCAAACTCCACATTCGGATACTTCATCGTGAAATAGTTCCCATATTCTTGATAGAAATAGTTCTCTTCCCAGAATAGAACCTTCAACTTTACATTCTGCTCTGCATCCAGCGGTTCTAGTGCAAGCTTCTCAGAGCAAGCGGACAATAATAGAGTCAACGCTAGAAGACTTACGAGCAGCATACTATATGTTTTACGCATCACAAACTTCCTTTCTTCTCTCTTCGTATAGCTCTTTACTTTTTAGCTTCCTTCTCTTTATCTTTCTTCTTCTTCGCCTCGTCCTCTTGCCAGCCTTTATCTAGCCCATCCTGCAGCTGCTTCTGGATGTTCGCGAAAGTCTGCTCTGCCGACTGCTTATTATCAAGGAATAGATTGGACTGCGCTTCTAAGACTTGATTTTGTGTCATATAGAAATTGCTTGGCACCTGATACTCTTTCGAATTATAGGGTGTAAATTTCGGCGTAAGCATATAGAAGGCCGAGAGATCATGATTCTCTTTGTCTTTGATGAAATCCTTGCGCGTCGGCAAGTTCCCATTCATCTGTCTTGATTGCATGCGGGCCATATCTGAACCATTGATGAATTTGACAAATTCCCAGGCAGCGCGTGTGTTCGCCGACTTCGCATTGATAGCCATGATCTGGCTCAGATACATGTTATCCGTCACATTCGGATCCGAAGGACTGACGGGTGCCGTCACGACTCCCCATTGGAAAGGCTTGTAATCCTTCATTTGATCTTTCGCTTGGCGAAGCTCATTAATATACCAAGAACCGCCTATCGTCATCGCCGCTTTACCCATGGTGAACGGATTACGCGCATAATAACTCTCCATCGACATGGCGCCGCCGGATTCTTGCGGTTTCTCGCGATAGATCGCACCGGACTTCATGCCTTGCGCCACCAGGTTGAAGGCCTTCTTCCAACTCTCCGATTCTAACTGAATCTTCTTCCCTGTTTTATCCACCCATCGCAAGTTCTCTGTTGATCCCACATTCATAAACAGATTGGAGAACCCTCCATATTCCATGCCCAAGCCATAAATGCGGTCTTTTTCCGCCCCGCTGGTCGGGAACCGCTGCGCCAATTGAAAGAGCTCTTCCCAGGTCATCTGATTCTTCGGCAGTTCTATCCCATTCTTCTGGAATAGATCTGCGTTGTAATAGATAACTTGTGCCCCAAAGGTTGGAGCTAGACCGTAGATTTTGCCGCCGCCCTTATCTTTGAGCATTTGCATCACGGTTGGAATGATATTCTCCGTATCAAATTTCTCTTGCTTGATAATCGTGTCTAGCTCATACAACTTGCCTTCACTTGCGAATTTCTCGTACTGGTCCGGTTGCAGCATCAAAATATCCGGCTGATTCTTCTCGATGAAATTATTCATCGCTTCTTTGTAGTCCTCGCCTGATTCAGATACTTCTTTCTCCAATTGGTTCTGGGAAATGACTTCAAATTCAACATTCGGATATTTCATCGTAAAATAATTGCCGTATTCCTGATAGAAATAGTTCTCTTCCCAATAAATAACCTTCAACTTCACATTCTGCTCTGCATCTAACGGTTCAAGTGCGGCCTTCTCCCCAGAGCATGCCGCCAATAACAGGGCCATCGTCAGAAGACTGACTAGCAGCAAACTATACCTTTTACGCATCATTAACTTCCTTTCTTCTCTATGAACTGACAAGATTACCCTAATTATATACGAAGAATAGGTAAATTTACCTTACATTTCCTTAAGGTTGGATTAGTTTTTCCTAAAGATTCTTAAAAATGGCATAGAAAAAGCAGTCCCATGAAGGACTGCTTCTATCAAATCGGTTCAATATGAATATGGCAGTGCGAGATATTGTGCTTCTCTAGCATTTGCCGTTCGATCCGTTCGGTAATCTCGTGACTCTCGGTCACATTCAGGTCGTTATCTACCTGTACGGTGGCGTCGACGAGTACTTGGTTGCCCAGTAGGCGTGCACGAATATCTTTGAGCTGCTCCACACCTGGTGTGGTGATGATCGTCTCTTTGAGCTGCTCCAGCTCCCGTTCGTCGAAGCCGTCCGTCAAGGAATGCGCCGTTCCGCGGAAAATGGACCACGCCGTCTTGCAGATGATGAGCCCAACCGCAATCGCCGCAGCAACGTCGAGCCATGGCAAGCCGAGATTCGTACCGACAATGCCGACGAATGCGCCAATACCGACCAGAGCATCCGACCGATTATCCTGCGCTGCCGCTCTGAGCGCTTCGCTGTTCACTTTGTTCGCGAGACGAAGGTTCGAGCGATATACGATGTACATGACCGCCGCGCATCCGAGCGCCGTCCATGCTGTGAGCATATCCGGCATCTGATTGCTGCCTGTCATTAATTTGGTAATCCCTTGATACAGCACTTGAAGCCCTACCGCCATCATAATGAAGGAAGCGATTAAGGCTGAGAGCGTCTCCGCCCGAAAATGTCCATAAGGGTGATCCTCATCCGGCGGCTTGCGAGATATCCTTAGTCCGATCAGTAATGCAATCGATGCGACGATATCGGTACTATTATTTAATCCATCCGCGAGCAGCGCCTCGGAATAGAATAGCCATCCAATCATTAGCTTCACCGCAGCCAGTCCGAGATAAGCAATGATACTCGTCCAAGCTCCGCGTTCCCCTTGTTGTAAATCGTGATATGCTTCTGTCACCGGTAACCCTCCACGTCAACCGATCCCCTCTTAAGGGGAACCCGAAATGATAAATCTATCGTAACGGATGAAACCCGTGTGGGTCTAGAGAAACAGTGTTGGTGTGTGACTATTAACGTTGACGGGGTCAAAGAAGTTGGGCGAGGGAAATTTGACGAGCCTTTGTGGAGTGGGGAAGCTCAGCCATAGCATATTGAAAAAACACTCCGGTCCGGGGGTATCCGATATCGCCGCTGTTGAACACCAGGAAACTTTGATTAGACTAGAGGTGATGTTTCCCGGTATTCAAAGGCGGACGCTTCGCTCTCAATCGGATCCCCCCTACCCTCCGTAAATCAATATGCAATCGATCTTCCCCACCCTAAGAAGGCATCGGTCAAATTTGGAGGAGGAGCAGGAGATGAAACTGATCAGATGAATGTCTGGTGCAATGAGGCCCCGCCGTCCATTGTGTAGCATGCGCCGTTCACATAGGCACCATCGGGTGAGAGCAAGAACGCCGCTAGCCCGGCAATCTCCTCCGGTGTACCGAATCTCCCAACCGGAATGCGATGCAAGAGCTGCTCGCCGACTTCTACGCTTGGAACCAGCCGTTCTGCACCCCCGGTCCGTTCGATCATGCCGGGCGCGATCGCATTGACTCGGATGCCGTAAGCCCGGCCCCATTCCACAGCGAGCGTCCGGGTCATGGCCAGTACGCCGGCCTTCGCGCAGGCGGAATGAATGACACCCGGTCCGGCATCCCACGCATAGGTCGCGACCATATTCAGAATCGCGCCTGAGGTGCCTGTCGCGATCCAATGCTTGCCAACGGCTTGGCTGCAGAAAAAGGTGCCATTCAGTACGATCTGAATGACAGCATTCCAGCCATTGACGCTAAGGGATTCTGCCGGACAGAGGAAATTGCCCGCCGCATTGTTCACTAAGGCATCGATCTGACCATAGGCCTGCACTGTCTCCTGCACCATCCGGAGTGCATCTTCAGGTTGCCTAACATCCATCGTTACCGTATGAACGCGTCCTTGCTCCCCACAGATTGCTGCAATCTCGCGCTGCGCCGCTTCAAGCTTCTCCGGCGACCGGCCTGTAATGACAACCGACGCCCCTAGCTGTGCGAACCGCGACGCCATCGCTTTCCCCATGCCGCTCGATCCGCCCGTGACGATCACGACTTTCCCGTGCATTCCATCGCCCCCTTGAATGAATAACTTCACGGGTGAACCCGAGAAATTAATGCATTCTAGCATAAAAAAAGCTGCCGAAACGTCCGTTCGACAGCCTTTCCATATATTATATGATCTTCATCTGCACATCATGTCAGCTCGCGTGTCAGCTCGGTTGGATGCGGCGCATGCGAATCCCGAAGCACAGCACGCCCAAGAATAAGGCCAAGCAAGAGCATAATCAAGCCCACGAAGGTCGATAATCCATACGATTGCATCCACTCCGGCATCTCCTTCAAGCGTTCATACAGCCATCCCCCCAACATCGGACCGAGAAAGGCTGCGAACCCTGTTAAGGCAGAATAGACCGCGATGAACATTGGACGCTCGCTTTTTGGTGTATCCCCAATAATGAAGTTAAAGGACAATTGGTTGAATCCGCCGATCCCAATGCCGAGCAGCGCATGTACCGCGATCAACACTACGACCGCCGGTAGCACAGAGATAAGACTCCACAGCATACAAGCCGAAGCAATGATAGGCAGCGTGCAATACAGCAATCTTTTGTTACTATACTTCATGTTCAAGTTGCCCCAAATATAGAAGCTGATCATCATAAAGCCCGTCTGGATGACCGTAATGATCGAGATCCAATTGTAGCTAATATGTAGAATATGCAGCATCACATACGAGAACAAGGGGACAATGATGCCTTGCAGGAACAGCCATAACGAAATGAACATCACAGCGCGTAGGAACGCACGGTCTTGGAATGGCTTCTTCAGCATAGGCAGGAACTCCGACTCCGTCGACTTGGCGAGCGGTATCTTCGGATAATTGGCAAAAGCGATAATATTGAGCACCGTGCAAATTCCGATTGGAATGAACAATAGATTAAAGCCCTGCTGCCCGGGGAATCGATCCAAGGCCTGCCCCCCGATGAATAGGACCAAGCTGCCCAGTGCATTCAACATCGTGTTCCGAATGCCCATGTACCGCCCACGAATCCCCGCCGGCACCATGTCTCCGACGAGCGATGTCCAGACGAGACCCGAAATCGCATTTCCGAGGAAAGCCATCGTGTACATTGTAATAAAGACCGGAATCCAATATTCGCTTGGAAAAATAAACGGAATCAATCCAGTCGCTGCCCAGCCAATACGATGAATCGAACTGAATGTCACGAGCACCCAGTAGCGGTTCGTAATCCGCTGCATCCAGAAGGCGACGAAGACTTGCACTACGTTGACGATGGTCGTCATCGACAGTACGAGGCCGATTTGCTGCGACGTTGCACCGAGATGAAGCAAATAGCCCGTTAGGAAGGGTCCTCCTAGCAATGTCAACATAATAATTGCTGGAACACCTTCCAACGTGAGTACCCATAGATTTTTACGATAATCTGAGAACGGTCTTGCATTACGCTTCAAGCGTAAGGATTTCATCAGGGTTCAGCACTCCTTGTTAGTCAATACATTCATGATGATTGTGATTACCCCTTCATTCTATGACCTATACTAGATAAGGTCGATGCGCTGAAACGTGCAAATAACGATTAATTCCGCTTGGTTTGCTCATATGCAGCAATATATTGGGCTGCTTTCGCAGCAATGATCGAATAATCGCCTGTTTTCACCGCTTCATTCGTTAAATCTGAGCCGATGCCAACAGCAACTGCGCCCGCTTTAATCCACTCGCCCAAATTATCCAGCGATACGCCGCCCGTCGGCATCACATTCGCTTGCGGAAGTGGACCTTTGATCGCTTTGATCATCGATGGCGAATAGAGGTTTCCTGGGAACAGCTTCACCACGTCCGCACCTAACTCGAGCGCAGTCTGGATCTCTTGGATCGTCATCACGCCAGGCATGACCGGCACACGATAGCGATTGCATAGCTTAACCGTCTCACTGTTCAGACAAGGTGCAACGACGAATTCTGCACCCGCGAGAATGGTTGCACGTGCTGTCTCTGGATCGAGTACCGTACCAGAACCGATCACCGCATAATTGTCTGCCGAAGGATCCGCACTGGAATAACGCTTCGCTAACGTCTCAATCGCTTGCAAAGCGAAGGGTACCGTCATTGTAATTTCAATAATTTTGATCCCGCCGCGAATCGCCTGATCCGCCATCGCTACCACTTCTTCCGGTGAATTCCCGCGTAATACTGCGACAACACCACCGTCTACGATTTGTTGAACCAATCTGAGTTTTTTCATCTCTGTCCTAGCCTCCTAGCGTTCAATATGTTGAATGTTGTGTAACACGGCATTGGCCTCTTCCGCCGTCGGAAGTGCTTCCCAATCGCCTTCCATCTGAATGACCATCGAGCCGATCAGATTCCCAAGGCGCACGGCTTCTTGCAGAGACTCCCCGCGAACAACCCCCGCGATAAACCCGGCACAGAATCCATCTCCTGCTCCGACTGTATCGACGATATGCGCTGCGCGGAAGTAAGGAATCGCATGGACCTCACCCGCTTCGAGCAGATAGGTGCAATCATCTCCGCCCTTCACCACGGAAACACCTGGCAACGCTTTCAATCTAGCGATAATCGTATCGAAATCTTCCGTCTGGTAGAGCAGCTTCAGTTCATCTAAGCCCGGCAAGAAATAATCCGCTTGCTCTGCAAGCTCCAGAAGAACTGGGCACGCCTCGTCAATACTCCATAATTTCAAGCGTAGATTCGGATCAAAACAAACCTTAACCCCTTGCGCCTTCGCGATCCGAATCGCTTCTTTGAGCGTATCTCGGCAGGATTCACTTAACGCAGCCGTAATCCCGGTGATGTGCAGGATTTGAGCTTGTCCTATGTAGGCCGCATCCAAATCCGCAGGCGTCATTCGGCTTGCAGCCGAGTCCCGGCGGTAGTAATAGACGGACGATTTTCCCGCGACCACCTCACGGAACATGAGTCCCGTTGATGCGTGATCGGAGAAATGAACGCGCGATACATCGACGCCTTCACTGCGAAGCGTCTTCGCGATGATTTTGCCGAAAGGATCCGCCCCTAGACTGCCGCACCACCCAACCGTATGGCCAAGCCGGGCAAGACCAATAGCCACGTTGCTCTCTGCTCCGCCGAACAGACGCTCGAAATGGCTCGAATACACGATTCCCTTCGTCCCTGTGGGCATAAATAAAGCCATCGATTCCCCGAACGTAACGACGTCGAGCAATCTCTCATTTCGTTCCATATGGACACCTCATCTTCGGTCAGTTCGTGTCTAGCTAGAATTACTGCCTTATAGTATAGCTCACTGAAAAGGAGACTTCTATGATAGATTTCAATATTTTTGTGCACATATTAGCCCTTTTTCCTGTCATCGACTTTCCCTATGCCATATCACATGCAATGCTCGTACTTCTCGAATATACTGCTGTGACGGCGAATTCTATAATCTAGCTCAAGAAAGAGGGGATGCTGTGACGAATTATTTTGTCTTTGACACGGTCAATAATCCGCTCTACACCCAGATGACCAACACGTACACTGCGCCCGGGATCGAAGGCGGCGCTGAAGGCGATGCAGCCAAATCAGGTGTCTTGTATGTCTTAACCTCCGGCTCGACCGCCGTAGCGGCGAATCAGAACTTGCTGCTTCAAGTCACCAATCCCGGGGGAAGCGGCGTATCCATGTACATCTCTAGCATTACAGGCGGTTCATCTGCCGCTGCCACCGTAACCCTCTATTCCGGAGGAACCGTCACGGGCGGGACAACGCCACCCCCATTCAACGCACTCTTCGGCAGCCCGAATACGAGCGCAATGACAACGCGAAGCGTTAGCAGCACCATCTCCGGTTCACCGACGCCCTTCACGACCCTGCTAACGGCCGGCAGCTACTTCTATCTTCCCTATTCCGGAGAGCTTATCGTACCGCCAGGTCGATCGATCACAGTATCTGTCGGTCCTGGAGCGCTCACTGCCGCTGCCAATATTACATGGTGGGAACGGTAATCCTGCCTTCGCACCCTAGGAGGTGTACTCACAATCATGCCGAACAAATATGTATTCGATAAAATAACCCATCCCATCTACGACGTCCTGCTGAATACTTACGCATCGCCGGGCATTATCGGTCCGCCTGAGTCCGACGCGAGCAAATCCGGCGCCTTATTCGCCTCCTCGGCGCAGAACTCTGGAACGCTGTCGGTGCTAGGGGGAAGCGTGAATATCACGCTCCAGGTGGCCAATAACAGCGCCAATACCACGATGTATGTCTCATCGATTACGGGAGGCATCGGCGTTGCCTTGAACTTGCTGTCGAGCTTCACGGGCAGTTTTACATTATCATCCGGCGGTACGTTAACCACGCCCACGACATTAACGCCTGTAAATACCAACTTCGCGAGCAGCAATACAAGCAGCATGACCGCTCGTTCCTCCACCGCCGCGCCAACAGGGGCGACGACCGTCCTGACCTCACCCATCACGAATAACTTTCAGTTCATGGTCAACTTCACCGGCGGCATTATTGTACCACCGACCAGATCGATCACGTTGAACGTCATCGGAACATTATCTGTCGCAGGAACCGTCACCTCAGCGGCCAATATCATATGGTGGGAAATCTAAGAAGCCTCCGGACTCCACAAGTATGCGTGGAATCCGAAGGCTTCGGTTCATTTAGAATCGCTATCTCTTAAGACTTCGATGTCATATTCTCTTCTCGGCGTAGATAGGCCACATAATAGAACCCCGCGACGAAGATCATGCCGCCCACCAAATTGCCGAGCCACACCGGCACGAAGTTGGTGAAATAATCCGCCCAAGTGTAATGCCCCGCGAAGATCGCAGCTGGAATGACGAACATATTGGCCACGACGTGCTGGAAGCCAATTGCGACGAATGCCATCGTCGGGAACCATATCCCTAATATTTTGCCGCCAAAGCTCTTCGCGCCATAAGATAACCATACGGCAAGCGCAACGAGCCAGTTACAGCCGATCCCCGAGACGAACGCTTGGAGGAACGTCGCTTCAATTTTATGACCTGCAATGCTGACAGTAGATTCTAAGTAAGGTCCGCTCTCCGTTAATCCCACTACATGCCCAAAAGCATAAGCAATAAATATCGCCCCAACGAAATTCATGAGCGTAATCAGGATCAAATTGCGAATCATAGCCCCAGCCGAAATCCGGCGTTTGAACCATGCGAGCGGTACAGCCATCATATTCCCAGTTAACAGCTCTCCTCCCCCTAATAACACCAGGATCAGACCAATAGGGAACACACTGCCACCGATAAAGGATGTAAAGCTGCCCCATGCCGGAGGCGCACTCGCTATGACACGTATATAGAGCAAATATCCAATGGCAATAAAGGCTCCACCGAGAAAACCAAGCGTTAACACGGTTGGCAGCGGATTGTTCGCTTTTTTCACACCGGTCTCGACAGTCACTTCAGCAATTTCATTCGGTTTGTAATAAGACATCGATCAAGGCCTCCTCTATAAATATATTTAAAATTTTGGCCTTTTTTATTGTACCTCTGCCGATCCTTTGAGAAAGTTACAAAAATCACAATATCTAGACAATAGCAAATTTACGTGCAATTCAGCAGTAGGCATAGAAGAAGCACGCCCCGCCATCACCCGTCAGGATCGTGCTTTGCTATGAAGTCATGACTTTTTCGTCTGTCGTGTTTTGAAGAGCATTGTCGCTGCTTCGGCACGCGTTGTTAATTGTCTCGGACGAACACGTCCTGAGGCATCGCCGCCAATAATTCCCTGCGCCGCAGCGGTGAAGACTTCATCCTGCGCCCAGAAAGCTGTATCCCATATATCCTTGAATCGCCGTTCCGGATTTGGAAGGTTCACCTTTGGCAGCTTCGCTGCCTTCACCAGAATCATCACCACTTCTTGCCTAGTAATCGGATCGTTCGGAGCGAATTGCGAATCACTGATCCCTTCCGCAATGCCATGTCCGACAGCAGTCGCAATCGCATCTTTCGCCCAATGCCCCTTGGTGTCATCGAATATTTTCCCGGCCTGCGGCTTCAAATGAAACGCATCGACGACGATCTTGGTGAACTCGGCCCGCGTAATTCGCGCATCCGGCCTGAACGTTCCGTCCGTATACCCTTGCATGATGCCCTGATCCACCAGTTGCTGAATGACGTCCTTCGCCCAATGCCCTTCAAGATCGCGTATCGGCTTCTTCTCTGCAAGCGGACGAAGGGGATTGATGGAGGTGCCTTTCGGATCTGGCTGATCTGCAATATAAAGTCTGCGCCCATATTGATCCGTTGCTATATCAACTCGGAAAGCCCCCTCTGCGAGTCCTGCCTTCATCTTCATCATCCCTTGTTCCAGCGTATAGTCGACGTCCCACAACGGAATGACTGCGATAATCCCGACCTTCTTTAAGGAGTCGATTGCCGTATACGTATTCTGCTGAAGTCCGATTGTCTTGAGCCGCAGCGCTAGCGTCCCTGAATCCATATTCCACTGCCCTGTAAATTGATTCCACACCTGCCCGTTATAATCCTTGTGCCGGTAGTAGCCATTTACAAGATAGCGCTGCTGCAGTGCATCGCCGGGAATGATGAGCAATGCCCGCTTCTTGTCATTGATATCATTCAAGAAGAGATCTACCGTCGTCGCCAGCTCCTGGTTACGCGCCCGTACAATCTCCTCCACTTCAGATGTTACGTCGCTAGGCATCGCTTCCCATTCGTAGGCCACATTCCGCAGAAGTGATTCATAGGCCGGGACGCCCTCCGCAGCTTCTTTCTTCCACGGGATATGCAGTTCATCCGCTACGCGACCCGCGATTCGGCCGAGGTGATCGCTCTCTGCCGTGAGCGGCTCCGACGCAGGAATCAACTTCGGCGTATTCTTCTTCACGAGAAACGTTCGTATCGCTTCCTCACCGGCATCATGCCCGACAGCAGCAAAAGCATCGGCCATATCCGCTACATACTCCGCTGAGCCATGCATCACATCCGCGAAACGCATCGCCCCAGCGTCTTCCGGCGCGTACTCCTTATATTGATTGTACCAATACTTGGCGAACTTCAATTGTCCCTCTCTCCCTGTCGTATCCATCAACGCAAGAGAGAGATGCTTCAGCATCATCGCGCGATACGCACGCGGCTTGGCGAGGATCGGGTAAGCGATTGTCCGGTCCGTCTGCAGTGCCATCGCTTTCTTCCATTGCGGCTCCTCCATGTACACCCGGAACATCATTGCCGTGCTGCGTTGGAAGAGCGTCTTCGCCACTTGTCGCGATCCGATCGCTCGCTCATCCTTCATCTTCGTTAGATCCGCATCGGAAATACGCACCAATAACCCTTCATTTCCATTCACCTTGATCGGATAATATTGTCCGGCATGCTCGCGCGAAGGCATTTTCATCACTGCATCGATATCCCGGAGTGGGATCTCCTGTGTATGGTCGGCACTCACATCCATGACGCGGCCGCCGTTCGTTATGTATAAGTGCATCGCCTTCAGGCTCATCCCGCTCCAAAATTGACCTACATAAGGCCAGCTTGCTGCCACATCCCGTCCGAGATCCTCCGCTGCCGCCGTGAGATCCGCAGCATTGTCCGTTGTCTCAAGCGGCCTGATGTGCGGCGTGGCTTGTTGTTGTATTTTGACAGGCTTCGGTTCTTGGGCGCGCTGCGTGCAGCCTCCCAGCGTTGTACTTAGAAGAAGCGCCGTAAGCATGAGGAGCAATGCCTTCTTCATATCCGGACCCCTTTCATAAGGTTTTGGGATTAGTGTGCAGTGAATAAAGCCGCATTATGCGAAAGGAAGCGCATGCTGCGCTTCCCTTCTTTTCCCTCCCTATGCATGTGGCGTGTTTTTGTATTAGTCGTTGATCACCCCAATAAGGAAGGATGGGGTGTCCCTCAGAAGAGCCTGCGTCCGGCCTTTGGTAGCCCATTCCATCCTTCTATCCAATCCAGGAATGGGCGGACAAGAGCCGGCTGGAGAGGGACACCCCTCCCCACCCCTAGAGTGATCCATGTATCTTCAATGCACACAAAAAAACGCCGCATGCTCAGCTCCCCTGAACATGCGGCGTCCCTCTTACTCTTCTTTAAACTTAAAGCTTCGCGCGATATATAAAGCCGGCGTCGAAGCGACAGATATAATAAATTTAAGCACATACGTCGTAATGAAAATATCGAACCAGACATCCCAGGAATACACACCCGCGAATGCAATCGTACAGAAGACGGCGGAGTCGACCAATTGGCTGATTCCCGTACTACCGTTGCTGCGAATCCAGAGCTGATTCGGTTTATGGAATACCTTTTTCAAGAACGTATAGATGCGTACATCCAAGAACTGACTGATGAAGTATGCTGCAAGACTACCTAGCGCCAATCGCGGCATTAAGCCGAAGATCATCTCCAGCGCAGCTTGCGCCTCCATACCCGACTCATGCGGCTTGAACTGCAGGGCCATCTGCATCATAATCGTTGTCATAATGAGCGTGAAGAACCCGAACCAGACCGCTTTTTTTGCTTCCTTTTCGCCATATTTCTCATTCAGTAAGTCGCTCGTCAAGTAAATCGTGCCGTAAATCGTATTCCCGAGCGTCATGACGAAGCCGAACATCTCGATATTTTTCGTGACTTGGATATTGGCGATAACCGTTGCAACACCGACCCAAGCATACAGCCCTTTTTTACCGAAGAATCGATAACAGATTAGAAATAGTGCAAAATTCACCAGGGCAAAACAGACCCCGAAACCTAAATTAAACAATTGTATCTCCTCCTAGTTTTGATAACGCGGGATGGTTACGAACCGCGGCTTTGGGACTCAAGTTTTTACCAAAGCACATCATAGTACTATATCACAAATCCTAAAGCAGTGACTAGCCTCATCCGCTTCGTTAAATTAATCCAAGGCTTTGCCCTTTGTCTCTGGTACGAACAAGAGCATGAAGAGTAGACCAATCGGGTAGATACAGAAGATCAAGGACATCGCCCCCATGATATTCCCGCCGATCGCAATCGCGCCAATCACCGTCGGGCCAAAGCCTGCAAGACCGCGACCTGTTCCGAAAATAAAGTTCTCCGCTGTCGAACGCGCTTCCGATGGATAATGTTCAGCCAGAATCGCGCCGAATCCGCCCATCATCCCGTTTGCAAAGAAACCAAGCAGCGCGCTTCCCCACAGCAATGATGTTGCATCCGTCAGCACGAAGAAGTAGATAATGCAATAGATCGTTCCGCCTACATAATAGATGGTGAAGGTTTTACGACGGCCAATACGGTCCGCCAAGACCCCGAAGACCCCAATCCCGATTAACATCCCGATCGTCGAGATAAGCATCCATCCACTTGCCTTCGCAAGCGTAAATCCGTACTTCTCAGACAATACCGTCGGCATCCAGGTGAAGATCCCGTAGTAGCCGAAGTTCTGAACAAAGGACATGACAATAAGGCCGATCGTTGTCATCGTCAGCTTTTTATTCGCGAATAGTCTCCGGAGCGGAAACTTCTTCATGCTGTTCAATTCCACTTGCTCGTCCGGGAGAATCGTCCCTTCACGTTCTTTTTGAAGCAATAATTTCTTACGCTTCTGCTTCACTTCCCACATTTTAGGTTCACTTAAGCTCTTACGCACGAAGACCGCGAGCAAGGCAGGTATCAATCCGAACAAGAACACCGCGCGCCATCCGAAATGCGGTACGATCAATGCTGGTAAGAATGATGCGCATAACACGCCGAGCTGCCAACCGAATGCAACGCCTGACGTCGCGCGTGCACGCATCTTTTTCGACCATGTTTCTGTAACAATTGCCATACCAATCCCGAATTCCCCACCGACACCCATACCAACAAAAAATCTGAGCGTGAGCAGGTGCCAATAATCATTAGCGAAATAGATGAGTGCTGTGGCGACTGAGAATAATAGAATCGTAAGCGACAACATCTTAATCCGGCCGAATAAATCCGCTAGAAAACCGAACAAATACGAACCGACCAGCATCCCGATCGTCGTAGCTAACGTCAAGTTCCCGGCTTGCACCGTCGTTAGCGAGAAATCTTTAATAATAAAAACAAGGACAAAGGATAGAAGCAGCATATCGAGCCCTTCTGCCGCATACCCGAGAATAGACCCCGCGAGCGTCTTGATCCGCTGTCCTCGCGTCTCGGTTGGTTCACCTTCAAGACTGTTCTGACTTACCACGTTGTTCATAAGATCCCCCTACGATTTTGCATCGTTTCTGAATTTTTGCACAAAACTACAAACATTTAATCACAAATGATTGTATATAGCAACTGGATTTATATGACAGATGATACGTCGACCTGCACGCGAAAAAAGGGCAAGGAGCATTCGATATAGCGAAGCCCTTACCCTTTTATGATCTTGTGTTATTGTGCTTGCAAGCCCGCTGTGTTCAAGAAGTTCCACGGCTTATTGTAATGCGGCTGGAAGAAGAAGTCGACGAAGCCGAGTTGATCGACGGTCATCCGATTCTGGATGCAGACCGAAATGGTGTTCACCGATTGGGTGAGGTCTGCCTTCGAGATCAGCTGTGCGCCGATAATGCGGCGTGTCTTCGCATCATAGACGACTTTAAGCGTGACATCCTCGTATGTCGGCATGAACTCTGGACGGTCATGCTCCTTGATTGTTACACTTTTCACATCCATTCCCATGTCGAGAGCTGCCGTCTCCGTTAAGCCTGTTGTAGCAATGTTCTCTTCATAGATTTTGATGCCCGACGTGCCTTGTGTTCCCATATAAGCAATCTTCGGCTCCACCAAGTTGCGAGCGACAAGCGTCCCCATCCGTACGGCATTGGTTGCAAGCGGGATGTAAGCATGCTCACCTGTCGGGTTGTAGACAATAGCGCAGCTATCGCCTGCGGCATAGACATCCGGTTGGCTTGTACGCATATACGCATCCACGATGATCGCGCCGTTATCCATCATTTTCAGCTGCCCTTTGAATAGCTCCGTATTCGGTCTAAAGCCGATGCATAGGATGACCAGATCTGCTTCGTATTCGCCCTTGGTCGTCACGACTTTCGTCACTTTACCCGCTTCGCCTTCGAACCGTGTAACTGTCTGACCTAGTGCAAGTTCGATGCCGTGCGATTGCAACGTCTCTTCCGTCTGTGCCGTGAACTCAGGATCGAGGTACTTGCTGAGCACACGCTCTGTGCTATCAATCAAGGTTACTTGCTTCCCGTTCATCTCGAACGCTTCGACAAGCTCAATCCCGATGTACCCTGCGCCTACGACGACGATCCGCTTCGCTTCCTTCGCTTTCTCGATAATCGTATTCGAATGGTTGAAGTTCTTCGAGAGGACGATATTGTCGAGCTGCCATCCCTCGATTTTCGGTAGAATTGGCCACGAGCCCGTTGTAATGATCAACTTGTCGAACGTATCTTCGATCTCTTCATTCGTCTCTAGATTCTTCGCACGAAGGGTCTTGTTCGCCGTATCAACACCGATCACGTCATGACGCATCTTCGTGGTCACGCCTAGCTCAGCCAGTTTCTCTGGCGACGAATAGAACAGTCCTTGCGCATCCTTCACGACCCCACCGACATAGAGTGCAATCCCGCACGATAAGAACGAGATATTATCATTTCTTTCATAGACCGTAATCTCTGCGTCTGGATACAAATTCGCTGCATTCACGATGGCTGCTGTTCCTGCATGGGTACATCCGATAACTGCTATTTTCATAAAAAACGCCTCCTCGATATGGTAACCTCTGATGGGTTGTTCTTTGATTTACATTGTGAATACATTCACATTAAAAGGTATAGTTGCTGGCTGCTCGATGATCTAACGTGTCATTTTGCATTCCATTTCCTGCGACACTCTTGCTATGTGAAATATTTCACTTCTTAGCGTGCAGCACAGGATGCCCTCTGACATTATTACCCGCTCGATCACATCATCTTCGTGATTCGATGGACGATACCACCGACGATCAAGGCCAACATTCTTTACCACATTCTAGCAAGATTTAATGTGACATTTTTCACAACTTGCTGATGAGGTAATCATATAGCACTTTTCGATGAAAGGCAAGAGGTTTTTTGCAACGTTCAAGCTTTGTTCAATTTTTCACATAATAACTGTGATGAATCCCCTTTCCCCTTCACGACGCAGGTCAGAACACAAAAGAATCCTCTCCAACGTATCGCCGAAGAGGATCTTCCATGTGCTTTATTTGGCGAAATAACCGCCGTCTACCGGAAGCTCTACACCTGTAATGTACGAAGATTCGTCGGAAGCTAAGAATAGCACCGCCTTCGCGATATCTTCGGCTTTACCAAGACGAGGAAGCGGTGTCTGCATCAAGAACCATTGTCTCATTTCATCATTCGCCATGAGGTCTACGGTCATTGGTGTCTCGATATAGCCCGGGTGGATGGAATTCACGCGGATGTTATTCTTCGCAAAGTCAACCGCCGTCGCTTTCGTCAGAAGACGAACCGCTCCTTTACTTGCCGTATAAGCCCCCGCACCGCTGCCGCCTGTTAATCCAGCAATGGAAGAGATATTCACGATCGAACCGCCGCCATTCTCAATCATGTGAGGGATCACGAATTTCTGACCTAAGAAGACGCCTGTCAAGTTAATGGACATAATCTTGTTCCAGAGCTCAACAGACGAATCAAGCATCGGTACCATACTAGAGATCCCCGCATTATTCACCAGGACATCGATCTTCCCGAACTGCTTCACGGTCTCTTGAACGATCGTTGCCCAATCTTCCTCAGAGGCCACATCATGCCAGAATCCGATGGCTTCCCCGCCATGCTGCTTAATCTCTGATACAACCTCTTGAACCTTATCGAATTGAACATCGGTTACGACAACTTTAGCACCTTCTTCAGCAAAAAGTAATGCATCTGCTTTCCCCATACCGCCTGCTGCACCTGTTACAATCGCCACTTTCCCTGCTAATCTTGCCATATTCGTTTCCTCCCCCATGTTGTTAGATATCGATTAGTCCTGCATCTGCTTAATCTTCATATTTCCGTTCATTCTCTTGTAGTAGCCAAGAAGAACATCTAACTCTTCCTCTGGGAAATCTTGCAGCATCTCGTCCATTATCTCCGCAAACCTCGCATCACTCTGACGCAGCATCTCAAGTCCCGGCTGGCTGATCTGCAGCATGACCACGCGGCGGTTATTCTCCGGCGTATGGCGTCTGACGTAACCCTTCTTCACCAGCTTATTAACGAGACTTGTTACCGCGGGCAAGGATACATCCAGCAGCTTGGCAAGTTCCGAGCAATTCTTGTCCCCTTTGGTTCCCAGCACCTTGAGAATGTATAACTGCGATGAGGAGAGCTCATTCATTTTGGCATAGCCAACAACCAATTTCGCGACATAGTCGGACATCACCGAATATAATTCTTCACGTCGATTCATCTTCTGTCTGGATCACCTCAGCTTCGCATCAAACAAATATCTTTATTTAAAATAATTAATACCTATTAACAATTTAATTGTACTTCCACACTCTAAATATGTCAATTTTGTGAAAATTATAACATAGTAGCTCGATTAACAGCCTCCGCTTGACGTTTGCTTGAGGACAAGTTGCACTTTACTCCGAATCACATAGAATAACTTGCCAGAGTGTATAGGCCATTGTCCCCTGTGTGAACGTTGAGCCCCCTCTGCGAAAGGATGAACGCCATGGACCCATATTCATTTCCCGTGCAGCTGAAGACTGCTTCGATACAATCCAAAAACGTAAAGATATATTACCCGCAAATCATTCATTTGCCCAATACCGTCGTTGAGAAGCGAATGAACATCACGATCAAGAATCAAGCGGAGTCTTTGATAAAAATGCAGAACTTCAACCCCAACACACCGCAATCCGAAATGCAGGGCGGCTATGAGATCAAGACGAATGAACGCGCGATCCTAAGCTTAACGCAGAGCAACTACGCGTTCTATGATCATCAAGCCCATGGGATGACCTACCTTAAATCATTGACAGGCAATGTGAAGACGGGCAAGTTCTACAGCCTAGCAGAACTCTTCAAACCGGGTAGCAACTATGTACAGCGGTTGTCGGACATTATTCGCGTTCAAATCAAGGAGCGTCATATCGATCTACTCGAGCCGTTCACCAGTATTCGACCGGATCAAGACTATTATGTTGCGGACAAATCACTCGTCATATACTTCGAGCTGTATGAAATTACGCCTTATTATTATGGCTTTCCGATGTTCCCCATCTCCGTCTATCAGATCCAAGACATCATCAATGAGAGTGGCCCTCTCGGCATTCTCTCCGCAAGTTAGCGCGCACAGCGAACACCCCCAATCGATCGATTGGGGGTGTTCGCCATTCTTGAACGAAGCCGCAGCGACTAAGCTTCTTCCGATTCCTCCGCTGCTTCGTCTTCCGAATCTTCTTCCGATTCCTCATCCGACGCTTCCTCGTCCTCATCTGACGCCTCAGCATCCACTGACTCTTCCGCTTCGTCGCTATCATCCGACGCTTCTTCCGCCTGAGCCTCTTCTACCTCTGCAGCTTCCTCAGCAGCCTCGTCTGCTTCGGATTCGGAAATCGCTTCCAATTCATCATTGAACTCTTCTTGTAACATCCGAATCACCTCCTCTCTTGGTATTCTTACTATATGAAGGAGATGCACGGGTTAGAATACTTTGTCCTATTTTTTATCCAAATTATTTTTCTTATGGCTCAGTTTGGACAGACTAATCGTCAGGACATTGCTGGAACGAGGTGAAGATTAGATTGAGTAACATGGTACATCGGACTTTTAGACTGTCACCTGCACGCACCTTGACGGTTGGTTTTGTCATCCTCATCTGCATCGGCACCATCCTGCTCATGCTCCCCTTTGCGGTCCGTGAAGGACTTCAGCCCTTATCCTGGGAAGACGCGCTCTTCACGTCAACCTCTGCGACCTGTGTAACCGGACTTGTCGTCGTGGATACTATCACAACCTTCTCCACCTTCGGACAAGTCGTCATTATGCTCCTCGTCCAGATTGGTGGACTCGGATTCATGACCTTCGCTACGATCTTCGCACTGATGATGAAGAAACGCATCTCCCTGCGCGAACGACTTATTCTCCAAGAGGCTATGAATGCTAACAGCATTGAAGGCATCGTACGGTTGATTCGCAAGGTTATCTTCTTCTCGATTCTGATCGAGGCTTCCGCAGCGCTCATCTTCACCTTTCACTGGGCGAGAGATATGCCGCTCCATCAATCGATTTATTTCGGTGTGTTCCATGCGATTTCACTATTCAATAATGGCGGGTTCGATCTATTCGGCGATTTCAGCAGCTTCAAGGCATTCGTCGATGATCCGTTATTTAACGTCGTATCCTATATGCTGATCTTCGCTGGCAGCGTCGGCTTCGTCGTTCTAGCCGAATTGTTCGATTACAAGCATATGCGTCGACTCTCACTGCATACGAAAGTGGTTCTAACGACAAGCGGGATCCTCTGGATCGGAGGCGGGATCATTATCTTCGTCCTGGAATATACAAATCCGCAGACCCTGGGTACCCTTGACCTCTCCGGCAAGATTTACGCTTCCTTCTTCCAATCCGTCGCTACCCGGTCCGCTGGAACGAGCACCCTGGATATCGGAGCACTTCGACAGGTAACCCAATTCATCATGATCATCCTCATGTTCATCGGTGCGGCTCCCGGTTCAACCGGCGGCGGAATCAAAGTCACGACCTTTGCCGTTCTCATCGTCTCCGCCATTGCTATGATTCAAGGACGAGAGGATGTCGAGATGTTCCGTTACCGCCTATCCAAGGAATTAATCCTACGAGCCTTGACCATTACCTTCATTGCGCTGTTCCTCGTCATTACAGTGTCTACCGTCCTATCGATGACGGAGAAGGACTCTTTCATTGCAATCTTGTTCGAGACCACCTCGGCCGTTGGCACGGTAGGATTCTCGATGGGAATGACACCAGACCTCACGCTTGCGGGCAAGATCATCCTAAACGTCACCATGCTGATTGGACGTCTAGGACCGCTTACCCTTGCCTTTGCCCTTGGTTCCCGAAATGTAAAAAGAGGATACCGACGCCCGGAAGGCAAAATGATGATCGGTTAATCCTCTTGGTTTCATTAGATGAGTGGGGTCACTTGTAATGTAGCCTGTTCATACATCGGTATGGATAAAGGTGAAGTTTCTTCTAAAGTAAGTATGGCTGATAAGGCATGGTACGGGGAATGTTTGCGCAAGGATTTCGCCTGAGCGCGCATTCCTCGAATCCGCGTTGGATCCGTCATCATCCACGCCAATTGCATTTCAAGCTCCGCTTCCGTTGGCGCGTACACCGCCATTCCCGTCTCCACTAACTCTTGCACATTATCCTCTTCTTGCCCTGGCAGTGCTTTGTACAGTAATAACGGCAGCTGCTGCATCAGCGCTTCACTAGTCGAGATTCCGCCTGGCTTCGTCATCATCAGATCTGAACATGCCATCCACTCATGGATTTGCTCCACATAGCCAAGGACGGTAATCGATACTTCGCTATGATCCGCAATGCCTTGGAGTCGATGTCTCAGTCTCTCATTCGCACCGCAGATCACCACGAATTGCACGCGATTTTTCCACTGCGGATTTTGCATAGAGCGCAGGACGGCATCCGGAATCAATCCCCAGCCTCCGCCCATGAGCATGACGGTTAATTTATTCGGATCCAACTGGTATTTGCGCTGCAGCTGTTCGCGATCATAAGTCTTATAGAACTTCGGACGTACAGGAATCCCTGTAACTTCGATCGTGGAGCGAGCGATCCCTCGATGCATCAAGGAACGCGCTACACGCTCAGACCCAACCAAGTACAAATCCGTTCCAGGGTTCAGCCAAAAGCTATGATCCGTATAATCGGTAATTACCGTTGCTGTCTTGCAGTTAATCAAGCCACGCATTTTCAGCTTGGATACCGCAACAGCTGCCGGCGGGAACGTACTCACGATCACCGATGGCTTCTTCTCTTCAATCAATTTCAAGAGCGCACGCAGACTTGAACCTCGAACACGTTTCGCTTCTTTAACCATAAAATTCTCATGTCTTGTTTTCTTATATAAGTAACCGTAAATGCTTGGGAATGTTCTTACCCATTGGGCATAACAGAATGCGCCAACCTGGTGCAAATGCGGTGAAGTCGTCTCCATGTAATCAACAATTTCTACATCAATGTCGCTGCGAATTAACTGCGAAGCTTCTACTATTGATTTTGCAGTCTGCAAATGTCCATGTCCCAGAGGACCGGAGAGAATCAAAATTCGCGATTGGCTCGCTGCGGCTCCATTTCGTATCATCTCAAGCTTCCTTCCTTTTTTAATACTTGATCCTAATATCATTGTAGTCCGTTATGAAAAGTTTCAACACTGACTTAAAGCGGTATTTCATCCTAGACTTTGGTCGAGTTGTTACCCCTTCAATATATAAGACGTGAACTGCCGGACATATCCCTGCTAAATTCGTGAAATTTACCAAGAAAGTGGTATAATAACCGATAACACGTTTCAAGAATCCATAAGAACAGGTGGCAAGACAATGAAATTAACAATCGTAGACGCCGTGATGGAACAGCGTGAGGAGGGATACTACGGGTCTGTCCAATTCACACTCGAACAGCATGCTTCCCTCTACGAAATTTCTCTGCACAGCAAGAGAGGCATTGACTGGGACTACAGCTTGAGCTTCGCCAAAGAATCAGGAAGCGAAGAGGAATTACTGGCGGCCGACGCACTCATCGAAGCCGATGATGCATTGTTCGACCAAATCTTAGATGCAGCTGAAGAAGCGCTAGCCCAAGCATAATTGTAGGACATGCATAAGGAGGGGAAACTTGGGCATGATTATATCACTGAAAAATGTATCATGGCGACGTGATACGACGATGATCTTGCACGGTATGAATTGGGAAGTCAAGCAGGGACAACACTGGTGTATCGTCGGACTGAACGGGTCGGGCAAAACAACGATGCTCAATGTCGTGAACGGCTATATCTGGCCGACGACGGGTCATGTCGAAGTGCTGGACCATAAATTCGGCGAAGTGGATCTTCGCGAGCTCCGCAAACGAATCGGTTGGGTCAGTACCTCCTTACAACAGAAGCTATACGGGCACCAGACGGCGCTCAATATTGTCCTCAGCGGCAAATTTGCAACCATTGGTCTGTATGATAAGACGGAAGAGCAAGATCTGAAGCAGGCCGAAGAATTAATGGATTTCCTAGGCTGTTCCGCACTTGCTGCACGTACATACGACACGTTATCGCAAGGCCAGCGCCAGAAAATTCTCATCGCTCGGGCACTCATGGCTAATCCGGACCTCTTGATTCTGGATGAGCCTTGCACAGGGCTTGATATCTTCGCACGAGAACAACTGTTGCAAATGATTGAGCGAATTACGCAGCAGCCCGGCGGCCCCACCTTGCTCTATGTGACGCATCACATCGAAGAGATTACGCCATGCTTCACGCATACATTGCTCGTGAAGAGCGGGGAAATCTACAAAGCCGATGAGACGGCGAACTGTCTGCAATCGGATGTGCTAAGCGACTTCTTCGATACCCCGGTAGAAGTACAAGAACATCATAACCGCAAGTGGCTAACGCTTGCCGGGGATACTAATCATTAGGATACCCTTGG
Source organism: Paenibacillus guangzhouensis (assembly GCF_009363075.1). NCBI lineage: Bacteria > Bacillati > Bacillota > Bacilli > Caryophanales > Paenibacillaceae > Paenibacillus > Paenibacillus guangzhouensis. Next base: position 5,924,634 of record NZ_CP045293.1, on the reverse strand, counting down.
TTGAACATCTCCTATACGACGTCAAAAGCTGCCAAGCATGAGCCTGGCAGCTTTGTCTTTTTACAGCAGTATTAGCCAAGTTGGCGTACGAATTCCGCACACCAAGTACGTATCACATGGTCGATTTCACGCAACTGCTCCAGACTTGCGTCGTCAATATGCACGCCACAGGATACAACGACGTTCGCCCCTCGTGCAACCGCAATTTGCTGTGCAACGAACCTTGCGATCTCGTCTTCCTTGTGCCCGAGCAGAGTCAAGACGGAAACCGAAGCGCTCAAGCGATTCGGGTCCGCGAGGCTTGGACGAACCTGAGCCAGCGCAACCGCACCAATATGCGGCTTAGTCCCTCCTGCAATCGTCACGCATAAATCTTCGCCTTGAGGAACAACGGAGAATGTAATCTCGCTGTCTACACAAGGGATAATCGATTGTTCAATCATCGTATACGCTCCTTCATCCATCCACTTGATGAGGTTATTTCGATAATCGTATCATGTCGTGTATCGAATCATCAAATGGAGCTGGATTCTTGCAGTTTGCGCGGCTTGAGATCATCCTTAGACTGCATAGATGTGAACTGCGGAATGACAATCCCAACGATAATGAGTAGAATTCCTGTCCATTGCAATCCAGACACTTGCTCCTGCAAGACCAAGACAGATACGATAACCGCTGCCGGAAGCTCGGCTGCGCCGAGAATCGTCCCAAGACCGGGTCCAACCTTCGGTACACCTATGGCGAAGAATACGACAGGAATAATACTCCCTAAGAGCGCCTGAGGTACAGAATAAATCCATGCGCCCTGCGCTAGCGACCCGTCGAACAAGAAGCTTGGCGTAATAACGATGAACAAGACGATCAGCGCACCGCTAACCATAATGAAGCTTTTAGATAAGACCGGAACATTCGTCGCCACTTTACCGCTGACGAAGATATAGATGGCAAAGGTCAAAGCAGATAACAAGCCCATTGCAATGCCGAGCGGTGTGTAGCTTCCGCCTCCTTGCTCCAATACGCCCCCTGCGAGCAGAGTACCTAGAATCAAGACAATAATGGAGATTATTTTGCCACGGCTCGGGAATTTACGTTCCCAGATCGCTTCGAGAATAACGCCAATCCATGTGAATTGGAATAATAAGAGCACCGCGAGTGATGCCGGAAGCTGAGCTACAGCTACACTATAGAAAATCCCTGTCAAACTCATCGGAATCCCTGCGAGCAGCAAGGCGCCAACTTGCTTGATCTGAACTTTGACCCTGGAGAAGATCAACATAAGAACAAGCAGCATAGACCAGCCGAAGAAATACTGCCCACCTAGAATTTGCGGTACAGTAAAGCCAGCACCGAGTCCGAGCTTCAGAATGGTGGATAACACCCCATAACTACATGCACCAAGAAATACAAGTGTAGAATACTTAAATCGTTCCATCCAAGAACCCCTTTCTGTATCGACATGATGTCATTTTTTCTGTAAATAAACGAACAAAAGCCCCTTGTTCAATAACTGAACAAGGGGCGAATGAAACCAAAGCGAAGAACGCTCTGTCAAAATTTCGCCTTCAACGACATGGCTACCCACGCGTGAATTTAAAAATCCATATGATACTTGCTTGTTGTTGTCTATTGTATGAGAATTCACCCTTCAGGTCAATATGAAGGTATTGGCTAGTTCTTATTCACTCCCGATTCATCCCATGCTTTCTGAAGGACATCTTTGAAGACGTCCTGCGATTGCGCACCAGATACAGCGTATCTTCGGTTGAACACAAAGAACGGTACGCCTTGGACGCCCAAACGACTTCCTTCTTGTTCATCCGCGCGGACTTCATTAGCGAACTCATCGCTAGCCAGCATCGCTGTAGCCTCTTCTCGATCTAATCCAACGTCTACAGCTAGAGCTAATAACGTCTCCGTATCACTCAGCGACTTCGATTCCGTGAAATATGCAGCGAATAACCTCTCAGTCAATTGCTGCTGCAGTCCGCGAGTTGCAGCAAAATGTGTCAGGCGATGCACCGCGAACGAATTCAATGGCTTCATTTCATCGAATACATATGTTAATCCCACTTCAGCAGCACGGGCGGCTACATCCGCATTCATCGCTTTTGCCTGTTCAATGGACATGCCGTATTTTGAGGCGAGCATCTCATCAATCGTTTCCTTCGGCTCTAGCGGAGCATTGGGATCTAGCTCAAAGCTTTTGTACACAACTTCAATGGCGTCTTGCTGTGGAAATTCCTTAAGTGCTGCCTCAAATTGCCGTTTACCCATATAGCAAAACGGACATTGATAATCAGACCAAATCTCTACCTTCATGTCACTACACCTGCCTCATGTGATTTTATGTGTTCATTCTACGCTTCCTGCAGCTTCGCTTCAACTGTACTGCGGCGGTTCCATACCAGGAACCCAAGCCAAGCCACCGCACAGCATACAACCCCCATCGCATACATGGCGGATTCCCCCATATGCTCCTGGATCGCTCCGCCGATCGAACCTCCGGCGAGTCCCCCTAGACCAATGAATACCATACTGAGCAGCGCCTGTCCTGTCGCTACAATCTGCTTCGGCAAAGCGGTGGAAATATATTCGATGGAACCCGCCCAGATCGCAACATACGTGAACATATGTGTAATCTGTAGAGCGACAATTGCCCAGGGTTCGGTGATAAACACATAGAGTCCCCAACGAATCGCATATAAAAGCGCCGTGAGTCCAAGCAATTGCTTCAAGCGATCGCCGCGAATCATCTTCGCCATGACATAGAATCCGATGACTTCACTCGCTCCCGCAACCGCCCAAGCCCATGAAATCTGGCTTGCGTTAGCTCCGAGATGCTCCATATGGAGAGATAAGAGCGTATCATTCATCCGGTGCGGAACGGCAATCAAGAAAATAAGACCCAAGAAGACGAATAAAGACGGGTTCAGCAGCGCACTGCGCAGCATCGTACGCGATAGTCTGGTCTCTGAACCTGCCCCCGATGCCGATTGTGCTGTAGGCTCGCGCATGATCAGAAAGATAACTAGTACCCCGATCCAGATCGGTGCGAAAATCCATAGCAACGCATGTACGCCGCCCCATGCATCGAACTGTCCGCCGACAATGATCAATGTCAGCATAAAGCCGACCGAGCCCCATAATCGCAGGGAGCTGTAGGTTTCATTTAACTGTTCCGCGCTCTTCACCATCAAGGCGTCTAGCAAGGATACAGCCGGTAGGAAGAACACATATAGTGCCACGACGGCCACGGCAGCTACGGATTGAACTCCCGTCGTGAATAAGAGCAGCGCGCTAAGCCCCATAAACGTCCATAGCACGATCAGAATTGGCCGGATCGCTCCGATCTTATCGCTGATCATGCCCGCGAGCGGTTGTGCAAATATCGCAATAAAGGGCCCTAGCGCCAGCAAACTCCCCGTCTCCAGGGGGCTAAATCCGTGGGACTTCAACAGAAGCGGCATGTAGGGGATTAATAATGCGTTAGTAGAATAGAAAATGGCTTGCAATAATTTTAGTAATATTCTCAAAGATGCTTCCTCCCGCTTGTACGCATCATCTAACCTTCGTCGCCCACTATCCTACCACAATGATCTCCATTGTGCACGGCATGAATAGATTAGCGGGCGGCGTGGTGCCGCTTCATTAGACCGAAAAGTAAGCACCTTCGTGCGCGGCGCGGTGGCGGGCTCAGGCGCGATCACACGCTCGAAATAACTGCTTTTTTGCAGTTATTTCGAGCGCACGGCGCGGCGGCTCGCTCATTAACTGCTTTTTTGCAGTTATTTTGGGCGCACAGCGCGGCGGCGGGCTCATTAACTGCTTTTTTGCAGTTATTTCAGGCGCACAGCGCATCGACTCGCTCATTAACTGCTTTTTTGCAGTTATTTCGAGCGCATAGCGAGGTGGCGGGCCAAATAACTGCAAAAAAGCAGCAGTTATTGAGCCCTTGAGCCCCCACGCCAAGCTGTCATTTAAAGAAAACCCAGTATCGTTAGATACTGGGCTCATATACGTTGATATGATGCTGACTTGCTTCGGAATCTATACCGAAGCTTCGATTTCTTTTACCATCTCAGCCACCGAAATAAGACCGCCGCCGGACAGATACCAGTAATCCGGATTCAAGTAAATGATCTTGCCGTCTTTAAACGCCGTCGTCTTCTTCACGATTTCGTTCTCGATCGCGCTCTGTGCAGAAGATTGGCTGTTCGCAGCAACGACTTTATTACGGTCGACGACGAAGAGGACATCCGGGTTCTTCTCTGCAATATACTCATACGAAATGCTGTTCCCGTGTGTCTGCTTCGGATCAAGCGATGGATCTACAGCGGGATAGCCAAATACGTCATGAATGATACCAAAACGGGATGCCGGTCCGTAGGCGCTGATCTTGCCTTCGTTCGCAAGAATGATCAATGAATTCTTCTTGTTCGCAGTCACTTTCTCATTCAGGGCTTTGATGCCCTCATCGATCGACGCTAATTCTTTATCCACTTCAGCCTCTTTACCGAAGATTTGTCCAAGCGTTTTCGCATTTTCCTTGAAGGATTCCATATATTTCGTTGTATCCACGCCCATGTAAATTGTCGGACCTAGCTTCTTGAATTCCTCATAAGCATCGGCTTGACGGCCTGAGATGATGATCAGGTCCGGGTTAATCTCCGAGATTTTCTCGAAATCCGGCTCTTTCAATCCGCCTGCGTTCACATACTTCGTATCTTTATATTTCTCAAGGTACGATGGAACATTCGACTGCGGGACAGCCGTCACCTCTACGCCTAACTTATCCAATGTGTCTAATGTGCCAAAATCGAATACGACAACTTTGGAAGGATTCTTCTTCACAACCGTCTCGCCAAGTTGATGTTTGATCGTCATTTCTTCGCTCTGCTGCGCCTCTGTGCTGTTACCGCTAGCTGGCTCAGAGGCATTCTTCGTACCGCAAGCTGCAAGAGCAGTTGCTAGGATGATGGTAAATAAGAAGACTAATGTTTTTTTCATGACTCCACCTCGATTAATTTATTTTAATTATGAAAAGTAAACACAGATTTTACGGCCCTCCACCTCCTGAATCGGAATCTCCATATCATAGATTTCCTTCAGAACCGGCGTATGGATAATCTCATCCGTTGGACCCTCTTGAACAACCTTCCCATCCTTCAACGCCACAATATAATCGGAATAGCAGGAAGCGAAATTGATGTCATGGATAACGATAACCACCGTCTTCCCGAGCTCATCCACGAGTCTTCGCAGCGTCTTCATAATCTGAACCGAATGCTTCATATCCAGATTGTTGAGCGGCTCGTCGAGCAGGATATACTCCGTGTTCTGCGCGATAACCATAGCGATATACGCACGCTGCGTCTGGCCGCCGCTGAGTTGATCGAGGTAATGATGCTGCAGATCGCGAAGATCCATATAATCAATCGCCTCATCGACGAACTTCCAATCCTCTGGCGTCAAACGCCCTTGTGAATAGGGGAAGCGACCAAATGCCACAAGCTCGCGGATCGTAAGCTTCAGCGTAATATGATTAGACTGCTTCAGAATGGAGATCTTCTTCGAAAGCTCATTGCTTTTATAAGCACTGATCTCCTTGCCTTCGATCTTCACTTCACCGCTGTCCTTCTTGATCAGACGGCTGATGATCGACAAGAGCGTGCTTTTACCAGCCCCATTCGGACCAATAAAAGAGGTCACTTGTCCTTTGCGAATGGAGACCGAGACCCGGTCAACCACCGATTTGTTACCATATGACTTGGAGACATTACTGACTTCTACCACGATTTATTCTCCTTTAGCAGCAGATAGATGAAATACACACCGCCGATAAAATTAATAATGACGCTAATCGTGGTCGAAAACGTGAAGACACGTTCCACGATCAGTTGTCCGCCGACGAGCGCAATGATTGCAATCAGCATGGATCCACCGATTAAGTAGCTGTGACGATACGTTCGCAAAAATTGATACGTCACATTCACGACCAGCAGACCGAGGAATGTAATCGGACCCACAAGAGCGGTCGAGATCGATATGAGAATGGCAACGATAATCAATAGCCTTTTTACAACATAATCATAAGGAACCCCGAGATTCACAGCTTGGTCCCTACCAAGCGAGATCACATCCAGATACTTCATGAACTTGAGGAAATAGAGCGTGACCGCCACAATCAAGACCCCTGCGATCAAGAGCACGTCCGTATTAATGTTGTTGAAGCTCGCGAACATGCGGTCCTGCACAATCATGAATTCATTCGGATCAATCATCACTTCCATAAATGTCGTCAAGCTCTGGAATAACGTCCCGATGATGATCCCGATGAGCAATAGGAAATAGATATTTTGCTGATCACGGCGGAACATGAATTTATAGAGCACTCCGGAGAACAGCACCATCATCAAGACGGTAATGATAAAATGCATGTTCTTACTCACCATCGTAAGGGCCGATGAACCTAACAGAAAAATAACGGAGGTCTGAATCAACATATAGAGCGAATCCAAGCCGAGAATGCTAGGCGTTAAGATCCGGTTATTCGTAATGCTCTGGAACACCACAGTCGAGAACGCAATTGCGCTCCCGGTCAGCACTATTGCTAATACCTTCGTCACACGCCGAGGAATGACGTACCCCCAGTTGCTGCCGACGTTGATCAACATGAATGTCGCAATCAGCGCAAGCGCGAACACCGCGAGCCAAATCGTCTTCCGTTTATAAGCCATATGCCTTTCTCCTCATCAATAAATACACGAAAATGATACTCCCGATAATCCCAACCATAAGACTGATCGATATCTCGAACGGATAAATGATAATCCGACCCAATATATCGCAAAACAAGACGAATACAGCGCCAAGTAACGCGGTGTGCGGCAACGTATTCTTCAGATGATCCCCATGATACAGGCTGACGATGTTCGGAATAATGAGTCCAAGGAACGGAATCATCCCGACGGTTAACACGACGGAAGCGGTCGAGAGTGCGACAATGATTAATCCGAAATTCACGACGCGTTTGTAATGAAGACCCAGATTCGTCGAGAACTCCTCCCCCATACCTGCCACCGTGAACTTATTCGCGAACAGATAGGCGACGATCATCAGCGGAATACTGATATAGAGCAATTCATAATGCCCCTTGATAATCATGGAGAAATCCCCTTGAAGCCAAGAAGACATATTCTGTATCAGATCATATTTGTAGGCGAAAAAGGTTGCGACAGAGCTGACGATATTCCCGAACATTAACCCGACGAGTGGTATGAAGATCGTGTCTTTGAACTTAATCCGATCGAGAATTCTCATGAACAACAGCGTGCCGATGAGCGCGAAGGCAAAAGCGACCAACATCTTCTGCAGCGGCGTTGCCGAGGTAAAGAGCAGCATCGCGATCAGAATACCGAACCTCGCTGAATCCATCGTACCCGCCGTCGTCGGCGAGACGAACTTGTTCCGGCTGAGCTGCTGCATGATCAGCCCGCAGATGCTCATGCTGACGCCTGCGAGGATGATACTGATCAGTCTAGGGATCCGGCTGACCTGCAAAATATGTATTTGGTCTTCCGTAAGCGAGAACAAATCAAGCAGGGATATGTCTTTGACGCCAACGAAAACCGAGATGATCGAGAGCACGATAAAAGCAGGGATTAGAACCCTCAATTTCAACATGATTGGATCTTCCTTTGTGAATGATAGACTAAATATGGATAAATATTACATAAACATCAATGCTATGTAGGCCGTTGCGAAGGGCTTCGACCGGTTGAAGAAATAGGTTTGATCACCAATAGAATTGGATGTGCAGGTTATGGCGAATAATTCTATTGCTTCCATCGTGGTAATGAAAATCATTATCAATGAGAACAGTTATCATTATATAGAACCCCTCGTAGAGGTTCAACCGCCCTCCCATAAAAGTTGTGACAAAAAAATGAACGTCCCCTTCTGGAGACGTTCTTCTTTATGAAATATGGTGTGAATTAGGAAAAACATTAGAAGCGATAGACCCATAGACGCTCTGTGCGATGACGATCTCTTGTCTCCTGGCCATAACTTCCCAGCATCAGCTGGAATTGGGTCTTATGCGCCGCGATGGCCTGGATTTTGAGATCCACGATCTCGCTAATATCATTCACGAAGTCCGGTTGTCCAAGCGCCGCATAGCTTCCTGGTGTCATCGCTATGCAGCGTGTCAACGGCCGCTGATCGGCGGGCAATTTCTCAATGGCACGAATCGTAATCGCGCCGCATGCGTCATGGTCTGGATGTACGCCATGCCCTGGATAGAACGTATAGATCAGATCTGGCTTCACTTCGTCAATGACTTCGCGAACCCGGTCTGCAATAGCCTCTTGATCTTCGAATTCAACCATTTTATCGTGGAGTCCAAACTCACGAAGGTCTTGAATCCCAATGAGCTGACAAGCTTCTTTCAATTCTTGGCGGCGAATGATCGGAAGCGTCACGCGTGTCGCGAATGGAGGATTCCCCATATTTCGCCCCATTTCACCAAGTGTTAGACAAATGTAGGTGATGGTATCCCCTTGACGTGCATGCTGCAGGAGCGTTCCGCCAATGATCCCTTCATCATCCGGATGTGCCAGTACAACTAATATGTGCTTCGGATTCATCGAATCAGTCCTCCTCATGGCTTGAGAATGGCTCTTGTGCGATTTGCAGCGCAACTACGAGCTTCCCGTCTGGATCGTGGCCTGCCGCGATGAGACGTGTCGTCTCTGTCTCATCCCAATGAGTGAGTCCTTGGGCGAATACCCAGCCATGCGCTGTCTTGAGCCCTACGCGGTATGGACCATCACCTGCGATATGACCTTGGCTGTATGTCACGGTAGCATTGGTGATGAACGCTGTCGCAGCCAGTTTGGCTTCTCCGCGATGTGCGGCATAAGCACCTGTCGTCATTTCTAAATGGATATAGACTTCTTTGCCCTTCAACTGATCGAGCAGCTGTTGAATACGTGCTGGTTCAATCGATTTCATCCAGCGTTCCCCTCCTCATCTCTACCTCTATATATGAAAATCTGTGCTAGGTCCGCGGACGAACACGATTCGTCGGGATTGCAGCAGATGGATCATCCGGCCAATAATGCTTCGGATAACGACCCTTCAAATCTTTGCGTACTTCAAAATATGCTTCCCGCCAAAAGCTGCCCAAATCCCGCGTCACCTGCACCGGACGTTGTGCCGGCGAGAGCAGATGAAGCGTAAGCGGAACACGCCCGTGCGCAATGCGCGGGGTATCCTGCAGTCCGAACATCTCTTGCAGACGAACAGCAAGAATCGGGGCTTCTGGCGTGCTGTAATCTACAGGAATGCGCGATCCGCTCGGAACAGTGATATGCGTCGGCGCGCAGTCGTCGAGTTCCCGGCGCTGCTCCCAGCTCAGCATCGATTCCAAAATCTGAATCATATTCAACTGGTTCAGGTCCGACAGCTTCTTCATCCCATAGCTATGGGGCCCAAGCCATTCAGCGAGCGTCGAACACAACCCTTGATCCGTCGCATCCGGCCAATCTGCAGGTTCATGCTTATGCATGAACTGCAGCCGTTCGCGGAACTGCGCTGCGGCTTTCGACCAAGGGAGCACGCGCAAGCCCTCCTGTGCAATGCCTTGAAGCAAGGCGTGGAGCACGTCATCCGGATCGGGATCCGGCAGCGGCGTCTCCTTCAAAGCAATCGCTCCGAAGCGCACCCTCCGCCGTGCACGGACGGCCCGCGCATCCGCATCCCAGGCGACGATGCGCTCCTCCTCGATCTGATCGGCGAAATGCCGCTCCAGATCCGATAGCGCAAGCGGCGCCGCCAGCTGGATGCGGCTGTCCACGCCGTAGTCGGCGAGCTCTGCCAGCGCGAGGTACGGCGCCTGCGACAGCGGCTCTAGCCCTGGCAGCATCGCGCCGCGCCCGGAGCGCAGCAGGTAGCGGCCATCCGGCCGCCGCTCCGCGATGCGGTCCGGGTACGCGAAGGCGAGCAGCACGCCGCAATCGGCGAGCGCATCGCCCCCGGCGCGGTCCGCCGGCGCGTCCAGCTGCCGCTGCAGCGCAGCCGCTTCGGCGCGCACGCGGCGGCACGCGGCCGCGTCGACCGCGAGCTGCGGCGGGGCCGCGCTGCGCAACGCCTCGACGCGCAGCCGCATGTCGGCGCCGGGCAGCGGCGCTACGCCAGCGCCCGTGCCCGTGCCAGCGCCGCCGCTGCGCGCGATGTCGCGCTCGCTGAGCAGCGCGGCGAGCTCGCACGCGAGCGTGGCGCGGCCGAGCGGCCCCGCGCAGCGTACCATGTGCGCGAGCCGCGGGTGCAGCGGCAGCGCTGCGAGGCTGCGCCCGTGCGCGGTCGCGGCGCCCTGCGCGTCGAGCGCGCCGAGCCAGCGCAGCAGCTCGCGCGCTTGCGCCAGTGCCGGCGCGGGCGGCGCATCGAGCCAGCGCAGCGCCGCAGGGCTCGTGCCCCACACCGCCAGCTCGAGCACGAGCGGTGCAAGATCGGCTTCGAGCATCTCCGGCGTCGTACGCGCCGCCAGCTCGCGATCTTCCGCTACCGTCCATAAACGGTAGCAGGTCCCGGGCGCGACGCGCCCAGCCCGCCCGCGCCGTTGATCCGCGGCCGCGCGGGAGACGCGCACCGTCTCGAGCCGCGACATGCCCGTTCGCGGCGAGAACCGCGGCACGCGCATATAACCGCAGTCGATGACGACACGAACACCCTCGACCGTAAGACTCGTTTCGGCAATCGAGGTTGAGAGTACGACCTTACGCTCTCCCGACTCGCTCGGGAGCAGGGCTGCATCTTGCTCTTCCTGCGTAAGTCCACCGTATAACGGCGCAATGCGAACACGTTGAGGCATCATCCTTACGCGTTCTTCCAGCCAACGCGCGGTTCGATGAATCTCGCCTGCGCCCGGCAAGAAGACGAGTATGTCTCCTTCATCCTGCCCTAAAGCGCGAATGACTGCAGCGCCAACCGCCTCTTCCATCCGAACATCACTGCGGCGGTCCGAATAGACCGTCTCCACGGGAAACACGCGGCCTTCGCTCGTAATAACAGGTGCATCCCCTAACAAGTCCGCAACAGGCTCTGCATCGAGCGTCGCAGACATGACGAGAATCCGCAGGTCCTCACGAAACACACTTTGCGCTTCCAGCGTGAGTGCAAGCCCAAGGTCCGCATGCAGGCTTCGTTCATGGAACTCATCGAAGATCACAAGGCCGACATCGGATAACATCGGATCCTCCTGCAGCATACGAGTAAGAACCCCTTCGGTCACCACTTCGATTCGCGTCTTCGGACCGACACGTGTATCATGGCGAACGCGGTATCCTACCGTCTCTCCAACCTGTTCCCCTCTGGATTTAGCCATAAACCGTGCCGATGCTCTTGCTGCAATACGCCTTGGCTCCAGCATAATGATTTTTCGGCCCTCCAGCCATGCCTCATCCACCAGCGCCAGCGGAACTTGCGTCGTCTTGCCGGCGCCCGGCGCAGCGACAAGAACGGTATTCTGATGTATCTTAAGCGCTTCTCTCAATTCAGGAATCGCTGCATGTATAGGCAAACTATTCACTTCATCCTTCACTCCTAGAACCTCTTCCCATCCATTGTACACCTTCTTCTTCATCTTATCATCGTTATTCGCCTGAACACGGCGACAACCACGGTGAATTGGCGGATTTTTATGACCTGTCCGGTCTTCTCCATTTTTCGAAGCATAGATTAAAAGAAAGAGGAAAATTAGCATGATGAGGAGGGGTGTGCCATGGCCGTTCTGAATGCAACGCTCAAATTTCTACTGTCTATTGCGCTGGTGTTTCTGGTGATCGCCTTTCTTCCTGCGTTCCTCATTACAGACGATATTAGCCTGTTCCAATCGTTGTTCGACATCCTGTTTCACGAGTGAATGAACGTATGGAGTAACAGCAAAACGCCTTCGTGTCTATCAGACAACGAAGGCGTTTCTTTTCTTCACGAATGCTCGGATGCCTTCCAAGCAGCGACATACGATTCGAACGTCTGCCGAACCATCTGTCCGATATGCAGGTAGGCCTCATCATCAAGATTAGCAAGGGAGAACCGCACAGACCATTCTGGCCCACGGAACCCGCCGCCGTTCAAGAGCACGATCGAATGCTCCTCGGCCAACCGGAACAACAAATCGAGCGAGGAATAATTCGTCATTAAGAAGTTAGCGAACGACTGTCCATACTTCCGCTGCGCCCACTCCATCAAATCAAGCTCGAAATAATAGGCCGCATCATACGGATCTTCGCGCAGCTCCACCCCCAGCCCTTCGAACAGCAGCCGCTGTCTTCTGCGGCAGATCTCCATCGTCTGCTTCTTATAGACGTCCTCGCGGTCCAGCAAGGCGAAGATGGAGAAGAGCGCCATTTGCACCTGCTGCGGCGTGGATAGTCCCGCCGTATGGTTCAAGGCGACCGCACGGCTGTCCGCGACCATCCGATCAATGAATCGCACCTCTTCTGGGTGCTCCGTTAACGCGCCATAACGGACGGCAAGCCGGTCGATTTCGACTCTGGGTAGGTTTTTTAACCTGTCGTCGAACACATTGTGTTCATGCACGGCCACCACGCCAAGGCGCCAGCCCGTCACACCAAAATACTTTGAGAACGAATAGACACCGACTGTATTGTATGGCAGCTCCGTCATCAAGGACCGGAACTCTTGAACGAACGTACAGTACACATCATCTGAAATAATCATCAGTTCCGGATTGTGGTTCGAGACAATTCTCTTCAATTCATGGACCGTCTCCGGACGAATTGCGACCGATGGCGGATTACTCGGATTAACGATAAACAATGCTTTGATCGTCGGATCCTTTAGCTTGTCCAGCTCCGAGGACGGGTATTGCCACGTATGCGATCCATCCTCCCGCAGCTCGGACGCATGGATCTCAACTGTGTCGAAGTGATATCTTGGCAGATGCGGCACCTCAAGATACGGCGTGAAGATTGGGACCATGATCGCAATCCGATCTCCCGGATGGAGCAGGCTATTGGCCACTAAAGTATCGAAGAGATAGCACATGGCGGCGGTCGCCCCTTCAACAGCGAAGAGATGGAATTTACCGATGTCTCTGTCACCGTACACTTCCTGGATAATATAATCGTTAACAACCTCTTCCATATGGCGGAGCATCCGGTCAGGTACCGGATAATTGTCGCCGATAATCCCATCCACGAGTTCATGCACCCAAGCGTCCGGATCGAAATTCTGAGTAACAATCCCAAATTCAACCGCTTGCCGCAAGAAGTCCATGCCGGGGTAGCCTGGATGTGCGTCAGCATACGCCATGAAGCGATTATAGATCCCCGGTTTCTTCGCCATGCCAGCCAAGTCGCCATCCTCCCATGTCAACTTTGCCTCCGTTACGGCGTAATGGCCTAAGGTGAAGAAGGCATCCCGCGGGGTGCTGGCGATCCAATTCGGATTCCCGCGCCCCGCATTTAACATGATCTTGGTACTCTTTCTAGAGCCTTCTTCTGCATAGCTAATTAATCTATCTTTGAGCTCGAACGGACTGAGCTTGCCATACCGCTCCTCGATCTCGCGACGCTGCATATTGTCAGTCATGGTGTGATCTCTCCTTCATGATGTTAGATTGTTCATCGTATCAAAGCAGTGCGACGATGATGGCGCCCCAGATGGTCAGCAGAATATTCCCGATCGCATACGTCACCGTATAACCCAGCACCGGAACCTGGCTCTTCGCGACTTCGGTAATCGCTCCGATCGCAGCCGTTGTCGTCTGTGCTCCGGCGCAAGCGCCGAGCGTAATCGCCGGATGAAATTTGAAGAAATACTTGCCGATGAGCAGTCCGACGAGCAGCGGAATCAAGGTTACGAAGATACCCGCGATGAACATGCTGAGACCCGACTGCTTAATACCCGAGACGAAGCCGGGACCGGCCGAGATGCCAACAACCGCAACGAAGGTCGTAAGTCCGACATTATTGAACACCCAGACGGCTCCTTCCGGAATGCGGCCAAAAGTTGGGTGCAAGGAACGCAGCCAACCGAAGATCAGCCCCATGATGAGGGCACCGCCGCTGGTCGTAAGACTGATCGGAATCCCTGCAATATGCGCCGTCGGAATCCCGATCAAGCCGCCCAGCAGTACACCGAATCCGACGAAGATCATATCCGTCTCACTCGTTTTGTGGGCAGCATACCCGATCCGCTTGACGATGGACTCTACTGTCGCCTGGGGACCGACAATCACGATCACATCTCCGCGATGCAGCTCCGTATGCCGCATCGGTAATTCCTCCCCTTGGCGCTTCAGCGCGGAAATGTAGACGCCGCGAGACAGCATTTTGAAGGACAGGTCATGGGGCGTCATGCCGATCACAGCCTTGCTCGTCACCACAACCTCCAGCGTCTCAATCGGGAACTCGAACAACGCTTCATCGAACAATTCTTCGCCAATCACATCGTCAACGAAATGATCCATATTGCGCTTCGTCATGCCGATGACGACGACGTCCCCAGCTTCAAGGCGCATGTTCGGCTTCGCGTCAACCATCCCGAGTCTTGTCTTGATACGGAGAATGAATATTCGCTTATCCTGCGCCTTGAAGCGCTGCTCAATTGCATCGACGGTCTCTCCAATATAGTGCGGATTCTCCACAACATAGGCACGGTAGACATTGAAGCGGTAACCTGAGCTAATCTCTTGGTTCTCTTGCGTCACACCAACTTCTTTTTCAAGCTTCTTACATTCATCGGCCAGATTAATGCCTAGAATTTTCGGCCCCATTGCCGATAAGAACCATGCCGCGCCGGCGGTTCCAAATATGTATGTTATCGCATATCCGACGACGACGAAGCTGATCATCGATTTCTGTTCGGCTGCGGCAAGCCCCAGCCCATTGATCGCATCCGAAGCAACCCCAATGACAGCCGATTGGGTCAGTGCCCCTGCGAGGAGACCAGCACCTTGTCCCGGGTTGTATCCCAAAATACGCGCAGCAGCATAAGCAGCTGCGAGACCTGTGACACAGACGATTGCAGCGAATAACACCTGCGGCAGCCCATCCTTCTTCAGGCCATGCACGAATTGCGGGCCAACGCGATACCCCATCGCGAACAGGAAGAGCAGGAAAAAGATCGATTTGACGGTTGGCGAGATCGTAATATCCAATTGGCCGACGAGCACGCCGGTTAGCAGAACACCCGTCACCGCCCCGATGCTGAACGAACCAATCTTAATTCGGCCAACCGCGTAGCCGACGCCTAAGGTAAGGAATACCGCCAGTTCCGGATATTTCTCAAACAAATCATGCACCCATTGCATGCCCATCCGCCTCTCACTGCCGATTTGACAACATTTTCTCTTAGCGTACCCACTCCGGAGCGCATCATGCACCACGAATTCACTCGAAAGATAGAGTTGACAAATAAATAGTTAGGCGCCATACTATATCCATGGCCAATCAATATCATGAATCAGCTGACATGCAACTTATCCCTACCCTTGCACAGACAAAGCGTCAGGTCGACCGTTATGGTCTAGACGTGGACGCACAAGCCGTGCTCGTAGCTGCAAGGCTGATGACCGCCGGCGCCAAGCTGGGACATGCCGCGGACATCCATTTCTCCCGATTCGGGTTATCGACAGGACGATATCGACTGCTAGCAGACCTCGAAGATAACGAAGGTGAAGTGCTGCCCTCGCAGCTGGCGGAGAATCTAGGCGTGACACGCGCCACAGTTACAGGTTTAATCGACATTCTAGAACGAGATGGACTCGTGTCCCGGCGAACAAGCTCCCTAGACGGCCGTCAAAAATCGGTCCTCTTGACGGAGCTTGGCGCGAAGAAACTGCGCGACATGGCTGCAGAGCACTACGCTAGGCTCGAAGCGATGGTCAGCGACCTGACCATCGAGGAACGCACGGTGTTCCTCGATCTGCTGGGACGCATCACGCAAGGCATCTCAGCGCTGACGGACGAATCCATAGCATCATCAGAATCCAAACCATAATCGCGCATCGCAGAAAGGTTGGGCGGGCTAGTGAGACTAGCCCATTTATACCGCCATATAGTTAGTCGCCTAATTAAGGACGACGTTTTTTTTCGTAAGATAGTTAGGCAGCTAATTATATGGCGTCGCGATGCCGCTTTAAGAAAGAAAGGTGTATCCGCATGTACAACAGGCATACCTCAAGTCCTTCAGGGGAGATACAAACCGTTCAATCTGCCCGTTCGAGGAAGAAAGCTTTTATTCTATGGCGCGAATTGCTTCCAGCATATCTCGCTCCAGCCATTATGGCTGGTATCGGCGGAATTGTGACGGCCGACTGGGTATTGCAGCTGAGAGCCGCTACGACGATTGGCGGCTCATCCTTGCTCGTCGCGTTATGCATCGGTCTCTGGCTCCGCAACCGCGGCGCCCATCATCGGTGGATCGTGCGTACGCCGCGCATTTTGATCACGATAGCATTCGCCCTCGGCGGCTTGAGCTTAGGGATGTTGGCGGCATGGGGAGTTACGAATCTCCTACCCCTTCTGCAGCTGAATCATCACCCTATCTGGCTTGACCAGATCGGATTTGATTTCCCTGTATCCGGCGCGATCGCTTGTACGACGATGACTTGGCGGTGGCGGGGTTCTCTCACCAAATAAAACATACATTGATAATGGAAAAGGAGCGAAAATAATATGATCGCAATTTTAGGAGCAACAGGAACCATCGGTAATGCACTTTTAAGACGACTTACAGCGCTTGAGCTACCCGTACGGGCTTTAAGCCGAGATCCGGAAAGACTTCGGGCGCAAATCTCAGATATGGATCTGTCTCGCACAGAGATTTGCGCGGCGGATGCGAATGACCCTAATTCGATGCGCGCAGCCCTGCAAGGCGTCACGCAGCTCTTCCTTGCGCTATCAAACAGTCCAGGGCAAGTGACACTTGAGACATCAATCATTCGGATCGCCGTGCAGGCGGGAGTCGAGCATATCGTCAAAATTTCAAGTCCCGTCTATGACCCCCGCTCCCCTGTCGCCGTCGCTGGCTGGCATGCGGAAATCGAGCTGGCATTAGCGGAATCCGGTCTGAAATATACCGTGCTGCGGCCATACGCATTCATGCAAAATCTATTGAAGCAAGCTACGCCGATCCGGGCACAAGGGGTGTTCTTCGGCTGTATCGGCGATTCCCCTAGCAACTTCGTCGACTGCCGCGATATTGCCGACGTCGCCGCCGCTGCGCTGACGAATCCTGAGGTCGCCGGCCGCGTCTATACGCTGACAGGCGCTAGAACCTTCACCTATCCGCAGATCGCCGAGCAATTGACGACGCTGATGGATCGCCCGATCCGCTTCGTCAATTTACCGCCTGAGGCGCTGCGCAGCGATCTGATCGAGCGCGGACATATGCCGCCGTGGCTCGCAGAACATGTCGTAGAAATCCAGACGATGTCGACCATCATCCCGGAGACACCGACGGATACCGTCGAACGCATCTTAGGTAGAGCGCCGCGGACACTCGAAGCTTTTTTACAAGAGAACATCTCTTGTTTTCAGCCGAGACGATAATTGGCTCATACCAAAAAAGCCCCCTAACCACGTTAGGGGGCTCCTTCCTCCCATCTATCTTTTCGCCCGAGGAACGCTGAGATACCCTTGATCCCCGTAGGGCTGAAGCTTCTCAACCCACAATTCTTCCAATACTTTAATCTCCGATTCGTATTCCTTCAGCTCCGCCTCGTCCATAAATGTCTCTGTAGATGGCTTCAACTGCTCCAATACTTCGAATTGGAACGCGTCCTCTCCATGTTGGTTCCAATCCTGCTGCAGTCCTTTATTCATATGAGATCCCATCTTCAACTGAAAGGTATGGCGGTTCCAAATCGAATCCAAATACATGCTACTGCCGATCAAAATTTTGCCATTCACCATGTTCTTAATCTGATACACGCCCATCGGGCGTAGCGTCTGTCCAACCTGCTTCGCAAGCTGCTTACGTGATTGTCTCTCCATCATGTTCATACTTCCTTCCTGCTTAATTGAGCTTTATTGGACCTTCACCCAATAGGCGCTGCCATCTTCATGACGATCCAAGAAGCTGTATTCAATCAGATATCTGCGTAGGGTAACAAAATCATCGCTTGCCGTCTTCAGCACTTCATTCACTTCGTTCTCCGTATATTTCCGATTCCGCTCAAACCGCTGCATGAGATGAATGAGAACCGACATCTTGCGTTTTTCCTTGCGCGGGAACTCCATGAGTCTACCATTCGGCCCATCCGGGAAATACTTCTTAATCATGGACTCATGCTCACTCTCCGTTATCGCATAACGTTCATCCAGGCTAGTCGCCGTACGCGGTACGCTCAAGAATTTGGGCCGATCTACGCCGCCTTTCGCCTCCGCCATCTCCATGATCGCGAGGAAGATCCTCGCTTGCTTCATCTTCTCCCGCATCGAGAATCGATGATTGCGGATCGTCGAAGCGCTCCCGCCTTGCTCTTTGACGATGTCATTATCATTCATACCTTCATAGAAGCGCTGCACTAAGTCTTTCTGCAGATCGGTGAGTCCCGTTAGCTTCTTATCCATGCCAATCAAGACATCGAACATCGATTCATGCTGAATGGCGACATGCACTTGCGCGAATTTCTTCGCCTCGTACATCACCCCAGCATGGGTGTAGATAATACCGGTGGTGAATACCTCACCGCAAACGAGACATGTATATTGATCCTGTGCTGCGTCATAGACGTAGCCTTGCTTCAGCTGCTCAACCGAAGCACTCCAGAACAATTCATTAACCTCACTCATCCAAACACATCCTAGTTACGTTTGTATTTTATATAGATATAATAACAAAACGTTTATATACATTCAATGTCCAATTTCATGAAAAGGACGAATAACCCGACCTCTGCAGGCCGGGCTTCCAATTATTCCACGAATGGGAACAATAACTTCTGATTTTCGTTCGAATACATATTTTCCTTCGTTATCACCTTCGAGCCCGTATCGATGCGCGGACTCACGCGTTTTCCATCGATCACCTCCACCGCCGTCTTGACCGCGGAATATCCCATATTGAACGGCTTCTGAATCACCGTCGCCAGTAGTACACCGTCCTCGAGCATTCGAATCTCTCCCATCGAACTATCAATGCCTACAGCAAAAACCTGTGACTTCATCTTCAAATCTTGTATGGCTTTGCCGATGCCGAAGACGGTCGGTTCATTCAACCCGATAATCGCCTTCAAGTTCGGCTGCGTCTTGAGGAGCGAACTCGCAATATCATAGGCAGTCTGAACGGACCCGTTGCTATAGAATGGGCCGAGCACCGTGTAGTTCCCGTATCGACGCAGAATTTCAAGCGCTCCGCTCTCCCGCTCCATCGCCGTTGCTGATTCTTTCACGAAATTGATCACAGCGATCTCCGCATGCGAATCGACGTGCGTATGCAGGATTTCGGCTGTACGCCTGCCCGCATCGGTATTGTCCGTTCCGATGAAGCTCGTAGAAATCCCGCCATTGAGACCCGAGTCCACGGTAATCAGCTTGATCCCCGCAGCCACAATTTCCTTCGCCACGGGCACGACGCGATTGTAATCTGTCGCAGCAAGAATGATGGCCTCCGGCTTCTTCTTGATCGCTTCCTGCAGCAACGCAATCTGCTCATCCACATCGACTTCAGCTCTCGTCCCCATCACTTCGACTTCGGCATCGAACTCCTTCGCTGCGCTCGCCACCCCTTGGCGCATCACCTGCCAGAACTCAATCGTCGTGTCAATCGTCTTCGGCACAAAAATGATCGTCTTCTTCTTCCCCGAGTTAAGTTCGTGCGAGACGATACTAAACCCCGCCCAGCCTATGGTAAGCACACCGAGGAGTACAAGCGAGATGAGCTTGACGCCATTCCATCTCTTTCTCATGTCTGCTCCACCTCTCGCAGCAGAGGAATTCGCATCGTCACGCTCATCCCCTCTTCCAGGTCGCTCTCGAACCAAAGTCCGTAGGCGGCGCCAAAGTTCAGCTTAATCCGATGATCCACATTGACGACACCCACCCCATTGCCGCTTCGGCTCGCCACTTTCCGTTCCAATAGCGTTCGGGCTGCCTCCGGATCCATCCCAATTCCGTCGTCGATGACCTGCAGCTCAATATCGTCACCCACGCTTCTGCCAGTAATCCGAATATGCCCGGTCTCCGGCTTATGCTTCATCCCGTGATAAATGGCATTCTCCACAATCGGCTGCAGCACGAGCTTTAGAATCTGGCAATTCCCGATCCCTTCATCGACATCAATGGAATATGTAAATTTATTGCGATACCGCATCTTCTGAATCGTCAAATAATGCTTGATATGCTCCAGCTCCACAGAGATCGGAATGAGCTCATCCCCCTTGCTGATCGTAGAACGCAAGAGTTTGGACAGTGCAGAAGTCATATCGACGACTTCCTCCATCTTGCCCATCTCCGCCATCCAAATAATCGAGTCGAGTGTATTATAGAGAAAATGCGGCTGAATTTGCGCTTGAAGCGCTTTCAGTTCACTCACCCGCTTCATTTCCTGCTCCGCCACAACCTGGCTCATCAGCTCCTTGATTTTACTGATCATAATATTGAAGGTTCGTGCCAGCTTGCCGATCTCATTCTTGCTGTCAATCTCCACCCGAATATCGAAATCTCCGCGTTCCGCCAGCTTCATATTCATCTCCAGCTTCTTCAGCGGTTTCGTAAGGGCATAGGATAGAATAATCGAGATGGCCAGCGCAACGACCAAGCAGAGCGTGCCCCAGAGCGCCGACGTAAACTGGATTTGCCGCTTATTCCCGACCAGTTCATCAGGATAGGTGACACTGACAATTTTCCATCCGAAGCTCGTCGTATTGACCGTGTAGATTTTCTTATCATTACCTTCCCCCAGCGTCATAGAGCCGTTCCACATCTGTAATACCTTATCGAGCTGCTCCGACTTCAACTGCGAGTAGACAAGCTGCTGCTGCGGATGATAGACAAGATCACCGCTCGGATCCACGATAAAGACATACCCTCGCTTACCGAGTTCAATCTGCTGACAGAGGTTGTTAATCAGCTTGTAATTCAGATCGACGAGCAGTACGCCACCAATGGTATCCTCCGTCGCAGACAACTCTCTGCTAATGGATACGACCCATCGATATTCATCACGAAAAATACGCTGCACATGCGAAGAGGAGATGTAGGCTTGATCCGTGCCAAGCACCTTCTTATACCAGTCCTGCTCCTTAATCTGCGCAATCGAATTAAATTCGGCAGACTCACGGTTCGATACAATCTCATCCCCCCGATCACTAATGAACAGAATCGAAGAGATGTCATTGCGAGAAGTGACAATGGAATTGAAATATTGGCTCACCTGCTTCTTCATTAACGGCTTCACGAAAGCCGGCTCATTCTGCTTCAGATAACGCTGAAGGTCATTGCTGCGCATGGCTAGCGCTGCGATGCTCTCCATATTACTAATGTAGGTCTGAATATTCACTTTCACTTGTTCAATTAACTGCGAGGTATATTCTTGGGAGTTACGTGTAACGGCATCGGAAGAGAGCTTGTAGGTACTATAACTGAGGAGTGCCGTGGTACATAAAATGAGGCAGGAGAATGCAATGGCGATATGGGTGTGGATGCTGTGATGTTTGAGCGGATTCCAGCCGTTCATTGAACCTCGCTCCCTTTATTCGTCTGCCGGAATTCCTTCGGCGTCATGCCCGTATTCCGCTTGAAGATGACGCTGAAGTATTGCGGGTCCCCATACCCGACACGAGCCGCGACCTCGTACGTCTTCAAGTTCGTAATGGTGAGTAATTCTCTGGCTTTCTCCAGCCGCACACGCGTCAAATACTCGACAAAGGTCTCCCCGGTATGCTGCTTGAAGGTGGCGCTAAAATAACTGATACTCATGAAAATATGGTTGCATAATTGATTCAGCGAGAAGTTCTCATCGCCGTAATGTTCCCGAATATAGGCTTCAGCCAGCTGCATCTGCGAGCTTGCCATCGTGGAACGCTGCTCGGATAACTGAAGAATAATGTTATAGCACAGACTTTCCAGGTAGGCACGCGCTTCGTCGAGGGTACGGAAATGCCTCACCTGCGCGAAGGGGTCTCCTTGCAGCATCGCCGATAGCTCAAAGCCAATATCCGTCACGAAGTTCATCAGCGAGACGAGCAGCTGATAGATTGTGCTGCGGCATTGATCAATGGGACAAGAGAAACTCTTCAGCTCATCGAACCAATCTCGTAGCACACCGGAGACCGCTGAGCTCTTGCCGGTTTTCATGGCGGCGAGCATCTGCTTCTCCCAAGCGCTATATTTCGTAGGATCCCACCCTTTGCCGTACTCTAAATCTTGAATCGAGATCACTTTATCTTTGCCGAGCAGGAACCGATAATCCAGTGATGAGAGCGCTTCCTGAAATGATTTTGAAATTTCGGCGAGATCTATACATTTACGTCCGATGCCAATTGTGAGCGTCAGCTTCAAATATCGCTCAATGCTGCTGCGAACCTGCTCGGACCAGAGCTGCGCCTTCACTTCCATCTCCTCAAGCGGTCCTGATAGAATAGCCGCGATCTTATCATCCCGTGTCTGGAAGACAACGCCGCCGCATGCTTGCTCCAGCTGCTCTTGCATAATATTGAACGCTGCGAATCGCAGCAGCGCTTCATCCCCTTTGTTATCGCTCTGCTTGGTATCCAGCTCTCCTACGAGCGCAATGTAAGAGGGACCTGGCAAAACAATCTGGAAGTGCTGGAGCTTCTGCTCGAACACCTCTCGCTTCATCCGGGATGCGGTAAGACTCTCAAGGAACCGCTCCCGCAGCAGCGGAAAACTCTGATTCAGCTGGATTCGCAAGGCGCTAAGATCTTCACGCTGCTTCACTTCGATATCCAGCTCCAGTTTCATTTTCCCCAGGAAATCATTAAATTCCTTCGAGTTAATCGGTTTGAGCAGATAATCGTTCACTTTGAGCTGAAGAGCTTGCTTGGCATAATCGAAATCTTCGTAACCGGTCACAATGACCACTTTGACGTCCCGATATCGCTCGAACACAGCCCGTGTCAGTTCCAGACCATCCATAAACGGCATGCAGATGTCGGTAATGATCACATCCGGCCGTTGCAGTTCCACCGCAGCGAGCGCATCTCTACCATTATCGTAATCGCCGATCAATTCAAATCCGCAAGCCAACCAATCGGTCTTTCGCTTAATACCCTCACGAACCTCATCTTCGTCATCCACTAAGATGATTCGATACATGATGTGCCCCCTCTTCGATCGGATGGTTGAAATGACACAAATTCCCTTTTCTATTAACCCTAGCATAATAGAGGCTGCCCAGACGGGCAACCTCTAAATTTGTTGGACTTGCTTCGTATTCGATTAATCGTACAACAGCGGTTTGATCTCATCAGAATCGATGTTATTCTTATCATACCAGTGGAAGCCGGTATCGATATTCTTATCCACCGCTTCGCCTTTAATCGCCATAACCGCAGCCTTCACGGACCAGTATCCAATGCCGATCGGATCCTGCGTAATCGCGCCGGCCATCGTTCCACTGCGCACCGCATCCGTCTGCTGCTTGCCGGAGTCGTACCCGATAATCGTAATCTGACCGTTCTTCTTCAGCTCGTTCACGGCATTGACGACGCCAATCGCGGAGCCTTCATTAGCACCGAAGAAACCTTTCAGGTTCGGATGCGCCTGCATGATCGCCTTCGCAAGGTCTGTCGATTTCAACTGGTCACCGCCGCCGTATTGGATGTCGACGATTTTAATATTCGGATATTTCAATTCAATCTGATTCTTAAATCCATCACGGCGGTCGATCCCCGTGCGGCTCGTCTGGTCATGAACGACCAACGCCACTTCACCGGTACCTCCGATAAATTCGGCCATCTTATCCGCCGCCAGCGCAGCCGCCTTGACGTTATCCGTCGCTGCGGTTGCAACCGGAATATCGCTATCGACCCCCGAATCGAAGCCGATGACTGGAATATTGTTCGCTTTCGCCTTCTCCAGCAGCGGTAAAGCCGCCTTGCTGTCGAGCGCCGCGAACGCGATCGCGCCTGGTTTCTTATCTAATGCCGTCTGCAGCATCTCAATTTGTTTGTCAACCTGCGATTCGGTCTCCGGGCCTTCGAACGTAATCTTAACGTCGAATTCCTTCGCCGCTTTCTCCGCGCCGCTCTTCACCGCCTGCCAAAATTGATGTTGGAACCCTTTCGAGATGACTGGAATGTAGGTTTTGCCGTCCCCTTTGTCTCCGCTTGAACAAGCGCCCAGCACGGTTGTCAGTGACAACATCATCGCCAGTAAGATGAACCATTGTTTCCGTTTCATGCTCGTTTCCCCCTGTCATTTGATCGTGCTTCCTATATCACTCTGCACCGCAGAGAAGATACCATGCGATTCTTGCTTACCTCTTCCGGCGACGTAGAATATCTGCATACACCGCAAGAATAATGACGAACCCAACGATGACGGTCTGCCACTCCGGCGCGACCGATAGAATACGCAGCCCATTCGTTAACACACTCATAATCAGCGCCCCGATCACCGTCCCTAGAATCGATCCGGTACCACCGCTTAAGGACGTGCCTCCGATCACGACCGCGGCAATCGCATCCAGCTCGTAGCCGCTGCCAAGTGCTGGCTGAGCGGAGTTAAGCCGCGATGCCATTAAGATCCCTGCGATCCCGCTGAATACGCCGGTCATCGTATAGATCACGATTTTCCAGCGGGCCGTGTTCACCCCAGAGAGACGTGTCGCTTCTTCGTTGCTGCCTAGCGCGAAGTTATACCGTCCGATTAAGGTCTTCGTTAGAATAATGCTCGCGATCACCCCAAGTCCCAGGAAGATTAGAATCGCATTCGGGATGCCGGGGATCAGTTTGCCCATGGCGATATTCGTAAAGTTCGGGAAGTCATTGAAGTAAATCGGCTTCGTACCCGAAATGACGAGGGACAACCCCTTCGTCACCATCATCATCGCAAGTGTGGCAATGAACGGCGGAATCTTCATCTTCGCGACCATCAGTCCGCTAAGGAGTCCGCATAACGCCCCGGCTAGAATCCCACCAATGACACCAAGCGGCAGCGGGAGATGCCAGAAATTCATCGCGACACCCGCCATCACCGATGAGAATGTCATGACCGTGCCGACCGATAGATCGATACCTCCGGTGATGATAACGAAGGTGGATCCGAGCGCCAATACGCCTATAACGGCCGTCGACAGCATAATGCCGACTAGATTATCGAAGACGAAGAAATTGCTAGATGACAGAGAGAATACGACAATTAACACGATTAAGCTGGCGAAGGCCAGCACCTTCTGCTTCGCGCCTGACCCAACAGCTGCCTTCTTCTGCTGTGTCTGAACGGGCTGTTTCTCGACTACGGTAGTACTCTTCATCGCTTGAACCCCTTCCGGTTATTCTTATCTATCAACTCGTGCGCAGTGTGGCAAGCCGCATGATCTCCTCCTGCGTTGCCTCTTCCCTGCTCAGTTCCCCAGTAATGCGCCCTTCGCACATCACGATGACCCGATGACTCATGCGCAATATTTCCGGCAGTTCCGAGGAGATCATAATGATCGATTTCCCTTCGCTTGCTAATTGTTCTAGCAGTTTGTATATCTCAGCTTTCGCTCCGACATCAATGCCTCGCGTCGGTTCATCGAAGATCAGAACCTGACAATCCCGCGTCAGCCATTTCCCGATGACGACCTTCTGCTGATTGCCGCCAGAGAGGAACTTCACGGTCTGGTGAACGCCCGGCGTCTTAATCGACAAAGACTCGGTATAGTACTCCGCTGTGCGATGCATCTCCTTCGTTCGCATCCAGCCGAGCCGTCTGAATATGGCGTAGTTCGAAATTGCGATATTCTCCCGTACATCCATATCGACGAGCAGCCCGTAGCGCTTACGGTCTTCCGATAAATAACCGATCCCGTGCCGGACCGCATCATGTGGATTCCGAATGCTTACTTGCTGCCCTTGGATGCGAATCGTCCCGCGATCCATCGGATCCGCGCCGAATATGGCACGAGCAATTTCTGTCCGACCCGCACCCATGAGCCCTGCGAACCCAACTATCTCCCCCCTGTGTACGTGGAAATGAATATCTTTAAGCTCTTTGCCGCGCGTAATCCCTTCTACCTCTAGTACCTTCTCGTCTTCCGAATAAGACAACTCAATCCGTGTCGTGGTATAGAGCTGACGGCCTACCATCATGCGAATAATCTGGTCGATCGTCACGGATTCGGTAGGCACTGTATCCACATAGCAGCCATCCCGCATCACCGTGATCCGATCCGTAATGCGCTTCAGTTCCTCCATCCGGTGTGAGATGTATACGATGCCGACGCCTTTCATCCGTAATTGCGCAATGATCCGGAACAGTTCTTGAATCTCCGTGTCTGTCAACGCCGCCGTTGGCTCATCCATGATGAGGACCTCCGCCTGATACGACAGCGCCTTCGCAATCTCCACCATCTGTTGCTTCGCAACGGATAGTTCCGATACTTTGGTACGCGGATCAATCTTCACATTCATCTGATCCAGCAGCACCTGCACACTTCGGTTCAGTTCTTGATCATCGACGAATAACCCGAGATATCGCGGCTCGCGGCCGATATAAATGTTCTGCGCCACCGTTAGATGGGGCATGAGATTCAGTTCCTGATGAATAATGCTAATCCCTAATTGCTGTGCCGTTCGTGTATCTGGGATGTCGACTTCTCGGCCTTTGAACAGAATGCGTCCTGCATCCTTCGTAAAGACACCTGTCGCAATCTTCATCATGGTCGACTTGCCTGCCCCATTCTCCCCTACAAGGGCATGCACCTCACCGGCCAATAGCTCAAATTGACATTGGTCCAAGGCGTGTACACCTGGAAAATGTTTATCGATTCCCTCCATGCGCAGCAGCGCTTCGCTCATCGTCGTATCCCCCCGCTACCTCTTGCTACAGGTAAATCTTGTAAGCTTATTGTAGGTCCAAAGCCACCCGCATGAAATGGAATAATCTCTGCAAAAAAGTCTATTATTTTATGATTTCATATACGGAAAACAAAAAAAAGAAACGTTATGATCGTCCATTACTCAGACGACAAAACGCTTCTTCGACTTACCATAAACTTCGAATACATGAAAATAACCAAGCATAACACCCAATCAGCCCGCATCCGCCTAGCGTTCCCGTCATCAATCGCCGCCAATTGGTTGACTCCATCACCTCAAGCCGCTGCAGCAACCAGTCGATGAACATGATCCCTAAGCCAATGAGGCTCGCACCAAGCGATATCCGCACGGACATCAACAAGAGGATGACCATACCAATCTGGCCGAGCAGCACCCCTGTACAACGTGCGCATAACGGGAACTGATAGCCTTGCCAGGCGAAGCTGCGGTCCGCTCGCTGATGACAGCCAGATTGGCAGCCGATCCGCATAAGGCGCAGCCACATCGCATCTCTTCGTGACAGGGAGGCCGGCTTCATTACTTAAACCGGAATCCGCAAGACGCGCAAATTCGGAATACCGTCGACTTGCTCTTCCCCATCCCGCATAGCCCGCACAAAAAGCCAATAGGTCCAAATATCAAATATCCTAGACAGCCTTTCCCTGCACCGAAGCCTTTGGTCTCCGTCTCCGAGACGACTTGGATTTGATGACTGCCACACCGAGGACAACCCATCCTCATTCCCCCTTCTTGTCTTAAACACGCCATAGATGATCTGTAGCTTCCCCATTTCAAGGGACGCTCGAACCAGGAAATCCATGGATAAAATCCATAATTACAACATATCATAACCCCAGTCAAAGGGCGATTGCTGTGAGCGATGTCTTCGAAAAAAATGTTATTAAATGTTAGAATATTCACAACATAAAATTCTAGATATAAGGAGTGACAACCATGCACATGCAGCGCGGAAAATTCGAAGGATTGCAGCAATTATCGAATGAACGAGGCGTCATTGCCGCCTTAGCCATTGACCAACGAGGATCCATGAAGAAGATGATTCAGAAGGTGAAAGGCGAAGATTATCGCATCGAACAAGTCTATGCCTTCAAAGCCGCCGTATCCCGCGAGCTAACCCCCTACGTCAGTGCGATTCTACTGGATCTGGAGACGGGATCTGAAGGGATTATAGCGAAGAACGCAGATGCTGGACTCCTCCTGTCCTATGAGAAAACAGGTTACGACGCAACCGAACCAGGCAGACTACCTGATTTAATTGCCGATCTATCTGCCTTGCGAATCCGTGAACACGGCGGGCATGCAGTCAAAATATTAGTCTATTATGATCCGGATGAGCCTGCTGCGATTAACGAGCAGAAGCATGCATTCCTCGAACGGGTTGGCGCGGAATGCCAAGCAGTCGATATTCCGCTCTTCGTCGAGCCGATTGTCTACGATGCGAACATCGCCGATGACAAGGGCCTCGAATTCGCTCGGTTGAAACCAGCCAAAGTCAAAGCGACGATCCAAGAATTCACCAAGTCCCGTTATGCGATTGACGTGCTCAAGCTCGAAGTGCCGGTCAACTTCAACTATGTGGAGGGTTTCGCCGCAGCGGGCAATGAGATTGCCTATACGCAAGCCGAGGCGGCTGCGCACTTCAAGGAAGCCTCGGACCTCGCGACCGTGCCGTTCATCTACCTCAGCGCAGGCGTCACCTCCGAGCTCTTCCGAGAGACGGTCACGTTCGCCGCCAGAGCAGGCGCGAACTTCTGCGGCGTATTGTGCGGCCGTGCCACCTGGTTCGAAGGCGTCGCTGCGTATGGTGACGGCGGTGAAGATGGACTGCGGCAATGGCTTCAAACGCATGGCCGCGAGAATATCGACCTGCTGAATGCAGAGCTCGATCGTGGAGCGAAGCCATGGTGGTCCGTGTACGGCGATTCGATCGATGATATCGAAGTGATTGGTTAACGAACAAGAGGGGAAGGCGCAATGGCCTTCCCCTCTGTTATGTTTTGAGCGTTCTTACGCGAACCCCCCAATAACCTACAACAACAATTGCAGGAATGCAAGCGATAAGGTCTCCGTCGTAGGCAGCACCACATCTGCTCCAGCTGCACTTAATAACCCGCCCGACCCAATGCCAACGGCGATCATCCCTGCCGCCTTAATCGCCTCAATCCCTGCTTGGGCATCTTCGATCCCGATGCATTGGCCTGGCGATACGCTCACCGCCGCCGCGCCGCGCAAGAACATATCCGGCGCCGGCTTCCCGTATGCAACCTCATCCGGGTCGACGATGTAATCGAAGTATTCGGTGAGCCTGAGCGACGCTAGAATCTGCGGTGCGTTCTTGCTTGCCGAGGCAAGCACGGCATACACACCCGCTTCTCGCAGCTCCACTAGCAGCCCCTCAATTCCCGGATAGATATCCGCTGGCGTGATCCCCTCCAGCAGCTGAACATACCGCGCGTTCTTCTTGGCGGCTAGCCCCAGTTTCTCCTCCAGCGTGAACGCATGAGCCTTTCCTCCATGGCGCAATATGCGATCCAAGGATTCCATCCGGCTCACGCCTTTCAGCTGCTCATTGAACTCGGAATCAATCTCGATACCGATCTCGGAACCAAGCTCTTTCCAAGCCAGATAATGATACGCTGCCGTATCCGTAATGACACCGTCCAGATCCAATAACACGGCCTTTAGCATGCCGTTCCCGTCTCCCTTCACGTAGGCCTGTCCCGCTTAGACCGCGATTCGAATGTTCCCTGGCGGGATTTTGAACCGTTTTCCCTTCACCTCAAGGACAACAGGCTGCGCGGCATCCACCATGACGACCGTCTCATGCCGGTTCACCTCAACGGTCATGCGTGCCTGCCGGTAATGCATACTGAACTTATAACCATCCCATGCTCTCGGTAATACAGGATTCAGCACAAGCTGGTCTTCTCGGATGCGAAGGCCTGTAAAACCATACACAATCGCCATCCACGTCCCGCCCATATTCGCCATATGCAATCCATCTTTCGTATTACCATGGGTATTGTCCAGATCCATGCGCGCCGTTTCAATGAAATAATGATAAGCTTTGTCGGCATAGCCTAGCTTGGATGCCATGATGCTGTAGATAGCGCTGGATAGGGAGGAATCATGCGTCGTGATTCGCTCGTAGTAATCATAGGAATTCTTCATTACCTCATACGGAACGCCATCTTCAATTAAGAAATGCGCAAGCACCGTATCCGCCTGCTTCAACACCTGATGGCGGTAGATGAATAACGGGTGGTAATGCAGCAGCAGCGGATAGTTCGCGGCAGGTGTATGCTCGAAATCCCATACCTTCTTGGATAAGAAGCTATCGTCCTGCGCATGAATGCCAAGCTGCTCATGGAACGGCAAATACATCTGCTCCGCTGCCTGCTCAAAGCCCCTGATCTCCTCATCGGTTATTCCGATGCGATGACATAGATCAGCTAACGCCTCCGCCTGGGTCGATTGCATATGCCGATACCACTTCACGGCCCATGCCATGTTGTACTTCGCCATCGCGTTCGTGTAGTAGTTGTTATTCACGATGGCGGTATATTCATCCGGCCCCGTCACGGCGTCGATTTTGAACAAATCGCCATCGTAATGCCCTAGCTCGATCCACGTCCGTGCTGTCTCGAATACAACTTCAGCGCCGAATTCCGCGATGAACGCTTCATCCCCCGTAGCCAGATAATATTGCACGTAGGTATAAGCGATATCGCCGTTAATGTGATATTGCGCCGTCCCCGCCGGGAAATAGGACGAGCACTCCTGCCCCGTAATTGTGCGCCAGGCATAGGCTGCCCCTTGCTTATGGCCAAGCTCCTTTGCACGAATTCTCGCTGCATCCAGGATCGTGTAGCGGTAGCGGAGCAGCTGCTTCGCCAGCTCAGGCTGACAGAGAATGAAGAACGGGAGGAGATAAATTTCCGTATCCCAGAAATAATGACCTTCGTACCCTTCCCCGCTGAGCCCTTTGGCTGCGATGTTACTGTATTTATCCTTCCCAACGGATTGCAGCAGTTGATAGACATTGTAGCGCAGCCCCTCTTGCAGCGGTGCATCACCTTCGATCTCGATATTCGCCGTCATCCAGAAGGCTTCAAGGTACCGTGCTTGCTCCTGCCAGACCCGTTCCACGCCACGCTCCAATACGTCCTTCATGATCTCAAGCCCGCTGCCCGCAACCTGCTCATGCCGCCGCGTATCGGTAAATACGTTGTATTTCGTCAGCCTGATAACCTCTTTCCCCTTCGGAAAAACATATTCTTGCGTGAGATACGTATCCGTCTGGGAGAGACGACCCTCCACCGAAGGCGTCAGCTCATGGCACACCGTGGCAGCCACTTGAAGCTGTGACCTGCTCGTCTCCGATACCATCTGCAGATAGCCCCCCTGCATGCCAGCCTGAACCACATGCAGCAGCTTGGCATGGTCCGATGCGACGCGCGGATCCCCTGCATTCGTATAGTTGCTCACGTCTCCCTGTATACCCGAGATCACCGTCACTTCATCGTCGCAGTTGATTCGCGTAATTTTCACATCCATCATGAAAAGTTCTAGGGTCGTAAATGACGCCATACGTGAGAACTCCATGACCAGTTCCTTGCCCAGCGGCGAGATCCAGTGCACGCGACGTATCACTCTGCCTTCCTTCATATTCAGTAAGCGACGGCAAGACACCACCCGACCGGTACGAAGGCTAAACGCCTCCTGGCCGATACGAATATGCAAGTCCTGCACATCCATGACATTTACAAGCTTCTGCTGCGTCTCGGGAAAAGCATACGCACTCTCCCCATATGGAATCGGCGTAATATCATAGAACGCGTTAATATACGTTCCTCGGATCGATGGTTCTACGCCGTTATAGCCCTCTTCATCATTCCCACGGACGCCCAGATATCCGTTCGCGACATGAAAAATACTCTCCTGAACGTCGAGGTCCTGTTCATTTCCTTGATCTTCAATGATCCAACCCGTCTTCATCTCTAGGCCCTCCTAAGCTGTTACTCTATTCCTATTTGACCGCACCCGCCATCACGCCTTTAATAATGTATTTCTGTGCGAAGAGGTAGAAAATAATGACCGGAACAATCGATACGACGAGACCTGCCATCGCTAGATTCCATTGAATCGTAAATTCCCCGAAGAAGAAGAAGGTCGATAGCGGAATCGTCCGCAGCGTCGGACTGCTCAGCGTCAGCGACGGTAAGAGATAGTCGTTCCAGATCCACAGCAGATTCAGAATACCGACGGTCATCGTGATCGGAACCAGCATCGGGAAGACGATCTTCCAAAATGTCTTCCATTTGCCGCACCCTTCAATCATCGCGGCTTCTTCGAGCGCAATCGGAACGCCTTTAATAAATCCATGATATAAGAAGACTGACATGCTGAGTCCGAATCCAATGTACATAAATACAAGGCCATAATGCGTATTTACCATCGAAAATCCGATCGCTGGAATGTCCCACGAGCTCATATATTGCATCAGTGGAATCATCACAGATTGGAAAGGAATCAACATGGTCGCCACGAACACAAGCAGAATGAAATTGGCTAGCTTATTGTTCATGCGCACCAGCATCCATGATGTCATGGAAGAGAGAATAATGATCAGACCAATACTCACCACGGTAACGATCAACGAGTTTTTGAACGCTGTTAAAAAATTCATTTTCTCCATCGCCTTGGCATAAAACTCGAACGACCAAGATTCCGGCAACCCGAACGTATTCGTGAAGATTTCTCTGCGCCCCTTGAATGAATTCACGATCATAATGTAAATGGGAAGCATCATCAGGATGCCGAGCAGCCAAGCACAAATTTCGAGCAACAGATGATGGCCAGCAGCTCGCTTCATCATTGTTCAACCTCCCTTTTCTTCGAAATGACGACCTGAGTGACCGTTACAACCAAGATGACAAGGAAGAATACAATGGCTTTGGCTTGTGCGAGCGCATACTGATTTAAGTTGAATGCCGTTTTGAAGATATCCATCGTGATGAGCTCGGTCGAACCATATGGGCCGCCGCCCGTGAGGGAAATATTCGTATCGTATTGCTTGAAAGAACCGGACAACGTGAGGAACAAACTGATCGTGAACGCCGGCATGATGAGCGGGAATACGATCTTACGGAATCGATACCACTTGCCTGCGCCATCAATATCCGCTGCTTCCAATACTTCATCCGAGATGCTCTGAATCGCTGCGATGTAGATAATCATCACGTACCCTGCCATCTGCCAGGTCCCAACAACGACAAGCGCCCAGAAGGCCGCCGTCGGATGATCCAGCCAATCGAAGAAGATCGATTCGCTCCCGACCAGGTCACCGACCTGTACGAAGAACTTCGTGAAGACGAATTTCCAGATGAACCCTAGAATCAAGCCACCGATCAGGTTGGGCAGGAAATAGACAGAACGCAAGAAATTTCTCGTCTTAATCTTCGATGTCACAAGCATTGCGAGCCCAAGACCAATGACATTAACAAGGACGATCATGAAAAAGGCATATTGGAACGTCAGCCCAAAGGCCGTCATAAATTTCGAATCGCTGAAGATTTGCGCGTAATTGCTGAGGCCAACGAAGTTCGACCCTGCGAAGGCAAACCCATTCCAGTCCGTGAAGGAGTAGACCAGCCCCATCACAAACGGGATCAAGACGACATTGATAAAGATAAACAAGGAAGGCACGATAAAGGCCGCTGCAATCCATTTATTGCTCAGACTTCTCCTCATAATTTCACCTCTTATCCGAAATGAAAGGACAAAGGCCGCTCACCCAGTTGTTACGAGAAGCAGCCTTTGCATTCGAACTATTTAACAGCGTTCATCCAGACCTTCTCCAGTCCTTCCAATAGACCTTCGCTGTTCACTTTGCCGGAATAATACTTCTCCATCTCGTTCGCGAAGTCTTGGTGGGCGCCGGCAGGGAACTGGTCGAATACCCATGGCACAGCTTTGTCTTCACTTGCGTATCGATTTACCTCTTGTGACAACGGATCCATCTTGCTCGTATCAAAGCCGCTGTAGACCGGGATCAATTTGAACTCTTCCGTCACGTAACGTTGTCCAGCCGGATCGGTGATTAGCCAATCCAAGAACGCTTTGGCACCCTTCTGCTGTTCTTCGCTCGCATGTTTGTTCACCCGGAAGAAGTTGCTGTTGCCGATCGAGATACCTTCGTTGCCATTCAATGGGAACGGCAGGAAACCATATTCGAAGCTCACCTTGTAATCATTGAGCAAATTCTGCGCCCAGTTGCCTTGATGGATCATCGCGAACTGACCTTCTGCGAAGCCTGCAACCTGCTCATCGTACGTATTCTTGCTTAGGTTCGTATACGGCTTAAGCTTATCGAGATCGGCTGCGAATGCCTTCATTTCAGGAATATCCTGAATTTTCAGCTCACCAGCATTAATCTTCCCAATCGTCTCCGATGTATTGTTCATTAACGCGAACGGCCAGTTGAAGAAGTGCATGAACCGGAAGTAGGACTCTTCCGCAAAAGCGATCGCATGCTTCACGCCATCTTGCTGCTCCAGCTTCTTGCTCGCTTCCACCAGATCGTCAATCGATTTGATCGCCGCAGGATCAACGCCTGCTTGCTTGAATAAATCTTTGTTATAAATTAATCCGAAGCCTTCAAGCGCTACAGGCAGACCATATAATTTCCCGTCTTTAATCGCGGATTTATCTTGCCCTTCCAGGATGCGTGAAGCTGCCTTGGTATCCCCCAGCTCCGCCATGTACGGAAGGAACTTCTCGAACTCCGATCCCGAAGCCGTCGTGAAGATCGTCGGTGCCTTCTCCGGCGCGGATCCGAATTGGGTCTGCAATACCGTCGTGAGATTATCGCCAGCAATCCCAAGCGTCTGCACTTCCACTTGATCCTGCAAGCCGTTGAACTCCTTCACGGCCGCTTCTAGCTGCTCTTGAATCTCGACCTTGTTCTGAATAATCGTGATGACTGCTTTTTTACCGTTGCTGCTCGTATTCGCGTTGCTCGCATTGGTATCTGCATTCCCGGAAGGACTTGCTCCCTCATTGGTTTTGCCCCCTCCGCATGCTGCAAGAGATGATAATAAAACGGCGGATAACACGATGGCGCTAAGCTTTTTCTTCATCTGTTTACCCCTTTTCATTCGGAAATGTAAGCCTTTACAAAACCGATTATAGACGATACGATGATTATGAATTACGGTATCCTGACAAAAATTATGAAATGCCTATTAAAATTTTGCGATGCTTGTCCTTTGACATGAACTCATCAAAAAAGGTAGGTGTGCTCCATATGGAGGATATTCAGATCATTCTAGAACGGAACATGGTGAAGAATCGCTATCAGAATTACAGCCATCCCCCCTATGCCTTAGAGAAGAAGCTTGTCCAAGCCATTCAGAAGCCTGATCTCGAAGAAAGCATGAAGCTGCTCGACGAGATCAATTTGCTCGAACGTGCCAACCTCTCGAACAAACCACTCAATTCCCTCAAAAATTCATTAATCGCTAGCTGCACGATCTTCACAAGAGCGATCATCGAGGCCGGCGTCGATTCGGAATCCGCCTTCATACTAAGTGACTATTATATTAATCTGATCGACGAGAGCGACACCGTTCCTAAGACGGTCAAGATTGAATATATGATGCTGGAGAGCTTCATCAGCATCGTATCGACGCATAAGTCCTATACGTTCTCTCCCATCGTCAACAAGGTCATTTCCTATATCAAGAAGCATATCGAGAGAAAGCTGGCCATCGAAGATATCGCCAAGACGGTCAATTTGCATCCGAATTATCTATCACGGCTGTTCAAGACGGAAGTCGGGATTACGATCCTCGACTTTATCGATCGAGAGCGCATCACCGCTATTCAGAATTTCCTCATTCATACGAATATGCCCTTACGAGATATCAGTGATATCTTCGAATTCGGAAGCCCTCCGTATTTCACAGCCTATTGCCGCAAGCATCTTGGTATGACGGCACGGGAATATCGGAAACGGCATATGAAGTAGAACATGAACAATAAAAAGAGGCGATCCGATGATCGGACCGCCTCTTTTCGTTATTTTAGTTCCATTTCCAATGCATGAAGGCAAGGGAGCAGCTCAGGCTGCTCAAATGTACGCAAGTATGCGATGATTCCTTTCATGACGAGCCGCTGCGGCTCAGGCTTGGCCCATTCCTCATCCAGCACGTCGCAGCAGGCTGAGAGCTCCGCCTGCATCGGCGACGGACTTGGCATCGCATCAACGAGCTGTCGCAGCTGATTTAGGGCCTGGTCGACAGGCGAAATGAGTTGCCCTCGCCCTTCCTCCGCCATTTTCATGAAATTCCGCATATTTCCCATCGTCAGAATCGGTTGCTTGCGCTGCTGCATCATGCCTTGAACCACATCATCTAATCGTTCCATGAGAAACGCGATGAGTCGATCATAATCAAATTTTTTGCGATACAGCAGCATATAACTCGTATAGTCTGACACAATCGCTTGAATGATCGTCGAGGCGTCGATGGCATAAGGCTTCGCATCTTCGCCGTAGATCTCTATGATGCTCTCATAGAACCAGTTCAAGGTCACAGACTTGGTCTTGAACACAAATCGATGCATCTCTTCATTGATTTGAATCGCCTGCTCATTCATCATCATCACGATGAATTCCTGGTGCTGCATGATCTGCTCCAGCTGAATGAGCAGCTGCATGGATAGTCGTTCCCGCGGCGCAAGACTCTTATTCTTCGCGAGGGACAACATTTCACGTGTCATAAGATCGTAATAATGCTCAAAGGCCGAGATCAAAACATGTTCCTTGGATTTGAAGTAGAAATAGAGCGATCCCTTCGCAATGCCGAGCACGTCCGCTATCTCTTGAATGGAAGTGGCATGGTATCCTTTTTGAGCGAAACATTTCATGGCAGCTTCTAATATCTGTACTCGTTTTGAACTCAATTCGAACACGTCCCCCTAGATCAGTTCCTCACGTTCTTTTTTGCGGAACCGCATTAAGAATTCATACACGATTGGCACGATAACAAGGGTTAACAATGTCGAGCTCGTCAGACCGCCGATAACCGTGACCCCAAGACCTTTCGAGATGATCCCCGCGCCTTCGAATCCGAGCGCAAGCGGGATTAGTGCACCAATGGTCGCAAGCGCCGTCATGAGGATCGGGCGAAGACGCGTTACCGCTGCTTCTAGGAGTGCTTCGCGCGTTGTTAATCCTTCACGCTCTTTGTGAATCACACGGTCGAGCAGCACGATCGCATTCGTCACGACGATACCGATCAGCATCAGAGCACCCATCATCGCGGATACACTGATCGTCTCCCCTGCCAGCCAGAGCGCTACCAGTCCGCCAATAATCGCGAACGGCAACGAGAACAGGATCGCCAGTGGAGCGAGTGCGCCGCCAAAGGTCACGACAAGGACGAAGTAGACGATCGCAATCGCCGCAGCCATGGCAAGGCCAAGCTGTGTGAATGTCTCTGTAATTTGCTCCGTCACACCGCCAAATTCAACCTTGACCGTCGATGGCAGGTTCAGCGCATCGATGCTCTTCTTCAGTTCTGTCGAAGCTTTACCGACATCTGCCGTCGTCATATCTGCCGTAATACTCACGAACATCCGGTCATTTTTACGCGTAATCGTATTCGGAGACTCGCCTTCCTTCACATCGACGACATCTTTAATCGGTACTTCCATCCCAAGCGGGGAAGTGATCTTCGTATTTTTAATATCATCAATCGTTGCATATTTCTTCTCGTCTACTTGAATGTAGACTTTATATTCTTTACCCTCGTTCTCAATGGTCGTCAGCACAGGACGTTCCCGAACCGGGCTTAGCTTCATCGCAACTTGGCCAGCTGTAAGCCCCAGCTTACTAAGTTTCTCTTGATCTGCCACTAGCGTATACTGCGCATACGTCTGCTTCATGCTGGACTCGACTTTCTCGAACGTCTTATCCTTATTCATGACGTCTTCAATCTTCTCAACAGCAGGTTTGATGTCGGCTAGGGCATCCCCGTACACCGTCAAGGTCATCTTGCTGCCGCCAAAGCTGCCTGCGCCCATATCCATCTGCTTCCACTGTCCCTCAGACGGAGCCGCTTGCTTAATGCCTTCGACGAGCGCTTTCTGCTCCTCGGTGAAGTTCTTCGTTTTTGGATCATAAATCACATAGAATAGCGCAGAGTTCGAAGACCCGCCGCCCATACTCATCATCGGGTTGCCGCTGGAACCGATCGAATATTGTATTTTCTCGACGCCTTCGCGTTTCATAATGAATTTCTCCGCTTCAAGCGCATGCTTCTCGACATCGGAGCGCAGCTCGCCTGGCGCCGGAGAATAGGTCACCATCACATACTTATCTTCCTGTTCCGGCAAGAAGCTGACGCCTACAGCTTTGGTCAAGAACAAACTGCCTACGAGCAGCAAAATCGCCGCGCCGAACGTCACGAGCTTATGATTCAGACACCACGTTAATACTCGTTTGTAGAAATGGCCTAGGGCACCTGGTTTCTCATCATGCATTTTCGCATTTTTGATGCCATTTTTGAACATTTGATGCCCGAGCATCGGTACAATCGTAATGGCAACAAGCAGCGAAGCTAGCAGTGCAAATACCATCGTGAGCGCGAACGGCATGAACAATTCGCCCACCATGCCGCTAACCAGCGCGAGCGGTAAGAATACGGCGATCGTTACAATCGTCGAAGACATGATCGGCATGAACATTTCTTTCGTTGCTTCCATGACCAGTGCCTTACCTGTAAGCTTCTCTGAGCTTAATGTCATTCTTCGGTAGATATTCTCAATAACGACAATCGAGTCATCGACGACCCGCCCAATCGCAACCGTCATGGCGCCAAGCGACATCATATTCAGCGTAATATCCATTTCACGCAATACGAGTATCCCAATCAGCAAGGACAACGGAATGGAAATAATCGAGATAATCGTTGTCCGGAAATTGCGCAAGAACAACAAGATGATAATAACCGCGAATAGAGCACCGAATGCGGCTTTGTTCAACATTGTGGATACGGATTGCTCGATCGGTTTCCCTTGGTCGAGCATCACGACGAGCTTCATCCCTTTGTAATCCTGCTCGAACTGCTCGGACTGCTTCTTCACTGCATTGACGACATCCACAGTATTCGCGTCCGCCGCTTTGACGATCTGAATGCTCACCGATTCCTTACCGTTCGTACGAGAAATCGACTCAGCCTTGCTCACCATTTGAATATCAGCAATATCCTTCAGCGCAACGGTCGGCAAGCCAGTTGGCACACCAGCCGGAACGCCTGCACCCGCTTGTGTTCCACCTGCTGGCATTTGTCCAGCTGCTGCAGCGTTACCATCTGTTGCTGCACCGCCTGCAGGCATTCCTGCTTTCCCTGTTGCACCCATCTGGCCTTGCGCTGCATTTGGCGCACCAGCGCTACTTGGAATGAGCGGAATACGCAATTCCTTCAAGTCGTCCAAACTCTGCACGTTACCATCGACCACGATCGTCTTCTGGCTTTTCCCCATTTCGAAGAGACCAAGCGGTACATTCAGCGCGGAACCTTGGACGATGCCTTTGACAGTATCTTCCGATAGGCCGAGCTCTTTCATTTTGGCTTGATCGAAGGTTAACTGGACTTCTTTGAGCTGTTGTCCCGCGATCGAGACGTCCGACACCCCGTTGATTCCCTCGAAGCTTGGTTTCACTTCATTCTCGATGACCTTCGTCAATTCTTCCATCGACAGCGATTCATCTGACACACTCAACGTAATTACCGGGAATGTGTTCAGACTGATTCGAGATATCGACGTATCCTGTGCACCCGCCGGCATCGCTACAGTGGATGACGCCTCACGGATATCGGCAGCAGCCTTCTCCATATCTTGGCCATAGTCATATTCCACCGTAATGGCAGATACGTTCTCCATCGACGTCGACGTCACCGTCTTGACGCCAGTCAAATTTTTGAACCGCTGTTCAAGCGGCTTCGATATTTTATCAACGACTTCCTCCGGCGCTGCGCCTGGATATACCGTCATGACCTGTAGAACCGGCAACTCCAGATTCGGAAGCGTCTCTTGCTTCATCGTCATGCCCGCATACAATCCTGCCACCGTGACAATGATGGTCAGGATCCAAATCGCGAATTTGTTATTCAGCGAAAACCGGATAATACTCTTCACGTTTCTTCCTCCCCTATTAATCTCTTTTTCCGGCCATTTGACCGGTTGTTCAATCTAATATTTAGTATATCTAATCGATTTTCAATAATCAAATTTACCCGAGTTGAACAACTGTTCAATCATTTTTAGTATGCCTAAATTACAAAGATGTAAGAATCATGAAAGTTAAATCCATGGTTTCATACCTCGTTTCATCGTAAGCTTAGTACATCACAACGAGACAACAACTCAGCACCATCTTCGAAGCTTTGAAATGGCGCTTCACCTATACCAAATTGAAAGGAAGATCACGATGCACATTCTTATTATTCTTGCAGGTATTGCATTGTTTCTTATTCCTGCATTTCTATTCGTTATTCATATTTGGCTCATTGTTTGGGCTTTCCGGGACGCATCCGAACGTTACCAAGACAAAAGCGTCGCTTGGCTTATTGCCATTGTTCTATTCTGGTCCCCGATTCTTGGGATTATCGTCTATCTCTTCTTGCGCAAAGATCGCCCGCAGCGACCAACGCAACCCTATAATGACAGAGAACATTTTATCCATGATTCAAGGGGGTATACGTCATGAAAATGAGAACGTCGAACAAGATATTGTCCGTGCTGGCTGTCATCTTCATCGTCATGCTTGGCGGTGCTGCCGCGGTTTCCAAATACGCTCCACAACATAACCCCTTTCTAAAGGGTACGGATTACTTCACCATCATTACCAACTCGTATAAGGAGCAGAAAGACAAGGATTCGGAAGGCATTGAGCATACCTCCTACCTGTACAAATTGCCTGGCATTGATGAAGACGGCAATAAAAAAGACATCGAATTTACCGCTCATAAAGTACTGCGGAAGGATGCTTATCTATCCATCACGACAAAAGCAGGCATCGTCACCCACTGGGAAGAAGTACAAGTCAGCGAAATTCCCTCAGCAGCTAAGCCATTACTGGCAGTAAAATAACGAAACGAAGAAACCCGGTAGCTTGCTGCCGGGTTTTTGTTATGGATTGTTGCTTTATCATCGAACCTATCCTTGCCGACCAATGCGAAATAACTCAAGGAGAACGCAAAAAAGACCTTTCGCGTGCGAAAGGTCTTAATCTAAAATTATAGGTTGAACTAAAAAAATCCCCATGGTACAATGGAGAGCAACATTTTATTTTATGAAATTATGTTCCGTTCACAGTCTTATCTAAATTAATTATAGCACAACAATTTAGAGACTGTCAACATGCGATTTCCACAATAATAGAACCAAAGGAGTGAATCGACTATGGGTACAGCAGAGCAAGATTGGCAGCAGGAACAGGACCGCGTTCAGCAGGTGGTCACCGAAATCAATCAACGGATCACGAAGCTGCAGGAACAAGTGCTGCAGGCCAAAGACGAAATCGTCGATATTCGCAAAA
This sequence comes from Paenibacillus guangzhouensis, assembly GCF_009363075.1. NCBI lineage: Bacteria > Bacillati > Bacillota > Bacilli > Caryophanales > Paenibacillaceae > Paenibacillus > Paenibacillus guangzhouensis. The sequence continues at coordinate 5,882,986 of NZ_CP045293.1, read as the reverse complement.
ATTTCTGGGACGATGTTACGGTCAACCTCTCGGATGAAGCCGAAGCGGCTGAGACGTTCGCCAGTATGAAGCAGCAGGCTGAGGTACTATTCGAGCGTGAATCGACGCATCGTCACGCCCGCACGCAGCTGAAGACGCTGACGAAACTGCAGCAGTCGCCTTATTTTGGCCGCATCGATTTCTCGGAAGACGGCGATTCTCAGACGGAGCAGATCTATCTCGGCATCGCATCCCTGCTCGACTCCAGCGGTGAGCAATATCTAATCTATGATTGGCGCGCCCCGGTCTCCAGTCTGTATTACGACTACCCACCCGGCCCCGCGTCGTATGAGACCCCGAGCGGTACGATCCGCGGCGTGATGGATCTTAAGAGACAATTTATTATTCGAGATGGCACAATCCGCAGCCTATTCGATACAGGCGTAACGATCGGCGACGAGCTGCTGCAAGAAGTGCTCGGCAAACACGCCGATAACCAGATGAAGACGATCGTCGCAACGATTCAACAGGAACAGAATCGGATTATCCGCAATGAGCGCAGCCGACTGCTCGTCGTTCAAGGCGCCGCAGGAAGCGGCAAGACTTCCGCTGCGCTGCAGCGCGTAGCCTATTTGTTATACCGTTACCGGGACACGCTGCGCAGTGAACAGATTGTGCTATTTTCGCCAAATCCACTGTTCAACAGCTATGTCTCTACCGTCCTTCCGGAACTTGGTGAGAATAATATGCAGCAGACAACGTTCCAGCAATATCTGGAGAAGCGCCTATCAGGTTCCTTCTCAATTGAAGATCCATTCGAGCAGTTGGAATATACGCTGAATGCAACCGATGCCCCGGAGGATCAAGCACGTCTTGCCAGCATTCGGTATAAAACATCACCAGCCTATATGACATTTATCGAGCAATACGCCGAAGGGCTCAAGAAGGCTGGACTGCAGTTCAAACCGATCCGATTCCGCGGGCGGGAACTCATCTCGGCAGAGTCGATCGCGAATCAATTCTATGCCCTGGACTCTTCCATGCGTATTCCGAACCGGATGAAGCTCGTCGCTGAATCCCTGCTGCGCGAATTAACGCAGCTCATGAAACGCGAGAAGAAGAAACGTTGGGTCGAAGAAGCGATTGAGCTGATGGATAAAGACGCGTATGCAGAAGCCTTCGAGCGCTTGCGCGAGAAGAAGCAGTATACGGCGGAATCCTTCGACGACTATGACCGGGAGCGCGATGTCCTCGCGACGATGATCGTTCAGGAGCGGTTCAAGAAGCTGCGCAGGCACGTTAAGCTGCTCCATTTTATCGACATCCCTGCCGTCTATCGTCAAATGTTCAGCGACGAACAATGGGTAGAGCAGCTGAAGGCTAGCCAGGAAGATATCCCTCAGGCACAGTGGGATATCATTTGTGAGCATACATTATCTGGCCTTGAAGCTTCCAAGCTGTCTTATGAGGATGCGACGCCTTATTTGTATTTGAAGGAATTATTGCAAGGCTTCCAAGCGAATACGTCGATTCGCCATGTCTTTATCGATGAGGCACAAGACTATTCGCCATTCCAATTCGCTTTCTTGAAGCAGCTGTTCCCATTCGCCAAAGTGACGGCGCTCGGAGATCTCAATCAGACGATCTACACACATGCGGCTAATGCAGGAGGCTTCGGTGCGCTGATGGCCCTCTTTGAGCCTGAGCATACGGAGACGCATGTGCTGAAGCGCAGCTACCGTTCGACGCGTCCGATTGTGGAGTTCACGCAAGGCATGATCCCGGAAGGCGAGCAGATCGAGCCGTTCAACCGCGATGGACGTCTGCCGACATTGACCATTGCAGCAGATTCAGCCGATCTTGCAGATCGTATCGCAGCGCGGATTACAGCGCTTCAGGCCCTGGGCATGAACAGCATAGCGATCATCGGCAAGACAGCCGCGGAATGCCGCGAGGCCTACGACACGCTGCATGAACGTACGCCGCTGCGGCTGATCGACAAAGAGACGGCCGCGTTCGAAGGCGGTACGGTCATCATCCCTTCCTACCTTGCCAAAGGAATGGAATTCGATGCCGTCATTCTCTACAACGCTTCGGCCGTACAGTATGCGCACGAGCGTGAACGGAAGCTGTTCTACACCGCATGTACGCGAGCAATGCACGAGCTGCACCTCTACGCGATCGGGGATGTGAGTCCGTTTGTTGCCGAGGTGGATGCATCGACATATGTGGTGGAGGCGTGAGTGGGGCTTCATAGCACTGCTTGTTTGAACGCCGCCATGCGCGTCATACCGCACGCTTGCGCGCGGTGCGAATCGTGCTCAGTGTCCCCCTCGTCTGCCTTGGTATGATGGGATGACTGTGAGGCGAGTGAGGGTCCGGTCTATGTTGGATTTCATGCAGGATAGTCTACTGAATGTCGTGCATATAGCCACCTATCATGGATTTTTGCAAGATAATCACGCGATTTGACCTAATTTCGTAGGATATCGCTCAAAGTTCCCTCAATTATCCATGATAGATGCCTTCAGAGTCCAGTTTCAGCATAAGTTACAGCGTAAATCCATGATAGACAAGGGCACAACGCATCATCCGAATAAAAGCTGGACTGAACACTTAGCACCCAGTAAAATATAGACAGACGAAGAACGTCCATAGCCACAAGGCCTATGGACGTTCTTTTTTTTGTACGCATTGCTATGAAGGAGGCGGATCTTGTGAGTACATTCGAACAAGCACATCAAGCATTTCTGAATCAACACATGGAGCGCCGTACCGGTGAGCGGAAAGGACGTCTAATCCGCGGCCATCAATATGCGGAGAAACTTCTGCTCCAACAAGTATGGTGGCCCTTATTCGGCAATTTCGAGCACCTGCATCCGGAATATGAGGTATACGATTGGAAGCGCAAGTCGCATTTCCTCGATTTTGCTTTTTTAACTCCATTCGGTCGGTTCGGGATCGAATGTGACGGATACCAGAGTCATATTAAGGATATGGATCGGGAGAAGTTCAGCTATGCTCTTAATCGCGACACATTCTTAACCGGATTAGGCTGGCGTATGATTCACTTCTCATTCGACGATGTGCAGCAGCACCCTGAGGTGTGTCGTACTTTGCTTCAACTGGCGATTGGCCCCTACACCCTGCGCAGCAACATACCGAGTGCCGTGAGCAGAATCGAAAAAGACATCCTACACTTCGCATGGCAGCTCGGTCGGCCAATAAGACCTAAGGATGTTAGTGACACCTGGGAGCTGGACTACCGCACATCGCGCAAACACCTACAATCACTCACTACAAAAGGTTTCCTAACGCCCACTTCCAAAGGTCAGACGATGCGCTACTACGAAATCCAAGAAAGCGCGCTGGCACAGCTGCTCTAGCAGAAAAGAGATTGACACGTTCGGGTGTGAAGTTAGAGTCCAGTGGGAGTTATCGCAGCGTCCGGCAGGACCCTCCTATCCTGGATTTCGTCCAGGATAGGAGACTATATTCACGCCATCTCTCATCTATCCTGGATTTCTGCACGAAGTTCTACCGATATGTGCCAGTAGTGTTCAGAATCATCACTCTATCCTGCAATGATCCAATATAGCCGCACGAAAAGAGCATTCTAATCCAAAGTTCATACAAAAATCCAATATAGCTAGGGAGGGAGGGGATATCATTGTGGGAATACAAAATTGAGAGGGCGAGCCTCTACTCCTCCTACACCGGCTGACGACCACGCACCGCTCGACTGCGTTTCCTCACCGTCACAATGAGGTCTGCCAGCAGAATGACTGCAAACATCGGCCAGAGCATCCCCCACACGCCCGATAGATGCGAATACAGGGATTGGAATAATGGATGCAGCAGTACAACTACAGCAAGCGACAAGAGCACCCAACAAAGCGAGAACGACACACAAATATGTCCGTGCAGCTGTAATGGCAGCTGCCTGTAATCCCAATAGCGCTCGTGGAACAGCCTTTCTAGCAGCATTCCACTTACGTATTCAATAACAGTCGGGATCATGAAGCAGAGCAGCAACAATAAGATCCAGTGCGTCGATTCATTCACGCTATACACGATGAGCACCGGCGAGAAGCCATACATCGGCTTGAGCGGACCATAGAGGAAGCCCTCCTTGAAGAACACCCCAGTCGTCACCCAGCTGTATACATTCTCGAGCAGCCATCCCCCCAGGGCATAGCCGATAAAATAAAAGAAAACCTCAGCAGCATTCATCATACTCACATACACCGTCACTCTCATGATTAGGTGGGTCTAGTATGTGATATTTTACCAATCCTATCCGGTATTTAAACAGATTTCCTGTCGTATGCATAAAGCCCACCCGTAAGAACGAAACTGAACTCACAAGCATCAAACGCCTTCGGTGACGTAAACCGCCTAAAGCGAGAGAGATAAAAACAAGTTTCGTCGAGAAACTGATAAATTCTATTGTGGTATCAACATGCTACCGCACATGGAAGCTGGGGGACTTATGCGCAAAATCTTTCAAATCTACGGAACGGATATACGCAACATATGCACGAATGGAGCCGCAGCCGTGATGATCTTGGGGCTCATCATCCTGCCGTCACTCTACGCTTGGTTCAACATCAAAGCTTCATGGGACCCCTACGGGAACACCAAAGGAATACAGGTAGCGGTATCCAGCGAAGACCAAGGTTCGACGATCATGGACAAGCCGATCAACATCGGCAATGAGATCATCGCCTCCCTGCGGGAAAATCATAAGATCGGATGGCAGTTCGTCGATACCAAAAAAGCGATCTCCGGCACGGAACACGGCGACTATTACGCGAGCATTATTATTCCCAAGAACTTCTCCGCCCGTATTGCCACAGTTCTATCCAAGGAACCGATCAAGGCGGAAATTGATTATTACGTCAATGAGAAAGTTAATGCGATCGCACCCAAAATCACGTCCAGCGGCGCCTCTGGGATCATTCAAGAGGTTAGCTCGAACTTTGTGAAGGAAGCGAACAGAGCCATCTTCAAAATATTCAACGAAATTGGCGTTACGCTCCACAAAGAATTGCCCACCATCGAGAAGGTCCGATCTCTCGTCTTCAAGATTGAGAAGGATTTCCCGGAGCTAGAGCGTGTCCTGAAGGTGGCGATGAAAGACGTTGAGACGGCGCATAGCATCGTCAAGGAATCGCAGCAGAGCCTACCGATTCTCGCCGATGTAGCGAAGAAGGGCGAGCAATTCAGCCAGCGTGTGGGCGAGCTGCTCGATTACAGCCAGCAAGGCCTCGAATCAGCGGCACCTTTCATCAAACAAGACCTTGGTTCCTTGCAGCAAGCCGCATTAGCGATGAAGGATTTGAGCGGCGTGCTGAAAGATACTACGGCAGGCCCGTCTGCCGTCAATCTCGCGCTACAGCAAGCAGCGTCGCGTCTTGACGGAGCCGTACGCCTTGCGAGCGGCACGCAAGCCTGGTTCGAACGACTGAACGAGATCTCGCGCGGCAAGCTGTTCAATAAGACGATCGTGCGGCTTCAACGCGACCATGATCGCTTCCGGCAGCAGGCATCAACGGTAAGAGACATTCAATCAGCCGTCAGCCGAGGAGAAGCCGTATCCGACACGCTGTTGAACCGCCTCAACACGTTATCCGATGAAGCCGCCAAAGATCTTGGAGATCTTACAGACCGCTTCGATACGGAGATTACGCCGAATATCGTGAAGACGGTAAAGCAGGCCAAACAATCGACAGATCAGATTCACACGATCTTGAAGGAAGCTTCCGCGCGCGTGCCCGATATGGAGAAGCTGCTTAGCGACGCGAATAAAGGTCTAACCCTCGGCGACCAAGGGATCAAAGTCGTCACGGCCGACCTCCCAATCGTCAAATCAAAGATCGGCGAGATTACGAGCAAAATCCGAGATTTTGAGAAACACGGCAATATTGAAGAAATTATTGACCTGCTGCAGAACAATTTCGAGAAGGAGAGCGCATTCTTCGCGCAGCCCGTCATCCTGAAGGAGAATAAGCTATTCCCAATTCCGAATTACGGTTCGGGGATGTCGCCATTCTTCACGACGCTCTCGCTGTGGGTCGGCGCGCTGTTGCTCGTCTCGTTGCTCACAGTCGAGGTGCATCACGAAGGGGTCGAATACCGTGGGTATCAGATTTATTTCGGCCGCTATTTAACGTTCGTCACCATCGCGATTCTCCAATCCTTGTTCGATACGCTCGGGGACATCTATTTCCTCGGCGCCTTCGTCCGCGAGAAGCTCTGGTTCGTGCTGTTCGGGGTGTTCCTGAGCATTGTCTTCATGCTGATCGTCTACACACTCGTCTCGATCTTCGGCAACGTTGGCAAGGCTATGTCCATCGTCCTGCTAGTCCTGCAGCTCGCCGGAGCAGGCGGTACCTTTCCGATCCAGGTTACGCCGCATTTCTTCCAGGTCATCCATCCGTTCCTACCGTTCACCTATGCGATCAGTATGATGCGTGAAGCGACGGGCGGCATTCTGTGGGACATCGTGCAGAGGGACTTCTGGATGCTGCTGATGTTCGCAGGCATTGCGCTCGTCTTGGGACTTGCATTGAAGACGCCGATTAATAAGATCAGTCATGGCATGGTTGAGAAGGCGAAGAAGAGCAAGCTGATCCACTGACCAGCATGCCACAACGCTTCATTCCTCAATATACGCCAAAAAAGGCTGCCGCAGCGCGAAAACCATGTTTCGCCTGCAGCAGCCTCTTCTTCATTTTGCCGGAAGTTGCCACCCGAATTTATCGGTGTTGAACAGCCTCACCCATTCCCCGTCTTGCTGGACGGTAATTGCATCCTCGGTACTTTCGCCGTTGATCGCATAGATAGGTGTCCCTTTAGGGAAGTGATTCGAAAAAATACCACCTGTGCTGGCGAGCTCATCCGTTGAATAGTTATCTACGTATCCGATGGGTTCACCCATACGTTCTACCACCTCATTGGTCAGCCGATAGGACGCATCTTGCCATTGAATAAAGTCAAAGGCCCATGAGTTCGTGCTGGGTGTCGATGCCGGTTCCGACTGTCGGACACAACCGATACCCACGGACAGTATAATAACCAAAACGAGCATTCCCTTAAACATTCGAGTGCGCACACTCATCCCCCATGTTCATGAGTCGTCTCCAGGCTCTACCTCTACTGTTTATCCGCTTGCTGCTCGAACCGTTGAATAATATCCACGATCACTTCCGTTGCTTTGATCATGGTGTCTGCGGACACATACTCGAATTTGCCGTGAAAATTCTCTCCGCCAGCGAAAATATTCGGCGTCGGCAATCCCATATAAGACAACTGAGATCCGTCCGTACCTCCGCGGATCGGGATAATAATCGGCGTAATGCCGAGTGATTCCATCGCCTGATGAGCAATATCTACGATATGCTTCACGGGCTCGATTTTATTCCGCATGTTGTAGTATTGGTCACGCATCTCGAGTATGACGTTCTCCTCGCCGTATTCCGCCTGGAACTTGCTGACGATCTCCGCCAGTCTCTCTTTTTTCGCTTCGAATTGTTCTGTGTCAAAATCCCGTATGATATAGCTCAATTTGGACTGCTCCACATCGCCTTGGAAGGAGCTAAGATGGTAGAAACCTTCGTAACCTTCCGTATATTCCGGCGCTTGCTCCTGCGGCAGCTCAGCATGGATGGCCATCGCGATTTTGGCCGAGTTGATCATCTTGCCTTTCGCCGTGCCGGGGTGAACATTGGAACCTTTCACCGTAATTTTCGCTGCGGCTGCATTGAAGCTCTCGTATTCCAATTCGCCAAGCGGACCGCCGTCCATCGTATACGCATACGTTGCACCAAAAGCATCGACATCGAACTTATCCGGACCTCGGCCGATTTCTTCATCCGGCGTGAAAGCGACGCGGACCTTGCCATGCTTCATTTCCGGATGCTGAATCAAATAAGCCATCGCTGTCATGATCTCGGCAATGCCGGCTTTATCGTCTGCGCCGAGCAGAGTTGTCCCATCGGTCGTAATGAGCGTATGCCCATGGTAGTTGCCCAGTTCCGGGAACTTGGCCGGTGATAGAACGACGTTAAGCGCCTTGTTCAAGACGATATCGCCGCCCTCATAACGCTCAATAATTTGCGGATTCACGCCTGCCCCTGTAAAATCCGTCGCCGTATCCACATGCGCCAGGAACCCAATCGTCGTCACCTCGCGATCGGAGTTCGAAGGCAGCGTCGCCATGACGTAACCATTCGCATCGATCGTCACTTCCTCCATGCCGATGCGCTTCAGCTCGTCCACGAGCTGATTCGCAAGCGTGAGCTGCCCCGGCGTTGAAGGGCATGTCGTGCTCTCCTCGTTCGATTGTGTATCGACCTTCACGTACGAAATAAACCGTTCCATTATCTCGGCTTTCAAATGCGATAAATTCATTATGTATCAAGCTCCTCTCGTCTCATAACGTAAATTGCCAACTACGATGCCCTTATCATACCACTTTTTGGGGTCATTTATCTGCTAGGTGACCCTTAGGAACGACCCGAAAATGTTTTTGTAAAAATGTGATCTGAATCAAGCCTTGCTCTCTCTTCCTTTGTTATTGTAAGGTCAAAGCCAATTACATGCTTAACACTAGGAGGGTATTCCGATGAGTGAAATGACATGGCAAAGAGCGAATATTCGCTCGGACGAAAGCGGTCATTGGACGCACGGTTCAGCATTGCCATCCACCGCAAAGCGTCCACGTCGTTAATCAACTATTAGAAGAGTTCAAAGCCGGAACCAAAGACGTCGAGGATTTCTGGATTCCCTTCCAGGATAAGTTCGTCTTGATCCGATATTTCGCTGTACGTGATGACGAAGGGAACTACCAAGGCACATTAGAATTTACGCAAAATATAGCACCTATACGTCAACTCGAAGGTCAAAAACGAATTCTCTCTTAATACAACCAAGGACTGCCTTGAAGTCGATGATGTCGACGAAGGGCAGTCCTTTTATAATGAATTATAATCATGTTCGCAATCACGAAGCTCGTGCCTTCATCTCATGTTGATCTAGGGAACCTTTTTGGCGCCTTAATAGTCTTAGCCTATGAAATCACACTGAACGAGGAGGTGCCCGTGACATTGAACGATCGGGAAATGTTCGAGACGTACAAAGAACAAGTCTATCGGCTGTGCAGGCATATGCTTCAGCAGCAGGCGGATGCCGAGGATGTCTGCCAAGAAGTATTCTTCAAGGCAATGATCGTAGATCGTACCGACATTAAAGATATCAAACCTTGGCTAATGCGAATCGCTGTGAACGAGTGCAACACGGTATTAAAGCGTCGTCTCAATGGGAAGCGCAAAGAGAAGCTATCCTTCCTACTCTCCCTAACCCGCCCATCGATTAAAATCGAGGAGCACTATGAGCAGGTTGAGATCGCGGACGAATTCAGCGCCATTCTTAGCAAGCTGCCCGACAAGCTGCGCGTTGCAGTCGTACTCCGAATCGGGAACGATATGAGCATCGCCGAGACGGCGCAAGTACTCCGGGTCCCCGAGGGCACGGTGAAATCCCGGGTCAATCGTGGATTACAGATGCTGCGCAGCTTCATGAAGGACGCCCCTAATCCCATGAGTGAAGGAGATGCATGGACATGTACCCCATCCGTGAAAACGAAATAAAAGAACGGCTTCAGCAGCGCGATGAACAATCGCCTGATTATGAGACGATGTGGGCCAACATCGAACGAAAAGTCGCAACACACAAAGCCCATCAAGGGGCTCCATCCCGCACGAGGAGAACCTCAACACGTAAATGGGTACCTGCAGCTATCGCCTTGGCCTGCTGCCTTACGATATCCGTTCCCGTCTTCGCGGACGTCAAGATCAATTGGAACAATCTATTCGGGACGCAGACCGTACATTCGGCGTTGGAGAACGGGATTGGGCAGCAATATGATCTTGGCGTGACACAGCAGGGCATCACTATGAACCTGCATGGGGTCGTTACGGGCAATGACCGGATGAAGATTCTCGTCTCGCTCGAAGTGCCGAATATGCCAAAGTACGAGGTTATTGATTTTGATAGCACGACTTTATCAGAGGACGGACAAAAAGCAAAGCCGATTCACGGTTATTTCAGCAAGGACAAAGATAGCGGCAAGCTGCTCGGCATGTATACGCTGAACGATACCCTGAAGTCGAAACAAAAAGATTATCAACTGAGCGCCAAGGACCTAATCTTCTACCAAACGGATGCTGTATCTGTCCCTTGGGACGGCAAGTTGAATGAGAAGCTGGATCTGCTATCGAAGCCATACCCTTCAATCACAGTGCAGTCCATCACTCGAGATCAAGGCAAAGTGGCCATTCGCTACACCATTGCGACAGCTGTGCCGATGGAGCAAGCGAGCAAGACCGATCCCAAATTAGAGTTGTCATTGCAGGGTCAGCGGGTTAACACGGTGTCCCGAACCCAACTTCCTTCCGAAGGTCATGAAATGCTCTTAGAAAATGTATATCAACTGAGCGATGAGCAGCTGAAATCTGCTGATTGGAGTGTATCCTACTTAGCGGAAGCACAGCGTTACGACGGTACTTGGGATTTCCATTTTGCCGTTGACGGCAAGAAGGCGAGCGAAGCGATCTACACCCAGCCATTAACCCCGGATGCCAAGCTGTTAGAGCATTCCGCCATATCGCTGCAGAAACTTGTCGTCGCGCCGCTCAGCATCCAAATCCCATTCGAACGGACCGGGGTCGGTCGTGACCGATGGGCCACGATCGGCAATGTCTCTTTCAAAGATATTACGCTGCAAGTGGGAGATCACATGATTAAAGGAGGGTACCAGACGACTCAGAACGAACGGAATGAGATGACCGGAGAGTATTTTAGATTCGATACTCCGGGATGGTACCAAGACTGGTCTGGCGTACCGATGACGTTGGTCCTGAAGAACCCGATCGTCGATATGAGGGATACCTCCCGAAATTGGATCACGCTGCAGACACCGGGGGCAGAGAAACAGCAGGCCTCTATCCGTATGCCGGAAGGCTTCGACATTCAGTATACGTACTATCGCGATGGAGAAGATCTCGTCGTCGAGTCAGATTCGCCTTCACCGACCTTTTATACGATCAGCCAGAGTGTCCTTCGACTCAAGGGTGACGACGAACAAATTCTTCCGGAATATCGTCCGACAGGGCCGAACGCCGTAGGCAAAAAAGTGGAGCGCTACAAAGATATCCCGAGCGATGCCACCATCGAAATCAATCCAGGCATCTACATCTATCACGATCCAAGCCGAAAAGCAACGATCCAGATTCAACCGTAAGGTTAAAACCTTAAACCATACGCTGCTATGTAAAGAAAGGGGTGCCCTAGGCAGCCCCTTTTTCGCTCATTTTATTAGTGATTAATCAATAACTAATCCCTAGACTTTTGCAACGTACGAATCGTATCCGTAATCCCCTGCTCAAAGTCCGTCGCCCGGATTGGACTAATCTGCTTCTGATACTTATCCCCGCTGAGCACGAGCGGCTCCTCAGTCAAGTACAGCATCTCCACCACTTCCTTCATGACCGGCACGGAGAGGCCGAGCAAGGACAACCCTATTCTACCTAGCGGCAGGACAGATTTGGAGCTTCCGCTTGCCTGACGGGCAATTCGGACGATGTCCTTACCTGAGATGATGCCGGCACCTGGAATATGCCAATTCTGATTATAGGCATGATCTCTGCTCGCTAGCTCTGCGATCATATACGCTGCATCAGGAAGGTAGACATATTCCCGTGGCACACGCATATTGCCGATGAAGAACGCCATCTTGCCAGCAGCAATCGCCTCGAGCGTTGAACCCAGATAAGATGCTTCATTCGCTGTTGGACCATAATAATCCGGCAAACGGACGATCATCACCTTCGATCGATTCCAGCGCTTCTCGAACAGCATTTGCTCATAAGCTAGCCGGATCTTGCCCTTTTTCGTATGCGGCTGCTTCGGATGCTCTTCAGTAACGCGCCCCATTTGTCTTCTGCCGTACGGATAGATGCCGTCGATGGCAACCACCTTGATCCCAAGCTGATTTGCGGCTTCCATCACCGATTCCCCCAGCGGGATCAGCTTGCTGACCATCTCGTGATATGGCACATTTGCGGCATGGAACAGGACGTCCGCATCACCCGAAGCGGAGACGATGGTCTCTGGCTGGAATGCATCTCCTACGGCTAATGTTAGATGCGCAGGATGATCTAATCTGGCATACAGCTGATCCAGCTTCTGCTTGGATCGACCGAAAGCGATCGTCTGTATTCCGCGTGCGACCAGTTCCTCTACAATGGCGGCGCCTGTTCCTCCTGTTGCCCCTACAACAATTGCTTTTTTCATTGAAATCACCTCATTGGTTATTTGTGATTGATCAATCACTAACTTTTGTTGAAATCAATATAACACGTCGTTATTGATTAATCAATCACTAATTTCGGAAGAGGGGGATTCCTCCTCAAAATACTTTCAGCTCCGGCATATCCAGCGCAATCGAAATGTTGCACAGCAATCCTCGAGCAAGGAATAACATCGTCCGCTCTTCAGCATTCGGAATACCCGCTGCGCGGAAAGCTTCGAGCACGATTTGGCGCACTTCGCTATAACCATTTCGCATCGCTTCTTGGATCGCGTCTTCTCGAATCGTCTGCGCTTGCATCTGAAGCAGAACTTCATTCTGATATGCCGCTAGAATCTCCTCATAAGCCTCGATCAGCTCACGCTCCAATTGTTCCGGCGCAGCGGACTCCACGACTTTGCGAAAAGAATCGACCACGCGTGTCCAGGATACCTCGAGCGCATTCAGCAGCAAGGCTTCCTTCGTCGCAAAAAACTTAAACACATAGGGCTGCGATATTTGGGCCCGCGCCGCGACCTGTGCCGTCGTTGCCCGATAATATCCGGTCTCAGCGAATACCTCAATCGCCGCCGATATAATGTCCGATTTACGATTCACCATCGCCGTCTCCTTTTTGGCCATGTCCTCTCCTCCTTCACCAATAGTAAGTGATCCATCAATTAATAAAATTAAACACAGTATAAACGAAAAAAAGTACCGATGCAACGCGTATAAAAAGGAGAGACCGCTTCGTTCACCGAAGTGCCTCTCCATCCTTAACGCAATTCCATTAACTGATCGACTTGCCCGTAAACTGACTATTATACAGGTCGGCATAGAATCCGCCTTGCGCCATCAGCTCGTTATGGTTCCCTTGCTCAATGACCGTACCATGATTCATGACCAGAATGAGATCGGCATCCCGAATCGTCGACAGACGATGGGCGATCACGAAGCTCGTGCGGCCATTCATGAGTTCCTTCATCGCACGCTGGATATAGACTTCTGTCCGCGTATCCACACTACTCGTCGCTTCATCTAGGATCAATATCGCTGGATCGGCGAGGATCGCCCGCGCAATCGTGAGCAGCTGCTTCTGCCCTTGCGAGATGTTCGACGCTTCTTCGTTCAGCACCGTGTTGTACCCATCCGGCAGCGTCCGAATGAAGAAGTCCGCATGTGCAGCTTTGGCCGCGCGAATGATCTCATGCTCTGTCGCGCCTTCACGCCCGTAAGCAATATTGTCGCGAATTGTTCCATTGAACAGCCATGTATCCTGCAGCACCATCCCGAACATACCACGTAAGTCTCCGCGTCTCATATCCCGAATATCGACGCCGTCGATTGTGATCTTGCCATCATTGATTTCATAGAAACGCATCAGCAGGTTGATCAGCGTCGTCTTTCCTGCACCCGTCGGACCTACGATGGCAATGGTCTGCCCCGGCTTCACATCGATATTCATATCCTCGATGAGAATTTCATCTGACTTATATCCGAATTTCACATGCTCGAAGGACACAAAGCCTTGCGGCTCTTGAACGAGCGCTGGCTTCGCTGCTTCCGGCACCTCTTCCTCTTCGTCCAACACTTCGAATACCCGCTCCGCCGAAGCGATCGTCGACTGGATAATATTCGCGATATTCGCCGTCTGTGCAATCGGCTGTCCAAATTGTCTTGCATATTGAATAAAGGCTTGAATATCCCCGATCTCGATGGATTTCTTCGTCACGAGCAGCCCGCCGACCACACAGACGAGCACATAGCCAATATTCGTGATGAAGCTCATGAGCGGCATAATAATCCCGGAAATGAACTGAGCGCGCCATCCCGAACGATACAACCCTTCGTTAATCTCCTCGAATTTCTCGAGCGACTTCTCTTCGCGACCGAATGCTTTGACAATACGGTGTCCGGTGTACATCTCTTCGACATGACCGTTCAGTTCACCTAAAGATTTCTGCTGCCCCGCAAAATACACCTGCGAACGCTTCGCGATCATCACCGTCACCAAGAAGCTCAGCGGCAAGGTCACGACTGTAATCAACGTCAGCAATGGACTGATCGTCAGCATCATCACGATAACCCCAATAATCGTAATGATCGACGTAATCAACTGCGTCAAGCTCTGTTGGAGCGTCGTACTGATATTATCGATATCATTCGTCACCCGGCTCAGAATCTCACCGTGCGTCCGACCGTCGAAATATTTGAGCGGCAGCCGCGCCAGCTTGTCATTCACTTGTGTCCGCATATCGAAGACGATTTTTTGCGACACACCTGCCATAATATATTGCTGCAAATAGGAGAATATCGCACTGATGATATAGAGCCCCGCCAGAATAAGCAGAATATCCCCGATATAACTAAAGTCGATGGACGCTCCTGGAACGCCTTTCATTTTGCCCATCAGACCTTCGAACAGCTTCGTTGTCGCCTTCCCCATAATTTTCGGGCTGACAATGCTGAATACCGTACTCAAGATCGCCGTGATCAATACCGCGATCAATTGGTATTTGCGCGGTGCCATGTACCCCATCAGCCGTTTTAATGTGCCTTTGAAGTTTTTAGCTTTCTGAACAGGCATCCCCATGCCCATACCGCCACCGCCGCCCATAGGGCCGCGTCCGCCATGCTTGGGTCCTCGTGCTTCCTTACTCATGCGATCTCCTCCTCTGACAACTGTGAGGATACAATCTCACGGTACACTTCCGACGTATCCATCAGCTCGCGATGCGTACCCATGCCTGCAATACGCCCCTCTTCAAGCACAATGATCTGGTCTGCATCCATCACCGTGCTCACCCGCTGCGCAACGATCAATACGGTCGCATCCGTCGTCTCGCCGCGCAGGGCAGCACGCAGCTTCGCATCCGTTTTAAAGTCTAAGGCGGAGAAGCTGTCATCGAACAAATAAATCTCCGGTTTGCGCACCAACGCACGCGCGATCGACAGCCGCTGTTTCTGACCGCCCGATACGTTCGTTCCACCTTGTGCAATCAGTGCATCATATCCATCAGTCATATCGCTGATGAAATCGCTCGCTTGCGCAATTTCAGCGGCATGCCGGACTTCTTCGTCCGTCGCATCTTCTTTTCCGTACCGAATGTTCTCGGCAATGGTGCCGGTGAAGAGGACGGCTTTTTGCGGTACAAATCCGATCTTTGATCGCAGCTCGCTCTGGGTTAGTCGTTTCACATCTACTCCATCGATCACAACCGATCCGCTATCGACATCGTAGAAACGCGGCAGCAAGCTGAGAAGCGTGGATTTCCCGGAACCGGTACCACCGATGATCGCTGTGACTTGCCCAGGCGCTGCCCGGAAAGACAGATTCGATAACGCAGGCTGCTCTGCTCCCGGATAGCTGAAGGTGACATCATTAAACTCGATATATCCACGACGGCCGTCAGTTCTCGCTCCTTGCGCTGGATCTTCAATCTCCGGCTTCATATCGAGCACTTCATTAATCCGCACCGCCGATGCCGAAGCCCGCGGAATCAAGACGAACATCATCGACACCATCAACAAGGAGAACATGATCTGCATCGCGTATTGCAAGAAGGCCATGAGACTCCCAACCTCCATATGGCCCGTATCGATCCGCAAGCCGCCGAACCAGATAATCGCAATCGACGAGAAGTTCATCACGATCATCATCACAGGCATCAGAAATGCCATAATCCGATTGACGCGAATCGCCGTATTCGTCAAGTCCGCGTTCGCATCCCGGAAGCGCTCCTTCTCATAATTGATCCGGTTGAAGGAACGAATAACCCGAATCCCCGTTAATCCTTCACGCAGGACAAGGTTCAAGCGGTCAAGCTTCTTCTGCATCGCTTTGAACAATGGAATCCCTCGGCTCGCCACCGCGAAAATTGCCAGTGCCAAGACAGGAATAACCACCGCGAGAACCCACGTTAAATGCGCATCTTTGGAGATCGCCATAATGAGGCCCCCGATACACATCATCGGCGCCATGACCATCATCCGCAGAATCATCACAAGGACTGTCTGCACTTGGGTAATGTCATTCGTCGTTCGCGTAATAAGCGAGGCCGTGCCAATCTTATCAAACTCCTGCAATGAGAAGTTCTCGACATGCTTGAACACTCTGCTGCGCAACTGACGACCATAACCGGCCGCTACACGCGCCGATAAATAACTGGCCGTAATGGCACAAATTCCTCCACCTGCCGCCACGAGCAGCATGAAACCGCCAATACGCCAAATGTAATCCGTATCTCCCTTCACGATCCCCGTATCCACAATATCCGCCATTAAGGTTGGCAAATACAATTCAGATAGAGACTGCAGGAATACAAACACCAGTACAAACACAATAGGAAGCCAGAACGGCTTCAGAAATCGAAACAACTTGAGCATGCATGGTCATCTCCTAGCTCCACAATATTTCGTCACTCTATTTATTAGATCATCTAATTATATATACGTAAATTATTTGATGTCAACCAACAATCCCACACTCTTATTCGGAGTAAAAATGTACTTCGGGATTTGAAAAATATTTTATAGGTTGTATACTGCTTCTATATTCTATTCCATTCCGTACGATCATTTTAATGAGAGGAGCAAGCCATATGAACCTGTTCACCATCAGAGAACCTTGGATTCGCGAACGAATTCAAGCTGAACAAGCAACACCTGCGGATTCCGAGGCTGTTAACGCATTGCTGCGTCAGACGGCCTTGTGGCTGCAAAGTAAAGGATCGACCCAATGGAGCGGATTGCTCACAGGAGAGGATGTGCACGGCACGTCCGATGCGATTGCGCGGGGCGATGTGTTTATTGGGAGAGATGTCGATCAAGGTAAAGTGGCTTGTGTCGTGATACTCCTCACCACGCCGAGTCCTTGGGACCTTGAACTCTGGGAGACGGCAGAAGATCATAACACTTCAGTCTACCTGCACCGATTAGCCATTAACCGGGATTACGCCGGGACAGGACTCGGCGAAGCCATGATGCAATGGGCAGCGAACGGGATTCGCTTCGAAGGTAAGGATCGCATCCGTCTCGACTGCATCGCAACGAACGAGATCCTCTTCCAATTCTACGGCAGCCTCGGCTATGCCCATCAACACATCCATCCGAACGGATTTCATTGCTTTGAGCAACGACTGAATTCATAATATTGGCGGTTCATTGTTTCACGGATTGACACCATTAAGAAGGTACTGACCCACATGACGTCGGTCATGCTATCGTATAATTAGCGCTCCACGGAAAATTAGTCCCCTCGATCATCAAGGGGACTAATTTTTTTAGAACTCGTTATTTATCATCTTGAATGGTATTCATAATTACACGATCCTTCACATTCACCCATGAAATCGAGAGATCACGGTTCAGGACATAAGCGACGTCCCCAGCGCGGTTGAAGATGATCGCTTGCCTAGGCTCCAAGAATCCCTTGATGGTCTTGATCACGCGGTAGTCAGAGACGGTAATCACATCAATCGTATTGTCCACCTTGCTGCTGGCAAAGAGCAGTTTGCCGTCAGGTGAAAGGGCTGCGCCATAGGGTTCGCGGCCGACCTTTACCTCGCTGATGATTTTCCCCTGAGCGATGTCCACGACGGAAATACTATCCCGCCCGCTATTGGCTGCGTACAAGATACCGTCCTTGGTCACCGAAATCCCGCGTATCATCTCAAACCCGGTAATCTCACGCACGATACTATTCGTAGCAGCATCAACAACAGATACCTTGTCTCCCTTGAAGTTCGTAACGAACACATATCGTCCGTCTGGAGACATGACGATTCCCTGCCGCGGCTGTGCAAACCCGGCAATGACCGCAGTTGGCTTACGTTTCTCAAGATCCACGATCGTAACCGAACTATGCGCTTGATTGTTAACATACAACGTGCGTCCATCTGGGCTGACAGCCGTACCGAATGCCCCCGGACCGACCACGACTTCATCCTTCAAAGTTAATTGTTTCAAGTCGTAGAACCGCAGGGTACCGAGCGTGCTGTCCGAGACGACGAATGTTTTGCCTCCGTCTACGAACACGACGTTCCTCGGTGTGACAAATCCGTCGATTTCCTTGCGTAACGTCCCTCTGGCGAGGTCATAGACACGGATCGATTGTACGCGGCTATCCGAGACTACCGCAGTCTGTTCATCAGGACTTATAGCCAAAGCATTGTTCGTAATGCTGCCGTCAAAGGGCTCTACCTCCGCTTTTGTTCCCGGCGACGGGGTTTTCTTCTCGGACGAAGTTGGCGAAGTCACGGCCCACCCTACAGGCGCTCCCGGATTGGGATGCGTTAGGGTATTACCATGAATTTCAGGAAGAACCGTGTTCAACACAAAGGCTCCGTCCGGCAAAATATTATAGTACTTGCTCTTGGAGCTAACTGAAGGTGATGTGTAGCTGAACATCACAGGTTTGTTAAACTTGATGATGCGTTCTTTCGTGATCAAATCAGTCACTTGAAAAGCAAAATTCATAAGCACGGTCTCACCTTCAGGAGCTCTTGCTTGAAAATCCGCCAAACTCCCCTCTACAACTTGAAATTTGACTTTGTTGACGAACGTTCCCTCCGGGATTTCGATCTTGACCTGGCCATATTTGAACTTAGCCCCTTCTCCTGCATCAATCGTCTGTTCCAACGCGACGTCCGGGAATCCAAGGGCTTGGAAATTCGGTGCGGCAGCGAATGCATGCGAAGTAAACAGCGGAATTATCAAAGCCATCATGAAGCTTACCAGGGTCAATCGTTTCATTTGAATACACTCTCCTCGTATCGAGTTTGGATTATCTTCTCATCGAAGGTAACGACACGAATGCCTAGACGGTTCGAATCTGCAGAATAAATAAAGATGGCTATGGAACACTAACTGGGAAAATTTGAGTACCGATGGAGGATTACAATCATGAATATTTCCGCAACAAACGCGTCTGACGTCTCGAACTCACGCCGCGTCAAAGATAAGGTTGCTGTGATCACCGGAGCCGGTTCCGGGATCGGACGCGCAGCTGCTTTACTTCTAGCACAGCACGGTGCCAAGGTATGTCTCCTCGATCTGAACAACAATCGAAGCGAATCCGTGGAGCAGCAAGTAAAGCAATTCGGCGGAGAGTCGTTGTTCGTTGATACCGATGTGTCAGACCCCGAGCGGGTACAGCAGGCCATTCAATCTATCATTAACCGCTTTGGACGCGTGGACATTGTATTTGCCAATGCAGGGATCAACGGCACCCTCTCTCCGATAGAGGATTTAACCGCAGAAGCGTGGGATCATACCTTAACAACGAATTTAAAGGGCACGTTCCTCACCGTAAAATATACTATTCCGCATATGAAACAAAACGGAGGAAGCATTATTATTACCAGTTCGATCAATGGCAGCCGCAAATTTTCCGGGGTCGGCATGTCTGCCTACAGCACGTCCAAGGCGGGTCAGATCGCTTTTGCTAAAATGGCTGCGCTAGAACTCGCGCGGTATAAAATCCGTGTGAACGTCATCTGTCCAGGAGCTATTCAGACGAATATCAATGAGAATACGCAATCGACTCCTCAATTAGAGAAAATTAAGATCCCAGTCAACTATCCTGAAGGAAGCCAACCGCTTGAGCATGGACCGGGGCAGCCTGAACAGGTTGCAGATTTGGTTCTATTCCTTGCATCCCCAGAATCAAGCCATATATCAGGTACGGAAATATTCATTGACGGTGTAGAATCATTACTCTGACTTTAGAAGCGCGACTTTTGGGGACTATGCATCCTCTCCTGGCCTTGTTATGATGGAAATAACTAACATGGACTATATTCGGAGGATGACTTCATGCGACTTATTCAGCACGTTACGACGACCTGGACCGAGTGGAATCGTAACATCCGCCTATTCTTCATCGCCAACATCTTATTTCAGATCGGCACGGGCATGTTCAGTGTACTATACAATTTATATATTCAAGCGCTGGGTTATCAAGATGATATGAACGGGACGATTGTCAGTGTTCAGTCCTTAGCTACAGCGCTTATCTTTATTCCCATCGGGCTCATCAGCGACCGGGCAAGCCGCAAGGTGCTCTTAATTATCGGTGCCCTCTTCACAGGGCTTAGCTTCATGGGCCGTGCCTTCGCAAGCGGCGAGTCAGCGCTCATGATCTTTGCCGTATTCGCCGGGTTATTTATGGCCTTTTTCCAGATTATCGCGGTCCCTTACCTCGCTGAAAATGCAGGCAAAGCGCAGCGGCTCAAGCTATTCAGCTATCATTCATCGATGGTACTCGCGGCACAGGTAATCGGCAGTATCGGCGGCGGCCTTCTAGCCGATGTCCTTCAATCCGCAGGAGTAAGCAAAATCTACAGCTTACAGATCGTTCTATTGATTGGAGGCGTTGCAAGCTGCCTTGCCTTTCTCCCACTGCTGCTCGTCAAAGATGTCGCGAAGCAGCCGGCAGCCGTGAATCCAGCGCCGAATCCCGCTTCCGCCGCCTTGCCAGCTACGCGTGGAGACTGGCAAGCGATTAGCAAATTTACGGCAGCGCAGCTGCTCGTCGGATTTGGCTCAGGGCTCGTCGTGCCCTATTTGAATCTCTATTTTACCAACCGATTCGCAGTGTCCTTAACGGCTGTGGGAATTCTCATCTCCCTGGGACAAGTGATGACCATTGTATCGATGATGATCGGACCTTATCTGGCACAGCGTGTGGGACAGGTCCGCGCCGTTGTCTACTTCCAGATGCTATCCCTGCCATTCTTGCTGCTGACGGGCTTCACTAACATCTTCATCATCGCCTGTATCAGCTTCTTATTCCGGCAGGCCTTGATGAACGCTGCGAATCCAATCCAATCCTCCATTATGGTGGATCGGATCTCTGATAGACGGCGAGGGATCGCGAACTCCATGACGCAGACGGCCTTCATGCTCGGTTGGGCCACGATGGGTCCTGTGCAATCCCACCTGCTAAGCACCTATGGGAAGTACTGGGGGTACGTCGTTACTTTCTGTATGACAGGCGTGCTCTATATTTGCGCATCTGCCCTATACTACTTCATGTTCCGGGAACGCAAGCCCGTCGCAGCACGGCCTGACCCAGTCACCGCACCGGATGTCGCCCCCTGAACAGACAAAAGACCGCCTTCCAAGAAGGCGGTCTTTTTACGCTCGACACCGTAGTTATACAGTTGAACGACGTAGGAACAAATACGACAGGGCAGCAAAGAGAACGGAGAACGGGATGCTAAGCAGCGCTAGGTCCATTGCTGTTTTGTCCGCGAACCATTGAAACACCGCCATCCAATCTCCCATATACGTCATATAGAAGGAGAATAGGCTGCCAAGCAAGAAAAGTGCGATAAACAACGTGAACGTTCCTGCTTTCCCGAATCGGCGATGGTAACATGCAATGATGAGCCCCCATAAGCTCAACATGAGCATGATCAAGAAGAACACAAGGAACTGTTGCAAGTAGCTTCCCCCGTATAGATAAGGCAGGTGGAAAAATCCCAAGTTCACGCCCCAGCCGGATGTGGCCGCCTCGATCCAGGAGAGCAATGACAGTCCAATGGAGAAGACGAAGCTTAGTAGAGTTAAGGTACTCGCTGTGCCGGTGAAATAATCCGATCTCCGCACCCCAAGTCCGAGCGCGAATGGAATCGTCTGCGGTACCACAACAATCCCCGCGACTAGCATATAAACAAAGATCGACATCAACCCACCGGAGTAGAAGCCCTTCTCCTCTTGGATCAAGCCACCAATGAGTAAATTAACTGAGAAGGAACCCAGACATATGATCCATGGTAAATACAAGTAGCCAAGTTTATCACGAAGATGCATTTTCATTACACCTATCGAACGATTCATTATGCCTCACCAGCCTTTCTTACCGATCCGCCTGTTAAATAAACGATGAGCTGCTGCAGCGATACAGGCGTAATGGTTAATCCAAGCGATTCTGCCCGTTTGCGGTCCCCTGTGCTTCCGGCTCCCATCACGGTTGCCGTAAGCAGTCCGCCGAACGGTTCGCGGTGAATCACTTTTCTTCCTTTCACGAACTCCTCAACTTGTGCAGTTGTTCCCGCGACAGAGATGGCCTGCCCGCGCAATACCTCAGTGTCCTCATTCAATATGAGCTTTCCTTGATCAATCACCATCACATGTTCCAGCAGTTGGCTGACTTCGTCGATCAAGTGTGTAGACAATACCACGGTACGTGGATATGCCGCATAATCTTGAATTAATTGATTATAGAATAGCTCCCGTGCAACGGCATCGAGTCCTAAGTAAGGCTCATCGAAGAACGTAAGCGGTGCACGGCTCGCGAGTCCTACAATGATCCCAACCGCAGACAGCATACCGCGAGACAGCTTCTTCACCCGCCGCTTGAGCGGCAGACGGAACGTTTCGATCAGTTCATGTGCAAAGGCCTGATCCCAATTCGGGAAGAACATGGACGCCACTTCCAACACATCGATGACACGGTAATTATCTGGGTACTTCTGACTCTCTTTAATGAAGCAGACTTGGCTTAACACCCGATTATTCTCATAGGGCTCTTCGCCGAACACCTTAAGCTCACCGCTCGTCTTGAACTGCTGTGCCGTAATCATATGCATGATCGTCGTCTTACCGGCGCCGTTCCGCCCGAGCAGGCCGTAGATTTTGTTCTCTTCTAGCGTGAACGTGACATCCTTGACCGCTTCGAAATTTCCGTAAACCTTCGTTAATCCCTTTACTTCAACGACACGACTCATGATCCTTTCCTCCCTGTACGAATCATCTCTGCCAACTGATCGTTCGTGATGCCGAGCTTCTCCGCTTCTCGCACCATGGCAACGACATATTGTTCATAGAATTGATCTTTTCGTTTCTCCACTAGTATCGCGCGTGCGCCTGTTGATACGAACATCCCGATCCCTCGCTTTTTGTATAGAATACCTTGATCGACTAGCAGATTGACGCCCTTCGCAGCCGTAGCTGGGTTGATCTGGTAGAACGTAGCGAATTGGTTCGTTGACGGCACCTGCGACTCTTCGGGCAATCTTGCTTCGATAATGTCATCCTCGATCCGTTCTGCGATCTGCATAAAAATCGGACGACTGTCATCCATGGACATCATTTTTATCACCACCAAGTTGGTTCATTACTCATGTAACTAACTATATAAGTGAATAACTCTTTTGTCAAACACTTTTTTCCAGAAAACTCATTCACCTACGCCCAAAAGTCTATCTACCATCGCCATTACAGTGGATATGCGAGAAAAAGAAAAAAACATTTCGGGAAGCTGTCGATTTCGTTAACTCCCATTCGTCGTTTGTATAGAAACTGAAATTACAAAAACGAAATAAGAAAGGTTGTTGAACCATGGGAGCACAATTAAACCCTTATATCATGTCAAAGGATGCAAGAACGCAGGCAGAATTCTATAAGCAGGCATTAGGCGGAGAGGTCCAATCCGTCATGACGTTCGGCCAGATGCCGAATACACCGGAGGCAGTGAAAGATAAAGTGATGCATATGGTTCTGACGGTTGCCGGAACCAATACGTTATTCTTGTCCGACGCTTTCGAGCCTGTATCCGGAAGCCGCCATATCGTCCTAGCGCTAAGTTACGATAATGAATCTGAAGCCCGGACAGCCTATGCGAATCTCAGCGAGGGCGGTGCGGTCAAGTACCCGTTCGATCTTCAGCCTTGGGGTTATTACGGCGAAGTCGTAGACAAATTCGGCGTCACGTGGCAGATCGTCAAATAACCGATTCAAATCGAGCAGAACGTCAAATAACCCGCACCTACGCATGAGGTGCGGGTTATTCTATTCTCGCAACAAGCCAACCCTATCTTTTGATTACTGCATTTCTACCGCTTTCACGCCTTGAATTTCCTGGATCAACGAGAGCAGCTCTGCCGCAGGGTAAGATCCCGGCAGCTTCACGAGCATGGACAACTCGATCTCGGATTCGTCCTTATCCATCTTCTCGGCATGGAAGTTCAAGATGGAAATATTCCTCGATAATAACGTCCGCTGGATGGCTCCCATCATATCAGGTTCATTCTCGATCCGGAGGATGAGCTGCTCCGACTTCGGCGCAGACAACCAGCGGAACTGGCGATGCAACATTTTCTGCCCCACCAGAATGAGCAGCGTCACGCCGACCCCAATCGTATAGAGTCCGGAGCCAAGCGCAAGCCCAATGCCCGCCGTCGTCCATACACCCGCCGCGGTCGTGAGCCCTTTGACCGTCTGGCGCTGCAAGAAGATCATGCCTGCCCCCAAGAACGAGACCCCGCTGACGACTTGCGCTGCAATCCGCGATGGATCAAGTCCCACGCCGTCCTTGCCCAAGATATCATCGAAACCGTATTTCGATACGACCATCATGAGCGAGGCACCTACCGCGACGACGAAATGCGTCCGAACACCAGCCTCTTTCATACGACTCTTACGTTCATAACCAATCAATACACCGCATATCCCCGCGATGATGAGACGGAGTAGAAATTCGAATTGCAACATCATGCGAACCCCTCCATTTCTGTAACACCTATGCCTATGCGTAGATTATGCCTCGACGGGCCAAGCGATATCCGCCACGATCGGTAAATGGTCCGAAGGGAATTTCCCTGCCCGATGATCCGCTAGAATGCCGAACGCCTGCACCGACACCTGATCGCTGACGAAAATAAAATCAATCGGCGAATCCGCCTCCAGCCCTGCTGTCTCAGCTTGGTATTCCCGTGGGAACATCTGCTTCGCCAGCTCCTTCCGATCGAACCCGTGGAACGTGAAGTCCGGCCCAAAATGGTTGTACGCTGCGACGGCCGAAGCATCGCGCAATGGCACCGGCCCCTCCACATCGGTTAGGATGCGATAAGGCTCGGTCGTGTTCGTGCAGTTAAAGTCACCCGTTAGGACGACCGGGATCCCTCCCGCAAGGCCAGCAGCCCGCTTACCAAGCAGATGAGCGCTCTCCCTCACGGCCACGACGCCAATATGATCAAAATGCGTATTCATATGTAGAAATTCGGTGCCGTCCAGACGATCGCGGAATTTCGCCCACGTCGTCACGCGTGAACAAGCTGCGTCCCATCCCATGGACCCCGGCTGCTCCGGCTGTTCGGACAACCAGAAGGACCCACTCGCGAGGAGCTCGAATCGCTGCTTCCGATACATGACATTAACGAACTCCCCCTTCTTGTCCCCATCGTCTCGCCCAACGCCGACGAAGCCGTATTCCGGGAGCATCCGCTCCATATCTTCCAGCTGGTTCAGCAATACTTCCTGCAAGCCTGCAATGTCCGGGCGATGGAAACGAATCATCCCGGCCACCATCTCTGCGCGCGTCGACCAGGCATTCTCATCTTGATCCCCATACGCATTACGGATATTGAACGACATACATCTCATCTCATGCAACAACGCTTGTTCCTTCATGCTTCTCCACCTCATTCATATACTTTGGATACAAAAATCATTCTTCTAAGCTTAAATCATTTCCAATATTGTTACTGTATGCCTCCTCACCAAAAAGTTCAAGCCTGCCTCTTGCATCATTAACGAAACAGTGTTACGATGTGTGCGTAACATTGTTTCGTTGTTGTGCGCTAAGGAGGTATTTACTCGATGGAAGACAATCTCATTTCAAAGAAGGATCTGCTGGAACTCACCGGCATTTCTTATGGTCAGTTATATCGATGGAAACGTAAAGATCTCATCCCGGAAGATTGGTTCATCCGCAAATCCACGTTCACAGGGCAGGAGACCTTCTTCCCCAAGGATAAGATATTGGATCGGATCGATAAAATCATTCATCTCAAAGACAACGCGTCGCTCGATGATCTCGCCGATCTCTTCTCCCCGAACTTATCCGAGATGGCCTTGTATGCTGCAGATTTGAAGCAGCGTAACATTGTGTCTGACGTATCGTGGCAACTGCTCACCGCACAATTCGGCGAAGCCGAAGTGCTCACTTACGAGCGATTGATCGCCTTGTATGTTCTAGAACAGATGCTGCAGACCGGGGAGATGAACCGCGATGAGGGCCGAATCCTGCTGCAAGTCCTGAATGATCATTATAAGAGGTTCGACGGTAAGAGCTGTGACTTGATCTTCATCCGCAAGATGGGGGTTGCAACCTTCCTGCTTATCTCTGGCGGGAGTGAAGTCTACCTCGAAGACCATGCCAAGCTCGTCCAACGCATCGCGCTGTCGAGCTCGATCGAAGCGCTTAAGACACGATTATCCAAATAGGAGGAAGATCTATGTACGATTATCCAAGCGGAGATATTCAAATTAACGGTATCGCCAGCTCCAACGGCGGAACCTTCCGCCGCGTCACCGTCGACGGCATGGGCACGATCCATGGGGACTTGACCTGTATGGATTTCGCCTGCAACGGGACTTGCAAAGTCGACGGCTCGCTGCGCGCGGAACGCGCCAGCATCGATGGCATCTCGAAGATTAAAGGCGCCGCGCATGCCGATCAACTACGGATCGACGGCAAAGTCACGATTAACGGCAAACTGACAGGAGAAGAATTTCAAGTGAACGGGCATCTCAAGATCCATGGGGATTGCGAAGCCGAACGGTTCGAATCAAACGGCATCTTCGTTATCCAAGGGATGTTGAACGCAGGTATGATCGAGGTCGCTGCGCACGGCCCTTGTTCGGCACAGGAAATTGGCGGCGAGCAGATCACGATTCGTCATGCCGGCTCACAATTTATGACCAAGTTGCTTGGCACGTTCATGAACACGCACGTCACTGCGACAACCATCGAAGGGGACTATATCTCACTCGAACATACGACGGCCAAAGTCGTCCGTGGCGGCCGCATCAATATCGGACCCGATTGTATCATCGAGCGTGTCGAATACAAAGATGAACTCCATATCCATCCTAGCTCCATCGTCAAATATCACACCCAAATCTAACGCATATCTTGATACAAGGAGGAATAAACCGTGGGTAACAACCCTGCTCGAGATCTACGCATTACAGGCTCTTCCAGCGCTGCTGGCGGTTATTACCGGAATGTCAGCATTACAGGCGATGTTCAGATTTCCGGCGATATCCATTGCGAAACCTTCCGGTGCACAGGCGATACGAGCGTGCTCGGGGCATTCGAAGCCAAAATCACCCGGATCACAGGGACGACTTCTGTGAACGGAGATGTCACAACGGACCGCTTGAATCTTCACGGTGAGCTCAAAGCAAATCGACATATCACCCTGAATGATGCCAAAATTGGCGGCCAACTTGCGGTCAGACAGAACCTGACGGGCGAAGATGTGAAGCTCTACGGCATGATCAGCGTTGATGGCGATTGTGCCATCGATCATCTCCGCGGCAAGGGCGCCTTCGAAGTGCAAGGCCTCTTGAACGTCGGCCGTTTGGACCTTGATCTCTTCTGGCCGTCGACTGCGCGTGAAATCGGCGGCGAGCAGATTAGCGTGCGCAAACCGCAAGGGATGGCCAGCATGCTGAAATCACTGCTCGACATGTTCAAAACGCAACCGGATTCCCGATTGATCACCGACAGCATCGAAGGCGATGATATCCACCTGGAGAATACGACTGCTAAGATCGTTCGCGGCAATCGCGTCACCATCGGCAGCGGCTGTATCATCGAGCGAGTGGAGTATCGAAGCAGTTACCAGCAAGCTCCGGACGCTGCCGTGGAGCATTGCATTCAGACATAGAGAGGTTTCATGAGAGACCGTGAATCTTGTTGTTAAGTGGAGGAGTAAACCGTGGTCAAAGGAAAAAGTAATCTAGGGCTTGTCGTCACAGCCCTCTTGCTCAGCATTCTCATGGCGTCGATGGACAACACCATTGTGTCGACAGCCATGGGCACCATCGTCTCCGATCTCGGAGGCCTTGATAAATTCGTGTGGGTCACTTCCGCCTATATGGTGGCGGAGATGGCCGGCATGCCGATCTTCGGCAAATTGTCCGATATGTACGGGCGCAAACGCTTCTTCGTCTTCGGACTTATCTTCTTCCTGGCGGGCTCGATTCTCTGCGCGACCGCCGAGACGATCACGCAGCTCAGCATTTACCGCGCGATTCAAGGGATTGGCGGCGGGGCGCTCGTCCCGATTGCCTTTACCATCATGTTCGACACCTTCCCACCAGAGAAGCGCGGTAAAATGGGTGGATTGTTCGGCGCTGTCTTCGGGCTATCCAGCATCTTCGGACCGCTGCTTGGCGCATTCATCACCGATACGTTCACATGGCACTGGATTTTCTTCATCAACGTGCCCCTCGGTGTGGTAGCGCTGCTGATGGTCGTGCTCTTCTATCACGAATCGCATGAACATTCGAAGCAGCGAATCGACTGGGCTGGCGCTACGACGCTCGTCGGCTCCATTATTTGCTTAATGTTCGCGTTAGAGCTTGGCGGCGGCACCTATGCGTGGGATTCCACTGTCATCCTAAGCTTATTCACTGGATTTGCTGTCCTATTTATCATCTTCCTATTCATCGAGCGTACGGCCAAAGAACCGATCATTGCTTTCTCCATGTTCAGGAATCGATTATTCGCTTCGAGCACGATTATCGGCCTCTTCTCTGGGGCGGCCTTCATCGCGGCAGCGGTCTATATCCCGATCTTCGTCCAAGGTGTAACCGGTGGAACGGCGACGAACTCTGGCATGATTCTCCTCCCGATGATGCTCGGAACAACCGTCTCCGCGCAGGTCGGGGCCATGTCTTCAGTCAAATTCGGGTATCGTAAAGTCATGGTCGTCTTCATGCTCATCTTCCTAACCGGGATGGCGCTGCTCACGACGATTACGACGGACACCTCGCGCGGTATGATTACTTTCTATATGATTATTACCGGGCTTGGACTCGGCGCCTCCTTCTCCGTCCTTGGGATGGCGGCCATTCACCATTTCGACGCATCGCAGCGCGGTTCTGCGAATTCCACGATCGCTTTCATTCGTTCACTTGGAATGACGATCGGGATTACGATCTTTGGAATGGTACAGAAGAACAACTTCGCGGACGGCTTGAAATCCGCCTTTGCCGGGATGGGATCAGCACCGCAAGGCGTAGATCAACTATCGGATCCGCGTGCGATTCTATCGCCCGAAGCACGGGCTAATATTCCTGCCGATATTCTGGATAAAATCACGCACGCGCTCTCTTCTTCCATCGTGCAGACGTTCATCTGGGCGTTGATTCCGACCGTTCTTGCCCTATTATTCACCTTCTATATGACGAACGATCGTATGAAGAGTTACCAAGAGCAAGCTGCTGAAGCGAAGGCAGAAGCAGAGGCAAGAGCAACAACCAGCTCATAAAATGATCACAAAAAGGCACCCTGCAATGGTCATATCCCCGTCAAGTAGACAGCTAAAAAAGCCATAAATTAAGCGGCGATCGCTTTCCTGTATTCAACAGGGGAGAGGTCGCCTAATTTTTTCTGAAACCGCTCATGGTTGTAATAAGCAATATATTCAGTGATCAAACGTTCAGCTTCAGAGGCACCGTTTGGCTTCACCAAATGAAGCTTTTCTGCCTTTAGATGCGAGAAGAACGACTCAACGCACGCATTATCAAAGCAGTTCCCACGTCTAGAATGGCTGCCAACAAGCTTCTGATCTGCAAGGAGCTTTGCATACGTCTTTGTCGTGTATTGAAACCCTTGATCAGAGTGCAGGATCGCTTTTGGTGTATTCAGTTGTTTTACGGTGTCCAGAACAAGTTCTAGGTCATTTCGTTCTCCCAACCTCCAAGTCAAAATCTCATTGTTGTAGAGGTCTAAAACAACTGAAAGATAGAGGAAGCCATGTCCAACGCGAACATAGGTTATGTCGGTTACTAGTTTGAGCTTAGCTGCGGCTGAAGTGAATTCCCGGTTTAATACATTCTGGAACAACACAGAAGGCTTTCTGCCTGCGAAAGGCCGTTTCTTACGTATGACAGACTGGATTCCTAATTCTCGCATGAGTCGTCGCACCTTCTTGTGGTTAACATATAGCCCTTCCTTTCGTAGTGCTGTGCGCATGCGAAAATAACCGTAGTAAGGCCGAATACGGTGAATCGCTAGAATATGCTCTTTAATTACCGTATTCTCATCCATACGTGTTTTCCGGGACTCGTAAGTGGCTAACCATTTATAGTAGCCAGAACGGGAAACCTCAGCAATCTTACACAGTAATTTAATAGGAAAATCGGTTTTCATTTCTCGAATGGACTCGAATCGGACTTGCTTATCCAACTTTCCTCCCCATGTAGATTTGGATTGAGCTTTTTTAGATATTCCACCTGTGCTTTCAAATAACTAATCTCTTCTTCAACTGATCTGAAGCGCTTCTTACTCCATCTCCCTCGAAGATCCTTAAACGTTTCCCCACGCTCAGATTTCTTTACCCAATTCTGAATTTGACTCTTACTCTTGATACTCAGCTTATTCATAATCATGGAATAACTCCAGTGTTCCTCAAGACGTAGTCTAACAGCCTCCTGCTTAGTTGTTTCGTCATAACGATTGAATGTCTGTCCCTTTTTCGCCATGAAAAAATCCCCTCCGGTCAACAGTGTTGAATTCATCATAACATGAACTCTTTTTTTACTGTCTACCGTAAGGGGATAATACCAGCAAGGGGTGCCTTTCATTAGTTGATCGTCGATTGATTACAGCCCAAACCGCTGGAATAACACATTGTTCTCCAGATGTACATGTTCGAACGTCATCCCTTCGAGTTCCTCTAGACGTGCATAGGTAATCCGATACGTCGTACAAGCATGTTCAGGCGGGGTAAAATCATTCGTGACTTCACGGAGCTGCTTCAGCAGATTCCCAGCGCCGTCATGCTCGCCTTCCAGTTCGGCCACGACTGCGCGCACGTCGGTATGAGAGACAACACCCGCATCTTCTTCCGCACGCATGATGAGCGGGAAGGAGATCTCCTCTTCCTTCGCAATATGCGCCTCGAGTTCAGCTCGCAGCTGCCGGAACAGCTCCGCCATCTGAACCAAATGCGGCTGATCTCCGCCGTGCACATGATAGACGCGTTCCACATTCGCTGCGATCTGCGGCAACTGGTCACGCAAATACTGATGGTGCTTCTTCACGATATATTCGATCAACGCCCGTGAGGACATATATTGCCAATCCATTCCGATCCCGATACTTGGCGCGGACTGCTTCATGTCATTCAATTGCTGGACGACTGCCGCAGCATCAAGCCCGCGTGCTTCCGCCGCTTCTTGAATCGGTCGGTTGCCTCCGCAGCAGAAGTCAATTTTGAGCCGCTTGAACACGTCGCTCGCAGCCGGATATTGCAATACCGCATCACGTACGGTCATTTCTTGTGTAATCATGTTGGATTCGCCTCCAGTTCATAAGATCTTAGGCCTTGCAAGATCATCATACGACGGAAGACGAAGGGCCATCGTGATCTCAGTCACTCTGGTCCTTTTTTCCTCACAACTTCAATTCGTAATAATCATTCGCGCTAATGACCCGGAACCCGCAATCCTCATAAATGCTCAGTGCGCGTGCATTCTCCACGGCTACCTCGAGCTCGAATCTCGACCTCCCTTGTTCACGCTGCAGCATGTTCATGAGCTCGACGAGAATTCGGCGGCCATATCCTCGACCGCGCTGCTGCGGGCTCACGCAGAATCCATAGATGAAGGCACTCCCCTCTTCATACGTAACCCCTAATTTGGCAATCGGCTGGCCTTGCGCTTCGGCGATGAACGTATATTCCAGTGGGCTAGAGATGGTCCGTTCTACATATTCTCGCGAATCGAATTCCTCCATCGCGAACCCGGCCATATTCAGCTGAATCAACAGTTCCTTGTCCTCTACACTTGCACTGCGCAGATAAACCGCTTCCTCGATCATCCCAGGAATGCTCGCGCCATTCAGATCTGATTCTGTCCGCTCGCAACGCATCCAATGCTCCGATACCTTATATGTCGTGCCACGGGCAAGCAAGAACGCTTGGCCCGACGTAGAACGATGATGATTAATGAACAGGATCCGTCCGAACTCTCGCCGTCTGCATTCCTCTACCGCCGCATCGACAAGCTTCGTGAATAGTCCGCGTTTTCGGTATAGTGGATGAATCATCCCGCTGATCTCCGCTTCCGATACTTGGAAGCTGTATATACCCAAATAACCGATCAGATCGCCATTATCGTAGATAAGGAAATCATTCGTCTCTTGAGCAGAACGCGTCTGTAGAGAAATCCAGTTTAATTTCAGCTTAATCCCGTCGAGCGCATCGCAGATGTCCGCCAGAATGCGAATATCATGCAAATCTTGCTCGGATAATCCTTGTCTTGCCTGTATTTCCATAGGTCATAATCCCTCCCATCTATTCCCTATTCTACACCGCTCGTCAATCCCTTGCCATATGCCAAAAAGGCGGCTTATCGCCGCCTTCACTCTTACGATATTCGTTCTACCTGTCTTGAAGCGCCCGGAACCTTCACACGTTTCGCCGCGGATGCCATCATAAGAATAACACCTGCGCCGACAATACACCCTAATATCGTGATAATCTCCTGCAATCCACCGCCTTCGCCGCCGAAGTACATCACATCGCGCAATCCGGAAGCAGCGATCCGAAGCGGCGTCCAGGAATAGAGCCAGTCTCTTGTCACATCGGACAGCATCTCGGGCACCATATTGAGCAGCGGCATCGAGAAGAACATCAGTAGAACCAAAAGCACCATCGCTGGCATGCCGACCCAATTGAGCAGCGTCGATTGAATGGCGAAGAACGTAACCGCAATGAGCACTAAGAATAACCAGACCTTGCCTTCATGCTGGATCTCCATCCCATACCAGGACTCCGCCATCCATTGCGTAAGGCTGGCTGCTGCCGCTACGAATACGATGCCTGCAATGATTTGGAAGAGAATCGTGCCCCACGGCCGCGATCCTGTCGATCGGGCAGCTTTCGATGCCAAGAACATACATACACTCGTAATCAAGCTGCCAATCCACAAGATTTGCGTTAATAGTCCCGGCGCATTCCCATTCGCGTTCTTCGCACCGACTGAATGAAGCGTCTGATCTTGCACAGTGAACGGGTGCATGAAGTGCTCTGCCGTCTGAACCGGAACCGCCGGCGTCTTCGCTGCGACCATGCCCATGAGCTGCTTCGTCAACTCCCCTGATACGCCTTGCATCACCTGATGCAACATCTGCTTCACCGTCGTCGCCACTTGCATATTCATGCCTTCATTGGCGTAGATGGTCACCGCTGCTTGCTGCGGGTTCGGGGACTGCAAGGACAACACACCTGCACTCAGGTTCTCTGGCAGCACCAGTGCCCCGTAATATTTCTGTTCATCCATCCCTTGTACGGCCTCCGCTTCGGAATGGAGTACCGTAAACGTAACAGGCAACTGCGTACCAAGCTCCCCTGTCAACTTCTCTTGCATCATCTGTCCGATCGCCATGTCTCCGCCTGCTGGGCTCTGTACTGGTTGATCGAGCACAACTATGGCAACCGGCAGCTCTCTAGGCTGTGAACTGAGCACCGTCCCCATCATCGCAAGCCCGAATACCATACATACCACGATGACACCGATCAGACCGCCCCATACCGTCTTCTGCCTCCAGAAGTTTTTTTTCGTATCCATATCGTTTCCCCCTATCCAAACTTAATGAACAAGTTGTTGATTAATGATCATTGTGTTCATTATAATAAAATGAAATGAGATTACAATAATCAACTTTCACTGCTGTGTGCACTAAACAACAACGCATCGGGAATTGTTCATTTGTTCAAATAAGGAGGCCGTGACTGTCATGCAAGACTCGAACAATCGTATCGATCCCAGGATCGTCCGAACGAAGCAAATGATCTTACAAGCTCTCCTGGCGCTCATGGAAGAGAAGGGTTTCGATAATACCACCATCGCCGATATTACGCAGCGTGCCGGCCTCAACCGGGGGACGTTCTATCTCCATTATCGGGATAAATTCGAGCTGCTCGCCCAAGCGCAAGCGGAGATGCTCGAAGGATTAACCAATCGCGTAGGCGACGTGAACCCGATCGCCTTGCTGCAAGGCCTGAATACGAACGAACCATTCGAGCCAATTGTGTGTATCTTCGACTATTTCATTGAGCATGCCGATTTTTTCCGCGTCATGTTCGGGCCCAAGGGAGATCATTCCTTTGCCATCACCTTGCGGAATTTAATGGGCGACAACATCTATAAGAAAATCATCGCCGTTCATCTGCGGGAAGAACAGCTCCTGATCCCACGCGACTATCTCATTACCTATATTACGTCGGCCAATCTCGGCATTATTCTCTATTGGTTCGAGAACGGGATGAAGCTCAATTCGCACGAAATGGCGCTGATGATGACACGAATCATGCGGTGGGGTCCGCTGCAGTCTTCGGGGCTGCTTGATGCGCTCAGCGCTCCGAATGAAATCAAAGAATAGAAAAAGGCTTATCTCAAGCGAACATTCTCGCTTGAAGATAAGCCTTTTTCATCATTGCTCTACACACGCCCGACCGAATCGCCCGGCACGAGCGTCACATAAATCCGTTCATGCTCTATCGATACGCCTTGCAGCAGCTTTATCAATTGTTCCGCCGCCAAAGCGCCCCATTTCTTCTTCGAATAGTTAATCGTTGCTAGACGTGGCTGCGTATAAGCCGAGAGTTCAATATTATCGAACCCGATGATATGGATATGTTCCCCGATGCGATATGGCGTAGTTGCGACATAATTGTATACGCCGATCGCCATTTCGTCATTCAGGCAGAATACCGCAACAGGCTCCGTATACGCTTCAATGATCTGTTTCGCCGCCTGCTCCCCTGCGGATTTATTGAAATCCCCATCGACCTCGATATACTCCACGTCCTGGTGCCGATCGAATGTCTGCTTCGATGCTTGAAGACGTTGTCTCGCATCATATGATCCTTTCGGCCCGTTCACGATATAGATCTTCCGATGTCCCTGTTCCAATAAATATTCCGTCGCGAGCATCGCGCCAGCCTTATTATCCAGCAGCACCTGGTTCACGTTAGGATGGTTCAGCTCTCGATCCAGCACAACGATCTTGTGACCGCGGTCCGCATACTGCAGCAGCTCTTCGCTCTGGAACTGCTCATCCAGAATGATGGCGCCATCGATAATCCGCTCAGGCAGCATGCGATGCGATTCCTTCCCGCTGCATACGACCAGATCATATTCTTTAAGATTGAGAACTTCCTTGATGCCTTGCAGCAAATCCCCATAAAAAGCACCGCTAAAATCGGTCAAGAACACGCCGATAATGCGAGACTCCTTCTTCTTCAGCGACCTTGCCGCCGCGTTCGGAACATAATTTAATTCTTTGGCAATCGCCAAAATGCGAGCACACGTCTCCTCGGTTACCTTCGGATTCCCGTTCAGTGCGTAAGATACCGTTGAGACGGAAACCCCTGCTTTTTTAGCGATATCTTTAATACTGACCAATACATTCGCCCCTATCTATCATACCTTCCGACATCACTTCGACAAGTACGAACGCCAACAGCGTCCTGCAACTTCTCCTATATTGTTAAATATGCCACTAAAGAATGGCGATCATAGCGAACCCCATTCGAATGACGAAATACTTATGATCGTGTTCAAACGCTATAATTCGAAACGTTTCGACAACTTTCTACCTTGCATTATATCGAGTTTCGATGCAGGGGTCAATATCATCAGTCCGGATGAGAACCAATAAAATGAAGCTTGCAAAAAGGGAAGAATACAACGGATATCGAAACATTCCTCTCATGTTTAGGTGATTCTGGGAAGATGAGGTATAATAGAGGTATACGTCGGCTCTGAACTAACTGACATCTACGAGAAGGAGAGGATTATGATGTTGAAATCATTGTGGGATAAGACGATGAAGAAAGGATTCTCCGTCGAACTGAATCAACCTCCTAAGAACAAACAAGAGTTCTTAGATGAAATTGAACGTTATTGCAAACAAGAAAAAGTCACCTATGAGTTCATCGAATATGACCGCCCTGCCGTAATCTCGATCGATCAAGTCGTCTATCAGTGCCAGGTATGGAATGCCGGAAGACCGGGATTCGTGCTGCGCTTCACAGAAATCTAACATGAAAGAGCTTTAGAGCTACTTCTAAAGCTCTTTTTTATGTCGCATCAAGCCGGATCGTCGATTCGACGCCGGCTTCTTCTGCATTCAACTTCGATTTACTTCGCTACCATCCAATCAACGCCGTACTGTTCGAGCAGCTTGGCCCAGTCCTTCGGCATGCCTACATTGCTAATGACCGTGTCGATATCGCGCCATTCGGCAATCCGATAGAGCTGGGTAAGTCCCATTTTACTGCCGTCGCTCATCACAATCGATTGCCTGGAATTATCCATCATCTTGCTGATGAGCTGCCCACGTTCGGCATCAAACGCGGTAATGCCTTTGCCCAGCACCATACCGTCAATCGAGATAAACGCCTTATCTGCATGGAACAGCTCGACGATTTTCTCCGCAATGGACCCCGTAACCCGAGAATGCCTCGTATTTACTTTGCCCCCGATGAGATAGATATCGCCATTGAATAATTCCTTATTCTTGTATTCGATTAACTGATGCAGTGCAGGAATCGAGATCGTCAGCACGGTCAAGTTATTCTTATTCATCAGAAATTCGATCATGGCCAGTGGCGTCGTCCCATCATCGATGAAAATGACGTCATTATCTTCGACTAACGCAGCTGCTGCCTTCCCGATCATTCGTTTCTCCTCGGCATGGAGCACCTCGCGCTTCAGATAGGACGGCTCTTCACCGATGAGATTAATCTTCACCGCGCCGCCGTATACCCGCTTGAGCCGGTTCTCAAGCTCCAATTCCTCTAAATACCGGCGAATCGTCTCCGAGGACACCCCTAACTTCTTCACCAGGTCGAACGTCTTCACCTGTCCCTCGGAATTCAATTGCTCTAGTATAATCCCTTTACGTTCCTCGCCAATCAACGACAACTGCAAATCCCCTCCGTCATCCTACTTCTCTACACATTATAACTTTAGAACAACGGCTGCGCTATCCGCCAAGACGACAACCTATCCTGCTCTATTTCCCTCTACGCACAATACATTCCCTGTGAACAAAAAAAGGCGGTGCAAGCATGACGCTCACATCGCCTAACCGCATCGCACGAGAAGACTACAGACTTTTCATCTCCACATGGCTAATCGCAGAGACCAGCCGCTCCATATCTTCCGGATAGACTTCGCCAATATTGCCGATGCGGAACGTGTCCGCGTTGGAGATTTTACCTGGGTAAATGACAAATCCTTGAACCTTCAGCTGCTTATAGAAATCCTCGAACTTAAACGATTCATCTGGATAGTAGAATGATGTAATGATCGGAGATTGTATCTCGTCTGCGAGCAGCGTCTTGAAGCCAAGCTCCCGCATACCGCGTACGAGGGTCTGTTGGTTCTGACAATAGCGCGCATATCTCGCTTCGATGCCGCCTTCTTCTTCCAGCTCCAGCATGGCTTCATCGAAGGCTCTTACGACATGCGTCGGCGATGTATAACGCCATTTGCCGCCGTTCTGCTCCATATGGCTCCATTGGTCGTACAGATCGAGCGAGAGTGAACGTGCCTGTCCTTGGCAAGCCTGCAAGCGATCGATGCGTGCAATAACGAATCCGAAGCCCGGCACGCCTTGAATACATTTATTTGCGCTGCTAATCAAGAAATCAATCCCAAGCTCAGCCACATCCAATGGCACGCCACCAAAGCTGCTCATCGCATCGACGATGAATACTTTATTGTGCGCCTTGACGATCTGGCCCGCTTCCGCAATCGGATTTAAGATTCCAGTCGTCGTCTCGCAATGCACCATGGCCACATGCGTAATCGCAGGATCCTGCTGAAGCATAGATTCGAGATCATCTAGATTGGGAAGGGAGACTTCACCGCTGTCGATCACCGCGACTTGAACGTCTAGCACCTCAGCCATCTGTACAATCCGCTTGCCATAAGCTCCGTTCGTCAGGACAAGCAATTTATCTGCGCTGCCTAACGCACTTCCGATCACCGACTCCACGCAATACGAGCCGCTGCCCTGCAATAACACCGCTGAATACTCGTCCGTACGCTGCGTCGCAAGCGCCACAAGCCGGCGGCGTATGCTCTGTACCAAGTCATTATAGTCGCGGTCCCATGTACACCAGTCTTTGAGCATTGCCGCTTTGACCCGCTTGCTCGTCGACAACGGACCTGGGGTGAGCAGCAAATAAGGATTATCATCTAACATATCAATATTCATAGTTATACGCTCCTCGATTCGAATAATGGATGATCTACCCTTCACTAACCAATACTTCAGCATTCACATCCGGTGCAATACGTTCGTTGATCTGATCAAGCAAGGCTGGCAATTCACCGATATGTTGGATGACATAATGCGCACCTGCTGCCTTGAACCGCGCTTCAACCGCCTTCATCCGAGCTTCCAGCTCTTCTGCTGGCATATTGGCAACTTCTTCTTCGCTTAGGCCGAGCTCGCTGCCGCCCTTGATCACACCGACACTCCACATGCCAGCATTCACGCCTTCGAGCACATCGCTGACGGTATCGCCCACTTTGACCATTGCCCCCATCGGATAAATGCCGAGCAATTCCGCATTGCGGTAGCACATCCAAGGGTAAGGACGTCCTGCGAAAACATCGTTAGGCGTGACGAGCGTATCCGGCGCGTACCCTTTACGCTTCGCTTCCGTGGCGACGATCTCCATCATTTCTGCCGTATATCCTGTCGTGGAGCCGATCTTCAGGCCACGTTCTCTCAAATTCACGACAACGTCGAGTGCGCCAGGAATCGGGTCCGTATACCGCGCAAGATCGGCGAACAGCATCGGCTCGAAATCTGCATACAGCGCATCGACATCTGCTTCTTCCGGCAATCTTCCATTACGCTCCTGCCACAAGCCTGCGATCCGCTCCATGGCGAGCAGCGCCTTGATATGATCACGCTTCAGCATCCCCATCGGGCCGCGCGCTTCCTCAGCCGTAATCTCGATTCCCCGCTTCTTAAATACATTCACGAATACGACCAACGGCGCAAAACATCCATAGTCCACCATGGTCCCTGCCCAGTCAAAAATAACGCCTTTGATTTTCCCTTGATATTGCAATGCCATCACCATACACACTCCTTTTATTTTATTTGATTCACTCATAAACCAATTAATACCTGATAACTTAAATTATTTTTCGTTGTTTTTAGTTGTTTTTAATTGCGTTTATGATCAAATCATAAGATACCACTCGGATGGTGTCAATTGCTTACAGCCAACTTTACGGAATCTTTACAATCCCTTATTTCATCAAAAAAAGACGTATACAACACCATCCGCGATGATGTCGTATACGCCTTATGACGGGCATCGACCCTGCTATTCTAACGAAACGGTATACATTCCGTCTTCTCTAGCAGTTACATATAAATTGCAATGACGTTATCCGCAGGCTGAAGCTCCGTTTCGAACGCCTCTCTCGAGATTCGAACGCCTCCTTGACGATATGGATTCGCTACGCTCACCGAATCCAGGGACTTGCCGTTCATCTCAATACGACGATCCGTGTTACCCGCGATGTGGTAGACGAAGGTCACCTTCGCACCCGCGAATTCAAATTCAAACTGCAGACCATCGAGCTTCGTCGGAAGTACAGGGTCAATCACGAGATCACCTTGATCCTGACGGATCCCGAGTGAATTTGCGATCAGTTGGTTCATGTAGATTCCCGGACCGCTGGAGTAAATTCTCCATCCGCCCTTCACTTGAACCTTGCCGCTGCGCAGGTCGTCGAAATGCGTCTGCGCTTCATAACGCGAATTGAATTTCCCATCCGAGCTGCTGAAGTACGCGTTGCTCTGACGAAGCTCGGCATTCGGCACGACATCACGGATACCGATCGGGTTAATCACCTCAAGACCGTGCCATACATCCTCCGCATGACCCAACTTCGCCATCGCCTCGATGAATCGGATATGGGCATGGACATACTGAAGTCCAACTTCCCGCCCGAAATTCGACGCTTGCTCCGCCCGTTTGAAATGCGTGCTCACGCCGCCTACGTATTGTGCCGGACGATTCATCAGACGTACGCCGTCCGGGAAGAACAATCGTTCTTTGATCAACTTATAGTGCGACAAGGCTTGCTCTGGTTCGAGCAGCTCCGCAATCATGCTGCGTGTCATCGGCAGCAGGCGGTATTGAATACCTGTTTCCGTATCCTCTGGATGCAGCATCATCTTCGCTTGCGCAGGGTCCTCTAAGTAGAGGAAGCCTGGAATCACATCCGTCTTCAACATATAACGTTTGTAATCCCGTTCAATGCCCGCAGCCATCTCGCCAACCTCCGCAGCAAGCGCCGCATCTGCTGGGCGCAGTGCTCTTGAGAGCTGTGTAAGCGTCTGATACGTTAATGCAACGGTCCAGCTGCTGACCATGTACTGCTTCAGCTGCGCATTCGCCGGTTGAAGCGTATCGTCCCAATCCCCGTCGCCGTAAGAGGATAGATGTGTACCATGTAAGAAGTGACTGCGAATGTAGCCGATCTCTTTCTTCGCATGATCCAAAATCGAAGCTGTCTCTTCCGTAAAGTTGAAGCCGTGCTTCACCGTATACGGCACCTGCTCCGTCAGGATGCTGTAATCCTTCGTCGTGTTCAAATAGTCGCTTAACACTTTGAGCGGCCAGACGATAATATCGCCATGGCTCTCTTCTTGTTGAATCGCAAAGTATTGGTCGAACATGAACCATTGCGGCCAGTTGCCGTCATCTTCATATTGATGGGCATAGACCATCTTCAGAATATCGCGTACCTGCTCGAACTTCTGCGTCGCCATGAAGTATTCGACCGGACCTTGGCACACATCCCGTGTCCCCCAAGCCGCGCCGCCATACTGCTCCAAGCCGTGCGGAACAGAATAGTGTACGAGCATATTGTGCGTGTACCACCAAGCGAGCGCATTCACTTTGAACAGCTCTTCCGATTCCTTTGCCTCCGGATGGGATAGGCGGAAGCCATTCATCACACCGCGGAAGAACTCGCGGTAAGCTGCAATCTCCTCTTCAATACGGCGTGTCGGCGCAGGAAGATGCTCCCCATCCAGCAGCCCTTGCATCGTCAAGGTCCAATCGGCAGACGCCTCCAGCGTGAATGTCAGCAGCGAAGAATCAGCATCTTCAATGCCTTCTACCAATACGCGCTCATCCCCCACCGATACCGCAGCACCGTCAACCCACATCGTGTATTGAAGATTCGGATAAGCCTTCGCGCTTAACGAATCCGGTGCACCGTAGAATGTCAGCTTGCCTTGCTCCTGCTTCATGTGGAGCGGCATTTCATGCTCATTCACATGCATCGTCACTTGGTTCGTCACAAGGAAGCGATAAGACTTCCCGCTCG
Source organism: Paenibacillus guangzhouensis (assembly GCF_009363075.1). Taxonomy (NCBI): domain Bacteria; kingdom Bacillati; phylum Bacillota; class Bacilli; order Caryophanales; family Paenibacillaceae; genus Paenibacillus; species Paenibacillus guangzhouensis. The sequence continues at coordinate 5,841,246 of NZ_CP045293.1, read as the reverse complement.
TAGAGCGAACGTTCAGACGCACTTCTGGTGTATCCAGCATCGTGTAGTTCGTAATGATAAGCGTATCGGATGCTGTCTTGTAGTACCAACGCACATAGTTGAATCCGATTTCGAACAACGATGGCATCATGAGAAGTTGGAAGACCCCATCTTGCTCTACATAAATCCGCTGTCCAGCCGCTTTCGGTACGTTCAGCGCATTGCGCGCATTGCTCATCATTTTGTTGAAATTCGTGTTCCCCACCACGACATGAGAGTTGAAAATCCCATACATATACGTGGTCGTCGTCATGCATTTGCTGCCGAGCTCCACATTGTTCCCGCTCATCAGAATATGACCATGTGGGCGCTCCACACGCAGCTCTTTTTCTTTCAATACAACATGCTCATACGTATCCGTAAAGAAGGCGAGCAGGCTGCCGCCCTCACGCTCTTCTTGATGTCTTGAAGCCGCAGGGAAGTAAGTTTCCAGTTCTTCCTCGGTCAGCGATAACGTGCGAAGCGGCTCACCGATCACCGCTTGCGGACGCACGGAAGGCAGCTCTTGCAGTGCCCCGCTCTTATCCGCTGCTTGGTATGCAGCCCAAGCTTGCTCGATGACGTCTGCATACTCCAGCTCTGTCACCGCTAACGCATGATTCGCGCGGAACAGACCGTAGAAGACGAAGCGAGCTTCGCCATGCAATGCGACCCGCTCCGATTGAAGTGCCGTATACGCGAATTCGTATTGGTACACTTCATTCGCGAGGTTCGCTTCGCTCAGGCAAGCCGGAACATTGGTTTCTTTGTACGACAAGCCAAAGAATTGGAAGCCATCGGTCGAGTAACCCACCGCACGTGTAAGAGATCCTTGCTGCATATACGGGAATACGCCGTTCTGCGGTTGATTCTGACGCGAACAGACAACATACCCTTTCGTTGCATCTTCGAACACCGCGTGATCAATGTACTGTGACAGGTAAGCCTCGTTGCTGCGAACGGCACCGACACTCGCATCACCGAGATCTTGACCGTAGACGACGTCCACCTGAACGCTTTCGCCGCGCGTCACAACATCCCAGAACCATACGCCCTGCTCCGTCAATGCAAAAGTCACTTCGTAGGCAATGCCCTGTACTTCACCTTTCCAGACGACACGACCGTTCCCTGTCTGAACGCTGCTGTTCGAGTGAATACCGAGCATCGGGTAAAATTGAATGCCAGATTCCCCGTGAATCCGCAAGTATAGATTATTCATCGACCCTTCCATCGGGCTCGTCATCAATTGATTAATCATGAATGGACCGCTAACGGCTTGATAGATATCCCCGCTCTCCCAGAAGGTAAAGCTCAGATCGCCGGCTTGAACGTTGAACTTCGATTGTATAGTAGTTGACATGTATGTTCATTTCTCCTATCCCGGAAAATATAATGCTTTAGTTGGAAGCTGCCAATCTGAACGATTGTGTCAGGGTGTCCCGGCTATTTGAACCGACGAACAACTGGAATTTCCCTGGATCGCTCTTGAAGCTGAGGTCCGAATGATGGTAACGCAGCTGCTCTTCGGAGAGCGTGAAGACCGCCTTACCCGTTTCCCCTGGAGCTAGCTCCAGCTTCACGTAACCTTTCAATTCACGCAGCGGTCTCACGACATCGCCAGAAATATCGCGGATGTAGAGCTGTACCGTCTCCACGCCTGCGAGCACCCCGATATTCTTCACTTGCACCGAGATCGTGAGCGGCAGTTCCGCTGTCATCTCCTCACTGGAGACACGCAAATCGCTGTATTCAAAAGTCGTATAAGACAGACCATAGCCAAATGGCAGCAACGGTTCATTCGGACTATCGATATATTTGGAAACGTAACGTTCTTCGTTCTTCTTAGGATCCAGTGGACGGCCTGTATTGAAGCGGTTGTAATAGACAGGGACTTGACCGACGGATTGCGGGAATGACATGGTCAGTCTCGCCGATGGATTCACCTTGCCGATCAGAATATCTGCGATCGCCGCACCGCCCTCACTACCTGGGAACCAAGCTTCGACTACCGCATCCGCCTCATCGAATACCCCATGCAGATCGAGCGGACGCCCATTGAATAAGACAACAGCGAGCGGTTTGCCTACCTGCTTCAGATGCTTCACAAGGGCAAGCTGTGCTTCCGGCAGACGGATATCGGTCCGCGAACCGCCTTCCCCGCTCATCGCGGATTCTTCGCCAAGGGCCAGCACGATGATGTCCGATTGCTGCGCGGCCTGGAGTGCTTCCTCCACCTGCTCTGGCGTAATGCTGTGGACGCCACTTCCTTCAGCCATGACAAGATTTCCTGCTTGCAGACGCTCTTCCAGCGCCGTGCCCAGCTTCGTCGCATCTTCCTTCACGCCCTCGCATGACCACCAACCAAGAATATCTTCACTCTGTGCAAAAGGACCGATTAGCGCAACCTTCTTGTCTTGCGCCAGCGGCAGCACATGGTTCTCGTTCTTCAATAATACGATCGATTTCGTCGCGAGCTCGTAGGACACTTGACGATGCTCCTCACAGAAGACAACCTCGCGCTCACGTTCCGGATCCGCTGCACGCAGTGGATTCTCGAATAATCCAAGCTTATCCTTCAGCTGCAAGATACGAAGTACTGCTTCATCGATCATGGCTTCATCTACCTTGCCGCTCTGCACAAGCGCTGGCAAATGATGCACATAACAAGGCGTCATCATCTCAATATCGACGCCGGCGCGAATGGCACGATAGGCCGCTTCACAATCATCTTCTGCTGCGCCATGCGCAATCATCTCATGAATGGATGCCCAGTCCGAGATCAAGACGCCATCGAAGTTCCATTCATCACGCAGAATACCGCGCATTAACTTCTCATTGCCTGATGCCGGAATGCCATCTACTGTATTAAAGGAAGTCATCACCATCTCGACGCCTTCCTCCACCGCTGCGCGATAAGCTGGCAAATAGTACTCACGCAGGTTGCGCTCAGACATATCCACCGTGTTGTAATCGCGCCCACCTTCCGGTGCGCCATACGCTGCAAAATGCTTCACGCATGCCGCAAGGCGATCCGGATCCTTCAGATCCCCTTGGTAGCCGCGCACAAATGCCCGTGAGAACAGACTATTGAGATACGGGTCTTCCCCTGTCGTCTCCATGACACGTCCCCAACGCGGGTCGCGAACCAAGTCCACCATCGGTGCGAAAGTCACATGGATGCCGGCCACAGCCGACTCTTTCGCCGCAATCTCCGCGCTCTTCTCTGCGAGTTCCGTATCCCACGAGCTGCCGATCGCCAGCGGAATCGGGAAGATCGTCTTGAACCCGTGCACAACATCCGCCATGAACATGAGCGGAATACCGAGGCGGCTTTTGCTCAAATACGACTTTTGTACATCGATCACCGTTTGGGCGCCGGACAACCCTAGCACGGAACCGCTCGCCGATACCATACCTTCCGTAAGGCCCATCTCTTCCATCGGACCTGTTATTTGGCTCTCGCTGTCTGTACCTTCATGGAAATTCGCCGTCAGCTGCAGCAATTGCGCCACTTTCTCTTCCAAGGTCATCTGAGCGATGAGATCTAGTAGTTGTTCTTTTGTCACTTCGTGTCCCCCCACTCGATTTCATTCAGGCTATCTAGTCGAAGAACCCGGTCGCAATCAAACATCCTGCACACCGGGTTCTACGGATTACTTCATTACTTCAAATTGTTCAGTTCATCAAGAACCGGTTGAACAAGCGACATTTTGCTGTCGACCCACTTCTTCCAGTTCGCTTCTAAATCTCCGCTTTGCAAGATAAGGTTCGTATATTCTGTCTCATATTGGAACGAAGCTTGGTTCTTCGCTTTGGAGTCATAGAGCTGCACAGTCCAATCGTAAGTCGCTAGCTTGCCGCCTTCTTTGCTATACTTCGCTTTATCTTGATAATGGAGAACCGCGCGATCACGGTATTCCTTCTTAATTGCAGGGTTGATCATACTGAAGTCATCCCCGAGCAGGTATAGACCTTCGAACCGGCTTGGATATTTGTCTTCTAGGGAAGTGCCGTCTGGCAATAAGCTGACAAGCTCTTGGTTATCGCCGTATTTCCAATCCTTGCCTTCAAAGCCCATGTTCAAGAGCATTTGTCCATCTTTACCTGTGGAGTAATCGAGCAGATCCATGATACGTTCGAATTTCTCTTCCGAAATTTTCGGGGAGAAGATAAGCGCCGACCAGAAGTTCGCTTGCTCCAAGTTGCGATATTTACCGTCATCACCTAGTACGATGGCAGTATGCACAAGATCATCGCTGTTCACGTTAAGGTTTTTCTTCATCGCTTTGTCAACGTCTTGTCTGTACGAAGCCAGACCGCCAAGGCTCGTGATTGCTGCTGTCCCTTTCACGCGGAAGTTGTCGCTGCCTTCGCTATTTTTCCACGTGTAGAACTCAGGGTTCAACAATCCTTCTTTATACGCTTGCTGCATCGATTTCAGACCTGCCAATGTCTCAGGATCTGCAGGGCCCCAGTGGAACTTGCCATCTTCGCCTTTATAGAACGCGGATTCCACACGGGAATGCTCACTGTTCGCCATAATGATGTTCGTCAGCGCATCCGCCGCATTGTAGGACATCGGTACAAGGTTCGATCCGACTTTGCCTGGATCTTTCTCTTTCACGAGTCGTGCATAATCCATCAATTCTTTGGTTGTATACGCGTCTTTCAGTTCGAAGCCAACCGCTTTGGCCCAGTCTTTGCGTAGTGCAATAACCCCAATTTGGTTCGCTAATGGATCGGCTGGTTTGTTCTCATAATACACTGGACGAGGCAAGACGTATGTGCCGCCTGTCAATTCCTCCAGCTTGTCGCCAAGGCCTGTCAGCTTGTAGGCTGCAGCCACGTTCGGCCAACGCTCTTTCCAGTCATCCGGGAATTTATAGAGCAAGCCTTGGTCGATATAGTTCATCGCATCGCCATGCACATAGTTCCAGGTCGCTACGTCCGGCAAGTCGCCGGAATTGATCCAGAGGCGAAGCTTCTCTGCCCAGGAATCCCACTCGATGTAGTTATAATCCCACTCTAGATTGAACTTGTCCATCCAATACTTATGGAACTCGTTGTCGATCTGTCCATCTTTCAATTGAATGGTGCTTGCGACGGAAATCTTCAATTTATCCTTGTAAGCTCCGTTCGCATCCTTCTCGTTACCGCCAGCAGCCTCTTCCTTCGAGCCCGAGTTCGAGCAAGCGGATGCGAGCAGCATGGTTAGACACATTAGAATGGCTAGGACGGATTTGGTAGAAAGCTTTTTGCTAGTTTTCATGGTTTGCCCCCTATGTTGTGTAGAGAATGTGTAATGCACGATTGTACGTTACAAATGAAACTCTCGGTAAAGCGATAAACGGCCTTCCTATGTGTAATCGGGACCCTAGGTTTTGATCGCCCCTGTTAACACCCCTTTGGCGAAGTGTTTCTGCAGCATCGGGAAGAAGCACATGATCGGCACCATCGTCACGACGACAGCCGCCATCTTCATCCCGGTCGAGAATCCTTGCTTGCCTACCGCATCGACGCTCGATGCGTTGGACGCATTGGTCGTCGATTCGACGATGATCGATCGCAGCACATTCTGGAGCGGCAGCTGTTCGGCCTTACGCAGGAAGATCATCGCATCGTACCAGCTGTTCCAGTACGCCACCCCATAGAACAAGGTGATCGTCGCCATGATCGGCATCGCGAGCGGAAGGACGACAGAGAATAGAATTCTCCACTCCCCTGCACCATCTAAGCGCGCAGATTCCATCAGCGATTCCGGCAAGCTCTGGAAGTAATTCATCATCAGAATCATGTTAAAGGCGCTGAAGCTGCCTGCCAGAATAACCGACCAGAGCGAGCCTGTTAAATGAAGCGACTTCATCACCAGATAGAGCGGCACGATCCCGCCGTTGAAAATCATCGTGAACAATACGAGGAAGAAAATGATCTTCTTGCCTGGAAATTTATTGCGACTGAGGCCATAAGCCATACTGCTCGTCAAGAACAAGCTGAGCGGCAGACCAACAATCAACAGCTTCAAGGTGTTCCAATACCCTCGGAAGATGCTTCCGTCTGCGAACAATGCTTTGTACGAATCCAAGGTTGGATTTTTCGGGAACATCATGAGTGGGTTATCTGCATATTCCTTCGGCGTCGAGAATGAGATCATAATGACATTCCAGAAGGGAATAAGAATGAATAACGCGATGACAAGCATCAGGACGAAGATGATGTAATCAATGGTTGTCATTTTTCCAATACGGTATTTCGATTTCGTTCTAGCCATGTTGTGTCCCCCCTTTATCGGAATAACCCGTCTCCGCCCATCCATTTCGCCACACGATCCGCTAACAGCAAGAGGACCATATTCACGACAGAACGGAATAAGCTGACCGCAGTTGAGAACGAGAAGTCCGTAGAAGATTGGAACGTAATTCGATAAATATAGACATCGAGCACTTCGGAGACATTCTTCGTTGCGGCATTCGCCAAGTTGAAAATCTGATCAAAGCCGGAGGACATCAGCCCGCCGACGGATAGTATGAACATGATCGTTACGGTCGGCAGAATGTTCGGCAGCGTGATGCGGAACATCTGCTGCATACGGGAAGCCCCGTCAATCTGTGCCGACTCATACTGATCTTGGTCAATCCCGGAAATGGCCGCCAGATAGATGATCGCGCCCCAGCCCGTGGACTTCCAAATATCCGTCAGCAAGAGCATTGGGATAAATGTCTTCTCCGACCCTAGGAAGTTAATCGTCGGCAATCCGAGCAGTGCGAGCGAACTATTCACAAGTCCGTCATAGGACAACACATTGATGACGACACCCGATACGATAATCCACGATAAGAAATGCGGGAATGTCAGAACCGTCTGGAACAGCTTCTTCGTGCGGCGCATGCGAAGCTCATTGAGCAGGACCGCGAGTATGATCGGGAACGGGAATTGAATCACCAATTTGATAATGTTGATGTACAACGTACGCCATAACGCATCGATGAATGTTGGATCACGGAACACATAGGTGAAATTCTCAAGTCCCACCCACGGACTGCCCCAAATGCCCAGATTCGCCTTGTAGTGCTTGAAGGCAAGCGATAGACCGCCCATTGGCAAATACGCAAATAAAATCAACCATATTAAGCCGGGAATCAACAGCGTATAGGTCATTTTGTGCTTCCAAATTTCAGTTAGGATCGATCCGTTATGTTTACGTTCTTTTGGGTCTTTGTCAGGCCCTAAGGCTGCCGGTTTCAAGTTGCATCTCCTCACTCTTCTTAGGTCTTGTCGTGAAACAGAAAATCAAAGGTTGTCTTCAAATGCTCCTCCCAGAACCGCCAATCATGCGTTCCAGGTCCCTCGACATACTGAAATTCGAACGGGGTCTCCTGCATAAACGCTGCAAAGTCACGGTTCATGGCGATAAATGGATCGTCTGTCCCGCAACAGCACAGGATGTCAGGAAGCGGTGAGCCTTCCTCTATGCGACGAGCGGCAAGCGCATACAGATCCTGATCCGGCTTCACGATCAGCTCACTCCCGAACACCGCCTGCATTTCCTTCACCATACCTTCTGGCATTTGCGGATCTTGAAGGCGACGCTGAATGTCCGTAACACCGGAAAGAGAGACGGCCTTGGCATATCGGTCTGGATAGGTGAGCGCACACTTGAGCGCTCCATAGCCCCCCATCGATAACCCTGCTACATACGTCTGATGAGGATCGGTATTCATACGGAGCATTCTGCTGCACAATGCCGGGAGTTCCTCCGTCACATAATGAAAATAGTCCAATCCATATGCCATATCCGTGTAATAACTTCGGTTAACCTCTGGCATGATGACCGTACATCCGTAACGGGCCGCGTATTGTTCGACGGTCGTCAGCCGCTGCCAAGTGCTCGCGTTGTCGCCAGCGCCGTGAAGCAGATACAGCGTCGTATCCGCGTTATTACCGGAATCGCAGGGGGATATAACATGGATGCTCGTCGTCATGCGGAGTGTCGGCGATCCTGTTTCGATGGTGATATGCGCCATATGAATCTTCCTCCCTTGTCCTCCCAGAGTGGACACTCATGCCTCTTGTCGCTCGATGAGTTCCCGTGTCCTCTGGGATGTGATATATCGCATCGGTAGCCCTTAGCAACCATCTAGAAATATGAAAGCGGTTATTCGAATCGTTTCGATTAAATCATAATCCTACCGATCAATCCTGTCAATAATCTTTTTTGGGGCCAAATAAATGTCACGATTTCTCCCTAATTCTTCTGTTGAAAATTCACAACAAAAACGGGTAATTCCCTTGTTACATCTGACGGTAAGCGTTTTCCTTAATTCCATTGACATAAACGAAACAATCGCATACCATGAAATTATATGGTGATAATAATGAATAGAAACGTTTCTATAAAGTTTGAAATTTTTACTACTACGAACGATTTTCACTAAGAAAGAAGGTCGTATGATGACGCCAGAATTCCATGGTTTTGTTCAATATATTAAACAGAATAAGCTGCATGTCCATACCGTACGTGTCCTCCAGGGGGAGAATCTTCGCTGGTCATGGGATGAAACGAAAGACATGCGCCGTGTGCAGCATTCCATCAGTAAATCCTTCACTTGCATGGCGGTTGGGATAGCGATTGCAGAGGGAAAATTATCGCTCGATACGAAACTGAGAGAGGTGTTCCCGCAGCATATGCAGGAGAGTTCGGTAGAACCCGCGCTGCAACCAGGCGAGATCACGCTGCGCAACCTGCTGCGAATGTCATCGGGGCACCAGAATCCGCCGTTATGGGCAGAGGAACGCGCCTCTCTTACCGAACGCGACTGGGTCAAGTACTACATGTCCCTGCCGCTCGACTGGGCGCCAGGATCTCAATTCATGTACAGCAGCGGTGATACGTTCATGATTTCGGCGATGGTGCAAGCGGCCGTCGGTGAGACGGTACGGGATTACCTCGTGCCGCGCTTGTTCGAGCCGCTCGGCATCCACGATGCCTGTTGGGAGACTTCGCCCCTCGGCGTGACACTTGGATGCGCGGGACTGTCGATTAGCACGGAGGAGCTGAGCCGATTCGGGCAAATGCTGCTGCAGCGCGGGATGTGGCAAGGACAGCAGCTCGTGCCGGCTGCTTGGATCGACCTCGTGACGCGCAAGCAGATCGCGAACGGCGGCCCTGCCGATTGGGGCCAAGGCTATGGCTATCAGTTCTGGATGTGCTCGCACGGCGCTTATCGAGCCGACGGGGCACACGGGCAGTTCTGCATCGTATTGCCGGAGCGCGAAGCCGTCATTGCGATTAACAGCAAGGAGGACAATATGCAGGGCATATTGGACGGGGTATGGGCTGAAATATTGCCTGCGTTATAGGAAGTGCGGGCAACGACGAGGGATGCTGTAGGCGCTCATACGATTGGGCGCCACCTCGTACCTCTTTTCGATGTATGGGTCGATTGTGCCTCCTATACTGGATTTTTGCAGCAACTTGAGTCTATAGCGTCTCATTTGGGTGGATATCCTGGATTTTTGCAGTAACTTTGCAGAAATTGGGACACTTTTGACCGTTATTGGCCCCCTACCCTGCGGATATCCATTGTAGCTAGCCCCTCGCACCGAAATGACACTTCTATCATGCAAAAATACAGAATAGCTGTGGGCACACAGACAACTTAACTCCATCCACTGATCCCTCCTTCTCTTACACTTACGATTACACTGCTTCTCCTCTCTCCCCATTTACCATAAACAGCATTCCACCTATCGTCGATCGACAGCAGATGATGTACTCCCTCGCTATAGCTTCGAATGTTGATCGCCGACACCAAACCACTAGACATTTCCTCTCACTTATATAGTAAGCGATTCCATTTTTGTCAGATTTGTGGCGTGATAATAGATTTAAAACGAAAAAATGTCATAAAAGTAAAGAAGTGTATATCAAAAGTAATAAACTATCTATTTAGCACGCATGAAATTGTCTCATAGTATTAACTGTGAAGAGGCCTCTTGGCGTGAATGGGTACCCGGGTCCAATCCACGCACTTGTAACAACGTAACTATCATTTCAACCTAAGAAATGGGGATGAAAAATGAAGCGTAGTCAGGGGCATCAAAGACGAATTTCATTGTTGTTATCATTGGCGCTAGTCTTCTCGATTGTATTCACGATTCTTCCAGCGACAGCGAGTGCGGAGGAGAATGCGCCGCCGGAGGTCACGCAAGTCCCAGAGAATCAACAGCCGGTACCTGAGATCCCTAGTCAGTCCGAACCGCAACCGGAGCCTTCACCAGACCTTGAGCAACCGCTCGACACCGAAGCCGCTGCTGCCGCTGCGACGGGGTATTTCCCTCCGAATACCGCAGCATCCGGTAACGTGAAGAATATGGCCTTGTTGTATACGGGATACTACGGCGGAAGAACGACATACGAGGGAAAAGAACTCGGCACGTATGACAAAAATACATTATTGCCTTATGTTGCGCACTACAACAGCAGTGACGCGATGGACGACACGTTTTTCGACTCATTTCTGTTCCTAGGAATCAATACTCCTGATTATCGAGATTTCGGTGATACAGCGGACCCTGCCAAATGGACCTATAAGACGGATTGGGAGTGGTATATGAACCGCCTGTTCACCGCCAATCAACAGCTTGATGCGCTGAACCAAGCCACCCAGCAGGCTGCCACTACGCTTAACCGAACAAATTACAAATCCAAAGTATACATTATGATCCCTTACCCCAACAGTGAAATCACCAATTTCGGGGATGTCGACAACGACGGAATCAGCGAAAACCTGAATTCGACGCCCAGTAACCTAACCAAGGTCACCAAATGGTATATCGACACCGTACGAAGCAGATGGAACCAAGCTAATTACAGCAACCTTGAATTAAAAGGCTTCTACTGGTTCCACGAAGATATCGACGTGTACAATCAGGGTGAAGTGAATGCGGTCAATAACACAGGTAACTATCTGCACACCCTTGGCTTAAAATATGCCTGGATTCCGTATTTCGGCGCGGGACAAAGCAACAACGCGCAGAACTACACCTTTGATTTCACGATTCAGCAGCCTAACCACTATTTCGTTCCGAGTTCAGACTATTCGAGAATGACCGCTGTAACCACCCAAGCTACAACATACAATAAAGGCATTGAGATGGAGTTTGACGAAAGGGCGATGCACGACCTCGATTTCAAAAATCGGTTCGATAATTACTTAAAAGCCGGCGTTGAATACGGATATATGACGGGAGCGATCAAGGGCTGGTACCAAGATATTTTCGCGATATATAACTTCTATAAAAACAAGAATAACAGCGGCATAAACGGCATTTATGACGGTAGACAGATGTATGAAGACATCTACAAATTCACCAAAGGGACGTACACGATTCCAACCAACCTGGCATCCGGCAAAACGGCCGTCGCCTCTACGAACCAGAGCACTTCCTTCAACGCGGCCAAAGCCGTCGACAATCTGTTCGGCACGAGATGGTCAAGTCAGCAGTATTCAAACAATGAGTGGATCTACGTCGATCTCGGGCAGGACTATAACGTCAACCGCGTCAAGCTGAGTTGGGAGTACGCATACGGTAAGAGCTACAAAATCCAAGTATCCAGCGATGCAACCAATTGGACGGATGTCTATGCGACAACGACAGGCGACGGCGGAGTCGACGATATCGGCTTCGCGCCTACAACGGGAAGGTATGTGAGAATGAGCGCGACGGAACGGGGGACGATGTACGGCTACTCCCTTTACGAGTTCCAGGTATTCGGAGATAGCGTAGGATCCGGATTAACAACTAATCTAGCATTGAACAAAACAGCTACGTCATCAACCTATCAGGATGCCACCTTGACGGCGAACAATGTGGTGGACGGCAACGGAACGACGAGATGGTCCAGCACATTCGCGGACCCGCAATGGATTATGATCGACCTCGGGCAGGCTTATAACCTGAATCGCGTCATTTTGAATTGGGAGCTGGCCTATGGCACAGGCTACAAGATCCAAGTATCCAACGACGCGGCCAATTGGACGGACGTATACACCACGACAACGGGCAACGGCGGTATCGACGATATCTCCTTTGCTGCAGTTAACGCGAGATATGTCCGGATGTACGGGACGCAAAGAGCCTACTCCTTCTACGGCTATTCCTTGTACGAATTCCAGATTTACGGCAAACCGAATCTAGCGCTGAACAAAACAGCAACCTCCTCTTCTAACGAGACAGCCGCATACACGGCCGATAAAGCGGTAGATGGCAGCCTGACGACGCGATGGTCCAGCTTATATTCCAACCCGCAATGGATCTACGTCGATCTGGGACAACAATACCGCGTCAATAATGTCAAGCTCAACTGGGAGTTTGCCTATGCGAAGGGCTACAGGATCCAATTGTCGAACGATGGACTCAACTGGTCGGATGTGTATGTGACATCGGAGGGCGATGGCGGCATCGACGACATCTACTTCGAGCCGTTAAATGCAAGGTATGTCAGGATGCTGGCGACGGCGCAAGGCACCGGCTACTGGTATTCCCTTTATGAATTCGCTGTATACGGCAGCTGATTCGATTCGGGATGTATTAGCTTGAGCCGGATGCACGGCTCGCACAGAATTAAAAACAAGCCCATGCACGAAATACTGTGCTGGGCTTGTTTCGATTGAAACCTCCCGCGATACCGGCAGAGTGGCTCTTGGCTGTTGGAGGCTGATACAAGCCGAAGTTCGAAAGGTTGACTGACTCTATATTGGATTATCGCACGAACTTTGGCCTAAAACGCCTCATTTCGGCGACTACACTGGATTATCGCAGTAACTTGGCAACAACTTGAGCAAAATGGGCCATTTTCACACTGCTATCCGACTAATATCCAGTATAGCTCGAAGTTCTATCGTGGATAACTCCAGTATAGGCTCGTTCGTTCACCCCATCATTCACACGAAGTATCTGAGCCCGTCGAATTCGGCCAAAGGTGCCGCTTCCCATCCTCGTCCTACATCGTCTGCCCATTATCCACGGTGATGATCTGCCCTGTCAGCGACTTCTGCAACAGCATGGAGACAATCGACTCCGCGATATCCTCCGGCGTCGATATCCGCTGCAGCAAGATGCTGCCCGCCAGCTGCTGCATCTTCGCCTCATGACCTGCCCACCAGCGCGTGTCGACTGCGCCTGGGGCAATCGCATTCACGCGGATCTCCGGCGCGAGCGCATGGGCGAGCGACTTGGTCAGTCCGTGCACGGCTGCTTTGGACACGGCGTAAGGCAGCGAGGAGCCGAGCCCTGTCGTTCCCGCGACACTCCCGAGGTTCACGATCGCCCCCTCTCCATTCTTCTGCATATAAGGGGCCACAGCTTTCGCCGTATGGAACATCCCTTTGACGTTAACAGCAAGCAGTCGATCCCACATCGCATCCGTCACAGCATCCAGATCACGCATCGGAAGCTGCTCCGTAATGCTCGCATTGTTCACGAGATAATGCACATTTCCGTATGCATGTACAATGTCCGCAACCATCTGCTGTACCTCTTGCTCGTTGGATACGTCCGCTCTGACGGCGATCGCCTGCCCCTGCATGTTCCGAATGGCTTGAACCGTCGCTTCCGCGTCGGACCCCGACCTCGAATAATTGACCGCGACAATTGCGCCTTTCTGTGCGAGCAACATGCTCGTAGCTCGTCCGATCCCGGTGCCTCCGCCCGTTACGACGACGACTTTATGTTGTAGTTCCATATCCATCCACCGACCCTCTCCTACGCTAAAGTCCTTCCATTTCCATCGTACTGCCATCGAATCTCGTTGTATAATAGTTAGAAATCATACCCTGTATTAAAAAAACTGATACCAAAAATGAGGGAGTCCGATGGAGAGTCAAGAGCTTCGAATATTCCAATGCGTTGCCGAGGAGTTATCCTTCTCCAAAGCGGCGGAACGACTCGGATATGTCCAATCCAATATTACGCTTCGCATTCAGAAGCTGGAGCAGGAGCTCGGCGTCCCCCTGTTCGAGCGCACGAACAAAGGGGTTACGCTCTTGCCTGCGGGTGAGAAGCTGCTGCACTACTCGAAACAAGTGATACATTTGCTAGAGGAGGGCAAGAAGGAAGTAGCCGCTACGCCAACCCAAGCGGTTCTGCGGATCGGAGCTACACAGACCCTTGCTGCCCAGCGGCTGCCTGTCCTACTCAGCCGATATTACCGAGAATTTCCGCAAGCACAGTTATCCATTAAGACCAGCGATCAAAAGAGCTTGCTTCGAAATGTAGCACATAATGAGCTGGATGGCGCATTCATTAGCGATCAATTCCAGGATGAACAAGTTGAGGCAGTCATGCATTGGGATGAGGAGCTCGTGCTCATATCCCAATGCGGCGTTCCTCCAAGGAATCTACCTATGATTGTAAATGCTTTTCCCGATTGTCCTTATCGGCGGCTCTTATTCGAATGGTTCGAACGGCATCAGCAGCAGCCCAGCTCCGTCATCGAATTCGATACGCTGAACGCGATCCTGACAGGCGTCAGAGAAGGCATAGGCATCTCCTTGCTGCCGAAGAGTGTCGTCCCGCCAGATATGAATTGTATGCCTCTCCCTGATGGACTGCGTCACGTCGGGATCCAATTCATCGTCAAGAAAACGACAACAAGGACTCACGCGCTCACAAGCTTCATTCAAATGATGGAAAAAGATAGATAAAAAAAGCGGTACCTACGACGTCCATCGCAGGTACCGCTTATTCGCTTTATATGTTAATCTGCGGACGATCCAGTCGGTACAGCTTCGCATACCGCGGTTCCCGCGCCATGAGCTCCTCATGCGTACCACGCATCGCGACACGCCCGTCTTCGATGAAGATGACTTCGTCCATCTGCTCCACACCGACCAAATGGTGCGTGATCCAGAGCAGCGATTTGCCATGCAGCGCAAGGAACATCGTCTGCAACAGTTCCCGCTCCGTGCGGGGATCCAGGCCGACCGTTGGCTCGTCAAGGATGACGACCGGCGTGTTCTGCAGCAGCACGCGCGCTAACGCGATTCGCTGTCGCTCTCCGCCGGAGAACCTCTGCCCGGTCTCAAGCATCGGCGTCGCATACCCCTCAGGCAGCGACGCTATGAGTTGATCCAGCTTAACCTGCCGGGCTGCCTGCGCGATCTCCTCATCCGAAGCGTCCGCACGGCCAAGACGAAGGTTGTTCGCCACCGTCGTATCGAACAGATGCGGCCGCTGATTCAACACCGCAACCACCGAGGCGATCTGCTCGCCATAACGGTGTGCAGGAATACCGTTGACCAGCACCTCTCCTTCATTCGGCGACAAAGCCCCCTGTACGAGCTTCAGCAGCGTCGATTTGCCCGCTCCGCTGCGGCCAATGATCGCAACGCGCTTCCCTTGCGGCAAGTCGAGGTCAATGTTCTCGAGCGTCCAGTCGGAAGGCTTCGAAAGTCCACTCAGACTAGCGCTTGTTCCTGCATTCACTTCCGAAGACGAATAACGATACCGTACATTCGTAAGCTGAATATGCGCATTTTGCCCTACGGTGAACGATACGCCGGCCGTGAGATCTCCTTCAACGGACTCCCCTGCTCCGCCACGCATCTCGTTCAGACGGCTGAGCGAATCCCGGTATTGCGGAATTTTCTCAATGGCCTCCGAGACTGGCAGGAATGCATCCATCAGCGGGAACACGACGAGCGTGAACGCCGCAATCAACGTCACGGCGAATGAACCCGAGGCAGCTTGTTGCCCTGACCAATAGGCCATCGACACCACCGCAAGTCCCACGATACATTGGGCGATGAACATCCGTCCACGCGCCCAACGGCTAAGTGAACGTTCAATCGCCGCTACCCGCTGTTCATCGGCCTCATAGGCCGCCGCGAATTGAGCGGCACGCCCGCTAATCATCCAGTCACCCATCCCGAGCACGGCATCCGTCAGTTTACGGTATAATCGGCTGCGTTGCTGCTTCATTTGCTCATGCCGCGCATACGTGATCCTTAATGATACGCCAGGCAGAACAAAGACAAGCACGAACAAATATAATCCCATGAGACACGCAAACCCGATGTCGAACCAGCCTAACACGGCGATGACAGCCACATACATGACCAGCGCGACAACCGTCGGGAATACGGTACGCAAATAAACATTTTGCAAATACTCAATATCATCCGCGAGCGCGCCGAGCACATCACCCGTCCGATAGCGTGAACGAATGAATAACGCTTGCGGTTCGAGCATCCGATACAACCTCACCCGCATCTTCGATAGAATGCGCAGAATCGCATCATGGGAAGCGAGACGCTCCACATAATGAATGACCGCTCGACTGATCCCGAACGTTCGCACCAGCACAACTGGCACATAGACGAGCAGAATATTCTCTGGACGCAGTGCGGATTTCGAGATCAAGAACCCTGATGTGAACATCAAGGAGCTTGCAGCGAGCACCGTCAGGAGGGACAACGCAATAACAATGGCGAACCGCCATCCGTGCTGCCGAACATAAGGACGGAACCACGATTCTTCTCTCACGATATCCCCTCCATTTCTGCCGTCATCAGTCCGTAATAGACGCCGCGCTGCACAAGCAGCTCATCATGCGTCCCGATCTCAGCCAGTCGGCCTTTATCCATCACCAAGATGAGATCCATGTCCGGCATCCAATGCAATCGATGCGTCGCAAGGAACACGAGCTTATCTGCGAATAAGGGCAGCATCGTCTCCTTGATCTCCATCTCTGTCTCAATATCCAGATGTGCCGTCGGTTCATCGAGCAGGATGACCGAACGATCGCTGAGCATAGCGCGCGCCAACGCCACCCGCTGCTCCTGCCCGCCGCTCAGCTGCCGACCGCCATTCCCAATCAGCTCTTGCATGCCCTGCGGAAGCTGTGCGACCAGCTCTTGCAGACCTGCGGCCGCAATCGCCTCCAGCACCGCTTCATCGGATGCTTCTGGACGGTAGAACCGCACGTTGTCCGCAAGCGACATATCGAAAATATATGGGTGCTGCGGAATGTACGTCGTCTCTCCGCGCCACGCTGCATCATGCAGCCCTGGGATGATGACGCCGTCCAAGCGGAAGGTGCCTGCGTTCGGCTGCAAAAAGCCGCCAAGTACATCGATGAGCGTCGACTTGCCCGCACCGCTCTCCCCGATAATCCCGATCCGCTTCATGCCTGAAATCTCCAAGGAGACATCCTTTAAAGAGCTCGGACCTTCTGCTTCATGCTGCACTTGCACGTTCGCAAGCGACAGTACGCTATTCTGCGTCCACGTGAATCCAGACGGAAGCACTGATTCTCCGACCTTCAGCCCTTCCTCCGCAATCATAGCCTGCATCGCTTTGCCGGCTTCCTTCCCTTTGAGCGTCGCATGATAGTCGGCCCCGACCATCCGCACGGGCAAGAAATATTCCGGCGCAAGGATCAGCACGAGCAGGGCAACTTCAAGCCCCATCTCACCGTTGATGAGACGCAGTCCAAGGCTTACCGCCACGGAAGCGACAGACAGCATCGTAAAGAAATCCAGCGCGAACGAAGAGAGGAACGCCATCCGCAGCGTCTTCATCGTCGCGCTGCGGTAGCGA
Organism: Paenibacillus guangzhouensis; assembly: GCF_009363075.1. NCBI lineage: Bacteria > Bacillati > Bacillota > Bacilli > Caryophanales > Paenibacillaceae > Paenibacillus > Paenibacillus guangzhouensis. The sequence goes on along the minus strand of NZ_CP045293.1, from coordinate 5,823,627 downwards.
TCGCTCACCTGCTCGATCGTATCCCCATGGGAGCGACTGCGGCCGAGGAACTTCAGCGTCTCGAGCCCGCGTAACGAATCGACGAAATGATTCGAGAGCTTCCGATACGTCTCGAGCTGCCGCTCCGTATGCTTCTTCGTCGCCAACCCGATCAAGATCATGAATGCAATCAGAATCGGCATCGTCACGATCAGAATAAGCGCTGCGGAAGGATCCTTCACGAAGATGAATACCACAATGAGCGCAGGCGTGATCGCCACACCCATCATCCGCGGTACGATCAGCTCCAGATAGGTGCGGAATTGCGAGATGCCGTCGAGTACGAGCGTGACCAGATTCCCGGTTCCTTCTTTCTTCGCGAACCGAGGTCCCAGCTCGAACAGCTTCTGCAGCAGCTGCTGCTGCAAGTCCCTGCCCGTCGTCTCTGCGAATCGATAGGCCAGCTTTTGCATCGCAAGCCCCGTCACTTGCCGCAATATAAAAGCAAACAGGAACATGGCCATTTTGCCGTACTGTTCCTGCAGCGGTTGGCCAGCGAACAAGGCGGAGATAACCTCCGCCAACCATGTCGCCAGCAATATAATAGATACACTTTGAACGAGGGTGAGGATGGCCGTCAGTGCAAGCACCGACTTTGCCCCCTTCAGTCCCATCACGTCTTTTCCCATTAGTACTCCAAGTGCTCCTTCTCGTGAACCCGTTTATGAAATACGAAGTAACTCCAAATCTGATATCCCAAGACGAATGGCAGCATTGTTAATGCAACAATCGTCATGACTTTAAGGGAGTACGCTCCCGATGCTGCATTATCGATTGTTAAGTTGAACGCTTGATCAATCGAACTAATCATAACACGCGGGAACAAACCGATAAATACCGATGCGACCGACAACACGATCACCGCACCCGTCATCCCGAAAGCCCAGCCATCTTTTTTTATTTTCATGAAGTAACCTGACAACAAGAAAGCAATGAGACCAACGACGCCGACCGCTGCAAGAATGCCGCCGCGAACTTCGAACACATCCGTCATTGTATACGTCATGATCCCGAAGACAGCCAGTAACACCCCAAGTGGAATGAGCAGCATCTGTCCGAGCTTACGCGCTCTTACTTGCAAGTCTCCCACGGTACGCAATGTTGTAAACATCAGACCATGCACGAGGCACAACATTACGACCGTTAGACCACCAACAAGCGTATAGCCGTTCACCATGTCGAACAATCCGGCCTTCATTTCCATCTGTGCGTCAATCGGAAGCCCTTTGATCAAGCCTGCGAAGACAACACCAAGTAGTAACGGCGGCAATAAGCTGCCGAGGAAAATAACCCAATCCCATGTTTTTTTCCATGTCTCGTTCTTCACTTTGCCACGGAATTCGAACGCGACACCGCGTCCGATCAGAGCTAGCAATAGGAACACAAGCGGTGTGTAATATCCACTGAACAAGGTCGCATACCAGTTCGGGAAAGCTGCGAACATCGCGCCCCCTGCTGTAATCAACCAAACTTCATTCGCGTCCCAGAAAGGCCCAATCGAATTAATCAACACACGTCGCTCTCCATCCGTTCTCGCGAGCAATTTCGTCGACATCCCGACACCGAAGTCAAACCCTTCGAGGAAGAAGAACCCAATGAACAGCACCGCCACTAGAACAAACCAGAGATCATTAAGTAAGTGCATGCTGCTTCTCCTCCTTCACAACTTGATCGAATGGATCATGGGAATGTTCATCATGGTGATCATCCGGCGCATTCGGCCCTTTACGAATCACTTTGATGAATAGATAGACAAGGATAATCGCCAGAATCAGATAAATAGTTGAAAAAGCTATCACCGAGAATAGAACCTGACCAGCACTCACACTTGGTGAGATACTGTCTTCCGTACGCATCAAGCCGAAGACCGTCCATGGCTGACGCCCAATCTCCGTCATGATCCATCCGAACGTATTCCCGATGAACGGTAACGAAATACCGAAGACCATCAAACGCATGAACCATTTGTTCGGCTGCTCCAGCTTCTTGCGCCATGCCAGGAACGTACCATATAGACCAAATAGAATCATCAGGGATCCCGCTCCAACCATGATGCGGAAACTCCAGAAGGTTGTGCGCACTGGCGGGATATAGTTACCTGGGCCATATGTCGCTTCATACTCGGCTTGCAGTTCTAACATCCCTTTGACTTCACCAGAAAATTTACTATACGACAAGAAGCTCAGCAGGTAAGGAATTTGCAACTCGAACCCGTTCTCCTGCTTCTTCGGATCGATGGACGCGATGACCGTCCAACCTGCAGGGTCGCCACTCTTGCCCCACAGCGCTTCACTTGCCGCCATCTTCATCGGCTGCGTATGAATCAAATATTGTGCTTGCTGATGCCCCCACAGCGCTACGCCGACAGAAGAGATCAGACCGATAATAATCGCAATATGGAAAGATTTCTTGAAGAATTGAACATCTTGGCGCTTCAGCAGCTTGTAAGCACTTATCCCTGTAATCAGGAACGCACCTGTAGCAAAAGCACCTAATACCGTATGTGGAAACTCCACGAGCAGCTGGCCATTGGTGACCAGGGCCCAGAAATCATTCATCTCAGCACGGCCGTTCTGAATTTGGAATCCGACCGGACGCTGCATGAATGAGTTCGCGAGTAGAATCCAGAATGCTGAGATAATCGTACCGATGCTAACGAGCCAAATGCAGAGCAGATGAACTTTCTTCGATAACCGATCCCATCCGAAAATCCATAAACCGATAAACGTCGATTCTAAGAAAAACGCGAGCAAAGCTTCGATCGCGAGCGGCGCCCCGAAGACGTCCCCGACGAACCTCGAGTAGTTCGACCAGTTCATCCCGAACTGGAACTCTTGCAGAATCCCCGTAACAACCCCCACTGCAAAGTTAATCAGAAATAATTTACCCCAGAACTTCGCCATGCGTCTGTATTCTTCTTTGCCTTTAACGACGTACATGGTCTGCATAATTGCAATCGTTAACGCAAGACCAATGGATATCGGTACGAAGATAAAGTGAAAGATTGTCGTCGATGCGAATTGTAATCTTGCCAGAAATACAGCATCCATCCGTTCATATCCACCTTTCAATAACTCTAAATTTGGAGGTCAAGATACCCCTGCCTCACTTCCTTCCTGTATTCTGGCAGAACTGTGATATTTCTAATGTGATTTTTATCACATTATCTCCCGCGAATCCGGTTTCGCAAGGGAACATTCCTGATTTCGTCACACAATGCACTGAAAAAGACGAAAAAGAAGGTCAAATGCACTTGCATTGAGCACGGGGATGACCAAAGATATATAGGGTAAAACCAGCGATTTTCCAGCATTTTCTTGACCCTACGCTATCATAACAGACAAAAGACCCAAGCGCTAGGTCCGCTTTTTCGCATACCTACACCCGGGTCTTTTCTATGCATGATCTTATGACGATGACTTCTCTTCGATATCCGCATGGCCTGCGAGTCGATCCAGACGAGCAATCTGATACCCGTATTCATAACAGGCGGCGGCGACGATCGATAATCGGCGGGAGCCATCATCGAAGTGAATCTCTTGCATCACGGCTTGGAGGAACTTCTCGTTCTCGATCTCCATCTGTTCGATGCTCTCCAGCTCCGGCTTCATTTTATCGTCGAGCTTCAACAGAACCAGCTCATGCCCTTTCTCGAGCAGCTCCAAATGCCGATCGAAGGCTTCATTAATTTCCGGCGTCCGCGTGGATTGGAAATAATGGTTGTCGATCGCCTCCAGCACCTCAAGACCTTTCTGGAGCGTGTTCAGCATTTGCTTATAGACGACAATCTGCCGCGATCTGCGATATTTAGCGCGTTTGATCTTCTTAATCTCTTCTTCGAACAATTTGAATTTATCATGCAGTGATAACATTTCTGTCTCAAGCGCTTGGTATTCTGCACGGAATGAAGATTCCTTCATCTCATCAGAGATGGCGGTCCGCAGGAGCAGCGACATCCGGTTGAACACGGCATCAATCTGCTTCAAGAACTGCACATTCGGCTTCGGCGGGAAGAACAAGATGTTAATCACAAATGCAGAACCAATCCCGACGAGCGTATGCAAGAAACGACTTAACGCAAAATCCCATTGCCCGGAAGCTTCCATCACCGCGATGACCGTCACCAAGGTCAGGCCGATGGTCTCTTCCATCTTCATCTTAAGACAGATCATAATCACGACAATACAAGTCAATCCGATGATCAGCGGATCATGCGCGAAGGCCATCCCGACGACTAGCGCAATCGCCGCACCCAGTGTATTCGTCTGAAGCTGATCCAGGAAATACCGCCAAGATCGATAAATCGAAGGCTGCATAGCAAAGATCGCGGCAACGGCTGCAATCACAGGCGTCTGAAATCCAAGGAGCAAGCTGATATAGAGTGCCATTGCGACAGCAATTCCTGTCTTTAATACACGCGGTCCTAGTGCCATGTCGTACCTCCTTCCCTCTGTCAACGTACTGCGTAGCGTACAGCCTAATATTACATGGTGCATCAGCGCGTTGGCAAGTTATGTGAAAAGGAGGCCGTGTCGCCTCGTCGTTATATCGTTGCTGCCTCTAAGATTACGACAGCTTCTCTTCCAGGTTGCGGAACTGGTTGTTGAACATTCTGGCATAGACACCCTCTTCTTGCAGCAGCTGATCATGTCCGCCCTTCTCTGCAATCGAGCCGTGGTCAATGACCATGATCGTATCGGCATCCCGAATCGTATTCAATCGATGCGCAATAATGAAGCTGGTCCGCCCCTGCATGATATTCAGCAGCGCATCTTGAATATGCAGCTCGGTACGCGTGTCAATACTGCTCGTCGCTTCATCTAGTATCAGAATGGACGGCTTGGCCAGAATGACGCGCGCAATCGCGAGCAGCTGCCGCTGTCCTTGACTGAGATTGCCGCCATTCTCCGAGAGGATGGTGTCATACTTCTTTGGAAGCCGCTGAATGAATACATCCGCATTCGCCATCGCAGCCGCAGCCCGGATCTCCGCATCCGTCGCGTCTGGCTTCCCGTACTTGATATTGTCCTTAATCGTACCCGAGAATAAGTACGTATCCTGCAGCACGAATCCGAAGGCACGGCGCAAGCTGTCTCGCGTATAGTCGCGAATGTCCCGGCCGTCGATCAAGATCCGGCCGGCCGTCACGTCATAGAATCGCGTAATCAGGTTCACGATCGTCGTCTTGCCTGCACCCGTCGGCCCGACGAGCGCGGTGCTGCTTCCAGGCTCTGCCTCGAAGCTGACATGACTTAAGATCGGCACATCTGGGCGATATCCGAATTGGACGTCCTCGAACACGACATGCCCGCTCGGATTCTGCAGCTCAATGGCATCTGGCGCATCCTCCGGCTCTTCTTGTTCATCCAGTACTTCGAAGACCCGTTCGGCGCCCGCGACGCCAGACTGAAGCACGTTGAAGATATTCGCCATATCGTTCAGCGGACGCACAAATTGCCGTGAATAGCTGATGAAGCCGGCAATGACGCCGACCGTGATCATCCCCTTCACCGCAAGCGCTCCACCGACCATCGCAACCGCAGCAAATCCGAGGTTATTGATCACGTTCATGATTGGCATGAGGAAGCCTGACCAAATTTGGGCACGAAGCCCCACCTTGAACAGCCGGTCATTCACCGCATCGAAATCCGCAATCGCACGGTCCTCGTGGTTGAATGCTTTCACGACCTCAATGCCAGAAATCGTCTCTTCAATATGTCCATTTAATTTGCCCAGCTGCACCTGCTGTTCCTTGAACAATACACTCGTCCGCCGCGCAATGGTCCGGGTTAACAGGTAGACGAGCGGCACCGTGATCAGACTCGCTAAGGTCAGAATCGGACTTAGCACAATCATCATCACGAGTGAGCCGACAATGGTAATCGCCCCAGACATGAGCTGGGTCGTCGATTGGGAGATCGTATTGCTCACGTTGTCGATATCGTTCGAGAGCCGGCTCATGACTTCCCCATGGGATTGCCGGTCGAAATACGCCACAGGCAGCTTCTGCAGCTTCGCGAACAACGCGCTGCGCAGCTTCATCACGATCCGTTGGGAGACCCCTGCCATGAACCAGCCTTGGAGGAGCGTCAGCACAGCATCCACGAGATATGCGGAGGCTAGCACGATAATGATCACTTCGAGCATGTCGAAGTCAACTCGCCCTTCAGAACCTGTCATCGAATCGATCGATTTGCCGATCAGATACGGAACGAACAGCATGAGCAGCGCATCGACGATCAAGAAGACGAAGATGGTCATCAGCCAGCGCCGCTCGGTCCCGACATATTGCCATAATCTTGTGAGAGTCGCCATGAAATTCTTCGGCTTCACGACAGGCCTACCCGCTCCGCGGTGACCGAAGCCGCCCCCTGGACCACCGGGGCCTGGTCTCGCTGCTGAAGTATCTGCAGCGCGGTTTGAACCACTATTTTGCGGCATAATGATTCATCTCCTTTCCCAATTGGGATTGGAATATTTCTTGATACACGGTACAATCCGCCATAAGTTCTTGATGTGTCCCCTGACCGACGATGACGCCATCTTCCAGTACAATAATCTGATCCGCATCGATCACCGAGGTGATGCGTTGTGCAATCAGCAAGCAGGTAAGACCTGCTGCATATTGTTTCAGTCCGGCCTTGATACGAGACTCCGTCGCGACATCAACAGCGCTCGTACAATCATCGAGGATGAGAATGTCCGGCTTGCGAACAAGCGCCCTAGCAATCGACAGTCGCTGCTTCTGTCCTCCTGAGAAATTGACGCCGCCCTGCCCGATCCGGGAGTGGTACCCTTCAGGCGACTCGGCAATAAAGTCATGCGCCTCGGCAATCCGTGCAGCCGCTTCGATTTCTTCCTGGGTCGCGTCTTCTTTGCCGTATTGAATATTTTCGAGCACGGAACCTGAGAACAATACGGTCTTCTGCGGCACAATCGCGATCGTCTCACGCAGCTTATGCGGGTCCATCTGGCGCACGTCCACCCCGTTCACGCTGACGTTACCCGACGTTGCATCATAGAATCTCGGTATGAGATGCACCAAGCTGCTCTTGCCCGATCCGGTCGAACCGATAATCCCGATCATCTGCCCCGGCGCACAATGGAATGATATTTGTTTCAAGACTGGATCGCCCGATGTCCCCGCATACGCAAACGTCACGTTATCGAACTCGACTCGACCGCGCTGGTCTGGCTTACTTTCTGTGTCACTATCCCACGTCATCGCATTCCACGACTGGAACACCTCGCCGATCCGCTCTGCGGAAGCCTTTGCCCGAACGAACATATTGAAGATCATCGAGATCATCATAAGAGAGAACAAAATCTGCGTCATATAGTTGATAAAGGCGATAATATGGCCGACTTGCATCTGCCCCTGATCTACTCGAAGCCCCCCAATCCAGAGTACCGCGATAATGCCGAGGTTCACCGTAAGGACGATCTGAGGACTGAACACGGACATGACACGCATCGCCGTCGTCGAACGGGACTGCAGCCCTTCATTGGCTTGCTCGAACTTATCGACTTCCACATCGAAGCGATTAAACGCTTTCACAACACGCACGCCGGACAGGTATTCACGCATCACACCGTTTACTTTATCTAGTGCTTGCTGCACCTTTACGAAGAAAGGAAATCCAATCTTCATATTAAGGAAAATAAATAAGGCCACGAGCGGAACTACCACAATTAAGACCACAGACAGCTGCATATTGAGCCGTACTGCCATAATCAGACTGCCAATGCATACGAGCGGCGCTTTGACGAAAATCCGCATCAGTCCGTTCATGAAGTTCTGTACTTGCGTCACGTCATTTGTCAATCTCGTCACGAGCGAAGCACGGTCGAATTGGTCCATGTTCTCGAAGGACAACCGCTGAATTTTGCGGAACAAATCGGCCCGCAGCTCCGCTCCGAACCGCTGGGATACCCTTGAGGATATGACGCTGCGCAGCGACGCAGTCAAGGCGCCGAACAAAGTGATCATGAGCATGAGCCCGCCAAGGCGCAGCACGACGTCCATCTCCTTGTTCGCGACCCCGTCATCGATAATCCTCGCCATAATCGTCGGTTGGAGTAAATCACATATCGCCTCAATCATCAGGAAGAACACAGCCAGGCCGAACAGCTTCCAATACTTGCGAACATAAGGCTTCAGAAACTTCATACGTTCTCCTCTCCTATTTAGATTACGAATCTTTGCATCGCCTAAATAAACCCTTCCCTTCCACGATACTCCTATATGTGTCAAAAGTAAAACATTCATACGGCCACTTGTAACGCATTTCTATTTCCATCCGAAGACGACATGTAAAATAAGACCTCGCCGCAGCAAGGCCTTTGGTACTGAACACCTATACTCCCGAATCGCAGGCTTCATTTCGATTGAAAAAGAACGTCATTCATCGGCCGAGAACGCCAAAAAATGTAGAGTCCTGCTCCTCCGATATACAGCGTTATACCTAGCGTTAGTTGAAGCGGAAGGGGTGCATGATCCATCATTGTTGCATTCATCCCTATAGATACGGCTGTCATGAGCATGACCAAGAGGATCAAATCGACGATCAAAGGCTTCAATCGTATACCCACCCTGCTCAATTTCAGCGCCCCAATATTCCAACTCACGGTAACAAGTTCCAAACTCAGAATCCCTATGGCAGGTCCAGCATAACGGAACCCCGGTATGGCTACCAGAACATACTGAATGGGGATCGCTACGCAAATTCCTGCTAGGAGGCCAAGAAGAGGAACCTTTTTGCGTTCCTGTGCCCATAACATGCTCGTCGTTAATTCTCGTAATCCGACAAGGAGCGGTACGGCTGCCAGGTATCGCATAGGCTCCGACGCTTCATATGTACCGAAGATATACCATGAAATGTACTTACTATAAGTGAAAATGAATAAACCTGCTGTACACCCCCACACCCATCCGAGCTCAAGCGCACAACGTGTTCGTTCATAAAATTTCACTTCCCGCCCTTCTTTCCAGTCGCTGACAATCTTCATCGTAAGGGTATGGGATAATGCCGCTGTCACGATCGTTGGCATATAGACTACAAGCATGGCCATCCCCGTAATGATTCCGAAGATCGATGTTGCTTCCGATGCTGTAAGACCCGCTGCTTGCAGACGATTCGGGATGATAATGGCATCAATACAGTCAGACAGTGGAACCAGAAGCCTCGTGAATGAAATGATAAGCGATGTATGAAGTATCCAAGTGAACATGGATTTCGGATTCTGATCGGTATGTCGTTGACGTGGATGTACCTTGTCTAGACGGCCTAGCTGGATAAACCTAATAGCAAATATTAATAGTAAGAATGAAACCAAGGCTGCTAAGAATGTACCTAAGATACCGCCCCCAACGGCAATTTGGACTCCTTGAGGAAGCCATAACATAACAATAACAACCAAGGCACCCATTCGGACGGCTTGTTCGATGAGCTCAGAGAATGCAATGACGCTGTAGCACTCTAACCCTTGCAAATATCCCCTGAGTAAGCTTAGCAAAGGAACAACAAAAAGCGCAGGTGCAATGCAGCGTATTGCAAAATGGAGATTCGGATTGCCAAGAAGCTCGGCAATTTGGGGAGATAACAAGAACGTAACATAACTAACGACCCCACCCAGACCTATTAATAATAAGGAAATTCTTCTGAACCAGAACCATCCCTGTTCAGGATCCTTCGCGGTAAGCATGGCCAGCACCGTTGGGAAACCGCCAACAATCACCATCAATGCTAGGCCATAATAAGAATATGCAATTTGATAGAGCCCAACGCCTTCAGCACCAACGAACCTGATTAAAGATACCCGCCCGATTAACCCCATGATTTTTACAATAAATATAGAACCGGTCCGTATTGCCAGTTGTTTCAACAGCAGCGGCATGGTCTCCGTTCACCTCTATTTCCTACTCGTCCTCATTATCTTATGATGATGAAGTTAGAGGTATGTCCCGTCGAGCCCCTAGTCCGCGAGAGAGTGACTTAATCCTGAATGTGTATCAGAAGGTATTCGGTATATTTATCCCAGCCTAGATCAAAAGGCGCGCGATAACGATCAGCTGTATGCGAATTGACAAGCGGATAACCTTGATGATCGAATCCAACCACAACAGAGAAATGATCCACATCCCCATGCATGACGAATGCGATTAAATCGCCAGGCAACAGCTTCGATACGGCTCCATGAGGGAATTTTGCCGTTGGTCTCACGATGTCACGAAATGCGCCTCTGGCAATCATTTTCCCATACCCAGATCGAATCAGAAACTGATGGAATGAATCCGTTCGAATCCAAGATTCACTCCCTTCTTTGCCAAAATGATATCGCCATTCTCTCGTCATGGGGAGCCCGCCGCCTTCCTTCGGATCGCCGATCACCTGCGAAGCAAAATTCGTACAGTCTCCGCCATTCCCGGTATAATCCTTATAGCTTCTGTTATAACGATGACGATTGCCTGCTCCCCATGCGATTCCTGCGTATTTGTTGGCATAAGCAATGGCGCGTTTGCGATTGTATTTGTTGCCTGACGGCATGTCCGGATGATGATTAGGAACAAACGGAAGCTTGGCACCATCTGAGGTGACGGAGATCAGGTTAGGATTTTCTTCAAGTGGGTCCAAGTACCACTCCTTATACAATAACCATCCATGACTCCCTTTCTTTAAGGTCAACGCATGCCTTGTCCCTATGCCAAAAGATTGTGCAGGAGCATTAGATTGCGCATACGCATAACTAAGCTTCAAGGATTGAACGAGTGATATTCTGGCCAGATCTCCCTCGAATTTAACCCGGACGATGCGGATATTCGACTTAGCATCAATGAATCGTATGCCTCTTTTCTCTGCCCAAGCTTGGAGGTATTCCGCTCGCTTGAATTCTTGACGCAATGCATAATCGCTGGTTTTATGTCCAGATACATAGTGTTGTTTGATTTGAACCTGATCCTGATGTATAAGTAAATTGGCTCGAAGAGCGTACAGTTCATTTAGAAAAGAAGCCACGTTATGTTCTTCGCCGGAATTTGCTGCCACCTTGCCACGTTCTATGGCAAAAGAAATACAAACAAGAAGGACAACGATCAACCCTTTTTGGAATCTATACTTTAACACGTACTTGCTCCCCTATTCGCTCAAAAATTACTCGTCGTATCGAACTGCGCTGCTGTGCAACACCTGCGACGGCCCATTGTACAACAAGGGCACCCGTTATGGGCGCCCTTGTTCATTTAGAACTCCGATAATTCCTTAAAAGACTTGATCTTTCCGTGCGCATGCGGAGTTTGCTTACGGATTTTGTCGGCATTTTCACGACGATGTTTGGAAGTTGTCATGATTACAATTCCTCCTTCGAAATGTGAAACTTGCTTAATCATCTTCAAGAATGTCTCCAGCGGCAAAAACCGATTCACAACAAGTGTGTCCAAGTGATTGCGTGATGAAGTTATCGGAGCACGTCACTAATATGCGCAAAAATGAGAATCAATATGTCATGCGTGGCAACAAATTTGGTATGCTAATCATGAACCATGACCGTTGCGTAGAAAATGCAAAAAACAAGATGAAATGAGGTCCATCCCTGTGCTGTTCGACCCTACTGTATTCGATAATTTAAAAGTTGCGATCGAAAACCAAGTCTACGATCTAGATAATCTGGACGAAATCATCCGCGTCACGAACCGAATCGATCGTCTGGAGCTGTCTGTCATGGCAAGAACATTCGCATTGCAATTCGCGCTCGTCGACCGCCTCGATATCACCGCCGAGATTCGACTGGACACAGCGCTAAAGGATCTTGCCGGAGAAATTCTTGAGATAGCTGGCGAGACGCCGGCATGTACACTGCGCATACGATTCTATATGAATGTTGAGGAGCCGGGAACCCTGTGCAGCCACATTGACGAGATCCTCCGCTCGGTCTGGGAGCCGGAGCTGCCGCCGGTACAGACGCTAAGCTTCGCTTATGGGGAGGCGAAACCCGTGTACCGCAACGTCGCGGAAGTCCGTTTCAACCGCCGCGTGAACGAAGATCACATGGAGGATATTCCGAACCTACTGGATCACATGCTGCAGACGCTAGCGGGGCTTAAGAAGCTGTGAGCGTGCATCCTCAACCGTTAGAACGATGAACGAAATGACTCCTCACGTTCAAAATAATCTCTGCCCGAGGACTTCACTTCATGCAACATTCGCTTCGCTTCCCTTGGGCTCTTCACCACAATGATCTTGGTGTGCTCGGCATGCGCCTCAAGTTTGGCAAGGATCCCGGGTCGTTTATCTCTGCGGAAATTCCACCCCATTCGGATAAAGGGCCAATCGATCGACTCGGGGCATCCTTCATTCATGTCTACCCGGGTCTTCCCATGATATTGAATTCTTCGTTTGATGACCCGATACGTGGTGATCCATGGAGATAGATCGAAGAAAAAAACAACATCCGCTGCTTGCAATCGGATGTCTAATGTCTTCCCGTACAACCCGTCTATGACCCACGCTTCCTCCGCAACCAATCTTCGATTGAGCGCAGTGAACTCTTCGGTTGGCGTCGGCACCCAGCCTGCCTGCCAATAATACAAATCCAAATAATGAACCGGCAGATTCATTATTTGGCCAAGCTCGCGTGCGAAGGTTGATTTTCCTGAGCCGCTGGAGCCAATAATCACAATCTTCATTGACATGTTCTCTTAGACATCCGCGGCACAACGGAAGCCCATATGCCCCGTCGAGCTGTCCGGTGTATTCGACGAGCGCGCAGCCACACGGTAGCGGTTGCAATACGATTTGTGGCACATATGTGAGCCGCCGCGAATAACGCGGGCTTCTCCGTGCGCTGGCCCCTTCGGATTCATCGTCTCACTATGCTGATAAGTATCTGCCCGGAACCAATCGGCACACCACTCCCACACATTGCCTGAAGTATTGTAGAGCCCATATCCATTCGGCTTGAATGCACGCACAGGTGCTGTCCCCGCATATCCGTCGGAAGCCCGGTTGATCTTTGGGAAAGGTCCCTGCCAGATGTTGCACTGATGCTCACCATCCACGAGCAGCGTATCGCCCCAAGGGTATCGTCGCTGGACAAGCCCTCCTCGAGCGGCATACTCCCATTCGGCTTCCGTTGGGAGACGCTTGCCTGCCCATGAACAATAGGCCTGTGCATCGCTCCACGATACATGGACAACCGGATGATCCCATCGATCTTCTATCGAGGAATCCCGGCCTTCCGGCTTCGCCCAATAAGCACCGTCGACTTTGAGCCACCACGGCACAGACTGCACCGCACTCTCAACCTCTTGCTTCACCGATTCCGATACGAATTGATAGAATACGAATGACCAACCATACTGTTCCGCTTCCGTCCGGTACCCCGTATCCTGCACGAAATCCCGAAATTCGGCATTGGTTACCGTACAAGCATCGATATAGAACGGGTCCAGCTTCACCGTATGCACGGGCCCTTCGCCGTCTGCTAGGAATCCCTCTGCATCATTCGTACCCATAAGAAACTCTCCGCCTTGCAGCAGAATCATCCCGGATCGATCCACACAGTCCTTCCGTTCCCTTGTACCCTCTGGTATCGTTTGGAATATAGCGTTTTCATGATGTTCCGCGCCTGCAGCCTCTCTTCGAACAGAGCAGCACGCGCCCTTTATTCCCGTCATTGTAATCATTACCTCCCTTATGTGCGCCTTCCAATGTCTCTTTTCTCCATTGTCCCATGTTCCGCACACACCGGCAACCCGTTCAAGCGCAAATAAGGAGCTGCAATATGCAGCCCCTGCCAGCTATTCGTTCAATCAGAAACCTAGGCTATGTGATCCAAGGACTTCCCTTAGGATGCAACGTGAATGTTCTGCTCGCGCTGCGCATATAACTTCATGCAAATTCCGCAGACAAGGACCATGAGGATGGTCGTTAGAATACTTCCCTCGACGCCAAATGAACCGCCAGATATAAGGGAATCGCCATTTACGAGGATGGACAGAATGGGCTTCGTCTCTGTACCGGATACCGCAAAGCCATACACGTTCCCCTGAAAGAAGTTCCATGCGAGATGGAATCCGATCGGGAGCCATAATCCGCCTGTCATAACCCGCGTTAACGCAAAGAAAATACCAATCAGAAATATATTGATCATTGTAAACGGCGTACTCCAGATCCCCGGATTCGCCCCGTGCAGAAGCGCAAAGATGATCGAAGAAATGACAACTCCCGCAGCTACACCATATTGCCGTTGTAGCAGACCTTGCAAGTACCCTCGATTGAACACTTCTTCACTGATCGCGACCAAGGTGAACAACCCTACCCCTGCAAGAACAGAAGTCCATGTATCCGCATCTGTATGTACCGATTGAAATTCCACGCCGCCACAGATCCAAATCGCGATCGCCACAATACTGATGAGCAATATGCCAAGTCCAATGCCTTGTAGCGCACATGCGACCGCACTCGATTGCCGCAATCCAATCGACCATCCTTTCCCTCTCTCGAACGCCATAAACAACAGCATTGCGGGAATCATCATGCTCAGCGCCGAAATAATGACTAACTTCCACTCAGAGCCGCTCGCGTCCGTCCCCAAGACTAGACTGCTCGCTACCCCGCCAAGACCCATAAAGAGTACGAGCGCAAGGAGTACCTTGCCAAGAATCAGAAATCTACGCAAACGAACCATCCCCCATTATATTTGAAATGAATATATTTCCAATTATAGTGGATTTATGAACAATTTCATTTATTTTTTCACAAAAAAGACGCTCCTCAAAAGGAACGTCTCTACACTAGCAGCTACATATCCTGTGTAACCAACTTCTCCTCCGCGACTTTCTTCGATAGAATCTCGTTCTTCAGGAAGAAACAAATCACGAATGCCAGGACCGACATCACGAGCGCAATCACATATAAATTCTGGAATGCCTCTGCGAAAACCGTCTTCGCCTGAGCCGCGATATCCGGTGCCAAGTCCTTCGGGATGCCTCCCGTCGCAATTTTCTCCGCCGTGCCTGCCGGAAGCTTCAATGTGCTCACGCCGTTTGTAATATGAGAAGCGAGCAGGCTGCCGAACAAGCTCATGCCGACGGTCGTGCCTAACGCTTGGAACAACTGCACGGTCGAGAGCGCAATCCCACTCTCGTTCTTATTCACGGACTCCTGCACAATCAGATTATCGCCCGCGAACAGTACACCAAGTCCAGCCCCCATAATGATGAAGTAGACGACGATTGCTGAGATTGACGTATCCACGCTGATCTGCGATAGGAAGAAGAAAGCGATAATCGGAAGAATAAAGGACACGACGAACACGTTCCGATAACGCAATTTCGTGAGCGTAAAGCCATTTAACATACTCATTGGCACAGCGCCGAGCATGAATGCCATCGTTAAGTACCCCGCTCCGGTCGGCGACAATCCCATAATATTCTGCGCATAGAACGGGAAAGAAGCGAAGCAGCCGATTAATCCGAGTCCGACGATAAATACAAGTGCAGACAACACGACAACGTTCCGATTCTTGAATAAATGCAGTGGAATGATCGGCTCCTCCACTCTTGATTCAATCCAGACCAGAAGCCCAATCAATACGCAGCCAAGGACGAGCAAGCTGACAATGACCGGCGAACTCCATTCATATCCTTGTGTATCCTTCAGAACCGGTGTCAGAAGCAGCGACACCAGCGCTGCGAGGAGAACAGCAGCACCCGCCCAGTCGATCTTCGGTTTGCCTTCTCTCCGGTTCTCGCGTAGCCCTTTGGCCATAAAGATCGCCGATACAATCCCAATCGGGATATTAATCAAGAAGACGAAATGCCAGCTTAATTGATCCACGATCACCCCGCCTACCATAGGTCCTAATAACTGTGGCAGGAACATAATGGGTCCGATCATACTCTGAATTTTAGCCCGCTGTTCGAGTGGGTAGGTGTCACCTAGAATGATCATCGCGAGCGGCATCATCCCGCCTGCGCCAATCCCTTGAATTCCCCGACCAATTAACAGCACTTCCATCGACGTCGCGAGACCGCTAATAATCGATCCACCGATGAACAGCCCCATACAGATCATATAAATGCGTTTGCGTCCGAACAAATCCGCCAGCTTGCCAAGAATCGGCATGAATGCGGTCATCGTCAGCATATATACTCCAGCAACCCACCCATACAGCTGTAGCCCATGCAGATCACGAATGATCGTAGGCATCGCCGTTGTCACGACCGTCTCATCGAGTGCTGAGAAGATAATGCCGATAAGCAACCCGATCATGATCAATGTCTTGTTATTCTCTTTCACCGTTCCACCTCTATCCCCTATACTTACAATGCCGATCTGCCGAACATTTTTCCATGCTGGCACTGCTTCTCTATTGTACTTTACCCACATGTTTCCACCTCGGTCTCGAGACGGAAATTCCACTCCTCCTGCAAATGGATTTTTCATTGCATTCATTTTTCAGAACATCGTATAGAACGTATCCATTCTTGACAAAATAATCCTAAATTTGAATAGAAAGGCGTGTATGCATCAATGGCGAGAAACAGAAAATTGGTACCCGAAGCACAGCTCGCGCTAGCCCAAATGAAAATGGAGATCGCGCAGGAACTCGGCATTTCGCTGCCTGCAGACGGTTATTACGGCAAGATGTCGACGAAGGATATCGGCACGATCGGCGGGGGGATGACGAAGCGGCTGGTTCAGATGGGATTGCAGCTGTCACATCGATAGGGTGGAATACACCACAAAGAAGACCTCCGCAGAGATGAACGCCAACGCTCATTCGAAAGGGAGGTCTTCTTGAAGTTAGGACGATTTCGTCGTCGCTGCCGCCTGCTTCGCGCCGCGCACCATCACGACATAACATAACACAGCAAGCAAGCCGAGGATCGCGATAATCAGGCCCATCGGCACCGCCGTATGGCTTCCTGCAATGCCGACGAGCGGCGCCATGATGCCGCCGAATACAGTCGACATCAGTCCGATCAAAGCCGACGCGCTGCCGGCAGCCTTGCCTTGATTCTGCATCGCAAGGGTGAAGGTCGCCGTCGAGACGATCCCAACACTAGATACGACGAAGAATAGCGGAATGAGGAGACCCATCAATCCAAGATCAAGCAGAATCATAACGAGCAGCAGGATGCCTGCAATGCTCGCTTGTCCTAAGCCATAGTGCAGCAGCTTCGTCTCACTCACCCGTCCTGCGAGTCGTCCAGTGACTTGGCTCGCCAGGATGATGCCTATGCCGTTGATCGCGAAGATCAAGCTGAACATTTGCGGCGACACGCCATAAATTTCTTGCAAGACAAATGGCGAACCCGAGATATACGCGAACATCGCACCCAACACGAGCCCCTGTGCTAAGGCATAACCCATGAATACACGGTCTCGGAACAAGGAACCGAACGAACGAAATGTGCCCGTGATACCGCCTTTCATCCGACGGTTCGGCGGCAATGTCTCCCTCAGTCCGAAGATCACGCCGAGGAACATCAGCACGCCGATTGCGCATAGCACGATAAACACACCGCGCCATGAGGTGAACTGCAGCAATTGTCCGCCCGAGATCGGCGCAATGATCGGCGCTACCCCATTCACGAGCGACAGCATGGCAGAGAACCTTGTCATCTCAGAGCCTGAGTACATGTCTCGAACCACTGCACGCGAGATAACAATTCCCGCCGCTCCGCCCACCCCTTGAACGAACCGAAGCACGATGAACGATTCAATGGATGGCGCGAGTACGCAGATGATCGATGCCGCAGCATAAATGATGAGCCCCACCAGCAAAGGATTCCGGCGCCCCCATAGGTCGCTTAAAGGGCCAATAATCAACTGGCCGAAGGAAATACCGAACATGCAAGCCGTTAAGCTCATTTGCGCGAGTGACGCGTTCGTACCATAATCCTGCGCAAGCTCCGGCAGCGCAGGCAAATACATATCAATCGTAAGCGGCGCGAAGGCGGATAGTCCTCCAAGCAGCAGAATGATCCATAGTCTTGCGAGACGACGAGGTGCGTTAGCAATCATCGTCTCATGTGCCGTATTATTCATTACTTTACACTCCAATATCTTTTGTTACTGTTATTCCTGTAACTATTATAATTACAGATTGTCGATTGATCAATCTTTATGCACTCGATTCCTGCGTCACCAGGGTGGATTGCCTATGATAGAATCGCCCTACCCCTAGCAACATCACGAGATAGACCACAGCGAATACGGCAATATACCCGATCGCAGAGGCCGTTCCGGTATGGTCCATGGCATACCCGATCAAGGCCGGGAACACCGCTGCCCCGAATCCTGCGAAGGCGGTAATGAGACTTGTGACCAGCCGTGCCATCCCCGGGAACGTATGATTCGCATACACCATCGTAATCGAATAGACCCCCGACATGGTTAGTCCCATCAGCATCACAAGCACGTAGCCCACAACCGCTTCTCGCCACATCATGAAGATGATGAGGGCCGCTAGCGTCCCGAGCATGCTCCAACGCAGGAATTGCGCGTAATTAACTTTACGAATAATCCACCCCGTCGCCGCTCTGCCAATCACCATGGCAATCCAATATATTCCGATGCTAAGCGAAGCAGAATATGGCGTTGCTCCTAGATGTGTAATGAAGATGGATGACATGAAATTATTCAGACTTCCCTCCATACCGCTATACATGAAGATCATCAAGACAAAGGCGAGGAGGATCGTCTGCTTCATCCGCTTGCTCGAGAAGGAAGGCGGCGGATCAATGCTGGCATCCAACGATTCCGATACATCGACTCCTTCCTTCGAGAAGTGAATCACGCACCATAGAATCGCCATCACAAGACCTAAGCAGGCCGTGACGAAAAAGGCATAAGACCACACATCATTCGCGATGAGGACACTCGCAATCAACGGCATGCATAACGCCCCCACCCCAAACGAAACCTCGAGATAGCTCATTACAACCGCACGCCGGCCAACGAATACCTCCATCATCAGTGTCGCGACGATCACTTCAATCGCCGATGCACCGATACTATTCAAGAAATTCAAGACGATCACCCATTCGAAGGATGGAAGCGTCCAAATGCTAAACTGCGCAACAGCAATTACAAATGCGGCGAGCGCGATCACGTACTTCTCCTTGCGGAGCAGGCGCATCAGCACAGCAGAGATCGGCACCCCTGCGATAAATCCAACGGCGCTAACGAATACCATCTGTCCACCGACGGTATACGATTGGTTATAATGGGCGAGCAATTGCGGCATGACCGAACCGATCGTCGTAATGACGAGCCCTGCCAGAAAATATAGTACGTACGAAGCAAATGCAAAGACTCTCATGCTACGACCTCCTTTTCAACAACCATGTCCCCATCTTACCAAATTTCATCCAAAAATAACTACAAAAATGGCAGACATTTTCCGATGATTTACTATTAGAGCCGCGAAACGCAATATCGACGTGACCAACTAGACATGAAGGAGAGAACACACCATGATAAAAGGTTTAAAGAAATGGGTAGGTAAATTGAGCATCCTGAAAGTAAAATTCATCGCCATTTTCCTATTACTCTCGTTAATTCCGATGATTACCTTAACATTCATTCTCAGCGTACAATCCACTGCTAAGCTTAAAGAAAAGGTCATTCAAGAACAGTCGCTAGCGGCTCAGATTGGTGCCGACTTCATTAATGCTTGGATCGGTGGGAAAATCGACTCGATTCAAGAGCTGATTCAGAAAAACCCTGACTTTAAGCAAGGCAACGTTAGCGACATTCTCTCGAAATTGACCTTGGTCGAGCAGAGCGACCCTGATGTCAGTGTCATCACGTTCATCGATCGCAACGCTCAGCTTACCGATACCAACGGCGATAAGTTGGATGGAACGAAATTCGACAATGTCATGCAAGTCATCAAAGATAAAAAAGTAATGGTATCCAATGTCTATATGAATTCCATCTCTAAAAAATATACAATATTTCTCGAAATCCCTATCCTGAACGACCAAGGCGAATTTGTCGGCGCGATTCAACCAGAAATCGATGCAAGCACGCTGCTGGAGCGAATTAAGAGCATCAAATTAGGCGACTCTGGTTACGCTTATCTCTTGTCAGAGGGCGGCATTTATATCGCGCATCCGGACGAGAAGAAAGTCAGCAAAGATTTCAAAGAATTCGCATTACCGGACAAGGTCTCCACCTTCGAAAATACCGTGTTCAAAGATGAACATGGAAATCTATCCTACCCGGAGAAGGAAGGCACGAAATCCGCCGCCTACTCAACGATTGAAGCTTCAGGATGGAAGCTGATTGTGACAGCGCCCGAGGATGAGATCTATCAAAGCGTGAAGCAAATCCAGTTCAAAGCGTTCCTCGTGATCTTGATCTCGGCTATCGTCATATCCATCCTTGCCGTATACGTCGCTTCATACATGACAAGACCGATTCTTGATATCTCCAATATGATGACGAAAGTAGCGGAAGGCGATCTAACGCTTAAACTGCAGGTGAAGGGTCGAGACGAGCTCGAGAAGGCCAAGGAAAATATTAATGCGATGCTCGGCGCATTTGCGGAAATGATTCGCAAAATTACAGTGACAACAGAGCATGTTGCTGCTTCTTCCGAGGAGTTGACCGCAATCGCGAACGATTCGACGCAATCATCTGAGCATATTGTACAATCCGTGGGTGACATCGTTCGGGGTTCGGAAATTCAAGTCCAAGGTTCAGAACAGACCAGCATTGCCATGGAAGAGATGGCAACGGGCATTCAGACGATTACTGTCTCAGCTTCCACCGTCGCAGATACGGCACTATCCGTCGTCGATGAGGTCGTGATCGGCAATCAGGACATTCTGCAAGCCAAAGATCAAATGGCCAAGATGAGTCATACCGTCGCGAATACAGCATCCCTCGTCCAATCACTCGAGACGAAGTCGCAGGCGATTCAACAGACGGTTCAACTCATTTCCGAGATTGCCAATCAGACCAACTTGTTAGCATTGAATGCATCCATCGAAGCGGCGCGTGCCGGTGAACATGGCAGGGGATTCGCTGTGGTCGCGGGTGAAGTGCGCAAACTGGCGGAAGAGACAGGACATGCCACCCACCATATCTCAAGCCATATTCACGAGATACTCAAATCGATCAACCACGCTGCAGCATCGATGAAGGAAGGTCTAACGGAAGTCGATATGAGTGTCGTGCAAGTCGAGAAACTGGGCACAACCTTCGAACGCATTCAGCGCTCCGTCCAGCATGTCAACGATCAGATTCAAGAGGTATCTGCTGTGACTGAACAAATCTCGGCCGGAACAGAAGAAGTGTCCGCTTCCGCGCATGAGATGTCCGTTATCGTGAAGGACTCCGCCAACAAGCTCAGCGGGATCTCGCAGTCTGCGAACGATCAACATCATGCTATGGAGGAGATCCTCTCCGCTTCGGAGTCGCTTAGCAGCATGGCGAACGAGCTTCAGGAAATGGTCAGCAAGTTCAAAGTATAATCGATTTCATCCATTGAAAAACCGCCTGATAACGCCACTTGCTGCGTTTCTGTCAGGCGGTTTTTGGTATGTTCTTATTCACGTGTCGGTTCCGATTCCACCCAGACAGCGATGGCTGAATAGTTGTCATGATCGACCTGCGCATGCTTCACGATTCGCTCTTCCATGCGCGACAGCCATTCCACTGGTGTCTGAGACTTCAAATAGTCAATTTCCATCTCCGGTTCAATCACATATTCCCACCATCCGTCCGAGCAGAGCAGAAAAGCATCACCCGGCTGTACCGCACAGGGCTTCTGCAAGACTTCCTCATGCAGCTCGCCCGTCATTCCGATGCCGCATAAAAGCTGGCTTCGATCCTCATGGAACCGAATATCCTGCAGCATGATCTCGCCGCGATCCACAAGTGATTGGCATACGCTATGATCCCGTGTGTGCTCGATAATCCGCCCTTCGCGCAGATGGTACAATCTGGAGTCGCCGACGTGGCCCCAGTACACGATCTCACCCTGCCGACACAGCGCTACAACCGTCGAGCTCAGCTGTGACAAGGTAGGAATGCCCTGCTGTGCCCGTCTCACTTCGTCATGCGTTTGCAGCAGCACCTTGGTCAGACTCGCATGGTTTAGAGGTTCAGCCGCAGCAAACGCTGTCGCAAATGAACTCGTCACCATAGAAGAGACCACTTCACCTCCACGATGAGTGCCCTTGCCATCGGCGACGATATAGCATTCCTTGCCGTCCCGTATCCATTCCAACAAGCTGTCCTCATTCTGTGACCTTCCACCCGCACTCGACCGTGCTGCAGATATCCATCGCAAAGGGCAACCCTCCTAATTCGAACTCCACCAATACATTACCTTATTAGTTGGACGACACATTTATGACATTCGTCCTATTCGAACGACAAATAAGTACGTGACGATGTAGAATCTTATCCCGATACAGAGAAACCTTCAAGTTCACGTCTTTTCACGTGAACTTGAAGGTTCAGGTCTCTAGGATGCGAATACGCGTTTGATGCCTTTCGCAATCTCATTCATACAATCCTCGGCTTGGGGGTATTGCCCCATTTTATCCATAAACGCGTGGTCCATGCCGCTGTACTGTATGCATGTCGTCTTCACGCCAGCGCGCTCCAGCTTTCTCGCATAAGCCTCGTTCTCGAGACGCAGATAATCGTATTCCGCCGAGATGACGAGGGCTTCCGGCATACCGCTTAGATCTTCAGCTAGCAGTGGCGACAAGTACGGGTGTTCAACCTGCTCGTTGCCTTGAACATAGACCTGCTCCAGCATTTTAGTCGAGCCGCCCATCCCCATCAATCCGCCCATAATCAATTCTTGATGATTGTTGATCGTATATTGATCAATCGTCCATTCGAAGTCATCTGTCGTCGTGCCTGCCATATTCGTCGTTGGATATATTAATGCCTGGTATTTAATCATGTCCGTGCCTTGATCCCGATCCTTCATCGCGCAGACGGTTGCTAGATTCCCTCCTGCGCTATCCCCGCTGACCGCGATTTGCTCCCGATTGACGCCGATCGACTCCGCATTTGCATAGACCCACTTCACGACGTCGAAGCAATCGGTTAAGCCCGCAGGGTATGCATGCTCAGGCGCAAGTCGATAGTCTACGCTCACAACGACCGCTTCCGCGCGTTCTGCGACCACTTTGCATGGATTCTCGACCACATCGAGCGTACCGCCCATGAATCCGCCGCCATGGAAGAAGATCATGGCCGGCACGAGCTTTCCAACTGCAGATGCCGGCGTATAGATCCGAACCGGGACTTCGACATCTGTTCCTGGAATCATTCTTGCTTCCGTGCGAATGTCTGACGTCGTAACATCGAAGTTATCCCAGCCCATAATTTTGCGCATCATGAATGCGAAGCTTACCATATCCAACTGGCTCGGATCCGGGAACTGGAATCCTTCCCTCGCCTTCGCAGCTTCCACATTCACCTGGAAGACGCGGGGATCCAGCTCGCCGACGTTATCTGAATCCGGCAGTTTCTTGACGATGACCTCCAAGCCTTCTCGATTCACGACTTCTGTACGTTCCTGCAAGGACTTGACCCATTGTTCATACCCTTCGTTCTTGACCATGTTCGCCATCTCCTTCGATCTATCATCAACGCATGAAGTTAACGCTTTCTTACGATCCATTATACAACCCTCTCATCAGGCAGAACTTCCTCTTTTTTAATCAAAATAGGGCTGATTTTTAAGATCTTTAGACAATGCAAGAAGACGCCTCCTAATCACATTCATGCGTTTAGAGACGTCTCTATCCTTTTTGACTACTCGTTCAAGTACGTTGTTACGCGGCTTTGAATCAACTTACTGACCTCATCGGCAGATTTCGAACCATCCATAAACGTCTTGAACTCGTCGCTAATAATCGTACGAATCTTCGGGTCCATCGCTGATGGTTGGCCTGTATTGTTCAGCAAGGCTTTCATCTCATCGACATGGCGTGCGAAGTCTTGTGGATCATCAATCTTCACAGCCATTTGCGACGTTCCATCTTGCACTTGCTGCTTCAGTTCATCGAATTTCGCGTTCACCTGCTCTTTCAGCATCGAAATACCGCCAAGCTCTGGCGACTGCTGCATCTCCGGGGAGAGCATGAACTTCATGAACTGCCATGCTTCATCCTTCACGCCGGATTTCGCATTGATCGAATATGAACCCATCGGTTGGAACGACAAGCCCGAAGATGACCCCTCAGAGGTCGGCGGCAGTATACTCTTCCATCCCTTTGTATAGGTGAACGCAGCCAGCATGTCCGGTGTAATATACGTATTTTGCGTGAACATTAATTTATCGAGAGATCCGTCATAATTCGTAATGAAGCCTTTGTCGTACAGATCTTTGACATGCTGCATCATTTGTCTAAATTCATCCGAATCGAAGTTCGCTGTCTTCTTCTCATGCTGGACATATCGCTTGTAATCCGCCTCGACGATCGAATAGAGCAGTTCACCCTTCGGTCCGTTTGTTCCTAATGCATACACTTCATCGCTAGAGGATTTCTTGATCTTGTCCGCGATATCGAAGAAATCGTTCCACGTCCACTTGGTGTCATCCAGCTTCACACCCGCTTGATCGAGGCGCTTCTGATCTACCATCATCGTGTTCACGAAATAGTTCGTTGGCAGGGCATACAATCCCCCATCGATCTCGGTCGCCTTCCATAATCCTTCGTAATAATCAGAGGCCTTAAATTCTTGGTCCTTCTTCATCAGGTCATGAAGATCGATAACCGCGCCTTTGTTCGCGTAAACGCCAAGGGATAATCCCGTCGTATCCATCAGATCCGGACCTTTGCCTGATAATACTTCCGTATTCAGTCGCGAAATGAACTGATCATATTCATCACGTGTGAGCACCTGACCTGCCTGCATGCCGCCGCCGTCATTTTTCTTCTCTTCCGGTCCATATTTCTTAATCTGAATATCGATATCCGGGTGCTTGGCCTCAAAAGCCTTCTCGGCCTCCTCCAAGAAGCGCGTCGATCCCGCTGTACCAACAACGACGATCTTCTTGCCGTCATCGGTCATTTTAGGTCCTGCTTCCTTGCCACCGCTGCAGCCAGCTAACACAATCATCCCCGCTAACCCAAGGAATCCCCAAGATTTGAACTTCATCTTCATCTTACTCCTACCTCCTGTGCACTGAACTCTATCTTCATATACAGCATCTTAGCACCCCAATGTGTCACCTCTGTGGCAATGATCTGAACACGTATATACATGGCAAAAAACGGGGTCGCCCTCATTCGGACAACCCCGTCTCTTGGAAAAACCTATCCTTTTATTCGTTCAAATACGTCGTTACGCGACTTTGGATGAGCTTGCTCACTTCTTCTGCGGATTTCTGGCCCACCATAAACGTATCGAATTCCTCTCTCATCATCGATTGAATCTTCGGATCCATCGCGAATGGTTTGCCTGGTTGATCGAGCAGCGATAGCATGCCATCGACATGTTGATTGAAGGCATCCGCATCATCGATTTGAATGAATGCGTCTTTGTTCGCAGCCAATTTCTTGCTTTCTTCGAACTGTGCCTTCACGAGTTCCTTCAACATCGGAATACCAATGAACTCTGAAGACTGCTGCATCTCCGGCGAGAGCAAGAACTTCATGAATGCCCAGGCCTCATCCTTCACACCGGATTTCGCATTGATCGCAAATCCGCCATACGCTTTGAAAGATGGCCCTGCAGCACCGCCCGCTTCCGTCGGAGGAAGTATGCTCTTCCAGCCCGGTAAATAGGTCATGACAGCGAGCAGTCCCGAATTGGACATCGTATTCTGTGAGAAGATCAATTTGTCCTTATCTCCGATGTCTTGCGTTATAAATCCTTGATCATACAAGTCCTTCACTTGCTGCATCCGTTGCCTGAACTCGTCGGAATCGAAGTTCGCCGTCTTCTGATCGTGCTGAACGTATCGGTCATATTCCGATTCGACGATAGAGAAGAGCAGGTCGCCCTTCGGGCTATTCGAACCCAGCGCGTATACTTCGTCATTCGACGACGCCTTGACTTTAATCGCAATATCGAAGAAATCCTTCCACGTCCACTTAGTGTCATCCAGCTTCACGCCAGCTTGCTGAAGCTTCCTCGTATCAACCATCATGTTCTCGATAAAAAAGCTAGTCGGCAGCGCATAGAGCCCGCCATTGATCTCGGAAGCTTGCCAGATGCCTTCGTAATAATCCGACGGTTTGAAGCTGCTATCCTTCTTCATTCGTTCATGCAGATCCTCAATCGCGCCTTTATTCGCATAGACGCCTAACGATAAACCTGTCGTATCGATCACATCCGGACCTTTGCCAGACAACACCTCTGTATTAATCTGTTGAATAAGCCGATCATACTCTTCTTGCGTCATCTCGGGTGCGACCTGCATACCGCCGCCATCGTTCTTCTTCTCGGGCGTCCCGTATTTTTTGAGCTGAATATCGATATCCGGATGTGCGGCTTCGAACTTCTTCTCCGCCTCCTGCAGGAACCTCGTCGAACCTTTCGTTCCGACAACGACGATCTTCTTGCCGTCATCGGACATTTTGGGACTTGCCGCTTCCTTCCCGCCGCTGCAGCCCGACAGTAGAATCACCCCCGCAAGACCAACGCATCCCCATGGTTTGAATTTCATAGCTTTGTCTCCTCTCTCTTCGAATGTTCGATTGCCGTTCATCTCTATTTCACGCGAACCTCATTGCCATCTTGCAGCGGCTCACTGGTCTCAACAATGATGTCATCATCCGAATTAAGCCCTTGGGCTACGATGACCTTGTCCTTCGTCTCCGCTCCCAGCCGCACTCTGGCCTTCTCCGCGACATAGCTGTTACCTAGCGGACTTTTCTTCGTTCGAACAATCAACAAATACGAGCCGTCGGCATCTTTTTTGAGTCGGTCTTTAGAAATCACGATCCCTTTCTCACCTAAAGACTTCGATTTGCTCACGCTGACAGATTCACCTCCATGCAGCTTCGGATCATTCACCTCGATGGTGATCTTCATTTTCGACCCACTGTCTTCTTGACTCCCTTGACCTGCTCCTCCGCTATCGCCCTTGGAGCCTCCCAATGTTATGCCGGAGCCCGCATTGCCCGCATCGCCTGAACTCGAAGACGCATCACTCATGTCCGATACCTTCCCTTGGATGGATATCTCTTTGCCGCCCGGCTGCTTCACGCGCACCGCGATCTTCTCATCGACCGCCAGAATCGAAGCTTCGCCTTCCGAGACTGTGAATGAGAATTGATAGCCTGCCGAAGTATTCATGACGCTAGCCAGCGCCTTGCCTGCTGCAGCTGTATCTCCTTTTTTCGCATTTACTTTTTGGATGACACCGTCGAATGGCGCCTTGATTCGGCTCTTCTCTACTAACTCCTTCTCCATCCGTGCGATCTTCCGCTCCGATAGAATACGATTCAGGCGATCATTCTCAAGATCTCGTTTCGCCTTATCAATCGCGACAGGGTCTCCCGTCAGCTGCGCATCGATAAAGGCCTGCTGCAGGGCCTTCGTCCCCAGTCCCGCCTGCTGCAGTCGTGTACGCTCGTCCGCGATCTGATCCTTCAAATCCGTTGCGTCCAAGGTGAACAATACTTGTCCCCGCTTCACATGGTCGCCTTCTTTGACTCTCATGTCTGTGATCTCAAACCCGGTATCCGACATGACATCTGCCTTTTCCTTCGGTTGCAGTGTCCCTCGGCCGGACAAGGATACCTCAAGTTCCTGCACCGATGCGCGCTCCGTCGTCACCTTCGGCAGCATCGCCGCTGAAATCGTATTGCTTAAGAATGCCAAGATGGCCATCACGCTTAAGAAGATGACGGTTATGGTCAGGATCACCTTATTCCTCCGTGCCCCCATATTGAACTCCTCCTCATTTTCATCACGATGTATTCCGCTAACCTTATATCTCTGTCTATCACTGTTCCAGCAATCTAACCTTTAATCCCTGACATCTCAATCCCTTCCACGAAATGCGGTTCGGCATATAAGAAGAGCAATACCATCGGAATCATATACAGCGTCGAAGCCGCGAAGCTGACCCCGAACGCTCCCTTCTGAATGGTCGTCAGGAATAAGGACAACGGTTGAAGCGCTGCCTCCTGCAGGAAGATGAGCGGCTGCTCCACCATATTCCAATAATCCGCAAATAAAAGAACAACGAGCGCCGCAATCCCTGGTCGAACCATCGGAAGGATGATCTGCAGGAAGATTCTGAGTGCGCTCGCACCGTCGATCCTCGCCGCCTCCATGTACCCCGAGGGGATATTAATCATGAATTGTCTGAGCAGGAACACGCCGAAAGGCGCGAATATCCCCGGCAGGATAATCGACCCCATATGATTGAGCAGCCCTAGACGATCGACCATCATATAGTTCGGTACCAGCGTGACCTGGAACGGCAGCATCAATGTAATCAAATAAATGAAGAATAAGGGGTCTCTGCCTGGGAACCGCAGCTTAGCGAAGGCAAAAGCAGCGAGGGAAGCACAGATGAGCTGTCCCACAATGATCGGCACAACCAACCCGACCGAATTCCAGAACATTCGCAGAAACTCCGGTGTTCTGATCAGCAATGTCATATATTGATCAAAGGATACCCAATCCGGGATCAGCTTCAGTGTGACCCACGTTCGCATCGATGTCTGTCCTAATGAAGCATAATTGGCTGTAATCTCACGCTCGGTCATGAATGAATTAATGACGGTCAGCACGATCGGCGTCACCATAATCAGCGCTAGCGATGCAAGGAACAACGTCCGCAGCATGGGCAGTGTACTTGATAATCTTATTTTTCGCATGGTGTCTACGATCTCCCCTCTCTTATTCCATGAAGGAACGGAATCGGCGTTCAATCTGGAACAGCATGCCGACGATCCCAAGAATCCCAACCGCCATAATGACCGCTGCCGCGGACAACTTCTCCATATCTAAGGAGACGAACATGTTATTCATGTAATGCTGCAGAAAATAAATCCGCTCGTGCGGGTAATCGCCTGCGAGCAGATATGTCTCTCGGAACACCTTGAAGGAATTCAAGATCGACATCAAGATGACAAGGAATGTCGTAGGGATCAGATAGATTACGGTGATCCCGAAAAATTGCCGCGCCTTCCCCGCTCCCTCCAAGTCCGCCGTCTCATAATACGAAGCCGGGATGTTCTGAAGCCCCGCAAGGAACAAAATGACGTTGTAGCCGAGGTTCTTCCAAATGTACATCAGAATGACGACCGTCCCGGACCAATTCGTCTTCATCCAATCGATGCGTTCAACACCGAAGTAGGAGAGGATGGAATTCAGTGCACCGTTCCAATCGAAGGTGATCTGCCACAACAACACGATGGAAGCGACGGGCACGACTAGCGGCAGCACGTAAGCTGTTCGCAAGGCATTCCGTATATACACCTTCTGATTCAGCCACATGGCAATGAGCAAGGATAAGATCACAATGAGCGGAACGCTAATCGATGTGAACCAGATCGTATTCCCCGCCGCATTGCGGAAGGAACTGCTCCCCAGCACAGCATCATACTGATCTAATGTGAAACCGCCCGATCCCGACTGAAAAGACGTTCCGACACTCTCCACGAAAGGGATCAAGTAAAAAATCGCAAAGCCCGCCAAGCTCGGGACTAGAAAGAGCAGCGCAACATATATCTCTTGGCGCGCTCGACGTGTATAACGCATAACTTCTCCTCCGTTACTCCATGACTTGAAGCCTCATTTTGCATTGCCTCGTTGGTACAAGAGCTATCCTAGCACCCGTATGTGTCACCTCTGTGGCAACCGGAAGATTCATGCTTTTGGCGAACAAAAAAGACGTTTAAGTCCTCTAACAGGATCCTAAACGTCTTCATTTTCTATTTGGACGCCGCACCCGGCGGCGAATAGATCATACAGTATTGTTCGAGCGTACTGCCCTGCAGCGGAATGACCTGCAGCGTACGGAATCGATAATGTTCATAAATCGGAAGGTTGCTCGGTGTCTGCGTCTCCAAAGTACACAGCATGTTCCTCTCGTCGCATTCGGCGAGCAGCGGCTTCAGTATGCGGGATACATAGCCTTGACCACGGTAAGGTTCCTGCACGACGAGCATGTCCAGATGCATATATTCCTGGTCCCCGAGCATGCTTAACCAGGAAGAGCTCATACGGTTCAGTATGGATAGGCCTCGGATAAACCCGCGAACCCCGATCATGCGGCAGATTGGCGTCGATTTTAAGATAGCCATCACAATCTGCTTCCTATATTTCATCTTCGAGAACCAGGTTTCCGCCTCACGTTCGGAACGGAAGACAAGCGCTACCGCTTCATAATGGTCTGATGTCGTGAGCACATCGGAATAAGGATACAGCATTTCCAAGTAACGATGGAAAAAGATCTTCAACACGTGCAGTCTCGTCGCCTCGTCCGGCAAAATGTGTCGGTACAACGGATCGCTCTTGGCGAAGCCTTGCGCGAGCACATCGGCAGCTCTAGGAATGTCCTGACGACGAATTGTGATTAATGGATTACAAATAGTTCCACCTCTGATCATGATTGATAGCCTACCTCATAAGCATAGAACAGGATCAGAAATGAGGCAAATTTAGGCGATCCGTGATATCCGGGGCGAGCGTGGTGCGAACGAATCGGAACGTATAAAGGCCTTTACGAATCTTGAACTCGTCCTCCGTGTTAAGCAGGATCATCTCATCCGTGCGTCCCGGCTCGATCCTGGCTGCGAGCTGGTTCAGATCGCTGACACCGAAGGATACAGTCATTCGAGGCGGCAGAGCGATCATCTGGATCGGAATCCAGCGTCGCTGTGTCGATACGACAACCGCATGCGCCGTTCCGCCGATGACGAAGTTGAACCAATCGGATTCATCTCTGACACCCATCTGCAGCGTCTCGCGCATCCACCGCGTCAGCGCAGGAACATCCTCCGCAGGCATCCCTATCTCACGCATGTAGAGGATCTGCCAGTCCCCGCTTGGGCTGATGGCCTCTTCCTGAACATCATGATGTGCAATCAGCTCCAAGATGTTCCCGTCCCCATCGCGAAAATAGACATTCACTCCTGTCTCAAACGTTTTGACCGCTTCCCCGTCTGGCCATGTTAACAACGTGATCCCTCTCGCTTGCAGTTGATCGACAAGGGCCCCAAATTGTGAATAAGGAACCTCAAATGCAAAATGCGCGGGTGATATCGGCTCCTGCACCTCTTCGAATGCTAAGGTTAGATCTGGCGTAGGTTGAAACGTGATTGTATATTTCGAGGATGACTGTATCGGAAACCCCATTTGATGATGGTAAAATTGCTTCACACCTTGAATGGACATAGTATTTAGGCGAAGTCCTGCGAAATGCGTAATCATAAGGTTCACTTCCCTTAAGTAGGATACCCTTATTCTACCAGCCCCATTTCTAGCGAACCTCCGGTAATGGAAGGATCTTGCGAAGATATACTCTCAGGCTTAAGACGGAGGCCCGTTACAACTTTTGCAGGAGGAACTTATTTATCGTAATCGTGTTGCCCTCCGCCAATCGGGTGAACGATAGCGCCCGCATTCGTACGGTCGTAATTGTAGACCGGCTACACGCTCGAATTTATGTAACTTACGTACCGGATCGACCATCTATACAACAAAACCGCTGGAATCCTCAATTGGACCCGGCGGTTTTTCTCGTAGAACAGAGGAAGACCGAAGACATCTTGCGATATCCTCGGCCTTCGGGGGTGTAATCATTTCTATTGTAACCTATTTTAGGATTCGGACACAACGGTAAATCGCTCACCAATATGTTGCGGCTGCTCAATTTCATCGACCACTGCGACCGCGTAATCTTCATAGCTGACATAGCTCTCGCCTTTGCTGTTCA
This sequence comes from Paenibacillus guangzhouensis, assembly GCF_009363075.1. Lineage (NCBI taxonomy): Bacteria > Bacillati > Bacillota > Bacilli > Caryophanales > Paenibacillaceae > Paenibacillus > Paenibacillus guangzhouensis. The sequence goes on along the minus strand of NZ_CP045293.1, from coordinate 5,791,695 downwards.
CGAGCAGATGGTCTTTTCCTTTCACGTAAGAACCGGTACGTTGTCCTAGGGCGAATAGAGCGGACGGACTAATGAATGTCCATTTCAGATCTGTTGTCTCCTTCAGAATGTCCAGGTTCTTGCCTTGGTTGGACGCTGTCGGGAAGTAAATCGCAGGGAAGTCCGGCGTATCCATCACTTTCAACGTTTTCGCCTCATCCACATACAAGCTGCCTGCGCCACCAACGACGATCAGGCGTGTGTTCGAGCCTTTCAACGCTGCGATGAGTACATTCCCAGCATCAACGTGCAAGTGCTCTTGTCCCGGTGCTGCGCCGAACGCATTGACGACAACATCGAACGCTTGAAGATCGCTTGCCGTTAGATCGAATACAGCTTTCTCGATCACCGCTGCATTGCCAGACACCTTCGACGCATCGCGCACAATTGCCGTCACTTCATGGCCCCGATCCAACGCTTCCTTCACAATACGGCTTCCTGCTTTACCTGACGCACCTACAACTGCAATTTTCATATGAATAACCTCCTCATGGATTGTAACAATCTCGGTTTCATTTTTTCGACCTGTAACCATTGTAGTTACATTTAGATGTTTTGTCAACACACTTCTCCTCTGATACAATTAATGGAAAATATACCCTTCGTTAAAGGAGATCCGACTTGAAATTACGTAGAGAACACGATGTTTTACTATACTCAATTTTAGGTAACGTTATCCTTCTCTTCTGTTTCACTAAGGGCCAGTCGTCCCACGAAATTCAATATACAAGCTATTCCAGCAGTGAGATGCTATCTCCCGTGGTCTCCACGGAAGATGCGATTCCCATTACCAGATGGGAGATCACCGATCTCGGTCCAGCTTCAGCCGCGAAGAATGAGGACAAAATACTCCAAGTTACTGCCATCATTGATCTCGGAGAGGACACGATAGCAAGAGCAGCAGCTACGGTACAGATGCAAGAAGTGATGTTCGGCGGTTCCATGGGGAGAAAATTCATTCATTCTATCGACCGCTCGGAACGGCTCACCGTAACAACCACCCAGGACAAGAAACTCGTCACGAACTACGTCAAAGGAACTGTCCAATCAGATCATCGGTTGCAAATTTCGTACAATGGTTATTTAGAGAAGCGCGAACATGTGCGTCAACCATTCTGGGGCACGGGGTTTATTCAGATTGCGTAACTATGATCACTCACAACGTGGGGGCCTATACACGCGATATTTCAAAAAAAGCGCGCCATCCTTACTAACGTAAGGAAGACGCGCTTTTGGCATTTATTGAATTATACTGGAGCTTCAACGCCCATGCTTGCCCATTCTTCTTTGGATGGACCGTATACGCCAGGTACTTGTAGGCCGGCTTGACGCATCAAGACCGTGAGCTGACCCCGGTGATGGATTTCATGCTTTAAATAAATGTACAAAGTCAGTCCATTCGGCCAGACTTGACCGTACATATTGTTCTTCTCCAATAGGCTCGCATCCGACCATTGCGACTCTAACGCTTGCAGCAATGCGGCTGTTACCTTCCGATAGGCCTCCGCGATCTCCGAAGCCGACGTTGGTGGCTCACCGTTCGCTGCAGGTGCTTCGAACTTCAACCCCGCCCCTAGCAGCATTCCCTCATCATTATGGACGAGGTGCCACGCCAGTTGACCCAGTGTTCGATATCCCGGAGCTACTTCCTGCTTCAGTGAAGCATCCGTCAAGGCATCAAGAACTTTCTGTGTGGAAGCTGATTCGAGTCGATACTCCTCAATAAAACTTTGTAACGATTGATACATGCTTCATTACCTCCCATAATTTCATCAATGAACTTCTTCTTGCCCCTACTATACACAGAGAACACTGACAGATGTGTGTCAGGTTTCGCGCCATCTCAGCTCAATTAACTGCTTTTTTGCAGTTATTTCACACGTATCGTGCCACCTCAGCTCAATTAACTGCCTTTTTGCAGTTATTTCGTCCTCAGCACCACCTGCCACATCGGGCCACTAGCAATCAATCTAATGAGCCCCGCTACTATAGCGACTCAACATCGCGCTCGCTGTCTCGCCGATTCTTACCTTCACTTCCTCCGGCTCCAACACTTCCGCATCAACGCCCCAGCTCAATATCCATGCGCAGGCATCCTCCATTCTGCTGACATGGAGCGTAACGATCCACCCGTCTGCCGTACGCTGCATGCGTGTGACATCCGGGCTGAGCCTTTCCGCAATAACATGCCCCATATCACCAGCGAAGCGCACGATGACCACCATGGAACGGTTTTTGCCTGCTGGACGATGAAATTCTACATCAAGCGGCCGCGTGAATATTCTCGGCTCCAGCACCAAATCAAACACGCGATCAATATGGAATTGACGTATCCCTTGCCGAAGATGGCAATACCCCATCACACTCCATGCACCTGCCGCGAAGACCAGTCCGTAAGGATCGACCGATCGAACCGTCTCCAAGGTGCCGTCCGGATAAGGATCCCGCCGTTCGTAGCGGAACCGCACTGTCGTCTCCCTCACAATCGCTTGCCTGAGCAGCGCCATCACGCCAAGCGTCTCCTCCTGATGCAGCGGATGAATGGAAGCTCGCAATAACCCTGCACGCTGGCGATCCGCTTTCCGCTTCACCGCACTCGGAAGAATGCCCTCCACTTTCCCCCTGATCTGTTCCGCAGCCGCACGATAATCTGGCCCTAACTGCCCTGCAATCCAATCGATGCCGAGCAGCAGCGTTAAGGCCTCTTCGGCCGTTAGGCTCACTGGCGGAAGCGCCTCCTGATTCGCAAGCGCATACCCTCGTCCGGGCGCACCGTAAATCGGCACGCCCGCATGAATTAGCGCATCGACATCCCGATAAATGGTTCGCGCGCTCGTCCTAAATGTAGCGGCCAAATCTTTGGCGCGCTGCATGCCGCTCCGCTGCAACACTCCAATCAAGGCCAACCGACGTTCTGCTTGATTCATCTGATTCCCTCCTAGGACCGCTGCAGCGCTTGCGGCCAAGCCGCTCACACCGAGCACTCTATAACATCCTATGAGGGACGTTCTCGTCTCTATGCTTCCGATCGAGGTATGACTGGCAGCATGAAGCGCACTTCAACACCTCCATCCACATTACCTATGGAGTATTCACTGCCATGCATCTCGAGCAAATGCTTCACAATCGACAACCCAATGCCGTTCCCGGTATCGCCGCGGCTGCCGGACTCGTCCGGCCGATAGAACGCATCCCATATGTGCGGCAGATGTTCTTCCCCGATCGACGGACCCGAATTGAAGATCGAGACCTGAACCCAGGAACCCAGCGATCCACCATCAGAAGGCACCTTCAAGTCATGTCCTTCCATCGAGTCGGATACAGGACGAACTGTGATATATATCCGATCGCCCGCCTCCGTATAACGAATGGCATTCGTCAACACATTGGTTAGAATCTGCTGCAACCGCTGCGCATCCGAACGCACAAGAATCTCTTCCTCCGCGCATAGCCATTCAAGACGAAGCATACGATCACTCACAATCTGCTCCAAAGTCCCAAGTACGAAGCAGATATGCTCTCGCAGCGGCACGGCCGACCATTGCAAGCGGAATTTACCGCTCTCTAGCTGCGAGAGATCGAGCAGATCATTCACCAGCCTCGACATACGTTCCGATTCATGAATAATGACTGAAGCATATTTATCCCGCTTCGCCCCTTGCCCTACATTGTCGCGAAGCGCTTCGGCATATCCCTGAATCAGGCTGATCGGGGTCTTCAGCTCATGCGATACATTCGCAACGAACCGTTTGCGCATCCGCTCGAGCTGCTTCTCTTTCTCGATATCCTGCTGCAATTGATCGTTAGCCTCCTGAAGCTCACCCATCGTATCCCGTAATTCCGTCGCCAAATAATCGAAAGTCTGCGCGAGCTCCCCGATCTCATCCTGACGTTTCATATCCGTACGAACGGAGAAATCCAATTTCGCAAGACGTTTAGCCGCATGATTGAGCTGCACGAGTGGATTCGAGATCATCCGGCTGAATAGAAAAGCAAATCCGAACAATAGCAAGACCGCCGCAATGTAGAAATAACGATAGAAGCCTCCTAAGAGTGCCGCCGCATCCGACACGGGCTCTAAGGTGGATACCGTGACCAAGTAACGCTCCTGCCCGTTCTCCTGTTCGAGCGGGGCAATAGCCGCCCACACCCGCTCTTTGTTCGAATCAACGCCCACGCCTTGATTGAACAATTGCGCCGTGATCCCTCCACTCATTGGGGATTGCAGCATGTCAGCGAGCTTCTCTTGCAACAAATCATTCAGGCGCAATGTATCCAAGCTGTACCAAGAAATCGCTGCAACCGTACGGATAGGCGCAGATTTATTCTGCGACTCCTCATCCGGATGCACAGGTGTAGAAGGGGTTAAGGGTCGCGCAGGCGTCACCTTCTGCCAAGGATCCGCCATGATGATCTGCACCTTCATCTCATCGCCAATCCTCGCCTTTTTCAACGGAACAGCCCTCAGCTCACGCGTCCCCAAATACACATCCACATTCAACCCTTGCTTATGAACAACGCCCGTCAACGAGTAATGCGCCACATCGAAATCAGCCAACTCCTCCATCCACCGCTCGTCCATCGGGTTATCCCGAAGCTGTTCATACATGCTGCGAAAATCATCCTCGAGTTCCGAGCTGCGTACCTTGAGCGAATAAGGCTGGAAGAACAACAGCTGTAGAACCATGAACAACGTGACGAACGCTAAGAAGCCAATCGCGGTCGTCCAATATACTTTTGTCGATAATCGTCCAGAACCCCATTTTTTCATGATTGATATTTATACCCGCTTCCCCTCACGGTAACGATCCGCTCCGCTTCCACGCCCAGCTTGCGCCGCAGCCGTTTGATGCTCGTATCAACCGCCCTTGCGTCACCGTAATAATCAAATCCCCATATCGCATCCAACAAACTATCCCGTGACAACACTTGATTCGGATGTTTGGCTAGATAGACGAGAAGTTCGAATTCCTTACTGGACAACGCAATCACCTCGCCGCCAATCCGAAGCTCCATCGCTGCTTCGTCCATGACGAAATACAAATCCCCGCCAGCATCCCTCGCCAAATCCGATGCACGAAATCGCTGCAACAGCACATTAATTTTGGCAGCGAGCACCTTGGGGCTGAAGGGCTTCGTCACGTAATCATCGACGCCGCATTCATACCCGGATAGCTTGTCTTCATCTTCTGATTTGGCCGTTAGCATGATGACGAGCGTGGAAGAGAACGTCCGCAGCTCTTCGCATACCTCGAACCCGTTCATCCCCGGCATCATCACATCCAGCACGACCAAATCCACGGCTTGCTCACGTAATAGATTCAGGGCATCGCGGCCATTCTTCGCCTGCAATACCAAATAACCCTCATCACTCAAATAATCTACGACGAGCTCCCGAATCAACTGCTCATCATCTACAATGAGAATAACAGGCGACTTGTCCGCTTCTCCCATCATCCGATCTCCTTCCTGATCTTTACGTCTTACAACTCCGCCATGACAATGGCTACACCATACACAGCAATTCGCGCCGCATTCATCATCATGAAATTCCTCACCGCCAGCACGAATGTATCCTTCTTCGTCTGAAGCTTCTCGAACTGGTTCACGTGACGGTTCACCGGAATCAGCGTGATGAATAATAATAGCAATAGAATCGGATGCACACCAAGGTAAAACAACACAAACACATCGACGTACGCCGCATAATAGATCCATCGGAACAATCGCAGCGCATTTTTTCTGCCGATATACACCGGCAAGGTATACCGCCGATTCTCGACATCCTCATCCATATCGCAAATATTATTCGCGAGCATAATGTTCGCAATCGCAAGTACCGCTGGGATCGACACGCCGAATAAGAGCAGCACCTCCAGGATCTGAATATCCAGATGAGCGATACCGTGATCAAATGTCAGCTTCACGAGTTCACCGCCAGGAACATGGATATACGTGGACAGGAAGAGGATGACGAACCCCATGAATAAACCCGAGAACAGCTCGCCAAGCGGCATGCGCGAGATCGGAATCGGCCCGAACGAATAGAGGATCCCCACACAGAAGGATAATCCACCAATGAAGAAGATGAGCCACCCCGTCTCCACGACAAGCATGATCCCCGTGCCTATCGCCAAGATAAGCAGCACCGCAATAATGATAACAACCGTCCGTTCCCGCATCCCGTATTTGACAATCGCATTATGTGTCTCATAGCCATAACCTTCAGTCTTGACTGCTTTTTTATAATCATAATAGTTATTAATAGCCGTTGTTGCCATATCGAAGCTTAATAGAGAGATGAACATCAGTATAAAATGAAATCCATGAAACGCATGAAACCGATATAACGCGTAGAACGTCCCCATCAGAAAAGGAATCATGCTGGCTACCTTCGTCTTGATCTCCACAAGCTGTAAGAATCGTCCTAATGTCATTCCCTTACTCTCCTTGCTGCTCATTTACCTTGCGCCGATAGAAGAAATTCGGCTTCACAATCTCATTACGATACGGCTTGTGGAAAATATGCGTCGTCGCAGGCGATACCGGCGGGATCAACCACGTCCAATTCCCTGTCACCGGACGTTCCGCCTTCGCTTCATTCGCTTCGAACCGCATAAATTGCTGCGCCGCTGTATGATGGTCAACGATCGATACTCCTCGTTCGCGAAAAGAGTGAAGCACCGCGATATTCAGCTCGACGAGCGCTTTATCCCGCCATAACGTCGCTTCACTGCTGGTGTCGAGCCCCATGATCTTCGCAACTTTCGGCAGCATGTTATACCGCTCTGCATCCGCGAAATTACGCGCCCCAATCTCCGTTCCCATGTAGAAACCATTAAACGGCGCTGCAGGATAGGATATCCCTCCCATCTCAAGCCGCATATCCGATACCGCCGGAACTGCGTACCATCGCAGCCCCAAATCCGTGAACGACGACCATTCCGGATGCGTGATCGGCACTTCCAGTACAGCAGGCGAAGGTAGCTCGAACCACTTGGGCTCCCGCGATCCAATCTGTACGACAAGCGGCAGGATATCGAACGCTCCACCTTTACCTCGCCATCCTAGACTTTCACAGTAAGCGGTGAACGAAGCGGAGTGGGGATCACCTACGATTCCCGCGTCCGTGGTATACCCCGCATAACGAATGAGCTGATGGTTCAGGATACGAATCTCTTCCTGTGATGACATTGCGGGCCTGAACACCGTAATTGTTGGCCTAATCTTGCCATCATTCGTCGCGAACAACAAATGCTGAATCAATGCGTCCGCGATCCCCTCCTCCGTATTGACATGACGGGCATCCAACACCGTCAGCGTATCCCAGAACAGTCGCCCGATACATCGATTGCTGTTCCGCCAAGCGAGCTTGGCTCCGTAGATTAACTCTTCCTCCGTATGTTCATACATTCCCCGCTGCGCCATTTCCTGCTCAATCTCGGACCAGCGTGCCTTGGCTTCCTCTTCCGATCGTCCCCATTCGTAATAGCAGGTTTGTATGAATTGCATTGCTTCTTCACGATTCACAAGACCACTCATGATGCTACATTCTCCTATCCCATTGTCCGAATATACATAACCTCTTGCCTTATTATAAAGGAATCACTTCTAAGATGAAAAAACACAAGCGCATTATGGTGCAAACGCGGTGATCAATACACCGATCGCAATGAGGCCTACGCCAATGCCGCCCCAGAGCGATAACTTCTCCCCAAGGAATAATAGTGCAAACGCCACAGCCAACACGACACTGAGTTTATCGATTGGAGCTACCTTCGCGACATCGCCTTTCTGGATCGCAATGAAGTAGAACATCCACGAGAGCGCACCCGCTATACCGCTAAGCACAATGAAGAGCATCGCCTTCTTATTCGCTAGCACATCGCCGATCTGAGAGATCTTCCCTTGAAAGACCAGAACCCCAAAGAGAAATAACATCATAATAACTGCACGAATCGTCGTAGCGGTATTCGAGTCGACTCCCTTCAATCCAATCTTCCCAAAGATGGATACGAGCGCAGCCATGGCAGCTGATCCAAGGGCATACACCAACCAACTCATCCGAACACATCCTTTATTTATGTAGTGACCTTTATAGCTTACCCGATCTCCCGATGATTTTCTCCAATTCTGGTTACATTAACAAGGCAATCTATTGAACAAGGAGGAATTTCTGTGGACAGCACCCGTGATTTTGTAGAGAAAGTACATGATACGCAAGAAAAGGCCCGCAAGAACAAGCAGCACAATGGCCAAGGCAGCCCGGAGAAGAAGCTTCCCGGCAAACAACACAGTACCGGTAAATAACACCCGCTTCATGTGATAGACGCGATCACAAGCCACCATCCAGAGGATGGCGGCTTTTTTCACGAGAAGACAGATCTTATAATTGTACGCAATGCAGGATATGTAATATAACCTTACATTAATTGAGTAATAAGCAACGAATCACAACTGTTATTTACATTTGTTAGACTAAAATAATGATGAACTCATGCCAATTTGCACTAATGAGACAATACTTTATACTTTGGTGTTAGTTATATTGACATTTATTTTCATAAACCATAATATACGAACATAAGATGATTTATATAGAGTGATTGTCCGTTTTTGGGAACAACGTGGGTTGACTACATTATTATAGGAGAGAGGTAATGTGACATGGAATTAGGGATTAATGCAGTATGGACGATGTTAGGCGCAATTTTAGTGTTATTCATGCAGAGCGGATTTATTATGCTCGAAGCCGGCTCCACACGAATGAAGAATGCAGGTCACATTGCCGGGAAGACCATCTTCACGATCGGGATCGTCTCCATGGTATTCTGGGCGGTCGGATATGCCTTCATCTTCGGCTCCCAAGGCACCCCCTTCCTCGGATGGGGAGATTATTTCGGATTTAGCAGTATGGCCGTACCGGAAGGCAGTGTCGTCGCACCGACTGTGAACTTCATGTTCCAGCTCGCCTTCGCGACCATCTCCATGTCCGTTGCCTTCGGTGGTTTCGCTGAACGCGCCAAGCTATCTGCCTATCTGATCTTCGCGATCGTCTTCTCAGCCATTATCTATCCGGTCATTGCGCATTGGATCTGGGGCGGCGGCTGGCTTGCAAAGCATGGGGATCAAGACTTCGCCGGCTCCACGGTCGTTCACCTTACCGGCGCCGTAGCGGCGATGGCCGCAACGATGCTGCTCGGACCACGTCTTGGCAAATATAACAAAAATGGAAAACCGAACAATATTTTGGGCCATAACCAAGTGTTCACCACGCTTGGCGTGATGCTCCTCTGGGTAGGCTGGTTCGGATTTAATGCAGGGAGCACAATTGCCGCAGGCGACGGAAGCTTCTTCGGATTCATCGCAATTAACACCCAACTTGGCGCTGCGGCCGGCGCTGTAGCTGCTCTCTTAATCTCTTGGATGGTCACCGGAAAAGCAGATATCTCCGTGATGCTGAACGGTGCGCTTGCCGGTCTCGTCGCCATTACCGCTTCTTGCGCGTTCGTCGAGTCCTGGGCCGCGATTGTCATCGGCTTGATCGCAGGGATTGTCGTCTTCCTCAGCATGCGTCTGTTCGAACGCCTTCGGATGGATGATCCGATCTATGCCATGTCGGCGCACGGGATGGCTGGCGTATGGGGCACACTCGCCAACGGTTTCTTCGCTACACCTGAGCTAGCTGCCAAAGTCGGCGTCGGTAAGGCAGGCTTGTTCTACGGCGGCGGGTTCGAGCAATTAGGTGTGCAAGCGCTCGGCGTTATTGTCTGCGCCGCATTTACATTCGCCATCTCCTACGCCGTCCTCTATCTCATGAAAATAACCATTGGCATTCGTGTCACGGAAGAAGAAGAGACCATCGGTCTTGATCTCAGCGAACACGGCGCGTATGGTTATCCCGAACAAATGAAGGCATTGGCGCACAATTCAAGCCAAGGACACTCCGCATAATCCGCCTCGCTCAACATACCGACTGCAAGCATGCAGTCGGTATTTTCTGTTATGATGGACTTACTAGCATACTACACATCACCATTCCATATAGAGAAAGGATTTATCTGTGATGCAAGTACCGTTGACCCTGAAGCGAATTCGATCCTTATGCGGCGAAAAAGCTTATGAACGGGGGGAAGCCTATCGTCTGGCTGGCCAAGTACAGTTCGTCAACAAATACCCGCTGACACCTTATTACGCAGCCACCGTCCAAGACAACAGTGCGTATCAAGTGACAGTCGAGATCGAACCGAGCGGAGACATTGACGCGGAATGCAGTTGTCTCGCGTTCTATTCCTATGATCATTATTGCAAGCATGTCGCCGCTGTCCTCATCCACATTCATGACATTCTACACGGCCTAGACACGCCATCTGGAACACGGACACCGCATGAGAGCAAGACCGTATCGCGTGACGAGCAGTTCATGCAGAGCATGCTCGGGTTATTCCGCGATAAGCCCGTCCGCTCCAGCGCGACGGGTACGTTCCTTGATGCAAGGACATTGCTGCAAGTCGAATTCCACTGCCGATTAATTCCTTATGGCGCTCGTAAGTTCATGTTCGGCATCGAGATCAAAGTAGGTCCTCAGCGTCTCTATGTGGTGCAGCGCATTCGAGATTTCCTCGAACATATTGAACGTGGGGCTCCTTACACATTCGCCAAGCATTTTACTTATGAACCAACGAACTATCGCTTCTCCAAAGAAGACGATGCCGTCCTTCAAGAGCTGATCCGTGTCCACCATCAGGACAAGTTGTATCAGGAACGCAGCACGGCGACGTCAGCGCAAGCAGCAAGGCCGGCAAGCGATAGCAGAACCCTCTTAATCCCGCCATTCGCATGGGACAAGACGTTATCCTTCTTGCAATTCGCCTCCAGCGTCAAGCTAGAGCATGAAGGCAGAATTCACGAAGGAATCACCGTGTCGGACGAGCCGATTCCGCTCCGGTTTTCTTTTGACGAGGGATCTGGTGACGGCTGTGAACTCGATATCCAAGGATTCGACGAGGTTACGGTCTTGGAAGCTTACAACACGCTCCTGTATGACAGCAAGTTATTGAAGCTGAAGCCAGCGGAAGCGAGACGAATCGCGGATATCAGACAACTCATCGACACCGCTCGCAAGGATCAGCTGCACATTCCGCGCGCTCAGATGGAGTCTTTCATGGAGGAAGTGGTCCCCGGCCTTCGGAAGCTCGGGACCGTTCACATCGCGCAATCGATATCTGACCGCATCGTGAACACCCCGCTTATGGCGAAGCTGTATCTCGACCGGGTGAACGACAAGCTGCTCGCAGGCCTCGAATTCCACTATGGCGAGATGATCTTCAATCCGTTGGAGGACTCCGGCCAGCAGCACGGCAGCGACCGGATTCTTATCCGTGATGGTGAGAAGGAGCAGCGCATCCTAGCGCTCATGGATCAGAGCGCCTTCACTAAGACCGATGCAGGGTATTACATGGAGAATGAGGATTATGAGTATGAATTCCTCTACCGTGTTGTACCCGAATTGGAGAAACTCGCACACATCTATGCGACCTCCGCGGTGAAGGTACGACTCCACTTGCCGACCGTGCCGCCTAGAATTACCGTGAATGCTGATGAACGAACGGATTGGCTCGAGTTCCAGTTCGAATTGGACGGGATTTCCGACGCCGAGATTCGCAAGGTCGTCCAAGCGCTTGAAGATAAACGCAAATATTACAAAATGCCTAACGGCGCATTCCTGCCGCTCGAAGGTGAAGCGTTCCAGGAAATCATCTATCTTATCAATGAATTCGGCATTCGGAAGAGCGAAATTACAGGAACCCAGCTTCGCGTTCCAATCGTCCGCGGACTTCACTTATTGGACACCGCACAGCCTAGTCCTTACGTGAAGCTGGGCAAATCCTTCCGCAAGCTCATCGAGCATATGCGGAACCCGGACCACCTCGACTTCCCCGTACCGGATTCGCTTGCGGCGATTCTGCGGGATTACCAGGTTTATGGCTTCCAGTGGATGAAGACACTTGCCCATTATCGCTTCGGCGGCATTCTGGCCGATGACATGGGTCTTGGCAAGACGATCCAGAGCATCACCTTCCTCGTCTCAGTCTTGCCTGAGATTCGATGGGAGAAGCGGCAAGCACTGATCATCTGCCCGGCGTCGCTCGTGTACAACTGGCAGAACGAGCTTAGACGATTCGCTCCGGAGATTCGAGCCGTCATCGCCGATGGCAGCAAGACAGAGCGCAGCGGTATCATTCGCGCAGACGACTCCGAGGCCGATGTCATTATCACCTCCTATCCGCTGCTGCGGCGCGATGTCTCGCTCTATACGAAGCGCTCCTATCACACGCTGATCTTGGATGAGGCGCAAGCATTCAAGAACTATACGACGCAGACAGCGCAAGCCGTGCGCGAGCTAGATGCCCGCTACCGCTTCGCCTTAACCGGCACGCCGATCGAGAACTCGCTGGAGGAATTATGGTCCATCTTTGGCGTCGTATTCCCGGACCTGTTGCCCGGTCTCAAGGCGTTCGGCGATTTATCCCGAGATACGATCGCAAAGCGCATTCGCCCATTCTTGCTGCGGCGCCTGAAATCCGACGTGTTGAAGGAACTGCCAGCGAAGATCGAATCCACGCAAGCATCTGAGTTGCTCCCCGAGCAGAAGAAGCTCTATGCTTCATTCTTGGCGGAACTCCAGCAAGAGACACTGAAACATCTCGCGGAGAAGGACTTCTATAAGACCCGGATTCAGATTCTCGCCGGTCTAACCCGGCTGCGTCAAATCTGTTGCCATCCCGCACTGTTCATGGAAGGTTATGAAGGAAGCTCCGCCAAGTTCGAGCAGCTCTTCGAGATGATTGAAGAATGCAGAGGCACAGGCAGACGGCTGCTGATCTTCTCTCAGTTCACTGAGATGCTCGGCATGATTGGACGGAAGTTATCCCGCCAAGGGGTTCCCTATTTCTATCTGGATGGGCAGACGCCGTCTGCCGAACGAGTAGAAATCTGCCACAGGTTCAATGAAGGAGAACGCGACTTATTCCTCGCTTCGTTAAAGGCAGGAGGAACAGGATTGAACCTGACGGGAGCCGACACCGTCATTCTCTATGATCTTTGGTGGAATCCTGCGGTGGAGCAGCAAGCCGCTGACCGTGCACATCGCATCGGACAGCGCCGCGTGGTTCAAGTCATTCGCCTCGTAGCGCAAGGCACGGTCGAAGACAAAATGTATGAGCTTCAGCAGCGCAAGATGAACCTCATCGATGAAGTCATCCAACCTGGACACGAGGGCTTGTCTGCGCTGACGGAGCAAGAGATTCGCGAGATTCTGATGATCTGAATCGACACGAGACATAACAAAAGGATGATTCGCAAATCAAGGTATCTTCGGACACCTGCGAATCATCCTTTTTCTGTTCAACGATTATGACTTGCTGCGCTGCGCCGGGATCCGAATTTGTATGGACGTCCCAATGCCCACACGACTATAGATCGATACGCCGTACTGCGAGCCATATTGCAGCTTAATCCGCTGATCGACATTGCGAATCCCATAGCCTGCGTTCATATATCCTTCGGGACCGAAGAGTTGGTCAATTCGCTCCTGCTTCATCCCGATCCCATCGTCGATAACTCGGAACAAGATATCCGCCCCCTCCATTTGCCCGACAATCCGCAGATGAATGCGATCCCCGCACCAGGCGTGCTTCAGCACATTTTCGATAAAAGGCTGTAGGATCAGCTTCATCGTGACATATGGCCAAATATTTGGGTCAATATCGAATATCACCTCCATGCGATCCCCATACTTGATCTTCTGGATTTCGAGATAGGCATTGGCTTGTTCGAGCTCCGACGCGACGGGAATCATGGTCCGCCCTTCATTGAGCGTTAGACGATAGAACTTCGCCAGCTCGAGCACCGTCTGCTGTACCTTCTCCGTCTCGCCGAACTTGGCCAGCCGATTGATCGAAGACAACGTATTGTAGAGGAAATGCGGATTAATCTGCGACTGCAGCATCTCCAGCTCCGCTTCCTTCTTCTGAAGCTGTGTCAGATACACCTTCTTGATCAACCCATCGATATTTTCACCCATCTCATTCAAGGCGGTTGCAATCTGGGAGAATTCATCCCGCCCGCGATAGAACATGCGCTTATGCAGATCCCCTTCACGGAAGGCATTCAACACCGATACGAATTTCTGAATCCGTACGGAGAAATATTTGGAGACGAATACCCCAATGAATGTAAAGACAAGCAGACAAACGAGGCACACCCCGATAATAAGCATCCGAATCTTCTGAGCGTCACGTTGAATGATCGTCGTCGGGATGTGAGCGACCAATTTCCACGGCATACTGCCCAGTGGTTCTTCCAGCAGCAGATAATGATCTGCCGGATTCTCAGCTTGAAGGACCTGTTGCGGCAGCACCCCCGATTGATACATCACGCGCTCATGCTCATCCCGGATCGATAGCACGGTTCCTTCACCGATCTTCCCAAAGTCGACACTCTGGAAAATATCAGGAATTTTCACGCTTAATCGCATGAAGCCAATCTCCTTGAGTTTCTTCGGGTACAAGCTGTCAACCATCCGCCGCAATAGCGATATCCGATTAAATTCAGCATCCCGTTCCACCTGCCGCCATTCCATCGTCTCGGCGTATTTCTCTTCTGGGAACTCCTTATACCAAGACTTCTCCGCAATCCGTGACAGATGGTATAAGTTATACGCGCGGTCGCCGAGCAGATCGGGATTCTCCCGCTCATAAGACCCATGATAGACCTCCGGGAGCGAGTTATTCTCGAGGAATATGGACATCGCGATATTCATCCCCGTCGCATTCACCGCGATATCGAACTTCGGCAGGACCAGCTTCGTTGTCCGTTCATAGCTCTCCCAGCCTTCACGGAAGCTCCGAAGCTGCGTCGCCAAGGAATAATCGAAATAGAGCATCGAAGAGACACGCTTCACATCTTCAAGCTTGTATTCGATATTATCCCGAATTTGCAGCAATGTGCCTTGAATATTATTCTCCGTCTGCGTACGGATGGAATTCTGGTACATTGAATTCGACACATAACCAATGACGATAACCGGAATAACGATGAACAACATATAGGTCAACATGAGCTTAAAGCCAATCGGGATGTACATCCTTTTCTTCGTCTGTGTCTGTGCTTGCATGCGAAATCCCCCGTTATCCTTCGCGTTTACGATATTCCATCGGTGTCATCCCGAATGTGTCTTTGAACTGTCTGCTGAAATAAGGTAGATAACGATAGCCCACTTGATCGGCAATCTGATAGATTTTGAGCATCGGATCCTTCAACAGCTCACGCGCTCGGTCCATCCGCATCTGAATCAACACCTCACTGAAGGTCTTTCCGACCTCCTCCTTGAACAAATGGCCCAAATAATTGGGAGAGAATGAGAAATGGTACGCGATATCCTTAAGCGTCAGATTCTCATGCAATTGGTCCTTCACCATCTTCAGAATTTCACGGATCAGCTTACTATTCTTCGAGCTTGCCTTCTGATGCAGAATTTCGGAAATTTCGAACACCTTGCGCACAAGCCAAGAACGAATTTCTTGCGTGGTATCGAATTGTAAGAGCACATCCAGGTTATGCAGCTGCATGCCTAACATCTCGAATAGATCTTCACCGAGTGTGTGCAAATATTGATCCAGCTTCCAGACCATATACATGGCGAGGTTATGGACGGTGAATTTGGAACGCAGCGCGTTAACCGAGTAGAACAAATTATCGATCTCATCGTGTATGCGAACCAGTTCATAATGTGACATCGCATTGAACAAGGCATCGAGCCGGAATTCCAAAATTCGCGCGTCATCCAGCGCAGGCGCTCGGCGAACATCGGCGTAGTCAATTCGCTGCCCTTTGCCGAAGAACATTTTACCGTCAATCGCCTCCAGCGCTTGCTGGTAAGAGATATTCAATTGGTCCAGCCCATACACAGCTTCACCGACGCCGACGGTCATAGAACCAGAGAAGAGCGACTTTGCGATACGATACATTTCACTAAGGCATTCATGAATACCGCTATCGGACATGAGGATAGCAAGACGATATCTGGACAGCTTGCATCCATGCTCCATGCCATGCCGCCGCGCGACCTCATTCATCTCGTAGAGAAACGTATTCAGCATTTCTTGTTGCGCCGCATCCACATGCTCGACTGGCATCCATGCCAGATCATCAAGCTCTAGCACAACAACATGCAGCGGCCATAATAGCAGGTTCAAACGATAAGAAGCAGCCAGTTTCTGCAGTTTCTCGGATTGCCCCCAAGCCAATTCTCCTTCGAGCAGCCGGATCAATAGATCATTCTTCGCCATCGGAATCATGTCCTGATAGGCTTCTTCAGCATCGCGGCGCTGCTTCTCCTCATCCAGCGCTTGCTTCACGCTCGTCAGCGAGGCGATCAATTCATTGTCATCCATGGGCTTCAGCACATAGCTGACGGCCTTGAGGGATAACGCCTGCTTCACATAGTGGAAGTCCTGGTAACCGCTTACGAAAAGAATACGCAGATCACTCTTATAGCCGAGTGCGCGACGTGCCAACTCTAGCCCGGACATGTTCGGCATATTAATATCGGTGACTAATATATCAATAGGCTGCTTCTCCATGACTTCACAAGCAGAGAACCCGTTATTCACGGCCCCGACGACTTCCATCCCCAGCTCGGACCAAGGAATAAATTGCTTCATTCCTTCGAGGTCAAGCATTTCATCGTCCGCTAGCAACACTTTGTACATGATACAGCCCCCTTTGATTGTCTACTCGATCATTAGAGTTCGATTGTCATTGCATCTCTACTAAGTATACCATCTCTTAAAGTTTAAGCGTTTGAATTTCATTGCAAAAAACGAGGGTATACTAATGTCAAATTAGTATACCCTCCGCTTTAACTCATTTCGGCCTTGCTTACTTACCGCCGTTCATTTTCTTCAAGTTTTCTTGCCATTTGTTCGTCTCGAACTCGAGCAATTTAGGGAACCCTGCTGCATCAGCATCCGCTGCCGCTTTGTCTAGAATCGCAATTACTTCCGCATCGCTCTTCGCGAACAACGCTTTTGCTCTGGACTCTACGAAAATATCATTGATACGTTGAAGCGCGATACCTTCTTCACTCTCAGGCATAGGGGACAAGTTAACGAACTCCGTTGCATCGGATTGCGTTTTCCATGTTACCGTACTTTGCCAGTGTGTTGCCCAGCTGCGTTTCTCAAGCGGTAATGTTGCTTCGTATTTCGCTTTGGTCTTATCAAGGAATACGGTATTACCGTTCCACATCAAGTTCACTGTCTCGCCTTGGAGCTTCGCAAGACCGTCTGCATCTGTCACGTAAGCGTCAGTAAATTTCGGCGTAATACCGTCTGACTCTAGACCTTGCCAGTACTTGCCTTCAGGTCCCCACATTTGAACGGATTGACCCTCTGGACCTGTGTACCAGTCAAGGAATGCGAAGATCGCTTCAGGGTTTTTCGCTGCTTTGGTAATAACCGATACGTTCCAGCCCAACTGCTTGTAGGAGCCTGGGAAGACTTGATCCGCAGGAACGCCTTCCGCATGCACAGGAGGGATCATGATGTAACCGCCGTTCGGATCTTTCTTCGCCAGATCAGGCTGAGCTAGCTGCGCGATGTCTGTCGGGCTCGAAGTTGCGTATACCGCAACGCGGCCTGTCATCACTTTCTCTTTCTCTTGGTCTTTCGTCTGTGTCATCGCATCTTGTGTAATCAATTTCTCGCGGAACAACTTGGATGCGTAGACCATCGATTGACGATAAGGCTCATCTTTGAAAATCGATGTTAATTTGCCATCTGTCGGAACAGCCATTACGCCTTTCGCGGAGTAGGCTTTGTTGTTCGCTTTGAACGCGGAGTATAGAATATCAAGACCTTGACCGTCTTTTGCAAGACCTGTCTCGAATGGAATCACGTCTGGGTATTTCGCTTTGACTTGCTTCAAGTAGTTGTACAGATCATCTGTCGTCTCGATCTTCGGTGAGCCAAGCTCCGTGTAGATCTTCTTGTTCACGACATATCCTGCATTACCATTTGGCTGGCTCGTATACCAGTTCGGGAACTGATACAATTTACCGTCATCGGAACGCAGCATGTTCATTCCATTTTCTGCGAACCATGTCTTCAAGTTCGGATATTTATCAAGATAATCATCGAACGGTACGAGCATATCCGCTTGGCGAAGCTTATCGACGTCTGGCCCGCGGTCCATCCAGATCACATCTGGAAGTTCGTTCGTTGCGATCATTGTGTTCAATTTTTGCGCTGCAGCACCGCCGGATTGGATCGCTTTAATATCAACCTTTTTATTCTCTTTGATCCATTTGGTTGCTTCGTCTTGTCCCCAAGTTGGCATCGTGTACCAATCATAGTGACCATAGAAGGTGAATTCGAGCGGCTCTTTTCCTAGCTCATACTTATCGCTTGCCGGTGCTGCTTCTTCTGTTTTTGTGCCTTCACTTGTTGTTGTATTGCCTGACCCTTCCGCCTGCTTGTTCGAATCGCTTTTGCCACCACACGCTGCCAGAAGAGATAAGACTAGGAAGGCAGATAGGACACACATAAGCATTTTTTTCTTGTTCTTCATCTGACTGTTTCCCCTTTCAAAATTTGTTTTTATGTCCAAAGCAAATGCTTCAAACGCCTCAAGAACATCCCATTACTACTCTTTTAGGGATCCTACCAATACCCCTTTGACGAAGAACTTCTGTACGAAAGGGTATACCATAATAATCGGCAACGTTGCTACCATCATCGTCGCCATGGAGAGCGATTTGCTCGTTACGCTCTGCATCTTCGACATCTGGCTCTGGGCCGCAGCATCCAAGTTGGACATCTGCTCAGACATAATGTTCGAGTTCAAAATCTGCTTCAGCATGGTCTGAATCGGGAGCAGATTCTCATTCGTAATGTAAATACTCGGTGTGAACCAGTCGTTCCAGTGATAGATCGCCGTGAACAACGACAAGGTCGCAATAACGGGACCCGAGAGCGGCAGCACGATGCGGAAGAAGGTTCCCCAGTTGCCGCAACCGTCGATCTTCGCGGATTCCTCCAATCCTGCCGGAAGGCCGTTGAAGAAGGTTCTGAAGATGATCATATTCCATACGCTGATGAGTCCCGGAATAATAAATACCCAGAAGGAGTTCATCAAACCAAGGCTGCGGATCAATAAGAATGAAGGAATAAGCCCCCCGCTGAAATACATGGTAATGATACAGAGAATCATATAATACTTGCGGCCCATCAGCTCTTTCTTCGATAGACCGAAGGCGAAAATGCTCGTCATCAGGATGGACAATATGGTTCCGATAATGGTACGCAGCACCGAGACCCCAAAACCGTTCAATAACCGTTTATCTTTGAACACGACTTCATAGTTCTCCAGCGAGAAGCTTCTTGGCCAGAACGTCACGCCGCCCATCGCCGTATCCATACCTTTATTGAAAGAAATAACCAGCGCGTTCCAGAACGGATAGAATGTTACGAAAGTAAGCAAAATAAGAAACGCGTATATAAAGATGTACATGATTCGATCCGAAATTCCAAGTCTATTCATTCTTGACACACCTCCATGATGTCTTCATTCTTACCACAAGCTATTGCCGGACCGGCGCGCAAGGTAGTTCGCTATGGTGAGCATTCCTACGCTAATGATGGCCTTGAACAAGCCGACAGCTGTGGCATACGAGTACCGTGAATTCTGAATCCCGATCCGATACACGTACGTCTCGATGACATCGGATACTTCCCGCAAGACCGGATTGACACCGAGCAGCAAGATATCCTCGAACCCTGCATTGAGCAGGTTTCCGATCGCTAGAATCATGAAGATAATAATGACCGGCATGATAGATGGAAGCGTAATCAGATAAATTTGCTTAAATTTGCTAGCGCCATCCATGGATGCGGCTTCGTACATATGCGGATCAATGCCCGCGATGGCTGCCATATAGACAATGGATCCGAACCCAATCTCTTTCCAGACGTTCGTCGTGACCAGAATACTCCAGAACAACTTCGGAATAGAGAGGAAGTTGATCGGTTCATCGACAAGATTCAAATTCTGAAGCAGGATGTTCACACTGCCGTTATCTGTCGACAAAAGCGACATAATGATACCAGCTACAATAACCCATGACATAAAGTGTGGCAAATACGTAATCGTCTGTACGACACGTTTGAACAGCATATGTCTGACTTCATTGAGCATCAGCGCCAAGATGATCGGTGCCGGGAATCCGATACACAGCTTCAAAAGGCTGATGATGAGCGTATTCCGCATGACGTTGAAAAACTCTGGTGAATTGAAGAACATTTCGAAATGCTTGAGCCCTACCCATGGACTCGCACCGAATCCTTTGAAAATGCTGTAATCCTGAAATGCCATCAATACGCCGTACATCGGAATATAGCTGAAAATAATGATGAGCAGTATCCCCGGTATTACCATCATCTGCAGATCAATCTGCTGAATGAACCGGCGGAGTGGACTGCGCTGCGATGTGCGGACCTTTACATCCGTGTCTAACTCTGGTTGAACTTGCGCCATGTCATGGCCCTCCTCGTCTGAATTCTTATATGACAGTGAGTTCGATAGAGCATCATGCGAACCACTAGACGGCTCTCCTGCAGCAACTTCCGTAACGGTTAACGCATTGTCATCTGTCTGTTCTCGGTTGCTGTATTCCCATTGTAAAGTTTAAGCGCTTACACATATAGGTGCTCAAACAACGAAATGTGATACTTTTCCATGAAGTTTATGATTAGCAATGATTCAGTTGACAAAACTATCGGATCGCGATATTATCTTCAAATAAAGATATTTGATGTAAAGATAAACTACAATCATAAATATAATGGAGGATGACATCATGAACGGATTAAAAGGAGTTCACCACGTAACAGCTATAACAAGCAGCGCAGAGAAAAATTATGATTTCTTCACGAATGTGCTCGGAATGCGCCTCGTGAAAAAGACCGTGAATCAGGACGATATTCAGACGTATCACCTATTTTTCGCCGACGATAAGGGAAGCGCAGGAACGGATATGACCTTCTTCGACTTCCCAGGCATTCCGAAGGGTCAACATGGCACCGATGAGATCTCCAAAACATCGTTCCGTGTACCTAGCGATGCCGCCTTGGACTATTGGGTACGTCGATTCGATCGCCTTGGTGTACAGCATACAGGTATACAGCCGCTCTTCGGCAAGCAGACCCTCTCCTTCGTCGACTTCGATGATCAACAGTATCAATTGATCTCGGATGAGCACAATGCCGGCGTTGCGTCCGGTACACCATGGCAGAAAGGTCCTATTCCGCTCGAATACGCCATTACTGGCTTAGGACCTGTCTTCGTACGCGTCTCGGATGTGGAATTTTTCAAGGAAGTACTGACAAAAGTACTATTGTTCAAGGAAATCGCTAAAGAAGGCTCGCTCTATTTGTTCGAGGTGGGCGAAGGCGGCAACGGCGCCCAAGTGGTCGTGGAGCATAACGTGATCCTCCCGCGGGCGCAGCAAGGCTACGGTACCGTCCATCACGCTGCATTCCGCGTCGAGGACCGCTCGGTATTGAACGAATGGATTCAGCGGCTGGACAGCTTCAAATTCCCGAATTCCGGCTACGTAGATCGCTTCTTCTTCGAATCGCTGTATGCCAGAGTGGCACCGCAGATTTTGTTCGAATTCGCGACAGACGGCCCAGGCTTCATGGGCGATGAGCCGTATGAGACGCTGGGTGAGAAGCTATCGCTCCCACCATTCCTTGAGTCCAAGCGGGAACAGATTGAGAAGATGGTTCGTCCGATCGATACTGTTCGCAGCACAGTGGAATTCGTGAAGGAGTAACGGAAGAATCATGCACAAGCGCCAAAGACCTTTGAGGTTTTTGGCGCTTTTTCGAATGAAGAAATCCGTACAAAAATAGGCACCTCACTCGCTCTCTTCTAATATAGTGTAGGGAGAGGTGGGCTGAACGATGAGTGCGAATGGATATCAAGTACGAATGGCTATTTTTCTGGCGGCTGTCTGTGAGCAGACCTACGATCAATATAGTGATCCGGACGGACGATTCGTCGTCCCTTATGGATACCAATCTACAGCGGAAATCTCGGCCAAGTCCTTCCGCGGTGAATGGGAGCGCTTCGGCTTCGTGCTCGAGTCTGAGTCCGATATCATCCTTGCTTTTCGCGGGACCGTCTCGACCTCGGATTGGATCTCGGACGCTATTGCCATGCAGACGCCATTCAAATTCGTGAACAATGCCGGCCTCACGCACAAAGGGTTCACCGATATTTACAGCTCTGCGCGTCCACAGATTATGGAGCTGCTCAGCAAGGCTCCTGCAGACAAAACTGTGTATATTACTGGGCATAGTCTTGGCGGTGCGTTAGCTACGCTCTGTGCGATTGACGTCGCTGCGAACACCGCATATACGACCCCCTGGGTCTATACATTCGGCTCGCCGCGCGTCGGGGACCCCGCCTTCTCCAAAGCATTTATTCGTCAGGTGAAAACCAGCTACCGCATCAACAATCTCGTCGATGCCGTCACCCATATCCCGCCGTTCATTTACAAGCTTCCCAAGCGCAAAAAGACCGTCTTCTATACGCATGTCCGCCATTCCGTGTCGATGCTCTTCCAGAACGGATCGCCAGGCAACAACCACATTATTGGCAGTTATTACGAAGCCCTCGCCAAAGAAGACCCGCTCTACGCACGTCAGCTCTGCATGTTGAATCCCGGCTTCTGTCCGGATTAAGACTCGTCCCATTGATATTGTTCGAGGCTCACACACCCATCGGTGGTGAATTCAACCCCTTCCGCCTCTAACAACGACTGCTGAACCGAACGTGAATGTCCATCTTGCAGCGCAATTTCGCCGCTCTTGTTCACGACGCGGTGCCAAGGCAAATCATACTTCCCGCTCAGGGTATGCAGTACGCGCACGACTTGCCTCGCAGCACGCGGACTCCCTGCAGCACTAGCAACTTGTCCATAAGTCATCACTTTGCCCTCAGGAATTGAACGTAAAATGCCGATAACAGATATAGTAAAAGGTTGCATGTCTCTCCTCCTACGTGGTGGGGGGATTTTATCATTGGGATGAAATAGTCCATTCCTATTATATCCTTTTACCGACCATGAAAGGTATACTGATAGTAATGCATGAAGCAATTGAGGTGAGGGAATGTCATTGAACGTAGATAACTGCAAGCGCTGCGGGAATATTTTTCAGAAGTACTTTTCGGAATATTGCCCAGAATGCTATGCATTTATTCGGTCCGAGCTGGAGCGAAGCAACACCTACTTGAAGAACAATCGGAACGTCAACCTCCATGAGCTGAGTGAAGCCGTCGAAGTGCCGATTACCAAGCTGATTAAATATATCAATGAAGGCAAGATCTATTCGCACGATCATCCGAATTTGCGATACAAATGCTATTTCTGCGACAATCAAATTCACCGCGGATATCTCTGCAAGGAATGCGCGCTTCAATTCAAGCTGGAGGTCAAACATCTATTCTTGGAAGACGGCTATGAATATGATGAACAGACGAACCAAGTCCGCCATGCCGGCAAACATCCGGACTGGAACGGTGGGGATAAGTTCACCGTGGGCAAAGTCAAGAAACTGTAGTGCCATACATATACGGGAAGCACACGAAAGAGACTACCTGCGGATGCAGGTAGTCTCTTTCCCATCGTCGCGTACGGTCGACACCTCCTTGAACCGGAATCGATATCGTCTAGATCGCCTTGGTGACCCAGACATCCTTGAAGTTCACCCATCCGAGCGAATTGAAGCCTACGCCTCGCACGCTCGGAGGAGAATGGGTTCCCACTTTGTTATGCAGCAGGAACATCATAAATCCATCATCCCGGACACGGCGCTCGATCGCGGATAGCCGAGCCCGTCGCTCCGCCTCATCCGGCGTAGACAAGACTTGCTCCAGCCGCTCCCGCACCCATGGCTGGAATTCCGGCAGCATGAACTCCTTGAAGTAGCCCCCTTCTTGCTCATACATCTCAAGTAAGCAGACCTCATCCTCAGCCAGCACGATGCAGCTCATGATGCCGTCGACCCGGTGCATCACCTCCAGGTCGCGGAATGATTGCGCCGTTGCAATCTCAATGTGCACCTCTACACCATAGGTTGCGCAGTGTTGCTGGATCCAGCGCAGCTCATGCTCGTGTCCATCATGGGTCATGAGCGTAATCGGTGTGCCGTCATACCCAGACTCCTCGAGCAGGATCCGAGCATAATCCGGATCATGCGGATCTCCCTCATGTGGCGTCTGCTCATTCGGATAGAAGCCATGCGCAGGGTATACCCAGTACCCCCCGATCTCTTGGAGCATCTTCCGCCGATCAATCATGGCGCTCATCGCCCGCCGGAAGGCAATGGACCTCTGAGGTCCCTGCTTGCGCATATTCCATACGACCAGGCTACAGCCGCGAGGCAGCAATTCCACCTTCGTCCATGCATCGTCTGGCTCTTGATGGAACGAGTCCTGGCCGTATAGCAGTTCCATCCATCGATTCGTCTTCGAGCGCGGCGCTGCTTCTCTCGGGACGAGGGCCAGCATCACACCATCCAAATGCGGGCGGCCCTGGAAATAACTCGCGTACGCTTCCATCACGAATTGGCTCTCATTCCATTCTCTCAGCCGGAACGGCCCCGTCCCGATCGGCAAAGACCAATACTCTTCTTCCGTGAGTCCGCCGAAATCGCGCGGTAGAATCGACAGGGAGGATGAGCACAGGATCCGTAGGAACAACCAATGCGGTTTGGTCAGATGCACCCTCACGACATACCGGCCGACCGCCTCGACCTTCTCTAGCGTATGCAGCATCCAGCGCTGAATCTTGTCGCATTGCTTCAGCCGCGTTAGCGTGAAGACGATATCCTCCGATGTAAGCTCGTTCCCATCGTGGAATAACACTCCTTTGCGCAAATAAAAGGTCCACACGCTTGCATCCTCGTTATGTTCCCAAGCATGGGCGATCGACGGCATGAATCGCTGATATTCTTCATGATAAGTGACGAGTTGATCGAACAACTGACGTACCATATGGCTGTCAAAGGCGTAGACAAGATCAGCCGGATCCAGCGTCTGAATACGATGATGAATCGGTATCCGTAAGATGTCGGCCTCCGACATCCCTGCCCACGATTCCGTCTTGTACCCACACTGCGCATCGAGCCAGTCGACGAATTTGCTCAGCGTCTGCGTTCCATCGCTGTACGTATACAGCATATCGAACGCCTGCTTGTATTCGCCCAGCTCTGCGCGCTCTTGCGAAAGCTGCAGCAGCAGGCTGTCCTTGTCAACTTGGAAGGTTATCCGCGACAGATTGCCGCGCCCCCTGCCCGCATGCCATGTAATCCAGCCTTCTTCCTCAAGTCTCCGGATAATCAGCTTCACATTGCGAACCGTGCAGTAGAGCACCTCGGCCAATTGTTCGAGGGAGACCTCCACCCCCGCACCCTTCCCGATCGGCATCGCATATTTATCGTATAATACCGCGTATCTCTCTAAAGGTAGCATTGGTACCTCCTTTCCCCTATTTGACAAATATGACGTCAAAAGAGGAAATATTTAGATAAAACTATACTCTTTTTCTCCCTTGTTGGCGAGAGCATAATGAACTCAAATAAAGGGGGAATTTGAATATGACACTCTCAGATATCTATGTTAAAGAACAGTTACATGCATATAAGCAATGCGAACTCAAGAGGAAGGATCATTGCGGCGTTCTCAGGTACTACGCGGATATTGCCCGTGATAGAACGCCATGGTGGTCTCGCCTCTCGCAAACATTGCAGAGCGCCCTTCATCTGTTCCATAATAGGAGTAACAAATCGAACGATGCATCCCATGGTCAAAGGAGCTCTAAAGGCAATGACAACCAACCCACTCGACGGATTAAGAAACATGCTGCTACTGGATCGGACGAATGATCTGAATGAACCGGACATTCTGTATCCTTTCGCATTGGATGAGATCCTCTGTCGGCAGACCGGACGCGGCGGCCCAGCGATCTGCCATCTGTGGCGACATCCGAGCGCCTTCGTACTTGGACTACGCGACAGCCGATTGCCGCAAGTAGCGGAAGCCTTAGCCTGGCTGGAAGCACAAGGCCGCTCGACTGCGGTACGCAATACCGGCGGCGCGGCTGTGCCTCTTGACCTTGGCGTCGTGAACATTTCGCTGATCTTGCCGAAGACGGCTCAGACGCAGCGCCATTTCCACAATGATTTCGAGCAGATGTACGCGCTCATTCGTGAAGCACTGCAAGCCACCAGCGCATGGGTGGAAAAAGGGGAAATCCACGGCGCTTTCTGCCCAGGGGATTTCGATCTTAGTATCGCCGGGCGCAAGTTCTGCGGCATTGCCCAGCGCAGACAATCACATGCTTACATCGTCCAGGCTTTCGTCATCACAGAAGGAAGCGGACGAGAACGTACGCAGCTCACACGCGGATTCTATGACCTGGCAGCGGCAGGAGGCGATCCCGCGCAGCTTGATTATCCTCTCGTGCAGGCGTCGAGCACCGCCAGTCTGCAAGAACTTACGAACATCGGCCACGATGCATCGCACGTATTCACTGATGCGGTGAAGCAAGTCATTCGCAGCCTTCAGACCAAAGAGGGCATGCAGATGGCTTCTTCCGCGTTATCGCTCCCTTCCATCGAAGACGTGCATGCGATGGCCAGAACACTAAGCGAACGGTACGGCATTCCTACAGGAACGGAGGAACCGTATGATAAAGATCGATGAACCTAAAATACCAGCAGAACTCACAGAACTGCCTCTGATCTATACCCTGCGCTCAAAAGAGGAATATCATCTTGGGACGTTCTCCGACATGGTCATCGAGGAGCAGGAGGCGTCCAAGGTCTCCTTCGAGAAGGTTCACTTCAAGAACGTCACAGTCACAGCGTCCACATTGACGCAGATGGAGCTGACCGATGTCATTTTCGAATCCTGCGACCTCTCTAACGTCAATCTGACCGAGGCCTTCATGCATCGCGTGTTATTCGTCAACTGCAAGCTAATGGGAACCGACTTCACCGAGACGCGATTCCAAAATGTGCGATTCAAGCGCTGTATCGGCGATTATGCGAATTTCCGCCAAGCGAAGTTCAAGCAGACTGTCTTCGAAGACAGCTCCTTCAAGCAAGCAGACTACTGGCAGTCCACCTTGCTCAAAACCGAATTGGACCACTGCCACATCGATCAGGCGATATTCTCCGGCGCCAAGCTGGAAGGCATCGATCTGAGCAGCTGTGAATTCAATGAATTGATTGTGGAGATTGAGGATTTAAGAGGATGCATCATTGCGCCGAAGCACGCTTCCTCTTTTGCTGGACTGCTCGGGCTAGTTATTAAATAATTACGCACTAATCTTCAACGTATGGGGGGATGACATTATGTATCAATATGTCGACGAACATTTTCAAGAGGTGAACTTTAGCGGGCGGGATCTCCGATTCGGCGAGCTCATTCGCTGCACCTTCGAACGCTGCAAATTCCAAGGCACCTCCCTAGAAGAATTCACGACGGCCGGCTGCCGGTTCATCGAGTGCAATTTCCACGGCGCGCAGCTCAATGGCTCCATGCATACCGACACGGCATTCGAGAATTGTAGCTTCAATGAGGCGAACCTCTTCGTGTCCAGATTCACGAACTGCAAGCTCGTCGGGTCCGACTTCTCCAAGACCAATATGGACGGCATTACACTGGAACGAGGCGACTGGTCCTACACCAACCTTCGATACACCCGGCTCGCGAAGCAGGATCTGCGCGATATCCGATTCGTCGAGACCGACTTCTATGGCGCGAACTTGGAGAAAGCGAATCTTCGCGGATGCGATCTGACGCGCGCGCATCTGGCCAAAGCCAATCTGCAAGGAGCCGATCTGCGCGATGCGAACATGAATGGCGTGGACTTCAAATCAATCGAGGTGAAGGGAGCACGCATGGACTTTACGCAGGCGGCTCAATTTCTGCGGGCCTACGGCGCCAAGGTGGATTAGGAGGCACGTCGCCCAAGAACAAGCAAAAAGGAGACCTCGATCGGCCTCCTCCCCTGTTATGCTTACGCTTGATGACTAACTACCATCTGGTATTTGTTCAGCGAAGCACCGAGCATATATTCCTTGCTGTCGCCAGCACCGCGGTGGGACTCACGGAACGTCTCGCTGGATGTCCAGTTCTTGAACGCCTCTTCATTCTCCCACACCGTACAGATCTTCAGTTCTTCTTCGCCCTCTTGTCCGGCCCCGAGCCACGCTTCCATTCGAACAAAACCCGGCATCGTCTGAACACCTTTTGCCCCAGCGAACCGTTCTGCGACTTTGCTGCCGAATCCTTCTTTGATCCGAATTGTATTCGTTACGACTAACATCTCTCTCGCCTCCGCTATGCATGATTAGAGCTTATCGGATACCCGATAGGTCCCTTGAACCAGGATTTCCCTGTCCACTCTATTATAACGAATGATGGATCCCTAGAACAAACGGAAGAACCACTCGAACAAATCCCCGATGATTGGAATCAGTCCGAATCCATGTGCTCCAATCGCTACGACCCCAAAGGCCCATTCCCCGATACTAACAACGCCCAACGCTTTCTCTGCGATAGCGACGGCGCCTAGTGCCCATTCACCTATCGCGACGGCGCCAACGGAAATACCGGAGGCGATCGCCACAGCGCCAGCTGCCAGTGAACCGCTCATCGCGACTGCACCGAGCGCAAGCCATATGCCTAAGGCAATTGCACCGAAGGATAAAATACCGAAGCTGATCGCACCGCATGCGACAAGTCCCACAGCAATGTCACCAATCGCGATCAGACCGATCGCAACCTTAGGGCGCGTTCCGAATCCGCTGCGATATTGATTCGCATTGCTTCGAATACTAATCACCGGGAATTGTGGCGAAGGCCACTGGTAATCGATTTCTTGAAGCCCTCCGAACCGCCTCGTCATAAAAGCCATCAAAGGATGCATCCATTGCATCATCTGCTCATCCCACCTATTCTCCATCTCATGATCCGTCTCTCGTATATTACTATTGTACAACCATTTCTCGGGATTAGAATCAGACTGCAAAAGGAAAAAACCTCAGTCTAGAGACTGAGGTTTTACATGCTGCATTATGCTATTACGATGTCTTCTTCCGAAGCGAACCTTCGGCTGTGCTGGATGGCGATGTTGCCACAACATATGCATTCTTGCCCGCTCCGAAACCGAGGACGGCGAGGATGACCACCGTAACGAAGAGTGTAATATAAGTGACCGTCCAGCTCTGAGTCAGATCATGAAGCAATCCGAACAGCATTGGACCAATCGCTGCAATGAAATATCCTACCGACTGAGCCATGCCTGACATCTCTGCCGCTTCCAGTACCGTACGTGTGCGCAGTGCGAAGAACATAACCGCCAAGCTGAAGCCCGCTCCGCCGGCAATCCCAATCAGGCTCGTGCCGATCACCGTCAGGAACAATCCTCCCGTTAGCAACAGCACGTATCCGATTCCGAATCCTGCAGCCACGGAGAGCGCGATCACCCGTTGGCTCTTCAACCGCGCTGCAATGATCGGCGTCAAGAAGGACGCTGGAAGACTTACGAGCTGCAATAAGAACATCATCCAACCCGCTGTTTCTGTGCTCATGCCTTGCGCGTGCAGAATTTCAGGCAGCCACGTAATGTTAACGTAGAAGAAAAATGACTGAACCCCCATGAATAAGGTTACGTACCATGCAAGTCCGGAACGCCATAGATTGATGCGCGAGCCCTTGGCTTGCTGGCCGCCTTGTTGCGGCGCCTGTCGGTAACGAAGCTGCGGCAACCAAGCGATTAACGCGATGACCGTCAGCACGCCCCATACGGCAAGCGATCCCCGCCACCCCAGGTTAGCGCCTTCGGCGAGCGGAATCGCAAGCCCTGAAGCGACCGCTGCCCATAAATTCATGAAGGAAGAGTAGACCCCGGTCATCAGCCCTACCTTCTGAGGAAAGTCGCGTTTAATCATCGTCGGGACAAGCACATTCCCGACGGCAATCGCAAGGCCTAGCAAGGCCGTTCCGAAGAACAAAGCGAAGGCTGAAGGCAATGAACGAACAATAACACCAACGGTCAACACGACGAGACTGACGATTAGCGTGAGCTCCATACCGAATCGTCTCGCAAGGCCTGGAACCAGCGGAGAGATAACGGCAAAAGCGATCAAGGTCAGCGTCGTAAGCAAGCCAATCACCGTGCCGGACAGGCCCGTATCTTCCCGAATCAGTCCCACAACGGGACCGAGTCCCGTAATCGGCGCTCTCAGATTCGCTGCAACCAATAATATACATACAAACAATAAGGTCAAATTTCTTGTGCGTGAACTCATATAACTCCTTACTCCTTATCTAGCTAATCTATCGAAGGGTCTAGATGACACTCTCGGAAATGTGTAGCAAATGACGAAGGGTTGTCACCGCCGCATCGGCGTCCTGATTGATAATATGGTGAATTAACTGCGTATGGACCTGCACATGCTGCTCTTCAATCTCCTCATGGGTCGATTGATGAATCGTCGCCATGACCGCGTCTGTCATATGATCGTAGAGATCGATGAGGACGTTATTGTGCGTCGCGAGAACAATGGCTTTGTGAAGCTCCATGTCGACATCGATATAATGCGATTTCCCGCGGGAATCTAAATAATTCGCTAAGCATTGCTTCAGATAGACAACGTCTTCTTCTGTTCGCCGTTCAGCCGCAAGCCGTGCTGCTTCTTGCTCAAGGGCGTACCGCACCTCCAGAATCTCGATCAGATCGGCTTTCTTGAACCGGCGATTCAATGCAGCGCCGAGGTCGCTCTTCGAGCAGACATAAGTTCCGTCTCCTTGCCTTGCTTCCAGCAACCCCGCATGGATCAGCGCCTTGACTGCTTCACGCACCGTATTGCGGCTAACACCGAGCTGTTCCACCAATTCCGGTTCGGCCGGAATTCGCTGCCCTACAGGCCATGCGCCAGATTGAATCAGCTGATCCAGCTGCGCTGCGATTTGTTCGGTTAAGGTGACACGTGTGGCTTTCTGTAATTTCAATCGAATACCTCCAAACATAGGATGATTGGTTCTATGCTTCAAAATAGCACAGATTTTAACGTTTGACAACACAAAAAAACGACCTCCCTCTCCATCACGTCATGGAAGAAAGTCGTTTCGCTACGTCATATACCCTATTATTCCCTAATAAAATCGATCTCTTGAATCTTCCCGCTCGCTTCGAATCCAATCTGCTGATAGACCCGATTAGAATTAGGGTTAGCTCCATCAGCATACAAAATCGGGGTGAGTCCTTCCGCCAGAATGATACGGCATACCTCCGCCACAAGCGCACTTGCATAACCCTGCTTCCGATACGCTCGCGGCGTACAGACAGCATTGATTCGCGCATGCCGCGGCGTACGGCCTGCGATATTCGCCATCGATACCGACTCGCCATTCACCTTCCACAGATACAAATTGCCTGATCGGATGAGCCGATCCGCGTCCTGCATCTGCGAAGCGAGATCAACCGTATTTCCATAGGCATCGAGAGTGAATTCCACGAGGAACCGCGCAACGTCTAATACGTCTCGTGCCGTCGCGGCTTGGCATACGCCCATAACCCCTTCAGGCAGCTTCGGAACCCGGCACTGATAAGCTTGCAGCTCCATGCGCGGATGATAAGCGACGCCATGCGCAGCAGCGTACAGTGAGGCCATCGCCAGCACGATATCCGGATCGCCCGCCAGCCCCGGTACCTTGACGTCACCTAGCGCGGCGCATAATGTACGTAATCGCTCCTCACGCTCCATGCCTTGCATGTGTTTACTTATCCAGACCCAGCCCCGATAACCGGGGGTCTGCGCATAGACCACTTGCCCGTCACGCGACTTATAGCTGACTGCATCTCCCCCACCAACAATGCTATGTATCAGTGTATAGGGTACTTCATCTTGGATGAAAGCGATTGATTGCAGCACCTCATCCCCCGGACCGAATGTCTCGTACATCGTCAATCTCCTCCTTAAGATGTGTTATTTACTGAACATCATTCCCACCCGGATCATCCCGATTCATATCATCGCGTCTAGCCCGTCGCTTCTCTGCAATTTGTAGATCAAGCAGCTCTACTCCCCGCTTCGCGAGTTGGATGAGAAGAAGCAGCAAGTAGATCCCGAGACCGATTAACAAAGCGTAGACCAGCAGCATCAATATCGGGATGAACCCGATGAGCATTCCGCCTCCAGATGTTACGTGCATCAGACACCTCCACCTTTCGATGAGAAATTGCTTCATATTCTACATGGAAAATAAGGATATGACTACTAAATTTACAAAATTCATGAAGACATTTCAAAAAAACTGAGATCTTCCCCCAGAACCCTGACAGACAGATGTCAACAATGGTTGTGTACGATAGGTTCAAATCCGGTTCACGACGTGACCATCACTGAAAGGAATGAATGTAAAATGAATAGGATACACAACAACATTGGGGTTATTATCGCGGGACTCTTGCTCGCAATCCTCATGGCCTCCATGGATAATACGATCGTCGCAACCGCCATGGGCACCATCGTCGGTCAAATGGGTGGATTGGACAAATTCGTCTGGGTCACATCCGCTTATATGGTTGCAGAGATGGCAGGCATGCCGATCTTCGGCAAGCTCTCCGATATGTACGGACGCAAACGCTTCTTTATTTTCGGGATCATTGTATTCATGTTCGGATCCGCCTTATGCGGCACCGCTGAATCGATTATCCAGCTTAGTCTGTACCGCGCAGTCCAAGGCATTGGCGCAGGCGCGATGGTGTCGATCGCCTTCACGATCATGTTCGATATCGTTCCCCCAGAGAATCGTGGCAAAATGACAGGCATGTTCGGCGCACTATTCGGCCTTTCGAGCGTCGTCGCTCCAATGCTCGGTGGATTTATTACAGATCACTTGCAATGGGAATGGATTTTCTATATTAATCTGCCGCTTGGGTTCGTCGCATTCCTTCTGGTCTTGATCTTCTACAAAGAATCTGCAGTTCATTCCAAGCAGAGCATCGATTTTCTTGGTGCATCCCTGCTCATTGGCGCTGTCATCTGCCTCATGTTAGGGCTTGAGCTTGGCGGCAAAGAATTCGCTTGGAGCTCTCCGCAGATCACTAGTTTGTTCGCAGGGTTCTTGGTGTTCGCCACATTACTTGTATTCGTCGAACGCAGAGCTGCCGAACCGATCATTTCCTTCCGCATGTTCCAGAATCGACTCTATACGACCAGTAACATGATTGCGGTATTCAGCGGCGCCGCGTACATGTCCGCAGCCATGTTCATCCCGATCTACATTCAAGGCGTTCTTGGCGGAACGGCATCAAGCTCAGGTCTCGTGCTGCTCCCGATGATGATCGGTTCCGTCGTCACGGCAACCGTCGGCGGATTCTTAATGGCGAAGCTGCCTTACCGGACGATTATGATTCCGCCGCTCTTCATCCTGATTGCGGGGCTGGCTCTTCTGGCAGGATTGTCGATGGATTCACCGCGTATCCTCATTACGGCATACATGGTTCTCGTCGGTCTTGGCGTCGGTGCGTCCTTCTCCGTGCTAAGCAGCTCGGCCATCCATTCGTTCCCAGCTACGCAACGCGGAGCGGCGAGTTCAACGCTGAATTTTAACCGTTCACTCGGCATGACGCTAGGCATCACGATTTTCGGGATCATTCAGAGCCATCTGCTCACGAGCAAGCTGACGCAAACTTTTGCAAGTCAAGGCGCACAGCAGGTACCGGCGGACTTCAATTACAGCGACCCTTATATCCTGCTGAACCCCGCTTTAAGCAAAACCTTCGATGTAAGCACGCTAAGCAGCATTAAAATGGGGTTAACGAACTCCATCATCTCCACCTTTGCATGGAGCCTGGTTCCCGCGATCCTGGCGCTGGTCGCCGCGTTCTTCATGAGCCGAGAGAAGCTGGATCCGACTGCACAGGAAGATGGGTATGCCGCGTCGCATTAACCTTAGAATGGAGGAAACGGCATGAAGCTCGAGCGACTGATGGCCATTACGATCCTGCTGCTGAATCGCAAACGCGTGCAAGCGCAAGAGCTGGCAGATCGACTGGAGGTTTCTCTGCGTACGATTTACCGCGATCTGGAATCGCTAAATCTCGCGGGCATCCCCATTGTATCGTACACAGGGGTGGAGGGCGGTTATGAGATCATGGACAGCTTCCGCTTGGATCGGCAGATGTTATCCTTGGATGAACTCATTGCCCTCTTCACCGCGCTCCGCGGACTTCAGTCGACGCAGGCGGTTCAAGGTTCCCAGATGGACCGCCTGCTCGACAAGGTCGGCGCATTGGTCTCGCAGGCAGAGCAAGGACGCTTGTCCGAGCGGGACCAGCTAATCGTTGATTTCACGCCATGGCGGCGAAGTGAAGCGGAGCACAACAAATACGAGGCGTTGCAGCAGGCTATCCGAGAGTCCAAACTGGTTCAGTTCGCTTATACGGATGTCCAAGGCGATGACACACAACGCTGTGTAGAACCAATCGGCCTCGTGCTGAAGCGATATACCTGGTACCTCCACGGCTACTGCCTGACACGCCAAGATTACAGGACCTTTCGGCTCTCGCGTATCCAGCATCTCAACATCCAATCCGATACATTCCAGCGACGTGATGTCGCGCTTACGAAGCTGAATGAACGAATGGATGCACAGCTGCAGCAGACGAGCCGCCACGAGCTGACCTGCGACCTTGTGCTGGAATTCTCAGGCAACGCCAGAATTGCTGCCATCGATCATTTCGATGAGCAGGATATTACCCGGCTGCCATCCGGTTCACTGCTCGTTCGTACGACGGTTCCGCGCCAGAGATGGTTAATCGGTTTCTTGCTCCACCTCAAGACGGATGTCATTGTACATCAGCCCGCCGATCTGGCGGAGGAAGTGAAGCAAGCTGCACTCGAGATTGCGGCATTGTATACATCAACCCCATTAACGGAAGGAAGAGATGAATTATGATGCTTCATGGAAAAGTAGCCATCGTCATCGAGGGATCACGCGGCATCGGATGCGCAGCTTCGCTACTGCTTGCCAATCGGGGAGCGAAGCTGGTCGTCCATGATCCGTCGCAGATTGATTCGGCTGAAAAGGTTGCGACGGCCATACGAAGCGCGGGCGGAGAAGCGATCGCCTATCAAGCCGATCTTCGCGAAGCGGACCAAGCCGCGATGCTGGCTGCGGCGGCAAAGCAAGCCTTCGGACGAATCGATATTCTGGTCGGCGGCGCCGAGCCGAGCGTCGAAGCCGCCCCGTTCACCGACCAGAGCTGGGCTTCCTTCGCCGATGCGTTCCAAGGTGAACTGCGGCCCGCGTTCGTCATGACGCAAGCAGTTATCCCTTATATGACAGAGCAGAAATTCGGGCGCATCATCTATGTATCCAGCACGCATGGCAAAGATCCCTCGCCTTGCATGATCGCGCAAGGAACGGCCAAGGGCGCGCTTAATACGTTCTCGACCTACATCGCCCAAGAATTCGGCCCCTCTGGCATTACAGCGAATGTGGTTGCCCACGGCTTTGTAGATACGGTGGAGGCATCGTTATTGACGGAGCAAGAGAAGGCTATGATCAGCAGCTTCACGCCATTAGGGCGCGTAGCCAAGCCGGAAGACGTCGCCAGCGTCATTGCCTTCCTCGCTAGTGATGACGCTCGGTTCTTAACGGGAACTTATACGCCAGTGACCGGCGGGTTGTCGATGGAATAGGGCCAATGACCAACAAAAAAAGGATGAACCGTATGATCGAATAATCGCACGCACGGTTCATCCTTAAATTTCTATCCTTGCATCACATATGTCGCAATCGCATGCGCCGGGAGCGTGTGCGATGCGATATGATCGCCATGGCCAAGTGTAAAGGCAAATGGCTGTTCCGATTCATTCATGACAACGACGGCGATACAGCTGTCCGTGTTCTGAAACGCCGTCGCATGCACACCGGAGGCCGGCTGCGCGAGCTTCATCCCAATGCGTACCGCGCCCGGACGAATGAACTTACTGAAATGCCCGATGTAATAGTACGAGCTATTGTAATGAAGCGTATCGGTTACTGTATCCGCAATAATCGGCGCATCGCATAGATTGTTGACATGGTTCGGGCCACCAGTCTCATCGAGCACGATGTTCCAATCGAGATACCCTTCCGTCCAGTTGTTCAGATCGCCGATCATATTACGCCCGTACCGTTCGCCCGTGAACCACTCGCCAAGCTTCACACCACCTTCTTGGCAACCTTCTGTGAACAGGAGATGCTTATCCGGGAACAGCTCATGTACCTTCCCGACATGCTCGAATTCCTCGCTCACATACCAGTGGAATCCGGTTCCCCAGACGTATTTGGCGGCTTCCGGATCGGAGAGCACAACCGAAGCCCGCTCTACGATGATGTCGCGGTTGTGATCCCAACAGAGGATCTTCACGTCCTGTAATCCTTCCACGTGCATCGTTGGCCCCAAGTGGTCCTTAATGAAATCGCGCTCCTGCTCGGCAGAGTAGATGCAGGAGTCCCATGTCTGAACGGCATCCGGCTCATTCTGAACCGTAATCCCCCAGATTGGCACGCCTGCCTCTTCATATGCGCGAATGAATTTCGTATAGTATTGTGCCCACACCGCAGCGAATTCCGGCTTCAGATGGCCGCCGTGATTCATCTCGCCGTTGGTCTTCATCCAGGCTGGCGGGCTCCAAGGCGAAGCGAGCATGGTGATGGGGCTGCCCTTCACCGTTGCCGCATCCTTCACAAGCGGGAGAACCCATTGATGGTCGCGCGAAATATCAAAGGTTCGCAGCGCCTTGTCATGCTCCTCAACATACGTGTAATTCCCCAGCGCAAAGTCACAACTGTGAATATGCACGCGTCCGATCGTATAGCCTAGTCCATCCGTTGGATCAAAATAACTGTGCAGCACTTCCACGCGCTTCGCCTCGCTCATGCGGGACAAAGTATAGGCCGACGCTTCGGTGAATGCGCCGCCGAAACCAAGAATTTGTTGATACCGCACCGCGGGGTCAAGCTCCAAGTCTGCGGTCT
This sequence comes from Paenibacillus guangzhouensis, assembly GCF_009363075.1. Classification (NCBI taxonomy): domain Bacteria; kingdom Bacillati; phylum Bacillota; class Bacilli; order Caryophanales; family Paenibacillaceae; genus Paenibacillus; species Paenibacillus guangzhouensis. Next base: position 5,754,477 of record NZ_CP045293.1, on the reverse strand, counting down.
CGCCCGCACGGCGCTGAGCCACCGGTGCCGAATGCTGCTCTTGAAGGCGAGCGTTTGAATCTTTGGATGTGAGATAGGTCTTGTATACTGTCATGTGCGTTAGTCTCCTTTATGCCAGTCGTTATGAATTGCACGGTTATGTGCCTACCATTTGAATGTGATTGCCCCTTCGCCAGATAGACTGTAGAGAAATACGCCATCATCCGTGCTTACTTCGAAAGTCTGCTCCTCCGGCGTACGATTGGATACAATCAGAACCGTCGAACCGTCTGGGTTGCGGAACGCCACCGACTCTACCACATCGACGTATGTATCCGAGTCGATGCGCACCGCACCCGGCTCGACGAACTTACTTATATGGCCCATCGTATAGTAATCGAGATGGACCGTGATCTCTCCGGTCCCCTGTTCAATACCTACAAGTCCGCGGCATGTGCTGTTGGACAACACCGTGGGGCCGTTATGCTCATCCAGTGCAATGTTCCACCAGACTACGGATTTGGACCAGTTCCGCGTACTGCGGATGACATGTTTCATCTGGTCGAGGAATGCTTCCCGGAACGGCGGAACCCATTCCCCGCCAGACGCTTCAGTGAACCAAATACCTTTATCCGGATAAGCCTCCCGTACGTTCGACATTGCTTCATGCTCCCCACCGTAGCAATGCCACGCCGAGCCCGCAATATAGCGATTTGCTGCCGGATCGCGAAGCACAGTAAGCGGATGCTCTGGCACATCCCAATTATGGTCATAACACAGGATCAAAGCCTTGATCCCCGCCCGCTCGAAAGCCGGTCCAAGATAATGCGCGATGAAGTCTCGCTCCTCCTCCGGCCTCAGGATCATCCCCGAATATTCCTTCGGCTCGTAGCCCGGTTCGTTCTGAATCGTCACTGCATAGATCGGAATCCCTTCCCGCTCGTAAGCTTGAATAAATTTCACGAAATATGCCGCATAGGTCTCATAGCATTCTGGCCGTAAGGTACCGCCGATCATCCGCCCGGACGTCTTCATCCATCCCGGCGGACTCCATGGAGACGCCAAGATCTTCAGCTGCGGATTGATTCGCAGCGCCTCACGCAGGAGCGGCAGGATATACGCTTGATCGTGCTCAATCGAGAAATGCTGCAGATCCATGTCCTCACTGCCTGCTGGCAAATCGTTGTAGCTGTATAGCGCCGAGGCAAAGTCGCTAGCGCCCATCGGCTGTCGAAGTATGCTCATCCCGATGCCTTCCTGCGCATCGAACAGCTGCCGCATCAGGCGATCCCGGTCGTTCTGCTCCAGCTTGTGATACACGAGGTAAGCGGAAGCATCCGTGAAGGATGCCCCGAACCCATCCATCACCTGATACTTTGCCTGTGCGTCCACATGGATCTTAAAAGCCGCATCTGCCTTATTCGATGCAGCATTCATCTGCATTTGTGGTTGGGCTGCGAGCAGCAACTGCCCGTCTATCGTTGTCTTCCAGCTATCGACCCGTTTCATACGCGCAACTCCCTTATCCACGATTATTTCAATCCTTTTTCATCGGCATAAGCCGCAACTTGCTTCGTTACGTAGTCAAGCACCGCATCTACACCTGCTGTCTTCAGTTTATTGCGGTAGTTCTCAATCGCAGCATCCACATCCGGCACGAGTCCCATCATGAGCGGCTGGCCGTATTGCTGATACACTTGGTTCACCGCAGCAAGCTGTGATTTGACCGGCTGATAATCCATCAAGATCGGCGCGAAAATATCCGGCTTGCTGATCGCCTTGAACTCTTCAATCAGCTTCGCTTCGCCTTCCCATCTGTCCTTAGCCGGATGCTCGTTCTTGGCATTTCTCCAGCCCCAGCTCGCAATGCCGTAGCCTTTCACCTTTGCCGGATCTTGACCTGGTGCTGGCGATACGATGGATCCGTCCTCCGTGAAGTCATAGTTACGGCCTTTGATGCCGTAAGTCATCAAGTTGTAGTATTCCGGATCATTACGAAGCTTCTCGAGCACCATTAAGGAGCGTTCAGGGTTTGCCGCGCTCTTCGGAATCGCCATCCCGTTATTGATGCCTAGGTTCGGCACCGCATAATTGTGGAACTTCGTGAACGGGAAGTAGGCTATTTTCATGTCCGGTTTGTTCTTCTTCATATCCACAATGAAACCGGATGCTCCTGGTGCATTACGCCAATAGGCAGCTCCGGTGCCTGCCTTGATGAAATCACCTGCCTCTTGTTGCGAAGCAAGCGTACTGGAGGTCCAGAATCCTTTGTCCGCCCATGTCTTCATCCGCTTTGCCCATTCCGCGAATTCGTCAGTGAATGGATACGCCACGACATCTCGGGGTGTATCATAAGACTTCGCAACAATGACCCCGCTGTCGCCGCCAATATTTTTGAAGTCATAATAATTGTGGAACAGCGTATTCACTTCATTCCACGCTTTCCCATTAATTGGTGTTACTTTCTTCGCATTCTTCACGCCTTCCAAATACTGCTCAAGCGTTCCGAGGTCCTTAATCTCCGGAAGGTTCAGCTCCTGCCTCCAGTCTTCGCGATAAACAATGCCATCCGGCGTATACTCCGGGTAGGTGCTCGGCACCGCTAAAATCTGGCCTTGGATGGTGACATCTTTCCAATCCTGCTCCGGTACAGTCTTCCACGTCTCCGGTGCGTAGGTCGGCAGCAGATCCTTCAGATCGAGGAAGGCGCCTTGCTTCGATAATTTGAAGAAGTCCGCCCAGGAGGAAGCAAAGACCATATCGATTTTCTCCCCTGACGCGAACAACAGATTATATTTCGTCTGCCAGTCGTTCCACGTCATGAAGTTCAACTTCACGGTCGCATTGAGGTCTTTGGAGAGCATCTGATTCCACGTTTCAATTACTTTCGGGCTATCTTCGTGCGCATCCCCGACCAGATACCAATTTAACTCGACCTTTTTCGAAATGTCCGGCTTGCCAGATTCCGTCTTCGGCGTCTCAGGTTTCGTCGCTGCTTCATCACTGCTACCGCCGCCGCATGCCGTGAGAATCCCCGTTAGTAAAGAAACCATTAAGAATACAGACAATATCTTCGTCAGTCTTTGCTTCATTTCGAACTCCCCCAATTCAATTTAATATGTTAGCCGAATGCCCGGGATTAACCTTTGACTGCACCAATCGTTAAGCCTTTGACAAAATACCGCTGCAAGAACGGATATAAGAAGATAATCGGGCCAGTAACGACGATGGCTACCGCCATCTTGAGCGACTCCGTCGGCGGTTTGAAATCCGCGGACAGGTTCGCAGCCACGCTCGTCTTCAAGACCGCTGCGCTCGCTAGAATTTTGTAGAGCAGGAACTGCAGTGGATACTTCGCCTCCGTGGTAATGAAGATGTTCGCGGAGAACCAATCATTCCAATACGCCAGCCCTAGAAATAATCCGATGGTAGCAAGCCCCGGCGTCGATAACGGAAGGACAAGCCTCGAGTAGATCGTGAACTCTCCTGCACCGTCAATTTTGGCAGACTCAATAATAGATTCTGGAATCGATTTCATAAAGTTCTTCATTAAAATGATGTTCCAGGCGCTAACCATCATCGGGATCAGAAGCGCGAGATAACTGTCTTTCCAATCCAAATATTTAACAATTAAGATATACCAAGGAATCAGTCCGCCGCTGAACAAGGTGGTAAAATAGATGAAGAAGGACAAGGTGTTACGGTATTTAAAATCTTTACGCGAGAGCACATAGCCTGCCATCGAGATCAAGAACAATCCGACTAGCGTACCTACCGCCGTTAAGCTGATCGAGACCGCATAGGCCTTGAAAATTTGCTGCGGGTTACTAAAGACCGATTGATACGCGCTGATCGTGAACTCCGACGGGAAAATTTTGAACCCATCCCGCACGATCTCCGCTTCCGACGAGAAGGAGCCCGAGACAATCAGCCAGAACGGCAGTAGACAGAGAAGACTTAGAATACTGATCACGATATAGCCGACGATATTGAACCATAAGGTCGATCGCTCCGTACGAATTTTCATCGTACACCTCCTAGAATAACGCGTAGTCTTCGCGCGTTTTTTTGATAATCCAGTTCACGGTCATGACCAGCACGAACCCGAAGAACGATTGGTATAATCCAGCCGCCGTTCCCATGCCAATATCGAAATTGACGGCGAGCGAGCGGTAGACGTAAGTATCGATAATATCCGTTGATTCGTAGAGCATCCCATTGTTGCCGATAATCTGGTAGAAGAGATCGAACTGCCCTTTGAGAATGCCGCCGAGACTCAGAAGAATCAATAGAATAAAGGTCGGAATAAGCATCGGGATGGTAATGTAGCGAATGCGGTGGAAAATGTTCGCGCCATCGATCTTCGCCGCCTCATGGTATTCGTCGCTAATGCTCATAATCGCAGCCAAGTAGATGACAGTGCCGTAACCAAGCCCTTTCCAGACGTTAAAGAAGACGATGATATATTTCCAAGGTTCGGTGTTCATATAGAAATCATAGGATGGCAGGCCGAACTGTCTTAGCAGTGCATTAATCACGCCCGTCTCCGTGTTGAACAAGTTGAAGACGAATGCCCCGACAAGCACGAAAGAAATGAAGAACGGCAGGAACATGATGGATTGCGCGGTCTTTTTGAACCATTTGCTGGCTAGCTCGCTTAGGAAGATTGCGCAGATTAATTGAAGTAGGTTCCCAATGAAAATAAATGCGAGATTATAAAGAACCGTATTCTTCGTCAGTGACAGCAGCGCCCCGGATTCGTAGAGAAACTTGAAGTTCTGCATACCGACGAAAGGACTTCCGAACAAGCCGCCGTCAAAATTGTAGTTCGTAAACGCATAGTAGACACCGACCATCGGAAAATAGCTGAATACAACGAAAAAGACCAATACGAGGGCAATCATTAAAAATAACATTTTGTTCTTACGCAGCTCCGCGATCAACCCGGACATGCCTGTTTCCTCCTCTTTGCATAATATGCTTGGATGTACATCAATTACTGAAATCGATTTCATTTTATCTTAAAAAATAAATGGCATCTTCGATAATCCCCTCTTACTCCAACAAAAAACACTGAATAATCTGCTAAAATAGAGGTTTTATTGAAATCGATTTCATTTCGTATTATAATAACAGCATAACTTATTTGTCAAACATAAAATGAACCGGAATTGTGAGGAAGCACGTGATGGATGCGAAAATCATTGATGTAGCCAAAAAGGCTGGTGTATCACCCGCTACGGTCTCCAGAGTTCTCAATCAGACCAGCACCGTATCGGAAAAAACGAAGAAAAAAGTGATGACCGCGATCGATGAATTGGGTTACCACCCGAATGCTGCAGCCAAAAATTTGCGTTCCCAGAAAACAAAAATGATTGGGGTCATCGTACCGGATATCAATACATCCTATTTTACCGAGATCATTAAGGGTATCGAGAATATGGCCTATGCCAGCAATTACAACGTCATCATCTGCGATGCGGAGAACCAGACAGAGAAGGAGATCGAATATCTCAATCTCATTATGAACCGCACGGTCGACGGTCTTATTGTGGTTGCACCGAGCATTGCGGACGAGCAGTTATTCCAAATCGCAGACAAAGGGTATTTCATTGCAGTCATCGGGCGGCACGTAGAGCACGAGCGCATCCCTTGCATTTACACCGACAACGTCAAATTCTCGCGTACGGTGGTCGACCATCTGCTCGCGAACGGGCACCGTGATATCGTGTTCCTGAGCGGTTACCCGACGGCGATCGATAGCTATGAACGGCTTGAAGGATATCTAAAGGCGCTGCGGGATCACCACATCCCCTTCCGTCCCGAGTTGGTGGAGAACGGGAATTTCAACGAGATTGGCGGTTACGAAGCGATGATGCGCCTGTTCGAGAAGAAACTAAAGTTCACGGCGGTCTACTCCGCCAATGATGAGATGGCACTAGGCGTCTACCGAGCTTGCGCCGAAATGGGTCTCACCATTCCAACGCAGCTCGCGGTCGTCGGGGTCGATAATAACCGGATTAGCAAATACATTACGCCAACGTTGAGTACGGTCAATCAGCCCAAATATACGATGGGCGCGCTGCTCGTCGAGAAATTAATCGACCAGATGAACGAAGATACGTACCCGGAGAAGCGTGTGTTCGTGCTCGATTCCGAGCTTATTATCCGGGGCTCCTCGAATGTTCCGCTGCAGGAGTCCACCACGGAAACGTAGATTGCACAGCGGCCGCCGGCAGGTCAGCTTTGCCGCCTATGCATACACGAAAAAACCTTCACCCTTGTTCGGGCGAAGGTTATTCGTGCATCGCTTAGCATATACGTTATTCACGCTTCGAGAATCGGTGCTTCGCAAGCCATTCGGAAGCGAACGCCACAGCCGGACGTGCCGATAGGAGCTTGCAGTCGGCATTACCGACCTTCCCGTTCACAACATTACCGGATACGGCCTCATAATCTGCGCCCAGCTGCGCGAAATCATCGGAGTCGTAGGCATAATCCTCAAACCACTGCCACTGGCGTCTGCCTTCCAACGTTATCGCCGCGCCCATCTGCTTCTCTGGCATGACCGGAGACAACGCCTCCGCCATGTGGAATGTCGTGCAGGAGTCGAAGCCAACGCCGAGCAGGAGAATCTTTGCGTTGTGCGCTTCCAGTCGGCCAAGCGGCGAAGCCGTGCCGAACTGCGGCGTCAGCGGATGGTCGCGGGTGATGTCCTCCGCCAGCGGACCTTGTGCAGCAAAAGAGACCTGCGGATGATTCGAGCGCAGCGTCCCTGGCGTCGTACGGAACAGCTCCGCGATCGCCCCCATCCCGAGCGTCGGGGTCATCGTCGGATCGAACGCCGGCATCTGCGCGTAGATCTCCTCGATCCACATCTTCGGTACGGGTGGGTTCTCCCACGCAGCAGGGTCCGAGACTTGCCCGCTGTGCGCAGGCATGACCAGCGTCCCTGACGGCCCGAGCACTTCCTGCAGCGCCAGGATCACGGCATGCGCACCACCGCACACCCAGCCGATGCGGGACAAAGAGGAGTGGACAAGCAGGACATCTCCGGCCTTGACGCCAAGGCGCGTTAAATCTTGCGTTAAAGATGCAACCGTCACGGGGAACGGCGTTGATTCTATAATCGATAATTCACTCATGATAATTCCTCCAAAAGATATGTCTACTCTCATTCTACCTGAAACTCTAGCATATTCCAAAATGAACCATCAATGTTGCCCGGCTCCAACTACTGTGCAGCAGCTTGCTGAACGTCGACCCCTTTATCTAACGAATCGTGAAGTTCTTATTCTAGCGTTAAATAACGTTTATACGATCCCTTAGGGTAGAAATTCACGCGATTTAAACCAAATAAGAATTGCTAGGTTCGTTAGTGATATGAGCGAACAGAGAGACGTGTATCATAAAAAAACCTTGCCACATGCGCGGCGGACAGACGATCCTGCTCCCCATTCGCAACATGACAAGGTTCTATCACATCTAACGATTTATTTACTTCAAGCCCTCATAAATGGCGTTCAGCAAACGATGCGTGCCATCACAGCCATATTCCCAGAACATCATACCGCCCAAGCCGTCGTTCTTCACATACTTGCACTTGTGCGTAATGGACTCTTCGTCTTCGTAGGAGATGAATGTGTCGCCGTTGAACAAGTAAGGCGCGCATGCTTCCTCATCCCAATAACGCTTGAAGCCGTTTTTGTTGATATATTCTGCATCCAGCACCGTGAAATCTGGTCCGTAACCTCCAGTCGTGCCTGCCATTTGGTGCAAGCCATTGTTTCGGTTCGGCACTTGCTTCCAGAGGCGGGAATAGAATGCTGCACCTACAACAATCTTCTCGCGCGGCACGCCGGCCTTGATGAACATATTCACCGAAGCCTCCGTGCTGATCCGGAATAAGTCGCCTGTTGGCGTATACAGATTCGTATGATGCCCCGTCAAAACTTGGAATCCTCCGCGCATATCGTAAGTCATGAGCTGCACGAAATCGAGGTACTGCTGTACTTTATCCATTTCCGTGCCATCGATATAGTATTGATCGGCTCCTGCTGCAATAGACAGCAAGTAGTGACGTCCATCCTGCGCGCCCTTACGATCGATCGCTTCGCGAATTTCTTTCAACAATAGCGTAAAGTTGGTCTTATCTTCCGGGCTGGAGTGAATCTCCGCCTCGCCGTAGCAAGGATACTCCCAGTCTAAGTCGATGCCGTCGAGCGGCAAATCCGTTAATAGCTGAACCGCCGATTGTGCCATCTTCTGTCTTCCCGCTTCGGTCGAAGCTGCTTCCGAGAAGCCGCCTGCGCTCCATCCGCCGATAGATAGAATAATCTTCAGTGACGGATGCTCCTGCTTAATCTTGTGCAGCACGTCCGCATTCGTCAATTGTTCGATCGTAATCGCATCATTCTTCACATGTCCGAATGCGACATTGAGGTGCGTCAATTTATTCAAATCTTCCTTCGTCATCTCCGGAAGCTTCGCATTCACACAATAACCCGCTACCATGTATTGCTGTTCCATACGTATGATTCCTCCATTCTCTTCTATCCTTCGTTAACCTACGTTCTCTCTCCAGAGCTTGCCGTCCTCGCGAATGTAGAACATCGCTTGTCCGTCCGCCGATGGCGCCGCGATCTGGAACATCCGGCTCGTCAGTTCAATCGTCGGTTGAATACGCCATTCATCGTCGCCCATCAGCAGCTTCACATCCGCCGTGAATGCGCCATGCTTCTCGTAGTAATTGCGTTCCCGGTAATACAATCTCCGCAGCTCCCACTTGATGTGCTCATCCTGCGGGATCTCGAATGACGTCGGCCCGTTCTCATCCGTGAAGACGACATAGCCCCATAGCTCCGGATAGTGCATATTGATAAGCCCCATCGGCGACCATACCCAATTGTCTTCTGGATAGGATTTGCCTGTCTCCGGGTTGATCACTTTGCGGTACTCACCGTCCACAACTTCGGTGCGCCACTCCACGCGAGAGAAGTTCACGCGCCAGAACTCACCCGTGAGCGGTCCGCGGCCTCCCGGCGCGCATTCCTTCAGGCTCTTCCAAGGAATCGCCACTTCAACGCTCCATCTCCGGTTCTTCGCAGCTGGATTGTTCAACTCTCCGTCAATGTGTACCGCGGTCTTCAGGCCTTGAATATCCCAACCGTTCACCGGAGGGCCGCCGTCGCGGTAAGGCTTTACGAGTAGGAGGTCCCACACCGTATTCAGCGCATTGATCTCGAATTCATAATATTGATGCGTATCACCGTCCGGATCGATGAAGATCTCAAAGTCATTATCATAGAAAATGACCGAATCCCGCTCCGTCAGTGTCGCCCAAATCTGATCTTCTACCATATCCGCTGCAAAATAAAAATATTCGTCATCCCACAGCATTTTCACGCGCGTCTGCTTCCACGGTCTAGGACGAAGGTCGCCTTCGATATCGACGAAATCATCTGTCCAATCCGCAGCCGCCCAGAACGGCTTGTCGACGCGACCGTCCAAGACGAGCGGTCCCGCCGCTCGTCTGCACAGGTAATGCTTAGGAGCATAAGTGATATTCGGCTCCGGTACACCACTGTAATTCATAGATTATGCCTCCCCGTCGAGCAAACCTTCTTGCATCGCCTGGTACACCAGCTGCGAGAACAAGCTGTTCGACCATGCGAACCATTTGCGCGTGAAAATCGTCGGATCATCCGAATGGAATCCTTCGTGCATGAAGCCAGTGTCAGCATCGGTGCTCTCGAGCATCGTGATCATCTCGAGCTTCTCTTCCTTCGTCGTCGCCGTAATGCCCTGCATGGAGAGCGCCATGTGCCAGATGTAGCCGTCCGGCGTATGCGGACTGCCGATCCCTTTGGCCGCTTTGCCTTCGAAGTAGAATGGGTTCTCCTTCGACAACGCAAAGCGTCTTGTATTCTGATAGATTGGATCATCCGCACCGACATAGCCTAGGTAAGGGATCGACATCAAACCTGGCGTACCTGCATCGTCCATGAGGCAGTAGTTGCCGAAGCCGTCGGTCTCGTAAGCGTAGATCGGTCCGAATTCCGGATGGCGGTAGATACCATAGAGCTTGATACCATGGTCAATATCCGCTTCCAAGTCTTTGAGCTCCTTCAAGAAGTCCATATCGCGGAATACCCACTCCGCGAACTCCTGCATGTGGCGAAGGGCCACGACTGCGAACATATTCCCTGGAATGTTGTAGTGGAAATCGCACGCATCATCGCTGGAACGGAAGCCTGACCATACCATTCCTGTATAGTTCACAGGCATGCCTAGTCCGTTGTTGCGCAGGGAATCCTCTGGAATCCCGTTATTCCGCGTGAAACGGTAAGGCGACAATTCGAAATGACGCTGTTCCGTCTTGAACAAGTCATAGATTTTACGCATCGCCGATTTGAAGCCAGCATCGAAGATGTCCGTCAGCTCTGTCTCTTTCCAGTACTTATAAGCAAGACGCATCGAGAAGCAGAGCGAGTCGATCTCGAACTTGCGCTCCCACACCCAAGGAGACATTTCCGTAATGTCCGCTTTGTTCCAATGCCAATCATTCGCTGACTCATTGAATGCATTCGCATATGGATCGATGTGAATGTAGTTGATATGACGCTTAATCAAGCCGCTCAAGATGCGTTGTAGATCCTTGTCTTCCTTCGCGAACGGCACGTAGTGAATCACTTGCTCAACGGAGTCGCGCAGCCAGGAAGCCGGGATGTCTCCCGTAATGATGAAGGTCGTACCGTCATCCATCAATTTCGTTGTCGTCTCAAGCGTATTCGGGAAGCAATTCTTGAATAATTGCAATAGCTTCGGGCGATGAGCAAGCTTCTCTTCCGCTTCTTGCAGCACAGCCTGTATCGATTGTGGCAGCGGCAGCTGCGGCATCGGAATTTTCGGTAATCTGAACTGTTCCATATCTAACACTCCTCTATGAATCTAGCTCCCATTGTTCGCATATGGGCACGAAGCTAGGTTTAATTATGTGTTACAACCGCGCCGGATCCGCCATACATTTCGATTTCCTCGTCGAATTCGAGTTTCACGACGGTTACCTGCTCATGCGTATCTTCCGGTGTCATATGGATCCAAGTCGTGCCCGGGATGTTGAACCATGGCACGCCGCCTTGGATTTCATGCGTCAACTCTTTGCCCGAGTGCAATACGGTAGCTTTGCGGATTTTATTGCAAAGGCCTTTTAGGCAAATATTCTCTCTCGGAACGTCGTAGACGAACAGGTAGAGCGTCTTCTTGTCCTTCGACATCGTGCTGCCACCCAAGTAGTAACGCGTCATGATGCCGTCGATCGTTCCATAAACCGCTTCTTCATGCGTGCGAATCCAATCGCCGAGGCCAAGCAGAATCGCTTCTTGACGCGGATCAACCGTGCCGTCCTCCAGCGGTCCGATATCGAGCAGCATATTGCCGCCCATCGAGATGCAATCACAGAACATGCGAATGATCTGGTTCAGCGATTTATAATTATCATCGGCATGCTGGTAACCCCATGAGCTGTTGATCGTCGTACAGAACTCCCATGGACCTTCTGGACGCGTAATCGGAATGCCTTGCTCTGGCGTCTTGTAATCCCCGTGTCCTTGCAAGCGCGAGTTAATAATAAGATCCTTGTTGAATGATAGGAGGTAATCCTTGAATGCCGGCAAGTTCCACTGCTCCGCACTGCGTTCCCAGTCACCATCGAACCAGAGCAAATCGACCTTACCGAAGTTCGTAAGCACTTCGCGCAGTTGGTTATTGTTAAACTCCAGGAACTTCTGCCATTTCGCTTCATCCTGAATGCCGTCCACTGGGCTGGAGTGCTTGTTCACTTTGCTCAAATCTTCCGGCACCTTGCCGCCTTCGAACACGCTCGGATAATCCGGGTGCGACCAGTCGATCAAGGAGTAGTACATCCCTAGACGAATGCCTTTCTTCGTGATCGCCTCCGCGTACTCCTTAATGATGTCGCGCTTCGCAGGCGTCTTCTTCACCACGTTCAAGTCGCTGTACTGCGTGTCCCACAAGGCAACACCGTCATGGTGCTTCGTCGTTAACACCGCATATTTCGCGCCTGCTTTCTCGAACAGATCCGCCCATTTGTCTGCATCGAATTTCGACGCCGTGAACCCGTCTAATTGCTTCATATATTGCTCGTGCGTAATTCGCCCATTGTAGAATGACCAAGATTCAGACACACCATCTACCGCATAAATTCCATAATGAATAAAAATTCCAAGCTTCGCATCCTCAAACCACTTCTGCATTTCTCCTAACCCCTCTCAATTATTGAATTCGGAATACATGTGCAATCGGCGCCTTCTCTTGCGCGTCTACCTTCGGCATGCGAATCGCGATGCCTTGTTCTGTCCGGCGATAAGTCAAGTTATCCTGGACACCCATCAGATCAATTCGTTTGTCCGATTCGAGCTGAATCGGCAGATGCATTTCTTCCGCAACCTTCTCTTGCTCATCTTTATATAAATAGAACGCATACGTTGTATCGCCTTTTTGCGTAAATTGGTAGTTGCCCACCGAGTATGGCGCGCACGTGCGTGTGCCGTAAATCGCTTCGCCATGCACCTTGAGCCAATCCCCCATCCCTTTGATGCGGGAGATCGCTGTCTTCGACAATCGACCATCCGGCTGCGGCGCCACGTTAAGCGCCAAGTTGCCGCCTTTGGCTACAATCTCCACCAGCAAATGGATCAACTGACGCACCGGCTTATAGTTATCTTCATAACGGAAGGAGAACGCGCTTCCCATCGTGATGCAGCTCTCCCACGGTACGTTCAGCGGGCGCTCCGGCAGCGTCTGCTCCGGTGTAATCAAGTTCTCATATGGACCACCTACCGTGCGGTCAGCCGAGAGCAGCCAAGGTTGAATCTCCCGAGCACGCTCGACCACTTCACCGAGACGGATATCTTGTCCGCTCCGCTCACAGACCCAGCCCGCATCCAGCCAGAGCATATCAATTCGGCCGTAACGCGTCATAAGCTCCATAATCTGTTCGTGCGTAAATTGAACGAAGGCTTCCCACAGCTCCGGATAATCCTTCGGATCATAGGAAGGACCGCGCGTCGTAAAATCGCTTCGCTCCATACCCGGCGCCCAATACGTCGGCGTATTCCAATCCGCCTTCGAGAAGTATGCCGAAATGGCTAGCCCTTTTTCACGGAACGCATCGAATAAATGTTTGCAGATGTCCGCATATTTGTGCGTATGGAACGGACAGTTCGGATCGGTAATGCTGTAATCCGTCGTCTCCGTATCCCACATGCAGAAGCCGTCATGGTGCTTTGTCGTAAAGTTCAAATATTTGAAGCCGTTGTCTGCAGCAAGTTCTGCCCAGAGCTCGGGTTGGAATCGAACGGGGTTAAACGTCTTGTTGAGCGCAAAATACTGCTCCTTGAGCTCCTCGTCCGTCACATCCCAATCTATCTCGTTACGGGACCATTCTTTGTCCTTGTCAATCAAGGCCCAGGATTCAACGACACCGAGCTGCGAATAGGGACCCCAGTGCATCATAAGACCAAGCTTCTGATCCTTGAACCATTCCAGACGTTCGAGCAATAACGGGTCTGTAGGCTTCACCCACTCCTCTTCGCTGCTGTAGTTGTGAACACCTTGCTCGACAATTTGATCTTGTTCTTGATCCTCTACATGATTCTCACTCATACGATACGAACCCTCCATATTGGCGACCTATTCGCCTCAATTTCTAGCAAATTTCTGAATTTATTCTTCATCTTGTCTCAAAACCTCAAATTTTTGGTATCATAGACATGGATGAAAAATGGATCATCTGTAATTCTAGTACTTCGACGGCTGCCAATCAGCTTCGTAGCACGACAACTAGAGGAGGCACTTAGGCATGCATCGAAATTATTTTAAATCGAAGTTATTCTTGAAGTTTATAGGTTCCTATCTACTTATTCTCCTCATTCCTCTACTTTTTGCAACCGTATTCATATATCGCAATGCCGTAAATAATCTTCAATCGGAGATTGAGCAGTCGCATCTCAATCAATTAACCCAGACCAAGACGGTCATTGACGGGAGAATCAAAGAACTGAGTGAAGTGGCTTCACGCATCTCTTATGATCAGCGACTGACACCTTATCGTGTTCACGACCCATATGACAGCTTGGAAGCAATATCTGCACTCAATAACTATAAAGCGACCAGTTCGATTATCTCGGAAATTTTCTTATATTATCATAACGACGACCGAATCTACTCTTCACAAGGGATGTCTTCACTCGATGTCTTCTCAAGCCGGTATGGCTTCACGAACTGGGCGCATAAGGACCTTATCGAAGAACTAAATACGGCGAGATTCCCTTTCATGCATCCCGCGGATACGGTCAATCGGAATACCTACCTGCAGGAGTCGATGCTAGCTTATACCGTTCCAATTACGCCGAATAGCCCGAACCCGCATGGAAGTGTACTCTACTTGATTCGTGAATCGGAGTTCGCTAGTCTAATCAGTTCCGTGCTCGGCAATTATCAAGGATTGACTTACATCTATGACAACAATGGTCAGGTCCTGACGCATTATGGAACGGGCGAGAAGCTCTCCGTCCTAGATGCCCAATCCTTGTTCAAGCTGGAGCCCGGCATTCATGATCAGAAGATTAACGGCCAATCGCATTCGATCGTATCGGTCAAATCGGACAATAACGGCTGGACCTACGTCACTCTGATGACGAGCGACCAATTTTTCAGCAGCATTATCCATGTGCGCAGCTTCATTATTGTGCTATTCTTCATCACGCTATGCATTGGCGCTGCGATGGCCTACATTCTCGCGAGAAGACAATATCATCCCATCTCCGAACTCGTCAATCTGGCAAGTGCGAATTCGGGATCGATTCGCTCCACCGATAACGAGCTGGATCACATTCGCAGTACGTTGCAAGATTACAGCTCTCGCGTTGACTTGCAAGAACCCTATGCACGCAACCATGTCTTATCCACGATCCTGAAATATGGAAGTGCGCGAAGCATAACTCCGGATATTCTGGAAGCCTTCGACCTTCGACTGGATCTGCCGAACCATTTCGTGATGGTATACGCCTGGGAAGTGCAAGAAGAGGAACTCAGCGAAATCCCGGACCGTCAAGCGATGGTCGAGTTGCTCACAAGGATCGAATTCCCTCAGCTGCAAGCACATGCTTACGGCGTCGAGCTGCCTCAATTGGATCAGATTGCGCTCATGGTCGGCTTCGACCACGATAACGCTCTGGGAAATGAACAGCATGTCCGAATCATTGTCGAAGCGGTACGCAGCCATATGCTTGAAATGTTCGATGAGATTCCTGCGATTGGTGTAGGAACCTGCTACGCCAGTGCGGATCAACTGAACCAATCCTTTATCGAAGCCTGCTCCGCCGTAGAACTTCATACGGGACAAGGCGCTGTAACGTACTTCGAGAAGTTGTCCGGGACACCTGACCATACCTTCTTAATTCCAAATGCCGTCCTGCTGAAGCTCTCGCAGAGTTTGAAGCAGGGTAGCTATGATGTCGCAGAACAAATTATTAGTACAGCAATCCGTGACCTTCTTGCATCAGAGCATTCAGCCCTGCTCACCCGCTGCATTTGCTATGATATTCTGAATACCATGCTGAAGACAGCGTCCGAACTTGGCATTCACAATGTCATGCAGGAGGTTGCCTCCAATATGATGTCGAATTCCTTGGATGATCTGGAGCGTCATTTCCACGTGCTCGCCGCGAAGATTTGTTCAGCCATCGAACAGCATCATCAGAAGGAAGAGCACTCACTCATGGATCAGATCGTAAGTTATATCGATGAACACTATATGGATCATTCGCTCAGTCTCGAATCGGTATCCTACGAATATACGATTTCGCCTTCACATCTAAGCCGTTCCTTCAAGGAGAAGGTGGGAATCAACTTCATCCAATATATCTGGCAGAAACGCATGGAGGAAGTTCAACACCAATTGAAGACCACCAATGATCCGTTAAAAGATATCATCATACGTGTCGGATACCTCGACACACCAAACTTCATTCGCAAGTTCAAGAAGGAGACTGGTTATACACCCGGACAGTACCGGAAGCTCTATGCTGATCCGGTGCAGGTGGGCGATGAACTGCCTCCCGATGAACTCACATAGCTGATAGACCAACACCCGGTATGCCTTAGCATAACCGGGATTTGTTGGTTTGAGGCTATATAGGGATTCGATCTTAACGATCGTGAGCCGCTTGATACAGCTCAACGATGCGGTCGCTGCCCATTTTCTTCAATTGTGCAACATATTTATCCCAGTTCGCGAGCGGCTCTTGACCTGTTACGAACTTCGCTTCCATCTGCGTCACATAGGTGTTAAGATCCGACAATAATGCCGTTGCTTCGGATTGCTCCGCATCTGTCAAATAGACGTTCGGGAACGGAGATCTAGCAATTGGAACAAGCTTCTCTTGGTTCTCTTTGTCGATCCAGTCATCGAACGAGCTTCTTAGACCTTTGGTAACTTCGCTCATGTTAATACCTGGAGTCAAGATACCGTAGTTCGGCGTGATTGTACCTTTATATTCTTCACGGTCGCCTCCGCCTGGTACTGGAAGCCATTCTTTTTCTTTCGCATCTTTGTTCTTGAATTTCCACAAGAGGTTCTCAGGACCTTGGTTGAACAATGTAGAACCTTCATAGCTATACAGGTAATCTACCCAACGCATTGTAGCTTCTGGATTCGGGTTGCTGCTCGTAATCGCGAATGTACCGCGGGCCGAGATACCTGGATGCTTACCGTATACTGGGGAACCAGCAACTTCGCTCTTCACCGGCGTCATTAGCGGGTTGTCTTCGCTAGGCTCGCCGCCAAGCGTGAAGTACGGGAAGTAATCGCTGAACAATGCTACTTGGTTGTTCTTTCCTTTTGCTTTCTTCTGCTCATCGGTTTGTGAGAATGTCTCATGGTCCAAGAGGTTCTCTTTCCATAATTTATTTAAGAATGTCAGATAGCCTTTGTAGCCTTCTTCTTGCGGTGTGTAGTGTACTTTGCCGTCTTTATCTGCATAGTAGGCTTCACTGTAAATACCCCAGAATCCGAGGAAGTACATCCGTAGATCGTCAAGTTTTACCGAGGCAAGAGGCACTTCATCTTGCTTGCCATTGCCGTTCGCATCTTCGTCTTTAACACGTTTCAAGTATGTGTACAGCTCATCTGTCGTCTTAGGCAATTCGGTCATGCCGAGTTTTTTCAAGAACTTGCCGTTATACCACATCGGTCCACGATACCATACAGCAGACAAGTCGATATACGGCAACGCATACATATGACCATCCGGTGTCGTGAAAGACTTGCGGATTTCTGGATGCTCATCAAGAACCTTCTTCAAGTTCGGTGCATAGCCGCCATCAATATATGGATCAAGCGGGATAAGAACGCCTTGTGTACCATACGTTACTTGCTCTGCAGGCTTCAAATCCGCCGCGAAGAAAACATCCGGTAAGTTACCGCTCGCGAATACGAGGTTTTTCTTCGTCTCGTAGCTATCAACCGGCGCAAGCTGATACTCCATCTTAATGCCTGTCAATTTCTCCATCTCTTGCATAACAGGCATTTTGTTCCAATCGGCCTGTCCAGCATCTTGCGACATCATCTTAAGTGTAAGCGGCTGGCTTACGATCGGAAACCCCTCTTTCTTCACATCTTTAGCTGCTTCAGTAGTGTTTCCACCCTCTGCTGCTTTCTCTCCTTCTTTGGAGGAACCGCATGCTGCTAACAAGGATGTTGCGAGTGTGAGGCATAGTAACACGGAAGATGCTTTACGAAGTTTCATCATGTTCATACTCTCCCCTTTTTCATATATGGATCAATGAATCAGCCCTTAACGGAACCGATCATAACACCCTGAACAAAATAACGCTGTAAGAACGGATAAACCGCGATAATCGGTAATGTAGCAACAATAATGACGGAATATTTCATCAATGCCGCAACCTCTGCCTTATTATTCAGTGCAGATGCCGTTGCCATATCCATCGCGCCACCGCCTTGTGCCGCCATCTCTTGAAGTACGAGAATCTGACGCAATACGAGCTGAAGCGGATATTTGGCCGCGTCATTGAGATAAATCATCGCCGAGAAGTAACTGTTCCAGTGACCTACACCATAGAATAAAGCCATAACTGCGATAATCGGTGTCGATAATGGCAGAATAATTTTAATGAACATCCGCATATTCGTACATCCATCGATCTGGGCTGCTTCTTGCAGTTCCTTCGGAATCGAAGATTGGAAGAAGGTTCGCGATACGATAATATTCCAAATGGATGCTGCCGATGGGATGATCAGCGCCCACATCGAGTTCACCATGCCTAGCTCCTTGATCAGCAAGTAACTTGGTACCAAGCCGCCGCCGAAGAACATCGTCACCATGAACATCCCCATAAAGAAGTTGCGCCCTACGAAGTCTTTGCGGCTGAGTGCATATGCAGCTGGCAAGGTAACCGCTAAGTTAACCAATGTCCCAATAACCGTGTATAGGATTGTATTTCCATAGCCTGTCCAAATCGCTGCGTTCTCAAATACCCGCTTATAACCCTCGAACGTGATCCCTTTCGGCAGCAGCCACATCTCACCGGACCCGACATACTTCGGATCACTAATCGAGGCACTAAGCATATAGACGACAGGATAGAACACAATAATAAACGCCAGGAATACATAAAAATAGTTGCAAATTAGAAATATCTTGTCCCGTCTAGTTTCTTTAACACCGGAAACCATCAGTCTCACCCCTCTTTTCTACCACAAGCTGTTCTCACTGCTGCGACGTACGATTTGGTTGACGGTAATTAATAGAATAGCGTTAATTACGGAGTTGAACAAACCGACGGCTGTCGAGAAACTGTACTGCGCATCCACAAGACCTGATTTGTAGACGAATGTCGAAATGACATTGGACGCTTCCATATTGAGTGGATTTTGCAGCAATAGGATTTTCTCGAATCCTACCCCGAGCAGACTGCCGATATTCAGAATGAGTAGAATCGTTATCGTCGGCACAATGGTTGGAATGTTAATGTGACGTACACGTTGGAAGCGCGATGCGCCATCGATAATCGCTGCTTCATGCTGCGTTGGATCAACGCCTGAGAGCGCTGCCAAATAAATGATCGTTCCCCAACCTGCACTCTGCCAGACACCGGAAAACACGTACATCGTCTTAAACCATTTCGGATCGGTTAAGAATTGCGGTGCATCGAAGCCTAGCCATGTAATAACGTGTGTAATCAGCCCTGTCGAAGGCGACAAGAACGTAATGATCATCCCTGCCATGACGACGACGGAAATAAAGTGCGGCGCATATGTGACGGTCTGAGCCATCTTCTTGAAGAAGCCGTTCCTTATTTCATTGAATGCCAGTGCCAGGATGATCGGGATCGGGAAGCCGACCACAAGCTCATACAAGCTGATGCTAAGTGTGTTCCATAGCAAGTCCCAGAAATAGTAGGATTCAAAGAATCGAGTGAAGTGATCGAACCCGACCCACGGGCTTCCGAGAATCCCTTTTGTCGGAATGAAATTTTTGAATGCGATCTGTATGCCGTACATCGGACCATAATGGAAGATCAGGAAATACAAAAACGCTGGTGCAATGAATACATAAAGTTCCCAGTTCTGAGCAATGCGCTTCCACAATTTCTTGTCTTTCGACTTTACTGAAGGAAGTGTGTTGCTCGTTAGGGCCCCATTGGTATTCTGCATAGGTGTCACCCCTTCCTGATAAATGTAGTTGTCGTTAGCATCGTCATCCATGCTTGGAATCGAACCTTGCTAGCGCTTACATCAAACATACCGGGGATCAGAATGACCGTAAATATGTCATTTTGGACGGTGCCTGCTAACGCTTACAGTATACGTTTTCATCATTTTCACAAGATCGTTTCCACATAGTGACAATGTGTTGTTTTTGCTCAAAAACCGCGCCGTTACGCCATTCGCAAATTTGACCAATCGCAAAAACAGCGAAAAATCGGGCTTTTCCTGTGGTGGGTTGTAAGCGATATCAAGAATGACATGCGCCTGTAAATAGCAATAAACAAAAAAAATGAGCCGCGTGCCAACTTCGCACAATGGCCCATCCTAATTAGTTACTTGAACAGATATTGAAGTATGACACCGAACATCGCTAAGCCTAGTACAATCCCTACGACGATTCCATGCCGCTTCTTATTCATGACCACGACGGCAATATATTCGCGAATCATCGCGTTAGGCCAATAGTAGAGCGCTGTCTTTGCCCCGATGCCTTGACTGGACAACCCTGCAAGACGCGCATACATGCCAGCCCGGAACAGATGGAAATTATTCGTTGCGAAGATACTGTTGTAGCTGTCCCCTTTTAGCCCATCCATGATCCTCTTAGAAAACAACATATTCTCATACGTATTCCTGGATTGATTCTCCTGAATCGTATGCTCTATCGGTATTCCTTTGTCCACCGCGTAAGCTTGCATCGCTTCGGCTTCCGACAGATTCTCATCCGAGCCTTTGCCGCCTGATAGAATGATGGTCGGCGGCGTTCCGACGGCTTCCTGCTTGCGATAAAATTCAATGGCCTTATTAATTCGATTCGCAAGCAATGGCGGGACCTGATTACGAATCAAACCGCTCCCTAACACGATAATAAAATCTTGACGATATCTCGGTTTGTTGAATTGATACAGGAAGTAAGCCGACAGGAAACTGAATAAATTCACCAGGAAGTAGAGGAAAATGAACATAACCCCAGGATACAAGATTTGAATTTCCTTCGGTAAATAACGAATCGGCTGGATAATCGAAAGAATGATAAACAGTAAAATACCAATGCCTAAAATCAACGTGAGATAATTCGAAAACTTACGACCTTCCTTGCGAATCAGGATTCTCGCATTGATGAACAGCACAATGACCAGAGCGTATACGCCAAAAGTCAACATGATCACGATCAGGACGATCGGAATGATCGCTAGAATTTTGAGAAATGTCTGATCGGATGCAAAGGCTGCAATAATGCTCGCAATTCCTGTCGAGCAGATGAAAATATTAAACAAAAAACCATTCACCGTTCGCCTCGGATCTCTAAGATAGAACCAAAGGAATAGAACGAATGAAAGAACTGGAACAAACCACCAGTAAAAACCCATGCTGCGTTAGAACACCTCTTCTATACAATCATTACAATCATTTCGTCGAATCCAACGGCATCGTTGTCGTATCGATCGCCTCTTCTGCACGCGCGAATCGCTTCTCAATCCGCTTGCTTACCCATAAGGATGCCACAATGAAGAGAACGACATACAACAGCTCGATTGGACGCTCCATAAATCTCTTCAGATCATAACCAATATAAGAGACCATGAAGACCATAATCGCCTTACCCATGCCGCAAGCTAAGAGGAAGGAGCGAAATGGCATACGTGCCGCTGCAGCGGCAACGGTGACGGCGACGAACGGTCCGACAGGCAAAATGCCGAGCAGGAACACATAGCTAAATGCATTCTGCCGCGCCCAACGCATCCCGCGTTGAACCTTCGGCTTCGACGTCCAGCGCTTCGCGAATCTGGATCCGGATATTTTGGCTACGATCAGGTAGGTCACGGCACAGCCGCTCACGAGCCCAATCCACGAATATAAAAACCCGAGCCAGAACCCATAGACAGCCGCATTCCCTCCCACCAGCACAATCGTTGGCAGCGGCGGAACGAAGGACTTCATAAAGGTTAGGAAGATACCGGGGAACGGCCCTAGCGAGCGATATTTCTCCAGCAGCTCCACCCAGTTACCGTCAGATATATAGGATAGAATATCAGCAATCATCTCTAATGATGCACCTACTTCTCGATTTCATTCTTCCTATTATAGCACCGAACAGACGCAGGTAGATAGGATTAATCCTTGCCATGGATGCGCTCAATTTCCTGCATCGACATTTGATTCGAAGCTTGCAAGAAATCGAGAATTACCCTCAGTTCCTGGTCCGAATAACGTGCTAACAATTTCAATGTATTCTCCTGAATGGAACGGAACCGCTCACCAATTCGCGCAACCTGCTCTGGGACGGCTCGCACAATGACTTTGCGGCGATCGTTCGGATCCTTCTCTCTTCTCGCAAATCCCGCCTTCTCCAATCGATCAATAATGCTTGTCACTGCGCCTGTAGTAAGTCCCGTCAATCCTGCAAGCTGCCCCGCGGTAACGCCTTCCCCCTCGCCTTGGCTGAGGAACATGAGACATTTATGATCGGTAGCATTTAATCCGTACTCATCCGCAATCGCTTGATGGAACATCACGGCGCGCGCGCTATTCTCTCGTATTTGTTCGATTAATGCCCCGTACAAAGGCGGCAGTTCGGGCTTATGATCCGTTGACATGGCAAAACACTCCTGTTATGATGAAAAATATCTTAATTCAATAAGATATTTAATTCAACTTAATAAGTTAATGAATGGATATTGTGAATTCAGTTCAGTATACCACAGGATCATGAAAAGGAGAGAAGCGAATGAACAGTCCAACCATGAATGATCGCCAAGCGATCCAAAACCTATTCATCCGATTGTCGCAAGCTTGGGATGCAGGAGACGGGGTAGCTTATGGACGGTGCTTCACAGCAGATGCGGATTATGTGACATTCAACGGGGAGCATCTCCGAGGGCGGCAAGCCATCGATACGGTGCATCAGCAGCTGTGGAATGGCGTGCTCCGCGGATCGAAGCTACTGTATCTGGACGCCGAACTGACCCTACGCTTCCTCTCACCGGAACTCGCGATCGCTCACGCAACGGGGATCGTACAGCTGCGGTTCCATAAGAAGCCCCCAACGTCCCGCCAATCCATCAATAGTAATGTGCTCCTCAAAGTCAATGGCGAATGGCAGATCGCTGCCTTCCATAATTGTCGTATCAAACGGCCGAACTGGCTCCAGCGCTGGATGATTCGCTCGAAATAAACGGATGCCGGCATCGATTTTACGATTTCGTTTAAATGTTGTTTAAATAGATCGTGTATACTGCTGTATATAGCCCTGTAGGAGGTTGTATACATGACGAATATTATGATCGTCGATGACGATGCCCATATTCGAGAGCTTGTCTCTCTATTCCTGAAGCAAGAAGGATTTCAGACTTGTGAAGCAACGAATGGCCTTGAAGCGCTCGACCTGATGGAACGTTTGAAAGTCGACATGATGATTCTCGACATTATGATGCCGAAGATGGATGGGTGGGAGTTATGCCGCCAGCTGCGGAGGCACTACGATATACCGCTCCTCATGTTGACGGCCAAAGGGGAGACGACGCAGAAGTTAAAGGGCTTTGATCTGGGGACGGACGATTACCTCGTGAAGCCCTTCGATCCGTTAGAACTCGTCGCGCGGGTGAAGGTATTATTGAAGCGATATCAGATTACGGCTTCTCAGGTTGTTACCTTAGGCCAAATGCAGCTTAACCACAACACGCTTGAAGTGACCCATAGCCGAGGCGATTCCATTACACTGCCACCCAAGGAATTCGAGCTGCTATTCAAATTAGCGAGTTACCCCGAGAAGACTTTTACACGGGAACAGTTGATTCAAGACATATGGGGTTATGACTTCGAAGGCAATGAGCGGACGCTCGATGTGCATATGAATCGACTGCGGGACCGCTTCCCGCAAGACGCTTATGGTTTCCGCATACGCACGGTACGCGGGATCGGTTATCGCCTCGAGATTGAGGCCGAGTCATGATCAAGCGCATTCGAGAGCAGCTGTGGTTCCGCATCTTCCAAGCGACCATCACCATTATTTTCTTCTTCGTCGGCAGCGGGGCGGCAGCCTACGGTCTCTACTATTGGCTCCGCGATAAGATGTCGCTGCCATCGTCGCTTTTTCTAAGCTTCCTCATTATTCAATTCGCAGCACTGATTATTATGGCGACGATCGCAATACCTCTCGCGTTCTATGCGAAGCGCAAGTCCGAGAAGACCTTCAACCTCGTCATTACAGCTTTGCAGCGCATTGCCAAGGGCGACTTCTCCGCCTATATTAATCCGCAGGAGCGTGTGGACGATGAATTCGGGCAGATCATCACGAACATTAATGATATGGCCGTCCAACTGAATGAGCTCGAGAACATGCGGCAGGAGTTCATCTCCAATGTCTCGCATGAGATTCAATCTCCGCTCACCTCCATTCGCGGTTTTGCAAGAGCCTTGCAGCGAACAGATTTGGAGACAGATATGCGCTCGCATTATCTCGATATTATTGAGACGGAGAGTGTACGATTATCGAAGCTGAGCGAGAACTTACTGAAGCTGACTTCCCTAGAGTCGAAGCATCATCCTTTTGACCCGAAGCCGTATCGACTAGACTTGCAGCTCAAAACAACCATTCTCGCATGTGAACCGCAATGGCAGGAGAAGCAGATTGAGATCGAAGCAGAAATGCCCGAGTGTATCGTCACCGCAGATGAAGAGATGATGAGTCAAGTATGGATCAACCTCATTCATAACAGCATTAAATTCACACCTGCGAACGGATTGATCACAGTGCGCGTCGAACGTGAACAGCCGAATCACGGCCCTGTTCGTGTACATATTACGGATACGGGCATCGGGATGGACGCGAAGGCGCAGAAGCATATTTTCGAACGCTTCTATAAAGCCGATGTCTCACGGAACCGGGAGATCGGCGGCAACGGCTTAGGCCTATCCATCGTGAAGCGAATAATCGATATGCATGAGGGGAGCATTTCCGTAAAGAGCGCCCTCGGGGAAGGAACGACGTTTACCGTTGTTATGCCTATGCCGCAAGCGCAGTCCCCTCCTAACAACGACATAGAGGTGAACCTATGAACGCAACAATAGAACGATTGCAGCATTGGATCAAGGAGGTTCCCGCAAGACTTGCGAACCTATCTGAACACGATTTTTCCGAACGACCGCAACCGCATAAATGGTCCAAAAAAGAAATTCTCGGACATTTATGTGACTCCGCATTGACGAATATTCAGCGATTTGTACGTGCACAATATGAATCGCAGCCTTACGTCGTGCTTAAATATGCGCAGAACCAATGGGTGGAGCACATGAATTATCAGAATCAGTCTGTGTCGCAGGTGCTAAATCTATGGATTGCTCTGAATACACAAGCGCTAAGTGTCATTACCACCATTCCTGAGGACAGGTTAATGTACACCTGTGATATCGGTGAAGGGCAGATCGTCACGTTGGAGTGGTTGATTAAAGATTACGTGGAGCATTTGGAGCATCATCTCGGTCAGATCTTTGGGCCATAACCTTCATAGCCCCATAAAATAAAAGAAATGTCCTCAAATAGGACATTTCTTTTCGTTTCGTTCATCTCGAATCTACATCTGCACCCAACCACTTAAAATCGCTAGAACGCCGACACCAATACATATCATTCCAACAGTCTGCAAATTCTTTGTTGAGGATCTTCTCACCGTAAAGGTGATTCCTAATAGAATGATGATGACACCCAAAATAACGCTCAACCAAAAAAATTGTGGAGCAAAATTCTCAAGCATACGATCGACAAATCCTTCAATTTTTTGTTCCATTTGTGTTAGACCTCCATACAGCTATTTTTTTTCATTACTGTGTTTGCAACTATTCAACCATTCTTCATCCATCCCATTTACATACATATATATGTATGTATTCATCCAAAAAAATAAACTATCTTACGACAGTCTATTTTGATCACAAATTTCTTTGTGGAACTGTTCAAGCGCCGTTAGGATTTGTTCATCTATGATAGGTAAGCCAATACCATTATACAGCTCCCGCAAGTGTCTAGCCTTGTTCATATATTCCTCAGTATCGACTGCAAAAATAACAGGACTAATCCACATGTTTGTCAGCAGCATCAGCGTCTCAGCCGTCTGCTTGGGGTACTTAATAGAAAGTGATCCATCCTTCATACCTTCTTCGATAAAAAAAAGGATATCTGGAGCTCCGGTGTTAATACAGTCCATTAATTGATTGGCAATCAGCTTCGGACTTCTCAAAATCGACGGAATCGACTTGATCGCATCCATCTGCCCTTGATTCGTAAAGGACAATAAGAAAGCATTTTTTAATTTTTCCAACCCATTTAAACCTGTGATATCTTTTGTTTGTTCAAAAGGATTATTTTCTAGTGCCAATCGATTAAGAACAGCGTCGATAATATCTGCTTTTGATTTGAAATGATGATAAAACGCGCCTCTGGTCAAATCCCCTAAATCGTCAACAATATCTTGAATTGTGGTCTGTTCCCACCCTCTTTCGAGGAAAAGCTTCGTCGCCGCATCTAATATACGTTGTTCGGTTATTTCCGGGTATTTATTACGTGGCAATACATCACCTCTTTTTACATACATTCATATGTATGTATGATAAGATTTTATCATTTCGATGTCAATAGAAGGAATTTGATTGCGGCTTACTTCCTTTTCCACCGCTCCAGCTGATGGAGATTGCGTGTGAAGAGCTTCCCAACGAACCTCGGGACATGAACGACAACTCAAATTTGATTTGACACACAACCAAAAGGTTTCATATAATATCAAAAGTGAAACTAAATGGTTTCTTAAATGTAAAGGAGGCGTCCTCACATGATTACAACTGCAAGCCCATTCCTCGTCGTCGAAGATGTCGAAGCATCGATTCAATATTACCAGAGCCTATTCGGCGGTGAAGTAAAAATCCTCAACGAGCATCAAGGCGTTCTTAGACACGCAGAGCTCCATATCGGCAGCAGCTTGCTGCATTTCTCCAGTACGTATGGCGGTCATGTATCGAAAGGCCATCACATCAAAGTCATTCTGAACATCGATAGTGAAGCGGACATGCGCCGCATATACGATACATTAGTCGCAGATAACGGACAAGCTACCGTCCCGCTGCAAGATACGTTCTTCGGCGCATTGCATGGCGAAGTCACAGACGCGATCAATGGCATCAACTGGGTGATGAATCATTTCCGCCAGCAACCATAACATCCGACCGAACTATGGCGTATGCCAAAAAAGTCTCCAAAGACCACATCCACCGTGGCTCTGGAGACTTTTTATATTCCTTAACGATTTACTTAGGATTCGAACGAGTTCCGATACACTTGCTCCTTCTCCCGCACCCCTTTGCGTTTGAACGCATCTGGAAGAACGAGTAGGGCAGGCAGCAGCATTGGCAGCAGGATGAAGCATAGCACAAGAAGTCCTACGATAACCGCTGTTGCCAGCTCAATGAGCAGGACAAGTCCGGATGGCATCAACGTTGCAAAGGTACCGCCTAAGATCACCATCGCGGAGATGACCACGCCGCCGATATTTTTGGCCGCGTGCACGATAGCCTCTCTTGGCGCCATGGAGCCATATTCCTTGTACCGCATCATTAAGAAGATACTGTAATCGACACCTACGGCGACGATAATAATGAAGGAGAAGAACGGCACGAACGATGATACGCCATCCGCCTTCAGAATATAATCGGTCATGAAATTCGATGCCGCCATTGCAACATAATAGGATGCAACAAGCGACAGTATAATATAGATCGCTGGCCAGAATTGACGAATCACCAGCAGCAAGACGAGGAACACCCCAACGATAACGATGATCGCTGTACTATTAAAGGATTCCACCTGCGCATTGTTCACATCATACGTCGAGGAGCTAGGTCCTGCCGCACCGAACTGAGCATTCGCAAGCGTGGTTCCTTTCAACGTACTCGCAATCGTGTCATTGATTTTTTCCACAGTTCCAAGCGCTGCTTGAGAGTATGGATCGTTATCCAGCACAACGAGCAATTTCGTAATCTTGCGGTCCTTCGACATGAAGTTATCCACGGCTTTGCCGAAATCTTCACTCGTAAGCGCCTCGCGAGGAATGAAGAACGTCTTCGCACTGTTCAACTCTGTCATGAAGTCGCCTGTCTTGCCAAGTCCTTCCGAGATGTCGCCAAGACCGTTGCCGCTCTTGCCAAGACCATCTTTCAATTGCGCCATGCCGTCCGATAAACTTGTAAGGCCTACCCCCAGCTTCTTCTGTCCATCTTGGATTTTTGCAAGCCCATCATTCAGCTTCTTCATATTCGCTGTAATCTGACGATTTCCCGCAGCTCCCTTATGCAAGCCGCTCGCGAGTGCTGATGCCCCCGATTCAAGCTCCTCCATGCCCGCCGTCATCTGCTTTTGTGCTGCAGCTACTTGCTGGAGCCCTGCAGAAGCCTTGGCAAAGGAAGTATTGAGCTGCCCATAGTTCTTGTTCAGCTCTTGCATACCGCCGATCATCTGAGCAACGCCAGATTCGAGCGACGCACCGGTCTGCTTCAACTTCGCATAATCTTGATCTTCGCCTAACTGACTGTACTTCGCACCCAGCCCACCGATTAATCCGTTCATCCCAGCCAATCCTTGCTGAATGCCAGGAAGCTTCGCTTCAAGCTGTGAATAGCCGTCAGCCAGTGAGCCATATCCTTGTTGCAATTGTGAGATGCCTTGGCTGAGCTCAGCTGTTGAACTCGAGACAGATTTCATCCCGGTCTTCAACTTCGTGATTCCCTGCTTCAACTGATCCGCACCATTCGCACCTTGATCAATCCCAGCAGCCACTTGGTTCATCGCCCCAGTGATCTGGTTGTAGCCGTTATATATCTCACCTGTTCCCGATGCCAACTTCGTGACATCGGAGAAGTCAGGGCTCACCAGCTTTTCATTCATTTGATGAATTCCGTCTTGAATCTTGTCAACGCCATCCTTGGTTGCCGTTATTCCTTCCGCTACGGTCTCCGTCTGCGAACTGATATAGAATTGCTCAATCGGTTCGGATTGCGGCTGCGTCACGCTCGCGACTTTCTTTACACCGTCAATCCCTTTGATTTTATCGGTTAGTCTATCGATGACGGCAAGGTTGTCATTATTATCTAATGCCTTATCACTCTTTACGACAACGGTTGTCGGCAGCGCCTGACCCCGGCTGAAATTCTCCGCTACGATACTAAACCCTTTCGTTGAAGGGTACCCGTTCCCGAGTTCCTTCAGTTGGTCGAAGGATAACTTCTGCCCGCTCGTCAAGATCACTGGAATCATAAGCACAAGAATGATCACGGTCGTAATGATCGGATGACGGACCGACAGACCCGTGAGCTTCGCCCAGAACTTGCTTTCTTTGTGCCCATCCTTATTCTTCGAAGGCCAGAATAGCTTCGTCCCGAGCATTTTCATAAAGAACGGTGTCAATGTCATGATCTCAAGCACCAATACTGCTGTTCCGATCGCGACCACATTCGCCGACTTATAGATCCCGAAGTTCGAGAAGCTGAGCCCGGCAAATGCGATGAATACCGTTAGAATACTGTAGAAGATGGTCTTCCCTGCCGTCTGGTAGGAGACGACAATCGCTTCGTCGATCGAGCGTCCATGGGCCAGCTCTTCTCTGAACCGGTTGAACAGTAGAATATTATAGTCTGTACCGATCCCGAACAAGATCATGATCAGCAGCATCTGCGTAATACTCGTCACCGGGAAGTTCAATTTATCAATCACTTGCGCTGCAATCCCCATGGAGACTAAGTAGGAGACGCCCACGAGCAGGAGTGAAATAAAAGGAATTAACACCGACCGGAACATCACGATCAAGACGATCAGAATGAAGGCCACCGTGAGAACGGCACTCTTCTCTACCCCAGCTTCCGACGCCTTAATGTAGTCCTCTTGGATGAAATCCTCACCCGTCAAATAGTAAGGAACGTCCATCCCTTTCAGCACTTGGCCGAATTCGTCCTTAATGTCCGAAATCTCCCGCCCTTTACGATCCAATTCGAAGCTCACCATCAGCGTCGTCTCGTTCTCGGAGATCAAAGATGACTTCGCGTCTGGCATTGAGAATGGATCTAGAATATTCGCAAGACCAAGCTCAGACTTCTTCGACGTGAGATCAGCAACGCCTTTCTCAACCTGTTTCATCTCCGTATCGGTCATCTTCTGATCCGTATGGAAGACGATAATATTGCTCCGCGAGGTACCGCCGCCGCTCATCTCTTTGAGCAGGGCACCTGCTACTTTCGATGGACTGTCATCGGTCAACGGGTCTTGACCTCTCTGCCGCAGAATCGCATTGACATCTGGCTGAAACGCGACGAGCAGCGCCGTCACAACAAGCCATGCCGCCAGGATCCCCCAGCGCCATTTAATGATTTTGTTCATCATTTCTCTCTCCACTCCTATCCATTAAAAGGTTAATGAACACCCGTTCATTTTTAGAACAAAAAAATTACTGGCTGAGTCTCTCGCATATCCCAGCCGAGTAAAGATGCAGCAATTCATTCGCGAGCCGACGAACCGTAGCCCCGTCTTCATGATCGCGCAAAATCATACACATCCCTTCCACGAGTGTCGTGGATATCATGCGTACCGTCACCTTCATCTCCGCGAGTACTGGGCCTGACAAGTCAGGTGCAGCTAAGAAGAACTGCTCGAGAATCTGGATGACGAATTCGATTAGATCCTGCTTCACATGCTCATACTTCGATCCTGCGCTTAAATTCAGCATAATGCGAAACTCGCTGCTAGACTCCTTGATCAGCTCGAGCAGCGTACTCTGAATCATATTCAGATAACTGAACGGATTCGTGTTGTCCTTGGAACAAGTCCGCTCAATATTGATCCGAATCTCGGCAAGGTATTGCAGGAACTGCTCATATGTTGGCTGCAGCAGCTCATCTAAGAGGTCTTCCTTGCTCTTGAAATAACGATAAATGTTCCCCGGCGTAATACCTGCCGTATTCGCAATCTGGCGCATGGACGCATTCTTATAACCATGACCCAGAAACTCGGACAAGGCTGCGCTTAATATGTTATTTTTGACGTCGTCTTTTAAATACTGCATTAGTAAACACCCGTTCACTTTCGTATTGAATGTGTTAATTATATACCAGTGATTTTTGTCATTTCAACCCTGCATTTCTTGAACATTTTATGAACGTTCCCCTTGTCGACATTACCTATCCCCTGTTAAAATAAGGTAAATATTACTATGCAAAAGGAGCATACTCTCATGAATAAAAAAGCAAAACTGGTCTTCGGCGCTATTGCGGTCCTTCTGGAGTGGTCTGCGTGCGTTGCCATGTTCAACTTCTCCATCCAGACGGTACTCTACGGTATTTTATTCAGCGCCGTCACCGTACTGGCCGTTCTATCCGTTGAATCTTCGATCGATTCAGCCATTCCGAATGGATAGGCAGCAAGAATCCTCAGCACGAGCCAACTAGACTTTAGTCCAGTAGGTCTTCGCTCCCTAGTCGGAGGACAATGCGATACCTGCATGCTAAGATGAGTATAACTGACATGTACGAATGATAAGGGGCGAACGTAAAATGAACCGAAATTGGCTAATGGGCGGGATTCTGATTCTTCTCGGAATTCTACTCGTAACAAGCGGGGGCGATTCTTGGGGAACGGGTACGATATTCAAATATTTCTGGCCGACCATGTTCGTCATCCCCGTGGGTGTATTCCTGCATTGGTTGTATTTCTCTGTAACGGATCGACGGGGCATTGGATTATTAATTCCAGGCGGAATTCTCCTCACCGCTGGCGTGGTCTGCCAGATCTCCATGCTGTTCGACAGTTGGGGTATCATGTGGCCAGGATTTATTCTCGCGCCTGCCATCGGATTGTTCGAATTCTATTGGATGGGAAGCCGGAACAAGTATCTGCTCATCCCGATCAATATTTTGCTCGCGTTATCTTTGATCTTCTTCGTGGTCTTCACGATTGGTTCCGTCTTGAGCAAGCTGTCCACTGGCCAACCGGTGCTTGCGATGCTGCTGATTCTGGGCGGCGCAGCGCTGCTCTTCTTCCGCAAGAGATCTTACATCTAAGCACGGACCGCGACAACACCAGCAAAGGGATGCCTTCTGTCAACGTAATGAAATCGTTAGCAGAGGACATCCCTTTTTGTGCTGTATTGGCAAGTCCATTAAAAAAGAAGCACCCACCGCGCGGATGCCCCTCGTTGCTCGTTCGTATAAGCTACTATTCTTTACACTCTTCGCCGTTAAGCTGCCACTGGATGCCGAATTTGTCCTTTACCATGGCATACAACGGGCTCCAGAACGTCTTCTGCAGCTCCATGATCACCTGTCCCCCATCTGCGAGCGCATGATAGATCGACTTCAGACGTTCTATATCATTCGATACGATCGCTATACTCAGCTGATCTCCATAAGAGAATGGCTGTCCCGGGAACGTATCCGAGAACATAATCGTATTGCCGTCAATCTCGATCGCAGCATGCATGACACGATTTTTAGCATCTTCAGGGATCGGATGATCTTCGTTTGGCATATCGCCAAAACGCATAATTCCTTTGACTTTCGCTTGCAGTGCCTTCTCGTAGAATGCAACGGCATCCGCACATTGACCATCCAGATTGATATAAGGTGCAATATTCATACTACTCCTCATCCTCTTTTCGCAGTATTGTATAGGTCGGACAGGCCTCCCCATCGCAATTATTATATCCTGATTTTCCCTCGCCGATAAGGTATCAAATCATTTTTTACATGGCGTTAAAATAACACCCACGATCAGGAACCATTCCCGTATAATTGTAATATTACGGCATTCATAATGAATCTATAGAATTGAGGGATCTGATGAAAACATTATTCGAATACAACTGGCAGGTTCGGAACGACTGGTTCCGCTGGTGTGAAGACGTTCCTCTGGAGGAGCTGCTGAAGGTGCGTACTGGCGGTGTAGGCGGTATCTTACATACCCTCTTCCATATCATCGATGTCGAATGGAGTTGGATCCGCGCTATGCAAGGAAGACCGGATTTCCAAGAAAGCTTCGATGGCTATCAGAGCATTGCACGCGTACGTGAGCTGGAATCCTCATTCCGACCCGATGTGATTGAATTCGTAAGCGAATGGAACGAACAGTTGGAGGAACGAATCTTCCAAGAAACGCGTCCTGACGGACGGATCGAGACGTTTACATGGGGTGAACTCACCCGCCACATCATCGCACATGAGATCCATCATATGGGCCAACTCTCTGTATGGGCACGCGAAAT
This sequence comes from Paenibacillus guangzhouensis, assembly GCF_009363075.1. NCBI lineage: Bacteria > Bacillati > Bacillota > Bacilli > Caryophanales > Paenibacillaceae > Paenibacillus > Paenibacillus guangzhouensis. Next base: position 5,721,393 of record NZ_CP045293.1, on the reverse strand, counting down.
CGGAAAAAAACCAATCACAGCAAACGTCTTTGGCCGTGGATTATACGATAAAGCTGTTGTCGATAAGTCATAATCACATTCATCCGATAGATAATAGGAGTGACGGCGAATGCCCCACTCCTATTGTCTACTACTGCAACTTTGCCATACTCTTCACTTTCACGGCAATCGTACATGTGACCCTTTATGATAGCGCGTTACACCCTTTGCGGCCGCTTCTCTTGCGGCTTCACCGCCATAGAGCGAAGATACCCCCGCATGCACAGCCAGCATACGAATGGCGCGCTGCCAACCACGAGAAGCAGTATGTTCAGAACGAGCGGAGCTTGACTGACGGATACGGTCACAATGAACAAGAGCATACTCACAATCCGGCCCACATTCAGTGCTAACTCGCGCAGAACGATATATTCCTCCCGCTGCCGAACACTCTCCTCATGCTGCCCAATCAGATCGAAGACCGCCGAGGTCATCGGAACGGTATAGAATGGAATGAACAGTGAGGTTCCAATCCCGAAGATCAACATCGTCATATAGCTCATCCCGAAGAAGAACGGTAAGATCACCACGATTAGCGCTATGGTCCCGAGGAGCATCGCCGGGCTGCGCCAAGTAGGCTTAATCCATTTGCCCGCGAGATAGAAGCTGACAAATGCAATGGCCGACGTAATCAATGTGAAGTTACCGAGCTTCATCTCGCTGCCAGTCTGAATATAGACGAGCAGTCCAATCATCACCCCGAATACCGATTCGCGGAACCCTTGCGCCGCGAGTGCCCCAAGAATCGACCGCCATGGTGTTCCCTTGGACCTCAAAATTCGGACAGGCAGTCCCCATTCATAACTTCCCTCCGTCTGGCGCTGACGCAGCCAGAAGCTGACGACAGCGCCGGCAATAAACGTTCCGAGCGAAATCATGAACACCACACGATAACCGCGCTCCGCATTCATATGCGAGATCAGAAGTCCCGAACACCAAGGCGCAACCATTCCTGCCACCGCGCCGAAAATCCCCATCCATCCATTGAATCGATCCCGCGTCTCCGGTTCGGTCACTTCAAAATAAATCACATTGAACACAAGCCAGAACAGCCCTGTCGCGAGACCCTGGACGAGACCTAACAACCAAATATAGTGAACAGCAGACGTCCCGAGCAGCAAGACAATCGCATAGAAGCTCGCAGAAAGACCAATCCCGATTCGAAAACATATCAACGTATAACCTTGCTTCACAAAATATCCTGCAACCCAGAACGTCAACGCCATACATACATGCGTCAGAAGTGTAAACCAACCGATCGTGGCAAAGTCATGACTTGCTTTCCACAGGTATACACCAAGGAAGGTTCCGGAGAGACTGCTCGCAATCACGAACAATGCGTTCACCGCGAGCAGCAGCCATGACTGGCCTGTCAGCCGGTCCGACCTATCTGCCCGCTGCGCCTTCTGCATCTTCAATCCCCCTACAACAATTTCTTCATTTGAACACCACTTGCATTAAATTACCCCAATCAGCAAAAAAAGAACCGCAAATCACCTATTTGCTCGATGTGACTTATATCACTATACTAGGAAGTAGTGGAATAGACGTGCTGCACAATCATCCAACATTAAATCCATTGACTCAACTTGGTTTTAATAATATACTTACTTACATTAAGTAACCAATATGTGAGTTTGAGAATTAGGAGAGACGCGATATGACCATATCCAAAAAAATCACAGATGTGTTGAAGCATAAAGTCCGTTATATACAAGATACCAATCAATCCCTCTACTTGGCTGGTCCCATTAAGCTGCCGGTAAATCTGCACGGAGAGACGCACATTTTCCAGTGGTATTGCTGGGTGCCTAGTGATGCACTGCCGAATACAGCACCAGGAGAAGAGCTGCCTATTGAAGCCCTAGTTGCTCGGTTATCGCAAGCTTCGCTTGCAGAGATGCAGCAATCCAGCGTCCTCGTCTATGGGGATTTCGAACACGCGAGCGATGCCGTCATCCGATTCCACAGCATTTGCCATACCGGCGATATCTTCGGAAGCAAGCGCTGTGATTGCGGCTTCCAGCTTCGTCAATCCATGCAAATGATTGTGAAGCAAGGTGCTGGAGCCCTGTTCTATCTCGCGAATCATGAAGGACGCGGCATTGGACTCTTCAGCAAGGCCCTTGCTTACCTGCTGCAAGAAGAAGGACACGATACCGTTGAAGCCAACCTGGCGCTCGAATTCTCCGATGACACCCGGAACTATGAAGAAGCGATTCTCGTGCTGCAATCCCTGCGTTCCAAACCGGTCACGCTCATTACGAACAACCCTAGGAAGCTGCAAGCCTTGCAACAATCCGGGGCGAACCTGTCCGGTCGTGTTCCACTCTGGGGAGATGTATCTGAATATAATGAGCGGTACTTAGAGACGAAGGTCGTGCGATCCGGCCATCTGCGGACGGGATCCGAATAATATTCGGACAACAACGTGTAAGACTGTCATTCACCACAATGCGTTTTGGTGAGCGGCAGTCTTTTCTATGTTCGGTGAGATATTTACATGCATAGATTGTCCCTCTATTGCCCTTGCTATTGTCGCATGGGATAATAAGGGAAAACCGTGTCACGGATGAGGATGAAGGAGGAATTATCATGAGTTTATTCGATAAAATGAAATCGGGATTGAACCAAGTCAAAGATAAAGCGCAGCAAACGGTGGAGTATACGAAGCTCTACGCCCAGATCGCGTCGAAACGCAAAGACATCCAGGAACAATACGAGCAGCTTGGCGAAATCGTCTATCGCGCATCGGGGATGAGCACGATTGCCTCCACCTCGATGGATGATGTTGAAGGCCGTATGAAAGGAATCTGCCGCGAGATTTCAGTGTTAGAGACACAATTGATTGCCTTGGAGCAAGAGCTCGCACGCGTCAAAGGTGAGAGAATCTGTAGTTGCGGGGAAACCTCTCCCTATGATTCCAAATTCTGCAGCCGTTGCGGCAAGCCGTTCGCTGATGAGGTTATCGTATCCCAAGCACCAATAGACTTAACATCGTCTCCTGAAGCTAAGGCGCAGGCAGAAAATGAGCAGGCGCCTACTAACGCAGAAGAGCCTGGGCAATCCACGCCTAACCGCGGCGGGGAGCGATAGAATTTCAACCTGCCAATCAGAAGGACCTGAAGCTACCTAGCTTCAGGTCCTTCCATTTCTTTCTGGTCATGCATTTATTTCCATGACAGCAGCTCTTTGACCTCAGGAACCGATCTTCCCTCTGACCTCAACTTTTTAATGAGCTCAATCCGTGCAACCGTTTCTTCCCTTCGATACCTGCGTGTCAAATTCTCCTCTTGTTGTTCAAAAGGCAGCATGCCTTCTTCTGTATAATGTTTGAGCGTGCTATAGCGTGTATCGGTCAGCCGCACTAATTCTCCTATGGATACGTACTCCGATTTCAATATTGACTCCATAGAACGTTGTCTGGACATAAATAACAACCCTTCTATACTAAGCTTTTGGGTAACAAACGAACGCCATAAATCGGGAATCTCCCATAAATCGCATGCGTCACGACATCGTAATCCAGATTATCAATTCGGACGCTTGGAATGGTGCCTTCTTGCAGGACTGTAACGACATTTCCGTTCGCCACCAGCCGATCGATTACAAAATGCAGTCGTTGCGTTGGATTGGTAATCAACGTCTCGGTCTCGATGAAGACAGCCTGTGAGCGTTCGATGAATGGAAGAGCAAAATTAACCAGCCTGCCGATCGGTGTCTTGGTTACTTCCCTCTTCAAATGCAGGAATCGCTTGATGGTTAATTCGATCCCGTGAGAAATACGAATATCGAACAATTGCCGGATTAATGGAACCGTTGCGTACAACGCATTCAATCGCTCGTTCACACGTCCCAGCTCATGAAGTGAGAATACCTCCCGCATGCATCCGCTCTCGCGAAGCAGCCATAATATGCAGATCGTCTCATCCGTCAACGGACCCTCTTCCAGAATCTCCGCACGAGTACTTTCTACGATTCTAGCATATTCCCCCATGTCACTGCGATATTGCTTCACGCGAACACCTGCACTCTCGAAATAGAGATCGCAGCCTAACACATGAGGAATATCCTCTAGTAGACCTATTTCCTGCAGCGAGTCTGCCATGACGCGTTCTAATTGTATCATCGCTCTTCTAGAGAGACGGGAAGCCTTCTTAAGCCAAGACCTTAAATCATCCGAAGCGATCCCTGGCTTGCGGGCAACCGACTTGATCGTCAAACCACGGTAGACTGTATGCTGCGATTGCTCGAATTGATCCTTGTTTATGCGAATGTGAACGTCATTTTGCGTTAACCCCTGTTCCAGACATATCTCTAAGATAACAGCGGCCGATATGCAGCGCAGCGCTACCTTCTTCGCCGTCGTCATCTCCATGCTCCGTTGGGCATTCAGGGCTACGAGTGTGTACGATTGAGCTAATGTAAGTTCTGACATTGCCAAGCACTCCTTTACTCATCAGTCTGCTGATGATGCTATCTACTTACTACTTACTACTTATCACTTACTACTTACTATATAACTTTTCCACTTTTCAATCAAGATCATTGCCGCAAAAACAAAATAAGACACACGAGAACAACAATATTCCGGTGTGCCTTAACTATTGATTTACTCTATTAGGAGTCATTGTTACTCTCCGCTGATTTCTTACGAAATAAAGCCACCACCAACAGTAATAAGGGAAGGAATACACCGAACGTTGAAGCGTAGGGAAGCCAGTATTCCTTATCGTATTGAATCGAATGTGCAGCGTTCGGATGGATGAGCAGCGAGCATATGACGGCTATTAGTCCTAGCGGAAGCGTCAGTGCACGGTAATCTTTGATTCGGAGAACCTGCGCGAGCCCTACGATCGATGCATAATAATAGATCAACATCCGGAAATAGATCGTAACGATCCACATCACAGCAACAATGGCTTCGATCCGCTGCAGGAAGCGGCCTACATTGACCCTTTTCGCGAGGACATAACTGGGAAATGCTTGTCTTGCGGTCATATCAGACCCTAAGACCAAGACCGTCAAGATCACGATAACGAACAAGAAGGCCCCGCCGATTAACGTTCCAAGGATGAGGGATCGACGCAATTTATTCGGTTTGTTCAGCGACACAGGACCGATCATGAGCATCGTAACCGTCGGGATGGACGCTACACTCGTGAACATGAGGCTTGCCTGAATAATGGACGGCGCACCGGCATTGAGCATTGGCTTTGCGTTTTTGATATCGATCTCTGGTACGATGAAGATCACCAAGATGAGGAACAACAAGATGAATAGCGGAAATAATATTTCCGCCGCCCGAGCAAATGCTTCGAGCCCAAGGCGTACACCCATTAATAATATGATGGCAAACATAACATTGAGCGAGGGTAGCGGCGTATCTGGCATGATCTGTGTAGCTAAGAAATCGCCAACGAAATATAACAGTTCACTCGACGTGATGAAAGTAAAATAAAGAAATCCAAGGGATACGATACAGCCGATCCATTTACCCAGCACACGATCATTCATCTCCACAAGGGTTAGGCCGGGGAACTGATTGCCTAATGCCGCATAGATCAACATCAGCAACAACCCCAAGCCAATACCGATCAACGCAGATATCCATGCATCTTGTTTGGCGACGGCCGCAATGGTCGATGGAATAATGAGAATCGCTGTTCCAATGGTGAACAAAATCATTAAAATGGTGAACTGCCTTACACTAATCTTAATGTTATCCATCGACCCTTACCTCCTTCATCCCTTGGGATTGTACAACACATTTCGAAAAGGCCGATAGAGAACCTCAATCCAATCCACAGGGCTAGGTAATTCAATATGCTGCAAAAAAGCAATACCGAGCCCCGTTCCAATGCATAGCAGAATCGAGAAAATCCACAGTTCCTTCTTATCCCCTTGCTTCACCAGCTTCAGGCCATCGATACAAAAAATAGTTACAGCTACGGCTAGGATCCCCAATACTCCCCACATGACCCACTACTCCTTCATCTCTTGCAAGAATGAATTCGACACCGTTCCGAGGCGGCGTGTCTTGACTTTAACATTCACGGTAACCTTCAATCGCTTAAAATAACTATCCCAACGCTGCTCATATTTCTTCCACAGCTGTGGTTGATCGCGTCGTATCGTATCGCCAAAACCGAGAAAATCGATGTTGTATGTATCTTGTGCAGTGCGAATCACTTTTTGAACACGATCCAACACATTCTTACTGGTTCGTTGATTCAACTCATGCATGGTCTGCTGCTTCGTCAGGTCTAGCTTGCATCCAACGTCAGCCACATTCTGTTCCAATTCGATTTTGACCCGAATTTGTGGTTCCCCATTCACGACATGGCCCGACACTTTGGTATGAGAATTGATAACTTCGTTAGCAATCTTCCCCCCTTGGGGACAACGAATCACATTGATGGTACTCTTCACGTGATCCATGATATAGTTGAGCCCAATACTTTCCGACTCATTGAGCCAACCGATCAACTTATCTTTGTTGAATACACCAATGCCAGAGAATTCCAATAATGCTGGGGGATCGATTCGCCTCGAATTCTCCTTCAGTCTGCCCATCTGAGCGTCGCCTTGAATGCGAATCCCTGTTAGTGTCGGGTTAGTCCCTGTACTGGTCAGCGAATCAATAAGCTCGTCAAGATGCACTTGCAAGGTCGGCGCCCAGTTCTTCTGCGAGGTCTCCAGTGAATTATATAACTTATTCGCCGGAACCAGTTCGAGAGGGGTAAAGAAGCCTAAGATATTTCTCGCGGTCGTGCCTTTGGCAACAGCTACAAAGAAATCGGTCCGAAACTCATGGTCTCTCGACATAATATCCAGAGCGTCCTTTATGCCTTCCTTCGCCAACTTCTCGCCCAAAATAAGCATGCGGATATGGGAGTAGTAGGTTTTTCGCGCGGTAATGGTCGACATCCGCCGTATCGCTTCAATGACAGTCTCCCCTACGGCATGATAGGTAACCACCGGGGAGCTCTGCCCTCCCCCTCCCTTGGCTGATACTTCCCTAGGGCCCACAACCTGTACGGACACCTCAAACTGATCCCCGATCTTGTCGACACCAAGTGCCAGTACAATCGCTAGATCATTCAGCTCTCTTCGGCTCCAACACCCTGACAAAGATGTCAGAACGAGGAGGGATATCAAGATCAACATTATTTTTCGATGCATGCCATCCGCTCCTTCATCCTGTCATCATATATGAATACAAGTTAACCTTTGGGCTTTGGTTTCTGGGGTCTGCGGTTATTTGAACGCTTGATGTTCTTCCTAGCAATTAACCCAGGTCTCGTCCGCATCATCCATTGCGGCATCCGGAACACCGCATCTTCCTGCCCTTGAATGTTGAATGGCGCAAATGGACTCATATACGGCACGCCAAAGGTACGCAAGCTGCACAGATGCAGTACAATCGCAAAAATCCCCACGATGACACCGAATAATCCAAAGGAAGCAGCAAGCGCCATTAACGGGAATCGAAGCATCCGTACCGAGTTGGCCATGCTGTAGGACGGGAAAACGAAGCTCGCAATCGCTGTCGTCGATACCACAATGACCATCGCCGCCGATACAATTCCCGCTTCTACCGCCGCTTGCCCTATGACCAGCGTCCCAACGATGGACACGGCCGGCCCTATCGTTCTCGGCATCCGCAGTCCTGCCTCCCGCAAAATTTCGAAGGCTATCTCCATCATAACTGCCTCCAAGAACGCTGGAAAAGGTACCCCTTCACGCTGGGCTGCAAGGCCAATCAGCAACTGTGTTGGCAGCATTTCCTGATGGAAGGTTGTAATGGCTACATACAGCGATGGGCCCAGTAATGCGATGAAAAATCCAACATATCGAAGCATTCGAACAAGACTGCTAATATCCGCACGATGATAATAATCCTCTGCTGAATTCAGGAATGAGACGAACAACGCCGGAACAATCAGTACAAATGGTGTCCCATCTATGAGGATCGCAATCTTACCCTCCAGCAACTCAGCTGCAACGACGTCGGGCCGTTCTGTGTTATAGACCGTTGGAAAAGGCGTGTATGCCTCATCTTGGATCAATTCCTCGATATATCCGCTCTCCAGAATTCCGTCAATATCAATCCGATCCAGCCGCTCCCGCACTTCCTGAACAACCTTGTCGTTCGCAATCCCCTGAATATACATAAACGATACTTCCGTATGGGTAACCCGCCCGATCAGCCTCGTCTCAAGCCATAGCTTCGGGTCTCTAATCTTACGACGGATTAAGGCCGTATTGGTGCGCAGGTTCTCCGAGAAGGCTTCCCGCGGACCTCGGACAACCGACTCTGCGCTCGGCTCTGTCACGCCCCGCTCCTGCCATCCATGTGTACCGATCGAGATCGCTTCCTCATAGCCATCGAGCATGATCACGGTGCTTCCCGACAGTACACTCTGATATAGATCCTTATATTGAGTCAGGCTGCTGATCTCACCAACCGTTATCGCATAATCCTTCAGTATCTGAACTGGATTCGGGCGCGATTGAGGGGTGGACCGGATTTGAATCGCCTTCATATCCAGCATGACGGATTCCATAATAAAATCGGAAATGAGTTTGGTGTCAGCCAAGCCATCAGTATAGACGAGCCCTGCCATTTGATTACCATCTTTACCAATACGAATCTCGCGGATGACAACATCCGTGCTGTTCCCCAGATCATGCTTCATTCTTTGTATATTCGCTGCGAGACTCTTGTGCAGCACATTTCGTTTGACGATCGATGCCTTGATGGGATTGGTGGCGTTCGATCGGAATCGCTTGGTTAGGCGCATAATGTATCTCCTTAGATGCAGTGAACTAATAGAGGTTGTTTTTGAGTAAGAACTAATAGACCATTATTACCTTTCGGTGCGAATTTTAGACAGATTTCGCCATAGAACGCAGGGGAAAGTAAGGCATCACGCAGCGCAAAAAACCGTCTTCTCTCGAAGACGGTTTATCCTTGTCGTTATGCGATTAACCTGCAGTGTGAAGCACAAAATTCATAATAAATAGCATGGCAATGACGTACGATACGATGCCGACACTTTTCCATTTACCCGTTGCAATCTTAAGGAGCGGATAGGCGATGAAGCCGAATGCCATCCCATCCACGATACTCGAAGTCAGTGGAATCGCCGCAATCGTCAGAAACGCCGGGAACCAATCCGTCATATCGTCGAACTTGATATCCTTGATGCTCTGAATCATGAGTCCGCCGATAATCATTAGCACCGGTGCAATCGCCGAGCTTGGAATCAGCTTGATCAGCGGAATCGCTGCGATCGAGCTAAGGAACAGCACACCTGTCGTAATCGAGGTTAATCCTGTTCTACCGCCGGCTGAGATCCCTGCCGCTGTCTCCACCGATGAGATCGTCGGACTCGTACCGAACAGACCTGCACTTACGGCAGATACGGCACTGGCTTGGAACGTCCGCTTGAATTTGTCTGGACGCTTGATCATTTCCATCTGGCCATGAATCAAACCGACATTCTCGAATAAGACGACCAAGATCAATGAGAATGTTGCAACCCAGAAGACGATGGAACCAATGCTGTCAAAGGACATGGCACCGATGAACGAACCATAATCCGCAAGGGATAAGGCCGTTTCACCTCCAGAACCTGTATCCAGTCCGCCGAACAACGCTGCCAGCGCTGTGCCAAGTGCGATACCGATCAACAGATTCCCCCGGACATTACGCACGAACAAGAAGAGCGTAATCCCAAGTGAGGCCAGCGTCAGAAGTACATGCGGGTCGGAAAAACTGCCTAGCGCCACAAGCGTGCTCTTGCCAGAGACGATCAAGCCGCCTTTTTCCATCCCAATGAACGTGAGCAAGAACCCGATCCCAACCGTAATCGCATGTTTCAGCGAATTCGGGATGGCTTTGGCAATCAAATCCGTCAAGGACGTAAATGAAATAACCGTAACAACCAAGCCCGAAATGAAAACGGCGGCTAACGCTTCCTGCCAAGGCAACCCCATACCTTGTACAATCGTGTACGAGAATAATGCATTGACACCCATACCAGGTACCAGTACATTCGGGGTATTCGCCCAGAAACCGACCATGAGACAACCTATAAACGATGTAAATACTGTCGCCGCAACGCCCATTTCAAAAGGAATCCCCGCATCCGCAAGGATCGACGCATTGACGACAATAATATAGACTACTGTAAAAAATGAGACGATCCCTGCCATGATCTCTTGGGTTGCGTTCGTACCGTGTTCCTGTAGACGAAACCATTTTTGAATCATTTAGTGAACCTTCTTCTTCGTAAAACCCCTCGCCCGCCCAAAATGTGAAAATGACATTATCACATCTCGCTGTTCATTGTAACAAGAACATTCGAAGCACACAATGTAATAATTTTACAAACCAAACCACTTTCTAGGTAGACTGCTGATTAAGAATCCGCGCCTCCTCTTCGATTCTCTGAACGTCGATCCGCTCGAACAGCAGGGCAAGATGTTGTACCGATTGATTAACAGGGACCTCGATCCAGTGCCAGACAGGTGATGCCGCAAGCGACAGAAAAGTTCTGATCTGATCACAAGCAAAAGGAATGAATGGCTGCAGCAGGTTCGCAAGGTTCGCGATGATCTGCGTACAAGTATATAACGTATCGCCGCAAGCGCTGCGGTCTACCTTCACTTGCAACCAAGGCTTCCGTTCATCGAAATATTTATTCGCACGGCGAATATACGCGAAAATGAGCTCCAGCGATTCTTTCAACCGACCTTCCTCGATGAGGGTACCGGATTGCTGGTACAATGTATCGATGCTATCTTTCCATTCCGGGTCCAGACTTCCGTCAGGCACGAGCGAATCATACGACTTCTGGAGGAATACGAGCGTACGGTTTACGAAATTACCGAAGGCGCCCAGCAGTTCGCCATTATGACTATGAATGAACTCCCGCCATGAGAAATCCGTGTCCCGGCGTTCCGGTCCGTTTGCAATGAGGAAGTACCGAATCGCATCCGCTGGATAGCGTTCCAGCATATCCGGCACCCAGACCGCCCAATTCCTGCTCGTAGAGAATTTCTTCCCTTCCAGCGTCATATATTCGCTCGAGACGATCCGATCAGGCAGATGGAGACCGCCAACACCCTGTAATATCGCAGGCCAAATGACGGTATGGAACGGGATGTTGTCTTTGCCATGGACATAATAAGAGAGCACTTCCGCTTCGCCTTCGAGCCAATACGGCTCCCAGCGGTTGCCTGTCTCGTCTGCCCACTGCTTGCTGGCTGACAAATAACCGCAGACTGCCTCGATCCAAACATAAATTTTCTTCGCTTCGAAACCTGACACGGGCACGTCGACGCCCCAATCTAAATCCCTGGTTACCGCTCGATCCTGAAGACCTTCGGTGAGGTAGCGCTGCGTCATTTGCACCGCATTATCTCGCCATCCTGTGGCATGCTCGGCGTACGAGCTAAGCTCCAGCAAAAATTTCGATAATTCGAAATAGTAGTGCTCCGTTTGCCGCTCGACGGGAGGATTGCCGCACAGCTTGCAGGTACGGTCCAGTAAATCCGAAGGATCAAGCAGCGTCCCGCAGACATCGCATTGATCCCCCCGCGCTGCGCTGCCGCAGACCGGGCACGTCCCTTCGACATAGCGATCAGGCAAGAATCGCTCATCTGTCTCACAGTAGGCTTGCTGCACGGTCTTGCGATACAGTACCCCCTTATGGAGAAGCGCTGTAAATATCTCTTGCACAACGTGGTGATGCATCGTCTGATCCGTACGCGTATACCAATCATAAGAGATACCGAGCTGTGCAAAACAATCAACGAATCTCTCGTGGTATCGGTCAGCGATAATCTTCGGTGTTACGCCTTCCTTCGCGGCTTGCACAGCAATCGGCGTCCCGTGACAGTCACTGCCCGAGACAAAGAGCACCTGCTTGCCCTTCGCTCTGTAATAGCGTGCGAGCACATCACCCGGCAGCAGGCTTGAGAGGCGGCCGAGGTGGAGATCTCCGTTGGCATAAGGCCATGCCCCGCCTATAAATACGTAATCCATCGTTCATTCCTCCTTTTTCTTTGAACGCCAAAAAACCCTCATCCACAAAGGGACGAGAGTTCAACTCACGCGGTACCACCCAATTTCATTCCTGCCTTGCGGCAGTCACCTCTTCGGGTACGGCGCCAAACGAGAGACGGTTATACCCTAGCACGATAACGGGTGCAGGACCCGGCGCAGCCTACAGCCCCCTGCGGGGGATTCGATGCGCAGCTCGGAGACCATATTCCCATGCGGCTATCTTTGCTCCTTCGCAGCTACCGGAGCTCTCTGTTAAAGACATTACGCCTGGTACTCTTTCTCTTCTTCGCTTTTGATTATTTTTCATTTATTGGGATATTAAGGGATTTGAATCAAGAAGTCAAGTCTGCGCGTTGATTTATTATTTTACCCCGCAGGGCTTGCCATGAATGGTATAATTCTTCATAACCTTGTTCGTATTGTTAAAAAGGAAGTGCTCACTATGGAAAATTGGATCATTTTGATATTAATCGCTTTCGTAATTTTTATTGTCATAGCAGCTTCGTCAGCGAGACGTGGATCGAAAAGACCCGGTGAAGGCAATGAATATTCAAGCTCCCATTTCTACGCTGACCCTCACATGACCAACTTCGATCATAACCATGATCATTCCTCGAGTGATGGCGGATCATCAAGTGACAGCTCCAGCGGAGACAGCGGCGGAGGAAGCAGTGCCGATTAAACAAGCAAAAGCTTGAATCCAGACGGCGTTCATCCGAAAACGGTAATCGTTTTGTGAGAACCCTTATATTGAGGTAAAGAGCGCCCTATCCCGTGTGGGTAAGGCGTACTTTGTTGCGGAAGATGAATTAATACTCATCTCCGATTTTACCATTGTCCTTGCCGATGTTGCTAATACCAGGCACTTCTTGTACTTTAGGCGCTGTGTTCTTCTTCCCGTTATCCGGGGCTTGATTGGACCCTTGGCCGCCGCCTTGGTTACCACCCATGCCGCCACCTTGGCGCTCATCTACTGTCCCTGTCACAGGCAGACCATGTCTCTTCTGAAAATGCTTCACACCGTTCACCGTAGCCTGATCATAATAGCCGGTAATTTCACCCCCATAACTGCCTAGGGATTACAGCATACCTTGGATAACATAGACATCGGCTCCTTGCGCGCCTTTACCTACCGCTCCAACGACCGACGGCATACTTAGCATCAGTGTTATAACAAGCAGCAGCATACTTGCCCCTTTGATTGCATTTCTAAACATGAAGTTCCCCTTAAGATTCACCGAATTACGATTTGACCAACCTCTCATTCCAACGTACACCATCCTTTAATCAATTGGTTATTAACACCTCATTTACTATTCTCCCAACTTTTTCATTTCATCCCGGATCCATAGGCAAAAAAATAAGGGCTTGCCAATGGCAGCCCTCCTATTTCCGACGAACCCAGACATGTCGATAATCTACCTTACCCCACGCATTTAGTGTGATCCCGCCAAGCGAAGGATGGTGACTTGCCGTCTGGATATTATGATATAAGAACAACACTTGTAATTGCTGCTTTAACGCTTCTTCAATACCATGCAGCAATAGCAGACGGTTCTCCACCTTCTCCTCTAGAAGACACGCTGCAATCCCTTGATCGACAACGGCAGATCCAGCAGGACTCAGATGATTGCCAATAAAACTCGTATTCAGGGTGTACATCTCCATCAAAGTCATATCCGGCTGCTCCCCAAGCACCTCACCGGCAAAGACTAGATCCGCTGTAGCCAGCACCTCTCGACTTGCCAACTCCCGAATCGGAACGACTACGACGTCCAATTGAATACCAATCCGCGCACACGCTTCCTGAATCCAAGCCGCACTCTGTTCATTACTTATCATCTCGTACGTATATAACGTTAAGCGTTCGCCCTGATAGCTCGATGTTCGGACAAGCTCCATCGCATAGGCCAGATCGTATTCCGAATGAAAAGGCCGCTCGTCTTGTTCCGGGATGAATCCACCCGCTGGACACATGCGATGACCACCCAAATCCGCGAGCATCTGCGCTCGATCCAGCCCCACATGAATCGCTTGGCGCAGCTGAATATCTTGAAGTATTCCTGTTCTAGCGAGATTGAATGTGAGGTAGCAGCTTCCTTTCTCCACTTGACGAAGAGACGGCTTAGCCCCCATGGTGGACGGTGCTTCATTATACAGCAGTTGTGCCTCCCGATCCTTCACTTGGAGAAGCAAATCCCCATCATAATTGGGCCATACCCACATCTCAATCCGATCCAAATGCGGGCAACCTTCGAAATAATGCTCATACGATTCCAACACCATCTTCGATTCATTATTCTCGATGAGTCGAAAAGGGCCAGTCCCCACCGGTATCGCTTCGAGATTCCCGTCTCCCCGTTCATCATGATCCTCAGGTACAATCGAATATCGTTCCGTGCATATGAAATGATCGAAAATTGCATTCGGCGTATACAGCTGGAATTCGATGCAGTAGTCACTAATCACCGTCATCCTCTCAATCATCGCAGGAATCCACTCTAGCGGCGCCGCCGTCTGAATTCGACGAAACGTATACGCAACATCGCGAGCGGTCATCCGCTTCCCATGGTGGAATCGAATCCCCTTACGCAGATAGAACGTCCATCGCTTCTTCGACGCATCGCATTCCCAAGCATGTGCGAGCTTTGGTTCAATCTGCTGTTCCCTCGCCGAATAAGATACGAGCGTATTGAATATCTGCCTCATCCAGTGCGCTTCCGTCCGTCGGATGACATGCGCTGGATCCAGATCAAGTACAGGCCGGTAAAAAGGGAACCGGAGCACATCCTTAGCATCAAGGTCCTGCCGAACCCCGAACTGGCTGGCGATCCATGCCGTAACCTCGTCTTGGAGGTTCTGATCTTCGTACGAATCCAATAGACGCCATGCCTCGTGAATATGCTCCTGCAGCACGAGCGACTTGATCTGATGCAGGAACACGTCACGATAAGAGCGGCGGAACGTCAGGCTGGACAAGTTGCCCCGCCCTCGGCCAGCTTGCCATGTCACGTAACCATGATCTTCCATCCGACGGAGCACAAGTTGCGCATTCCGCCGTGTGCAATCCCAAATTCCCGTCAAATCATCCATCGATAGCAAGAACGCTTGCTTCTCTGGGATATCCGCATAATGCTCACGTAATTTCACGAAATACGCTTCCACTTCCATTTGGTCTGCCCCTCCATAAAAGGCGAAAAGATGCGCGGAACCTTTTCGCTTTTTGTTCTCCTTTTCCAAAAGTATAATGGGGTTCATTCCCACCGTAAAGAGGAGGATCGAGCAGCTATGCCAAGCACAGAAGCAACATCGCTTACCGCCACAAAGACCAATACATCATCCATCTGGATGCACCCGAATTTCCTCATTCTGTTTATCTCTGGGGCGATGATGACCTTCGGCAATAAAATCTATGAACTGGCCCTCCCGCTCATTCTCTATCAATGGACATCCTCATCGGTAGCCATGTCAACGATGCGCGGCATTGAGTTCCTGCCGAATCTACTGCTCGCCATGTTCATCGGCGTCTTCGTCGACCGCGTTCGCAAGAAGCAATGGTCCTTGTGGGCTGTACTGATCCAGATGATCCTCTTGTTCTTGCTCTACTTCCTGTCGATTCGCAGCAGTCAACCTTCCATGGCCATCTTCTATATCGGTGGATTCCTGCTCATGACGTGTAACTATGCCGTGGGTAATGCCCGTGTCGGAATGGTCAAGCACACCCTGCCGAATGAGATGCTGACCGCGGCCAATGCTTCATTCAACTTCATTACGACGCTCATCGGCATTATGGGTCCGGCTATAACCGGGCTCGTACTAATGCTGCCAAGGCTGCAGGATAGTCTCTTCCTCACCGGTCTGTTATTCATAATCGGATTCGTGACACTCCTATTCCTGCGCTCGGATGAGATGATCGCACCGCAGAAGCAGCAAGGATTCTGGCGAGAGCTCTATGCCGGCTGGACGGAACTTCGTAGCAACCGGCTGCTCTGGCTCATTACACTGACTGTCATTTTCCTGAACGCTACGTCGGGCATGGTCGATACGACCATCATCTTTTTCGCGAAGGATACGCTCCGCCTCGAGAATTTCGAACTTGGTCTCGTCCTCTCTGCCGCGGGAGCCGGCGGGCTCATCGGAAGCTTCCTGCTTCAGCCGCTGCGTAGAAGATTCGAAGCTGGTGTGATCGTAACGATGACGACTCTACTCGTCGGATTCACTTATGCCATGCTCTATTTCGCCCACTCGGGGTGGTGGCTAGCAGCAGCCCTTTTCTTGAACGGATTGTTCGAGACAATCAGTACCGTCAGCATCTGGACCTTCCGCCAGGAGACGACGCCGCATCACCTGATTGGTCGAATCAGCGGGATCACAGGATCGCTCTTCAAGCTGGGCATGCCGTTCGCAATCTTCGCTGCCGGATGGATCTCAGAGCTCGCGAACCCCACGATCGTATTCGGGATCGCCATGCTTGGCAATGTGATCATCTTCTTATGCTGCCGATGCGGTCCGTTATGGACGAAGAAGGCATAACAAAAGAGCTTGCCAACTGGCAAGCTCTTTCATTACGTTATTTCTATGAACCCATCATTTGCTTCACGAGCTCACGGTTCCGGGATTTGAAAATATCGTTGTGGGAGGAGACCATCCCCCATCCATAGGCTTCTGGCTCGATATACTGCTTCGCTCTGTTCACTGCATTCGCCGCATCTTGGAATGCGCCTGCTATGAGATGCAACTTCCCGTCATGCTGTAGGATATCCCCTGCCGCATAGAGCCCTGGGACGGAGGATTCGCTCGACGCGTTGCCTGCGATGTAGAAATCTTCGGCGGTCTCAATCTGGAGCTCGCTGTTCTCGATCAATTTCGCATCCCGATCGTATCCATGGTTGATGACGACTTCATCGATGGCTAGCTCTGTGACTTCCCCCGTCGCATGATTCGTCAGCTCCACACGATCCAACATCTCTTGCCCTGGATTCGCAATAAGCCGTGTAATCGTCGTCTGGAATAGGCATTCGACAGAACTATTCATCAGCTGCTTGACTTGCGCTTCGTGACCGTTCAACGCTTCCTTGCGATAGGTCAGATAGACTTTGCGAGCAATTGGCTCCAATTCGTTGGCCCAATCCACCGCCGAATTGCCTCCGCCAGAGACGATGATCGTCTTATCTTTGAATTGCTTAAGCGACTTCACCGTGTAATGAAGGTTGGTTACCTCGTACCGTTCGGCGCCTTCAATATTCAGCTTCTGCGGATTGATAATCCCGCCACCTACCGCCACGATTACGGTCTTCGAATAGTGAACGCGGCCTGAGGCAGCATGAAGCTCGAACAGACCATCTTCATTTTTCGAGATTTTCTCAATCTTCTCGTTCAGCACGACCTCTGGGTCGAAGGTTAAACCTTGCGCCACCATTTGTTCAATCAGTTTCGCACCAGGGATTGGCGTCACTCCGCCGATATCCCAGATCATTTTCTCCGGGTAGACATGGACTTTGCCGCCAAGATACGGTTGGAACTC
Organism: Paenibacillus guangzhouensis; assembly: GCF_009363075.1. NCBI lineage: Bacteria > Bacillati > Bacillota > Bacilli > Caryophanales > Paenibacillaceae > Paenibacillus > Paenibacillus guangzhouensis. The sequence goes on along the minus strand of NZ_CP045293.1, from coordinate 5,703,751 downwards.
AATGATCTTCGCCTTCATTTCCCGCAGCCCGCTATAGAAAGCAGAGAACAGGCCAGCCGGCCCTCCGCCAATAATCGTGATATCAAATAATTCTTCGTTGTTGTGCTCCAATGCGCCAACACCTCACCTTATGTATAATGATTATCATTCTCAATGAGAATATACACTGAATCACCAAATATTTCAAGAAATGTTTTGGATTCAATGGTGTCCAGAACGTGAACATTTCTAACGAACCCAGCAACACTTATTTACTTCAAATCGACCGATCTCAGATTCTAACGAACTCACATAGCGCTATTCCGCCAATTTCCGCCCTTTCGAGTTCCAAAAGAGCACATTAGCGTATTCTCAGTTCGTTAGCATGTGCCGTCCCCATTTTTCCGGACAATAGCGTTACCTCGATTCGTTAGGCCACCGGTGTCAGCGATTACCGACGGTAGCGGCATCGGTTGCGCGTATCCTGCCAGGGCCGAAGATCGACTCGAGAACTGGGCATCAGCTGTGGATCACCCATACGTCTCTCCCACCCCAGTAACATCGATTACCCCCCCCGTCCCCGCACGACAGAGTTCCACACCTCGCATCACTCGCTCCCTAACCTGCCAGCACAAAAAGGGCGGCCCATCAGGCCGCCCTTCTCTACTCCCACCATCGGGAGCGCCTATATCGTTCACTCGATTGAGCTTAGTCCTCGTACCCCGCGAGCCCCTTCTCCATCAAGTAGTCCATCTCGAGATCCAAGATCGTCTCCACCTGAAGTTCATTCAGCTTCACATCCGGACGGCTCATCACGTAGTCCACGAGGTCGTCGCTATCAATATCCACCTCGCCGCGCGCATTCGGTTTGGCGGTACTGATGAATTTCTGCGCATGTTTCAGCACGACGCCGATCCCTTTCGGATCAATCTTGGACTTGCTTGTAATATATTGAATCAATTCTTGCTCATTTACTTTGCTCATCGTGTCGTCTCCTTCAAGCCATTCAATCTTACAACTGTATTGTCCAGCCGAACGGATCCTCGAGCTCGCCCTTCTGAATACCTGTGAGCGCATCGTAGATCTTCTTGGATAGCTCGCCTGTCACACCATCGCCGATCACAAGCTTCTCTCCATCCCAATGCAAGGAACCAATCGGGGAGATGACCGCCGCCGTACCTGTCCCAAATGCTTCGATGAGTGAACCATTCTTGTGCGCTTCAACCAACTCGTCGATCGAAATCCGGCGCTCTTCTACAGAGACATTCCAGTGTCTCAAGAGCTCGAGAACTGTATCGCGTGTGATCCCTTCCAGGATACTGCCGTTAATCGCTGGCGTAATGACTTGGTCACCGATTCGGAAGAACACGTTCATGCTGCCAACCTCTTCGATGTATTTCCGATGCACGCCGTCAAGCCATAGCACTTGCGAATACCCTAGCGCTGTCGCGCCTTCCTGCGCTTTCAATCCTGCTGCATAGTTCCCTGCTGTCTTCGCATTCCCTACGCCGCCTGCAACCGCACGGACATATTCCGATTCCACGTGAATGCTGACAGGGTTAATGCCTTCCGCATAATACGAGCCTACTGGCGAGAGGATGATCATGAATTTGTATTGACGCGACGGCGCAACACCAAGCGATCCCTCCGTCGCGATAATGAACGGACGAATGTAGAGGGAAGTCCCTTCTGCATGAGGAATCCAATCTAAATCTACCTCAATTAGCGTCTTGAGTGCTTGCAGCGCAAGCTCTTCATCGAGTGCCGGGATGCTGAGGCGGTCATTCGATTTGTTCAGACGCTTGAAATTGCTCGTCGGACGGAACAACAGAATTCTTCCATCTTTCGTGCGGTAAGCCTTCAATCCCTCAAATACCGTCTGTCCATAGTGGAATACCTTCGCTGCTGGGTCGAGTGTGATTGGTTGATAGGGAACGACGCGTGGATCGTACCATCCTTTGGCCGCATCATAATCCATGATGAACATATGATCTGTGAAATATTTACCGAATCCGAGCTGATCGTCTTGCGGTCTTGCCTTTGGCGAGGTTGTGCGCTCGATCTTGATTGCGTCTAACATCTTCTTTCATCCCTTTGCTGTAGATTCATTTATTTGTATGATACCAAGAATTTCGATAGATTGAAAATACTTAGATCTTAATTTGGATCAATACCTGGCCATCTTCATACGTCAAATGAATACTTCCCTTGTATTTCTCCACCGTATTCATGACGATCAGTAAGCCGTTCCCATGCAGATGCTGCGCGCATTCTTTGGTGGTATAGCCATATTGGAAGAAATTCTTCTGTTCGCCTGCCGTCAGCTCCGCCGGGTTCTGGACAGCAAATACATATTTCTCCCCATCGTTGCGGCAGGTCACATGGATCAGCTTCGGCAGCTCCCCCTCATACAATTCCAATGCTTCAATCGCATTATCCAATAAATTCGAGAAAATCTTCACCAGATCCATCGATTCCACCAGACGGTACGTATCTTGATCGGCATCGAATTCCATATGAATACCGCGCGACTTCGCGAGCTCCCACTTGCTCTGGAACAAGACCATCAGAATCGGATTCTTAATCCGCACCGTCCAGTCCAGTACCTTCGTCTCGATACTCAGATTCCGCAAATATTCCTGGGCTTGGTCCACATAATTCATCTGGAGCAGACCACTAATGACCTGGAAATGATTCAACATATCGTGTCGGCTGGATTTGATCGTGCCGATCGCTTTGCCTAGCTCCGATATATAGAGCTGTTCAGATTCTTGCAAACTCCGGCGAAGGCGCAATCGATACCACTTATTCAGCATAAAAATCGCTATGAGCAGCGTTAACGCAAATAAGACGTCGATTCCGAAAATAAATGGATTTCCACGCATGACTTCATCTTTGGCATATTCTAAATCCTGCGCACCAATATCAATACCAATGACACCAAGGACCGATCCATCCGCACGAAGCAAAGGCACACCGACGGATAAATACGATTCTTTCACGCCGCCGTCGTCTACTTGCATAATGCCTGTATAGTAGGACTGTCCCCGTTTCGCTTGATTCACCTGCTCGGGTGGTACCGTACATGGAGCGCCGATAGGCAGTTCTACTGCACCTAATGGGACCGACGAGATTAATACCTTCGATACATCGCTCTCATCCAGCATGAGGATGTAGACGTACCTCGCATGAATATGCTGGCGATACTCTTCGAGGTAGGCTTTAATTTTCTTATGCTCTTCTGGTCCGAGACTCTTGCGATACTCTTCAATTAGCATGAGATCAAGTTCGTTCCTCATATCTTCCGCAATGGCCAGATACTGCTTCGCGAGCGCCACTTCAGAAGACTTGTTCGTAGCAAAATATGAAAGGTACAGTCTGGCACTGATTAAGGCGCCAACGACCGCACACGAGACGATAACGAAATAGAACAACCTCATTTTGAAGTAAATCCTGCTGTGTTTCATACGTTCAACCCTTTGCAATTCGACATACTTCTTCAAATTTTACAAGCCCCGTCCAAGCCTGTAAACCGCTAGCAGCTAAAGATTAGCTTAAGATGTACGACTGAATTTCCTTAACTCCACATGCAATTCCATTTCATTGCAGACATTTCCATTTTTATGTGATATATTGGATGTACCATACTCTTTGAATTAAGTAACCTTATTCATATTCAACCATTGGAGCGTGAATCTATTGCCTAGGCAGCAAGTCAAAGTCGGTATACCGCGTGAGGAAGGACAATTGCATATCACATTTGGCAAAGGCGGTGCGAGAGAAGGAGCAGGACGAAAAGGGATTGGTCTGACGAAGAAAATCTCACTAACACTACCTGAACCGCTCTGGGATGACCTCGAAGCGATATGCCAATCGAAGAAAATCTCTCGTTCCGAGCTGATCCGGGAGATCATCATGACCTATAACATTGCAGGTACTGGCCGACAGGGCGAGGATCCACATGAAGATTAAGACGACGCGCGATCACCTGCTTCTCGCCCTTGGTCAGGTCATTCGAACCATATCGCCATCTATGCCGATCCTATCCGGACTATTGATCTTGGCTCTGCCTCAAGGACTGCACCTGCGTGCCAGCGACTCGAAGATGACGATTCAAGTGGAACTCTCCCTACAAGAAGAACTGCTGCACATCCAGCAAATTGGCCGTATCGTCGTGCCTGCCAAATATCTGTTCGATATTGTCCGCAAGCTCCCATCTGGCACACTAACGCTCGAACTCATCGATCCGCTCCTGCTTACCGTGCGTTCCGAACGGGCAACATATCGGCTAGCCGGCATGGAAGCCGGCGATTTTCCCGAGGTGCCTGACGTGAGCCCTGATCTGACTCTTCGGTTGTCCTCGTCGCAATTGCTGAAGATGGTTCAACAAGTAGCCTTCGCCGTCTCCCCCTCTGAACAACGGCCCGTACTCACAGGGGTATCCATGGCGTGGGATCGTCATGCGAACCAGCTCCAATTGCTGGCTACAGACGGGGTCCGCTTCGCTTCGCTGCTCACGAATATCGACGATATCGATGCGGCTGCGATCCATCCGATCATCCTCCCAGGACGCAGCTTAATGGAGTTGTCCCGAATCCTCACCGATGATGAATCCCCCGTGGATATTCAGATCGGCAGCCGCCAAGTGCTGTTCCGCACGAACCAGCTTTCTTTCTATACCGCCTTGATCGAAGGGACTTATCCAGCCATTGATCCGAATGCCTTTGCCGCGCATACAACAAGGCTCGTCGTGCAGACGGAGGATCTGCTTCACGCGCTTGACCGCGTCTCCATACTAGCGGGGGATGGGCATATCGTCCGCTTAGAAACCGCGGAGACCCATGTGAATTTGTTCTCCAGTACAGAGCAAGTCGGCGATGTGAACGAACAGTGGGAAGCAAAGTTGCAGCAAGGGGAAGATATCCGGATCGCCTTCAACAGCAAATATATGCGTGATATTCTGCGGACGATGGTGAGCAGGGACGTGTGTCTGACATTCCAGGGCAAATGGAGCCCCATTCGAATCGAACCACTAGAGCAAGAAGCGGCTTCCAAGGCGATCTACATTCTCACGCCTGTACGAACGCATGGCGCCTAACAACGAAGAAGGGATGCCCTGCATGATCAGGTCATCCCTCGAACTTTTTATTGAATGGCAATATAGATGTCGACTACCGCATGATTCGGATCAAACTGCGCGGTAGGATACAGCTCGAAATCACCGGTATACGTTCGCTGAAGCGAAGAATTCTGGAAGAAAGCCCATATCTCTTGCCAAGCTGCAGGTACGACCACATGGAATGGACCCGGTTCCGTCGTGAACACCATATATTTTGCAGCAGGGACATGGAACTCGGTCAATCCCTCTGGTAAAGGCGGCGCTCCATCCCCTTTCTCATGACCAAGCATCACGGTATACGCACCAGAAGCATCACTTTCGTAGTCCGTATAGAGTGAGTAGAGAAGATCCGAATTTTTCGCTTCCATCTGCGACAAGATGGACGATTGGAAGTAGGTCTCCCACAGCTTCGGAATAACACCTTCCGGTCCCGCCTCGGCTGCGTTCGTCGTTCGTGCGCTGATTCCGATCAGATCGAAGGCAGGGCGCTGGGTTACAATAGGTTCTTTCATGTTACATTTCCTCATTTCCATCGGTTAATATCCTCATTGTATCCGGGGAAATTGGACAGCTATCTGTCTAGTTCGAATATTGCTCAATAATTTGCTTAGCTCGACGAACGACTTCCGCCGCAACAGCAGGCGGCTGCTCCACGCGAACTTGATGGCCGAAGCTCAACAGCATACCATAGAACCATTCATCATCGTTGAAATCTCCCTCCACACGCACAGAACCGTCTGCACCGACCAGCACTTGCCCGGGTTCGAAGGTCTCTTCCACCCGGTATCGCACCTGCGGAGAGAAGCTCAACTTGATGGCTTTCTCCTCTTCCCGACTCCAGGAAGAATCCCAAACGTAACCCTCCATCGATGGTGCCTCGCGCCGATCGAACCGCATCGATTGAAGCGCGAGATCATAAATACGGGATAACCGGAAGACGCGGAACTCGCTGCGCAGCCGGCAATAGGCTTGCAGATACCACACATTGCCTTTCAGGATCAGCGCGCTCGGCTCAGCGTCCCGTTCACTCTCTTCGCCATGCATATTCATGTAATGGAAGCTGACAACGCAGCGCTCCTCGATGGCGTGCCGAATCACATTCACTTTATGGCGCGTGCTTGGGCCTTGCCCCCACGGGTTCAGATCCACGATCAACGGGTCGGACGTGCCGGCTGACGGCAATCGATCCGCTTGACTGAGCAAAGAGCTGACCTTCTCCAACAGATGATCATATGTATTGTCATCGAGAGCTTGATTCACCCCGCGAACGGCGAGAATGATGGAATTGATCTCTTGCAGCGTCAGGAACTGGCGGGAGATCGTGAACTGCTCCATCATCTCGAAGCCGCCCGAGGTACCTTGATACGCGGCAATCGGTATGCCTGCTTGGCACAGCGTATCCATATCGCGATAGATCGTCTTGGTCGACACCTCGAACCGCTCAGCCAGCTCCTTCGCGCTAATGCGTCCTCGATTCAGCAGAAGGACCGTCATCGCGAGCAATCGGTCAATTTTCACCGGATATCCCTCCCTTGCATGCAGCCTTTACTTCTGAAGTTTAATACGGAAATCCTTCTCTAAATAGCGATGAATCCGATCGAAATCGGCTGCCGTCAATGCCTTGAGGCGCTTCTGCTTCGATTCCTTACCGAGGATGATACCAATCGTCTGTGCAGCGAGAGCCGTATTCGGGACAATTCGCGCACTGCCGTAAGCTTTGATGGTCGCGCCGATATTTTTGCCAACGACTAAGACGTTCTCATAATCAGCCAGCTCGAAGGAACGCAGCGGTATCCCATAGCGATCCGGAGTGCCGACATTAATGCCTTTCGGTATCGCTTTCGTCCCTTGCAGATCCATCCCATAGCCGCCAATGCTCACGTTGTCCCAGAACATACGGCTGTTCATCACGTCGCTCTCATGCAGCACATATTCCGTCTCGAAGCGATTGTAATCGCGGATATAGAGGTATTCCGGATAGCCATTGAGCTCAGCCTTGGCGAACCCAGGAATATTCTTCTGCAAGAACTTCAGAATATGCGGCGCTTCGGCCTTCCCCTTCGCTACAGCAGACTCCACCGATTTCGGATTGGCAGGATCTACGTCGAAGATGAGCAGGGAGTTGATAAGGACATCGCCGTTCTTCTGGTAGGTGATATTGAGCCCACGTAAGAGCAGCTGGGCATCCTGCGGCTTGTATTTACTCGTGACATTGCTGAATCCTGTTCCGAATTTCCAATCAACGTATGTATTAGGGCCATATTTAGCTTGTAAGTTAGTTATCGGATAATCTTTGAGAATGTCTGCGTGCAGCTTCTTCCAATCCACGTTCTTGAACTTCAGCATGAATGTTGCGGCCATATAATCCGGTTTCTTACCCTTGTAGATCTGCTCCATGCCTGGGATACGCTTCAGATTCAGTCGGCCTGTCAATGCGTTATGATCAGTATTCTCCACCCAATAATTCGATTCGATCGTATAGGTCTTCCCGTCATTCGCCTTGTATGTCAGCGATTGGATGGACTTCTGCTGGCTATTGTATGGGGATGGCGCGATATTCAGCGACTCGATCGTAATACCGCTGCGAATCGGAATCCCGCGAAGCAGCTTCTCATAATACCGCGTAATCTCCTCCACGGATCGAATGGTGCCTGCTTTGTATCCGGTATATAGATTCTTCAATTCCCCTTGAACAAGACTACGCTTCTTCTTATCATTCGGCTCATCGAGGACCATCATCTGCCCTTGAACCAGTTCACCGCCAGGCTTATGGCGTGGATCAAGGATCAGCACGTTCAGTCCGAGGCTCCGCGCGGATTTGGCCAAGAGCACCCCTTGAATCTCACTGCCAATGACAACCACATCATACCGACTTGATGATTGTCCCGCGGCATAGGTGTAAGCAGGCATGAACCAATGAACCATCAATGCAACGATCGTTAGAATCACTACCATTCTCGTACCTTTCCAAGTCGACTTCATACTTCCTGAACCACACTCCCTCAGTAGAATCTATGAATAACCCATTTGAACCAACCTGTTAATCATCTCATGAATAGGTAAATTAATCCATAATTTTGACGAAAAGCCCACCCCTTCATCAGGACAGGCTATTACGGCAGCAGCTATTTCAGCTCATTCCATTTGTTCGTCTGCACGGGCGGTGTGTAGCTTAACATCTGGCGGAGCAATTCCTGCGGCGCTGCTTCCACCAAGACTAAGCCAAGATTCGATCGCTGCATGAATCCCGCTTCCACAGTACGCTCGAGCATATCAGCCATCGGTTGATAGAATCCTTGGACATTCAGCACACCGACAGGTTTCTTATGAATACCAAGCTGTGACCAGCTAAGCACCTCGAACAGCTCTTCATATGTGCCAAGTCCGCCAGGCAAGGCAATGTAGCCATCCGACAACTCAGACATTAACGCCTTACGCTCGTGCATGCCGTCGACCTCGTGCAGCTCGGTTAAGTTCGGATGCACCATTTCCCCGCGGAACAAATTTCGCGGCATAACGCCAACTGCGCGTCCGCCTGCCGCTAAGACCGTATCTGCAACCCGGCCCATGAGGCCAATCTTGGAGCCGCCATAGATGAGCTCGATATTATTGGAGACAAGCAATTGGCCGAGCTCTTCCGCCTTTTGTTCATATTCAGGGCTTGTTCCTACGTTCGATCCTGCGAATACACAAATCTTTTTCATCACTGCTCACACTCCACTCTGATATCGCTTCGTTAATTTGTCTTTATGAACTTCTAGAATTTGATCTAACGACACATCATACATGTTCGCGAGAATGATGATGTTGCCGAGAACATCCCCTAACTCCTCCACCAATTCCTGACGCAAACGTTCCATCGGCTGCACAAGCTCATCAGGCCGATCTCGGCCGATTTCGATGGCACGAATCGCCCGTGCGGTCTCCCCAACCTCTTCCATTAGGAAGCCAACACGCTCAAAAGGGCCGTAATTCGACCACCCTCGCGCTTGATAGAATTGCTCAATCCATGCTTGTGTCGTATCACGGTTGTCACTCACGGCGCTTCACCTCATCCTTACTCTTGGTTGTTAACTTTCTTGGAATATATAGAGATCACATGCTTGGTACCGCTCTTCTTCTCATAGAACAACTCCTTGTTCCGATTGAACAAGCAGCGGAGACAGTGAATACCAAACCAAACATTCATAACGAATAAGCCTAATCCATACAACACGCCGAACACGCCCGGCATTTCTTGCACATTGAAGACGAATAGGACGTTCAACCCGCCGACGACCACATAGAGCAGCCCGTATCGGATCACAAGCTCCTTGAGTCCAATCCGGTCTCCTTGTCCTTTCACGTGAATCCGCACGATCCACTTGCCGAAGGTCCGTCCATTTGTCATATACGGCAGCACAATGAAATATAGCGCAACAACGACCACATAGGAAGTCGAGAGCCCGGCTACCGCCAAAAAAGCGGAGATCGGGAAGACGATACACCAATCGAAAAAGAAGGCAATCCCGCGGCGCGTATAAGATACCCGCTTTGTCGACAAATCAACCCCAGCATCCAGCCGATCCATGCGTGGCAGCAGCTTCGACACCCATTCCGCGAGCACGAACCCGACCATGCCGCCGAACGTATTCGCCATCAGATCATCGACATCGAACAGCCGATACGGATAGTCATAGATGCCATAGATACCGGTCACCTGCGTCAGTTCGAAGAATAACGATAATCCGAAAGACATCACGAGACACTTCACCCAACCTGCGCGGAAATAATAACGCAGGAACATCCCGAACGGGACAAGGAGCAGCACGTTGAATAGTACTTGGAGGAACGCCCGCTCTTTGAGAAGGTGCAGGTACGTCGACGGACTACCGAGCTTCGCAGACGTCTCTCTTGCGATATCTTCTACGAAATTGAACGGTATCGTCTGGAAATAAGTTGCAGCCTTCGGCGGCAGATTATGAATCGATGCCGGCAACGGTAGAATGATCAGATAGAGAGCATTCATTAAGTAGAGCAGCAGCAAATAGAGAACCAGCGCTCTGAACTTATGAATATAGCCATGTCTGCGATATTGCACGATCAAGAATGGCATCGTGAACAATAACGCAGCGATGGGAAAAGTTAAGAAAGCATAGGAAATCGGAAATAAATATGCATTAAGCATGCAACACCTACCATATTTATCATTTTAGATGTATGAGAAAGACACCTTTTCCATTTTACCATATTCGTCAAACGCGCCGAACCTAAAAAACGCGCATTTCCGCCCTTGCAGAAATACGCGTTATCCGATTATGATGCATAGCAATTAAACATGCTGAGGGGTTAATACGAATTGTTCTACGACCTTTGCCACACCGTCATTCATGTTCGTATCCGTGACATAGTTCGCAATCGCCTTAATATCATCCGGGGCATTGCCCATGGCCACGCCAAGTCCCGCGAATTCAATCATCGCCACGTCATTGTAGCTGTCGCCCATCGCAATCACTTCAGATTGCTGAATGCCTAGCTTCTGGATGAGATGATGGAGGCTTGTCCCTTTATCGACGCCGACTTCGGTGAACTCGAGGAAAAACGGCTTCGAACGCATGACGTTCAGCCTGCCAGCATACACCTGCTTCAGCTTCTTCTCAACTTCGATCAACCGCTCAGGCGCCGCGACCATCAACGATTTCACCACCGGTACGTCGACCGCCTCTACGAAGCTGTCAACCTCGTGGATGTTCATCCCCGTTAAGTTGGATTCGACTTCGGTATACTCGTTCTTCCATGCCGTCACGATCTCATCGGCTACATAAGTCAAGATCGATACGTTCTCTTCCTGGCTCTTCGCGTACAGCTCGTGCACCGTATCCACAGACAAAGTGCTGCTGAACAGCTCCTCGCTAGTCTTGCAATTGATAATCTTCGCGCCGTTAAAAGAAAGAATGAAGCTGCCGAACTTCTCAAGCTCCAGCTCCTTCGCGATGCCTACCATGCCATAGGTCGGGCGGCCTGAAGCGAGTACAACCTTTACGCCTTCCTCTTGCGCACGCATTAACGCTTCCTTCGTCCGCGGCGAGATCGTCTGATCATCGCGCAGCAATGTATCGTCTAAGTCGAGTACAATCATTTTGTATGCCATATTTGCAACACCCTTTGTCGTCTAGTTGAATTTCGTTCCTTCTACTATATCATCTCTATTCGGGATGGGGTATGTGCTTTTTGGTCCCTCCGCTGGGTAAGGATCCCTATGGCAGCTTGCGAAGCGTTCGATCCGAACGGATATGGGCCACGCCTTCCTGACATACGCCAAGCGGATGCCAAATGCAATCGGCGCAGATCTGGTTGATGTCGCTTGGGACAATCTGCCTCGCAACCGCCTCGCATATCTCCGTCCAGCTAGCAGAATCTCCAATACGTATTCCGACTCGCGCTAGAATCTCTTGATCCTTGTGATATACGGTCCGATTCTGACAATGCGAGGGCTGATCCGAAGGAAATGCGGCACAGATCGCATCCGGCCCCGAGACAATCTCGATCATCGTCTGCGGCTCCATGCGTAGCCTCTCATAGATTTCGGTCATGTTCGCGCAGAATCCATCCGAATAGCCCTTCCCTCGATAACCTAGCAGGCATAATAGATGATGTCCTCGTAGTTGAATATTCAATGCCTCACCTCGCCCCTTTTGTTAACCAGATTGTATCACTAGAGTTGACAAGAAGGAACCCTGCAGGGTCTCTCTCAAGGAATTATGCTAGAATAGGCATATTATGGATGTGAAGACGAATATGATGGAGGTCCCGCTTGAAAAAGTATATCGAGATCGGACTAGGCAACCGCTGGTTTATTCGGACTGAATTCGAGCGTGAAGACGGTACGGAATACGAGGTGAAGGGCTGGGCACGACCCTTTCGACTTGAAGCAATATATCTGAGAATGTGGGTAGGTACGTACGTGCTCATCCTTGATACGAGGGAAGGGTTTAAATGGGGTGTGAAGAACCGCAAGAAGCTGAAGATCGTTCTAGGTCTTCGCGGTCATTAAGGCAGGAACTCGCTAACACCGAAAAGCAGACCCCGAAGGGTCTGCCGCTAATCGAATCGCTGCGTCTTGTACCATTTGCTCTGCCTGCCGCTGATGCGGTCCACAATCATGGAATAGAACGCTTTGAGGGATATGATTAGGAATAACTGCGCATACGTAAAATAAGAAACGCAGGACAAAATAAAATTGCGGATATTGCTCTGACCGATATCCGATGCGAGCGCTAGATTGATCTGCAGCACATAGATGTAATACATTAGCGCCCATGCAATCACCAGATAGACGTAGACATCGCTCGTGAATTGGAACGGCGACACAACCGCCGGGTTGAACAACCCCATGATCCGATACACGATATTCACGACGAAAATAATATCCGAGATAATCAGTGCGATCATGAACCAGAAATAGCTCGCGGCATAATAGAGCACATGCAGTTTAATCCGCCAGCTCGACGTATTAAACAAATGATGCAGATTATCGATAACAACACGGTAATTTCCCTTCGCCCAGCGCTCTCGTTGCCGCATATATACGCTCAGCTGCTCAGGCTCCTGCTGTTACACTTCTGCCTTCGGTGCCAGTGCAATCAGCTGGCCTCGCGTAAGAATCTCGAATGATACCGCCGTGTCTTCCGTAATCGCATCTTCGTCCCAGCCGCCAATCTCGCGCATCAGCGCCGTACGTACAATGCAAATCCCAGTGGTAAATTCTGAAATTTTCTGAAAATTTCAGAATTATCCGTGATTACATACACACATCTTTGAGAAACAAAGAAGCCCTCACGCTACTCAATTCGAGTACAGGGGCTTCTTCATGTCTTTCGTGATATTCATATGTTCTTCAGCGTATGACCGCATTGCGCCTACCTTGCTTGAGGCGTCGCTTCGCTTCCATCATCTGTTGATCAGCGGAATCAATGAGGTCATCGAGCCGCATACCCTGCTGCGGATACCAAGCATAGCCAATCGACACCGTTAAGGAGACCGCGGTTAAGGCAGGAATCGCTTCTAGCCGCTGCACCATTCGACGATGTGTGTCTTGAAGCTCCGCTTCGCTATCACACAACGCGAGCACGAGGAATTCATCCCCGCCAAACCGAACGACATGCGTCTCACAGGCATCCACCTCCATAAGGGCTTCCGCGGTCTTTCGCAGCATGACGTCGCCGACGGCGTGACCGTAATGATCGTTAATCAACTTAAAATCATCGATATCAATGAAAAATACGGCGACTGCTCGTCCAGACCTCCTTGCTCTCTGCTGCAGTCGATCGAATAGGTGGTACGCAGTTCTACGTCGATACGCAGGGGTAAGCGAGTCGAGATCCGCTTCGTCGCGCACCTCATCATAGCGTTTGCCTCCCACCCATGATAGTACGATGGCCCCGCAAGAAATGACGATAATATATATATTGAACAATCGGATCGACATAAGGTACGTATTCAAACTGACCGTAAGCGCCACCGTAATGATCGATAATACGAGTCTTCCGGTATATTTCAACCTATTTCTCCTCCTTCAAGATACTCTAGGGGACATTCTATTACGGCGCGCTGAACAATAACTGAACCAATGCGATCAAACGGAAAAAAACCTGTCCTCCCGAGGAGAGAACAGGTTCTTTCGAATTACCATCATGGTTCAGGAATGTGCTTGGTCAATTGCTCCAAACTATCGTTATTTCGTTTATATTCATGCGTGTTCGCACGCACTTCGATATCCCCGGCAGTCCAATCACTGCTCGTCACATCCGCTCAGTATACCACGCATGAATCGCTTCGCTTGGTTCAACGCCCAGTTCCTGTTGTAGGGTGAGCGTAAGCCGTTCATACTGGCGCTTGACTTCGCCTAAATTGCCATGCATCGCGTGAATCTTCATCATCCCGAAATAACTGTCTTCTACGTAAGGGTACCGTTCCTGCAGCTGCTGAAGCAGCTGTACCGCCTCGGTATACTGCTCTAGCTGCATGTGGCAATCAATCACCTGCTTCGCATGAACGAACCACATCATCCGAAGCCGCTCCCGCTCGCTCTCGGCCCAGATGTACCGATGATCGCTGAGATAGTCTCCGCGATACAAATCGAGCAAATCGTGCTGCTGCTCCAGTGTCTCTGGCGAGACAGGCGGGGCAGATCGAATTCCTTGCTCCCATACATCAACGTCGATGAGCAAGCTCCCTCGTTCAAAGCAATAGCCTTCATCTTTATATTTGACCTGTATGTCCAGCCCCATTTGCTTAATCACTCTGCGAATCTGATAGATCGTCGTATACAGATGCGCCGTAGATTTCTCGATCTCAAATTCCGGCCACATCCATTCGAGGATCGTCTCCTTATGCACAGTATGTCCCCGGTGATGGAGCAAGAATGCGAACAATTCCTGCGCCTTGGTCGTCCGCCATCCAAAGGTCTGAATTTCCTGCGCGGCAGTCCGATAATGCAGATTCAGCAGACAACCCAGCATTGCTTGCGAACCCAGCTTCTTCACTTCAACTTCGGCTTCGGAACGTTCCCGAAGACGACGCATGGTCTTCTCCAGCCTGACCCTCTGCACAGGCTTCATTAAGTAGTCTAGCGCATTGATTTCAAATGCATCGATCGCATAATGACTGTAGGCCGTAACGAACACGATTTCAATGGAAGGATGAATCTCCATCAACCGTTCAGCGAGCACCATCCCGCTCATCTCTGGCATCTCGATATCTAGGAATGCGACATCGACGCGATCCCGCTGCATCCAGTCCAACACTTCCTGCGGATCCTGGAATATCCCTACAATATCGAATGAACCGAGCTCATGCAGGTGCTTCTTCATGCTCTGTAGAGCTAACCGCTCATCATCCACAATGATCACTCTCATCCATTACGCCTCCTCTCTCGCATTACGAGATCTTGCCGAACATGACTATGATTATCCATTATACAACGAAAAAGGTCTAATCATCACAAGTTTAATAGATTCGGAAATCGGACAGACTGCTTAATAGAATGGAGATTTCAGTGACCTAAGAGGAGGAATCACCCCTATGTTAAAGGAGAGCTATCTAATTCTGGATCAACTGCGCCTGCCCCATGGACTATACATCGCCAGTCCGTCGAAGGATTATCAATACGTCTGGATTCGTGACTGTGTCTATATGTCGCTGCCCTATCTAAATAAACCAAATCGATACTATGAATCAACCTATTATCGGCTGCTAGATTTGTTCCGTACCTACGAATGGAAGCTGCACATTCTCTCGAAGCAGAAGCCTTCGTATGAATGGGAGTATCTTCACGCCCGCTATTCAGCGCAGGACGTTCTGGAAATTCATGATCAGAACTGGGGACATGTCCAGCATGATATGATCGGAGCCTTCCTCTTCGGGATCGGTTCTGGACTTGCCGCAGGCAAGCGAATGTTCCGTGATGACAAAGATCTCGAGATCGTCCAGCGACTGGTCGAATATCTAGGCCACATCGAATATTGGCATGACCCAGATAACGGCATGTGGGAAGAAGCACGGGAGGTGCATGCCTCCTCGATCGGCGCTTGCGTAGCTGGGCTCAAAGCCGTTGAGCCATACGTGCTTGTGCCCGATGCCTTGATTGATAAAGGACTTCATGCCTTACTCACCCTCTTCCCCCATGAAAGTCAGGAAAAATCAACGGATCTTGCACAGCTCAGCCTCGTGTACCCGTATCGTCTGTTTACTGGCATGCTGGGCGATATCATCGTGCAGCGGGCCGAGCAGCAGTTGCTGCGAGACCGCGGCCTCATCCGCTACGAGGGGGACAGCTACTACAGCACCCTTGAACCCCATCATGGCCGACACCAGCCCCGTGATTTCTATCGCGGTACGGAGGCGGAATGGACCTTCGGATTGCCGTGGCTCGCCCTTTGCCACCTGACGCTTGGCCGCTATGAAGAAGCGCGCAGCTATATCCACCGAACGGAGAGCCTCATGACAAAGCCTGGCGTACTGCCGGAGCTCTATTATGGCGGGACCGCCGCGGCGAATCCGAATACCCCGCTCGGATGGAGCAGCGCGATGTATATTTTGGCGAAAGAAGCCTTGCTCTCCGAGTCGAATCCTCTCAGCAATCTTGCGTAGATGGATCTGAATTACCCTCTTTCCAATAAAAGCGCTTACGAGATTTGTTCCTCTCGACGGCGCTTTTTATTTTGTCAAAATGTGCAATGAACTTCGAAAATTCTACAAAAGGTCCCGAAATCCTCACTCATACTTCGGCAAACTTATCACGGCATATCCTATACACTAATCTATGAAAAGACCAAGGAAGTCCGTGAGTGACTTTCTTCTCATTTTCAAATAAGGAATTGGAGGGCAAGTTCATTGGATATTGTAAACATAATGCGATTACTAGAAGAAGGACGAACGCGTAAAGAAATTGCAGAACAGCTTGGCGTATCCTACAGCAAGCTGAACTATCACTTGAGCAAGGAGCGCAACAAGGCAGCGCAGCAAATCGATGCGGCCGTACAGACCGTCGCACCGTGTTCTCCCGAGATTGACGACGCACACTTACAAGCAAGTGACGTGATCTTCGATCACATCACGATCATGCCAAGAGATCCTTCCTCGCTCTACGTCTATTGGGATATCACGGGCCAGCGGAAGCAAATGACCGAAGAGCATTTTCACACCGCCTTTCACCATCTGCCTAAATTCCTGCGCGTGTACGACATCACGTGTCTGGATTTCAGCGGCGATCATTGGAATCGCCACACAGACATCGCGCTTCATGGAGATGCGGACAATTGGTTCGTCATGGGCATGGAACCGAACTGTACTTATATTGTAGATTACGGAACAACAACCCTCGATGGGAGATTTGTAACGCTCCTTCGTTCGAATACAGTAACACTTCCGCCGCAAGATGAGAGCTCTTGGACGGAATATCACCCGGTGACTCTGGAACTCGCTAGACCAGTCCCAACACCGGAATGGCAAAACGCTTTTACAGGCTACTCCCTGACTGCGTCAGCAGCAGAACCATCAGAGGAAGGAGTGAACAAGTCATGGTAAAAGGTTATTTATCCCTTGTGCTGCATGCGCATCTGCCTTTCGTACACCATCCTGAGAGTGAAGATTATATCGAAGAGCGTTGGCTATTCGAAGCGATGACGGAGACTTATCTTCCTCAGCTGGATGTATTCGAAGGACTGGTCCGTGACGGGATCGACTTCCGCATCACGATGTCGTTAACGCCAACGTTACTCTCCATGTTAGCAAGTCCACTACTCCAAGAACGCTACCTCAGCTATCTCAACAATTTGATTGAGCTCGCCGCAAGCGAGTGCGAACGGACCCAAGGCGACGATGCCTTCCATCCCCTTGCCGTCCAATACCTCGAACAATTCCAGCACATCAAAGATCTATTCATCACGACATATCAGGGTAGAATTATTGACGGTTACCGCAAATTTCAAGATGCAGGGAATCTTGAACTGATCACTTCTGCTGCGACGCATGCCTTCCTGCCTTATGTCAATACGGAGCAAGCCATTCGCGCACAGATTGAGAATGCCGTCACGGTACATACCGCCATGCTCGGACGAAGTCCCCGCGGCATCTGGCTGCCCGAATGTGGCATGAAAGAAGGATTAGACCGCATTCTCAAGGATTATGGGATCGACTTCTTCTTCACGGATACACACAGCTTGAATCACGCCAATCCGAAGCCGCGGCGCGGTGTCTATGCTCCTGTCATTACCCCGCATGGCGTAGCGGCATTTGCGAGAGATCAAGAGACTTCCAAGCAAGTATGGAGCTCGCTCGAGGGCTACCCTGGCGACTATGATTATCGCGAATATTACCGTGATATCGGCTATGACCTGAACTACGACTATATTAAGCCTTATTTACATAAAACAGGCGTCCGACTGCATACCGGCATCAAATACTACCGCATCACAGGGCAAGACGGGCACAAAGAGCCCTACCGCCCCTCATGGGCGGAAGCAAAAGCTTCCGATCATGCAGGCAATTTCTTCTTTAATCGGGAGAGGCAAGTGGAGCATCTCGCTGCGCACATGGATCGCAAACCGATCATAATCGCTTCTTATGACGCCGAACTGTTCGGCCACTGGTGGTACGAGGGGCCTCGATTCATCGATCACTTGTGTCGCAAGGTACATGATCACGGCCAGACTCTTCAGATGATTACACCTGCCGAATATTTGCACGAGTATCACGAGAATGAACAATGTCACCTAGCGTTCTCCAGCTGGGGCCGTGCCGGGTACGGGGAAGTGTGGCTCGGGCAAGATAACGCTTGGATCTACCGCCATCTCCACCGGATGGAGGAACAGATGATCGAGCTCGCGGATCATTTTCCGAATCCAACCGATCTCGAGGAGCGAGCACTGAACCAAGCTGCGAAGCAGCTGATGCTCGCGGAGAGCAGCGACTGGGCGTTCATTATGGATAACAAGACGATGGTGCCTTATGCGGTGAAGCGAACGCAAAATCATATGAACCGATTCCAGAAGCTCTATCGCGCACTTCGCCAGGGGACACTCGAGGAAGTTTGGCTGCAGGAAGTGGAACGCCGGGATGATATCTTCCCTAGGCTCGATTACCGCATCTACCGTTCCTATCCGACAGCTTCGGCTGAATCTGAGCAGGAAGTACAGCCCGCTCGGAATGGGCTCAGAATACTTATGCTATCTTGGGAATTCCCGCCGATGACGGTCGGCGGATTATCAAGGCATGTATATGATCTCGCACGCAGCCTGACGAAGCAGGGCATGGAGGTCCATGTCATTACTTCGCATGTCGACGGCTACCCGTCGTACGAAGTGAATCAAGGCGTACATGTGCATCGTGTCAGAACATATCAGTCCCATGACCTCAGCTTCATGGAATGGGTATTCCAATTGAACCTGGCAATGACGGACTACTGCAAGCCGCTGATTGCCCATTACGGCCCATTTGATCTGATCCATGCGCATGATTGGCTTGTCTGTCAGGCCGCAACTGCGCTGAAGCATCAATTCAACCTGCCGCTCGTCGCCACGATCCATGCGACGGAACATGGACGCAATCAAGGGATCTATAGCGAGCTTCAACAGCGCATCCACCATCTTGAATGGAAGCTGACCTACGAAGCATGGCGCATGATTGGATGCAGTCGTTATATGGAGGATGAGCTCCTTCGCCTCTTTGGGCTGCCTGCCGACAAGCTGGATACGATTCCGAATGGCGTCGATACGCATCTCCTCGAGCCGGCAGAGATGAATGCTTCCCTAAGATCGCAGTACGCAAGACCAGATGAACAAATCGTCTATTTCGTCGGCAGACTCGTTCGCGAGAAGGGTGTACACATTCTGCTCAGCAGCATCCCTGCCATACTGGCGAGCTGTCCGAATACGAAATTCATCATCAGCGGCAAGGGCCCTGCCATGGAAGAGCTGCAGGCTCAGGCAAGACAGATGAACGTGGAGCATCACGTTCTCTTCACAGGCTTCGTGGATGATACCACGCGGAACCAATTGTTCCAGATGGCGTCTACCGCCATCTTCCCAAGCCTGTATGAGCCGTTCGGCATCGTCGCGCTCGAAGCGATGGCGGCTGGTACGCCGATCATCGTCTCTGGCACAGGCGGCCTGCAGGAGATCGTGAACTACGGAGAGGATGGTTATACCGTCCTTCCTGGGGATGTGCAATCGCTCGCGACGCATGTCATTCAAATGCTGCAGAACCCAGAAATGGCACTAGAAATGGCCCAGCAAGCCGCCTATAAAATCGCGACCGCGTATAACTGGGAACACATTGCTCGGCAGACGATCCATACGTATCATCGTACGCTGCATCGTGAGTTCGACCAGCTCTCGTACCAAGAAGTCGCAGCAACCGAAGATGAGAATTGTGAATAACAACGCGTAAAGCCAGGTTCGTCGTTACCCTTAAGACGTTTAAGCCATTCGGCTTTGTATATAAATGAACAGGAGGAATGAAAATGAAAGCAGTTATTATGGCAGGAGGCAAAGGGACGCGTCTGCGCCCGCTAACCAGTAACACACCAAAACCGATGGTACCTTTATTAGACCGTCCTGTAATGGAATATACCATAGAACTGCTTAAGCAGCATGGGATCACCGAGATTGCTGTAACGGTTCAATATCTTCCTGAAATGATTCGCTCTTATTTCGGAGACGGCTCCGATTTTGGCGTACAGCTGCACTATTTTGAAGAAGATAGCCCCTTAGGTACGGCTGGCAGCGTGAAGAACGCGGAAGAATTCCTTGATGAGACCTTCATCGTCATCAGCGGCGATGCTCTGACGGACTTCAATCTAACGCAAGCCATCGAATACCATCGCCACAAAGGTTCTATCGGAACACTCATCTTAACTCATGTCGACAGCCCACTGGAATTCGGCGTGGTAATGACCGATGATGATGGCCAGATCATTCGATTCCTAGAGAAACCGAGCTGGGGCGAAGTCTTCAGCGATACGGTGAATACGGGCATTTATATTCTGGAGACTGACGTGTTCAACTACTTCGAGAGCGGGCAAGTGTTCGATTTCAGTCAAGACCTTTTCCCGCTGCTCATGGCACAGAATCAACCGCTATATGCTTACGTCGCGGATGGTTATTGGTCGGATATCGGCAATCTGACGCAATATCGCGAGACGCAGTTCGATATGCTCGATCGGAAAGTGAATATCGCCTTGCCAGGCATTGAGATTGCTCCGGGAATCTGGACGGGTGAGCATGTGAAGATCGACCAGGACGTCATTCTACAGTCTCCTTGCTTCATTGGCTCTGACTGCATACTGGAGCCGCATGTTACGCTCGAGCCTTATACCATTATCGGCGAAGGCTCCATTCTCGGCCGCCATACAACGCTGGAACGCGCTGTCCTATGGCGGAATAACTTAATTGCACTCGGCGCGGAAGTCCGGGGCGCGACCCTATGCCAGAATGTTATTGTTCAATCGGGTTCCATCGTTCACGAAGAAGCCATTGTCGGTGACAGCTGCCAGATTGGAACGAAGAGTATTATTCAGCCGGGAGTCAAAATTTTCCCGAATAAAATTATCGATCACCACACGACCGTCAAGCATTCCTTCATCCGCGGCGATCGCCTATCCAAAAATCTATTCGGACAATCCGGCGTGAACGGCACATGCAATGTCGATCTGACGACCAACTTCGCCAATCGACTCGCGCTAGCCTATGGAACAACGATTCCTGCTGGCAGCGTCGTGGGCGTCAGCCATGATTCTTCGCCATTTGCTGCGTTGATCGCGAATGTATTCCTATCCGGCATGCATGCTTCAGGCATCCATACGTATCATTTCGGCTCGATGACTTCATCCGTATCACGGCACGCTGTCCATCATTCGGATTGCGCCGGCGGCATTCATATCCGCTCCCTTACCGAGAGCGGCGACAATCAATTCGTCATCGAATTCCTCGATAGTGCCGGGCTGCCGCTCAGCAAGGGCGCAGAACGTAAGATCGAAAATGCCTATGTCCAAGAGGACAGCCGTCTCATTCGTCCGAGCAAAGTCGGGCGGGCAAGAACCGCGCCGAACGTGCGCCTGCAATATCGCGAGCACCTCCTCTCGCTCATTGAGAACCACGCGATTGAGTCGCAAGGCTACACGGTCGTACTCGAGTATGATTACCGGAATCTCCAACAAATCATTCCAGAGTTGCTAGAGATTCTCGGCTGTAAAGTGATTCAACTCAATCGCGTCACCTCTTCCCCGGATGAGCTCGCAAGCTGGGTTACTTCGAGCAAGGCGGATTTCGGCATCCGATTAGATGCGAATGGGCAGCACATCGATGTCGTGACCGAGCAAGGCGAAGTCATCTCGGAATCGTTGCTGTCGATCCTGCAGATCATGATCCAGTTGAACCATAACGATCAGCCGGAGCTCCTTGTTCCTGTGAACATCTCCCACAGTGCTGAGATTCTCGCTGCGCAGATGGGTCGCTTGGTCATTCGTACTAAGGCAGATTCACGTTCCATCATGGAAGGCTGCCAGAATCAAGGATTTCATATCTACAGTGACGGACTCTATACGCTGGTGCATTTGATGCAACTGATGGCCGACAAAAACTTGCGTCTATCCCAACTCGTGGATTCCATCCCTGACTTCACCCTCTTGAAGGAGAAAGTCGAGTGTCCGTGGGCTGACAAAGGCAAAGTCATGCGTTTCCTAATGGAAGAGACCAAGGGCAAGCAAGTCGAGCTCATCGATGGGATCAAAATCTTCCACGACGAAGGCTGGACCTTGATTCTGCCTGATAGCGAGGAGCCGATGTTCCAAGTGTTCGCGAATGCGGGGAATCTTCAGACCGCGAAGAAACTGGCCATGACCTATGCCCAGAAAATCCATGATTATCGACAACGTATCTTAGCAAGACCGGTCTCGGTCGCTGTTCAATAACACGACAGAGCACCATCTCCTCTCTCGGGGAAGATGGTGCTCTGTTCCGTGCTTTATTTCCCAGGGAATGGGATGTGACGATTGAATTAACCCACTTCCGTGCGATCTTTGTTCATCTGCTTGCTCCGCAGCTGTCCGCAAGCCGCATCGATATCCGACCCGTGCTCCAGACGTACGCTGACGCTGATGCCGTTCTTCTTCATCACATCGTAGAATGCCCGTATGGACGCCTGTTCGCTTCGCTGGTACTGACTATGCTCGTCTACCGGGTTATATGGGATCAGATTCACATTCGCCATCTTCTTCAGACGCGGACGTGCCTCAATAAGTTCTGCAAGCTCATTCGCCTGCGCCAGACCGTCATTCACATCCTTCAGCAGGATGTATTCGAGCGTAATGCGGCGGTTGGACTTCTCCAAGTAATAATCAATTGCCTGCATTAAGCGCTCAATTGGAATGGCCTTATTGATCTTCATGATCCGTGTCCGCAGCTCATTATTCGGTGCATGCAGCGATATGGCGAGGTTCACCTGTAAATCGGAATCCGCGAATTCTTCGATTTTGTTCGCTAGACCACTTGTGGATACCGTAATATGCTTCGGACCAATCGCAAGACCTTTCGCATCCTTCACGACATTGATGAAATCGGACATATTCGTGAAGTTATCGAACGGCTCGCCAATGCCCATCACGACGATATGCGTAACGCGTTCTCCCTGCCCTCTCGCATCCAGGTGATGCTGTACCTTCATAATCTGACCGACAATCTCACCGCTCGTGAGATCGCGGCTCTTCGCGAGCAACCCGCTCGCACAGAAGCTGCAGCCGATATTGCACCCGACCTGCGTCGTGACGCAGACCGACAAACCGAATTTATGGCGCATCAAGACCGTCTCGATGAGATTGCCATCCTCGAGTCGGAACAGAAACTTAATCGTTCCATCCGTCGATTCCTGCTTCAAATGCTCCGCTAAGGTCTCAATGGCAAAATGCTCGGACAACAATGCGATGCATTCCGGGTTTACATCTTCCATCGCGTCGAACGCCTTCACCCGTTGCCGATAGAGCCAATCCCAGACCTGAAGAGCCCTCGATTTCTTATGCCCGCGCTCAAGCAGCCAAGCTGCCAGTTGATCTCGTGTTAATCCATAGATGGATGCTTTATTCATGCCTTATCCTCTTTTCAAGCGGTCATCCATTAGACCATTTTAATCTCAAGTACCTCATAACTTATTTCACCCATCGGTGCGTCAACCTTAACCAAGTCGCCTACCTTGGCTCCGAGAAGCGCCTTTCCTAGCGGGCTTTCATACGATATTTTATTCTCTAACACGTCCGCCTCTTCCGCGCCTACGATCTTATACTCTACCTTCTCGGCGAAATCGCGATCATAGAGGACAACGGTTGAGCCAATGTTGACCTGGGAATGATCCAGACTGCTCGTGTCCACGACACGCGATCGCTTCAGCTTGCTCTCGAGTACCTGGATGCGCGTCTCCATGAACGCTTGATCATCCTTGGCCGCGTGATATTCGCTATTCTCTTTCAGATCCCCGTAACTGAGCGCGATTTTAATCCGGTTAGCGATCTCTTTACGCTTCACATATTTCAGATCATCCAATTCCGCTTGCAGTTGCGCCAGACCCTCCGGGGTCAAAATCACTTCTTCGTTCGACATCTCGACAACTCCTAAAATATTTTAATATCAATTCTACCCTATATGTGGGCAATATGCGAAATGGAAATGAATTTTCTCACCGCTACGCCCTCGCTTCCCCTTGATCGGAATACCATATATCGTATAAACGCTTGATTCCAGGCTCAATCCGCTCCTGCTCAATACCCCCGAAGCCGATAAAAAATTCCCGGTACGAATACGATGTAGGCGTGAGCCACGTATGGGCAGCAGAAGCGACACGTACCCCCGCTTCTCTCGCGCGCAGGACAAGTTCATGCTCCGATAGTGGATGCTCGATACGCAACAGGATGTGGAACCCCGCATCCTTGCCGATGATGACCGCCTTCTCCCCGAACACAGCCTGAATGGATTGAATTAAGAGATCATGCTTCAGGCCGTATCGTTTACGCATTTTGCGGATATGTTTCTCCAAGTGCCCACGCTCCATAAACAACTGCAAGGTGCATTGGTGAATGCGCGAAGCAGACTGCTCGAGCAGCATCTGATGCTCCATCTGCTGATAGACGCCGATCAAATCGGGCGGAAGCACCATGTAATGGATGCAGAGCGACGGGGCCAGCACCTGCGAGAAGCCGCCTAAATAGATCACGCGATGCCCGCCCTGCAGGCCCTGGAGAGATGGAATCACACGGCCATGATACCGGAATTCTCCATCGTAGTCATCTTCAATAATATATCCCTTCACACGCTCTGCCCATTCCAGCAGCTGAAGACGCTTCGCGATCGGCATGACGATCCCCCTCGGATATTGATGAGAGGGGGACACGCAGACCGCCTGCACATGAGCGGCATAGACTTCTTCCACTTGAATGCCGTTATCCTGCACCGGGATCGGGCACACGTGAAGCCCTTGCTGCCGAAATGTCTCCGCATGCAGCAGATAACCCGGATTTTCCACCCCAATATGCAGCAACTGCCCTTTCAACAGATGGCATATTAATGTTAAAAGCTGATGCTGGCTTGAACCAATGACCACCTGTTCCGGCGTACACACGCAGCCGCGGAACTGACGGAGATATTGACTAATCTGAACGCGAAGCCCGTATTCTCCTTGCGGGTCGCCATAGAACAGCAGGTCCTGATGGTCCTGTCGGAGCACTTGATTGGATAGCCGGCGCCATAACGCAAACGGAAATACCTCGAGATCATTCTTCGAGAGATGGAAATCATACCGATACGCCAGATTGTCTCTCATCGGCGCAGCTCGGGGAATAGACGTGATGGTGGCTGCCTCTCCATCCTGCTCACTACCTCCCGTTTGCCAGTAAGGTTCTGGGAGCTTCTGTACGTAATATCCGCGTTTGGGCCGACTATCCAAGAACCCTTCGGCAACCAGCTGACTATAGGCTAGCTCAACCGTCGTCGTACTGACACCAAGTGTTCCAGCGAAAGAGCGAATGGACGGCATCCGCATATGCTCCGCCAATTCTCCATCGGTGATGGCTAACTTCAATTGTTCATATAATTGCGCATACTGTGGAGCCTTCGCATCGGGGTCCAGCTTCGATAGAGATAGGGTGACCTTATACATCTTGCACCTCAATCTGTCCTTCAAAATTATTCAAATCTGCATATTCTCAAGTATACAGATTTACGATACGTTATGTACATCACCATAACACGATGAAGCGAATCAGGAGGAACATCTCATGAGCCATAACACCCCGGCCAATCGCCCTGTCCGATTTCTAACAGGCCAACAGGTCTACTTACGTCCGCTGAATAATGAAGATACGGAAGTATACTATCAATTGCTGCACGATGCGGATATGCTGCGACTAACCGGAACACAGCAGCATTTCACAAGAGAACAGATTGAGCGATATATCGATAGCAAATCCCAAGATTCATCCAGCATTCTACTTCTCATTGCGGAAACGGACACCGATGAGATTGTTGGCGATATCGCTCTACAAGACATCTCAAGCACGAACCGCAGCGCCAATCTTCGCATTGCGATCAGTGCAGCGCGTCATCAAGGACGAGGCTATGGATCCGAAGCGATCCGCCTTCTCCTCGATTACGGCTTTGGCGTCCAGAATTTGCACCGCATTGAGCTGAATGTGTATGCCTATAATGAACGCGCTCAGCATGTGTATCGGAAACTTGGCTTCCAGCAGGAAGGTATTCAACGGGATGCGGTATTCTACAATCACCAGTACCATGATGCGATCTTGATGAGCATGCTGGAGCATGAGTATAGTGAGCGGTATTTGAACCACACCACAGCATAGCCAGAACCTTAACAACAAGCAGAAAACAGGACGTTAACGTCCTGTTTTTTTGTGCGTAATCTCATGATTTTCCACGCCTTCCACATTGTTGATCCGCCCTCGTACATAACTCCGGTTTTTACAAAAAATCCTTAAAGTTCGATAGGATAAATGACGATAAATAAATAATCACATTTTTGCGATTTGGCTTCACCTGAAATGACGTCTTGAACTTCTTAGCATGTATTGGGGGGCTTCGTGTGAAAAGGAAAAATTGGGTCAACAGAAAAAGTCTAGTGTTCAAATCAAGTGTGGTGCTTGCGGTGCTATTTTTCCTATTAGAGAGCATTCTTACCGTCACCTCCTACTTCCAATTAAGGGGTCAGCAGACGGATGAGATTCTCACGATGGAATGGACGCTGCATAATGTGGTTTCTCAGAATATCGGAGCAATCGAGAAAGCCAAAAAATTAGTCGGTACCGAGGCATTCAATACAGACGCCGGCATCCAAAGTCTTCAGCGGCAGTTGAACAGCATGGACCAGAATCAATTGATATCGAACAGCTACATTTATTTGCCTGATATAGCGAAGAACGGAGATAACAAGAAGATCACGATGCTTCTTGGGAATCAAGCGCTATATGATATGAATCTCAAGCCAGGCGATCCTTATGAAGCTAAGGGTGCATTTGCCGAAGCCCTTGACAAGTTGGAAAAGGAAGGCTACGCCATGTCCGAAGTATACGAAGATGAAAATGGCGAATGGGTTAGTATTATCAGCGCTATAACCGATGCGAACGGGAAACGGGTTGCGATCTTCGGCGTCGATTTCAAATATACCGTGCTCAAAGAACGTCAGAGCAATATGCTCGTTCAGACGTTGTCCATTGCCTTATCTGTTGTGTTCGCCTTCATCATCTTGATGATCTTCTTGGTGCGCGCTACCTTGCGGCCGATTCGAAAACTGTCCGAGCTGAGCATGCGCGTCGCGGACGGAGATCTTGCCGTAAACATACCGGTCCACAATCAAGACGAAGTTGGGATTCTGTCCGCCAACTTTAATACCATGATTCACAATATCAGACAGCTGATTCAGAATGTCCAGGTGACGGCAGAGAACGTCGCGACGTCTTCTAAGGTATTAACGATGAGTGCAGAGCAGACCTCTCGCGCGACTGAAGAGATTGCCGGCTCCATTCAAGAGGTGGCTTCGGGCTCCGAGACGCAAATGCAATCCGCAATGGAGAGCCAGATCGCGATGGAGGAAATGGCCACGGGCATTCAGCGCATCGCGGAATCGTCTTCCCGGTTGTCCGATTATGCGCGCGAAGTCAGCGGAAATGCCGAGCAAGGGAATACGATCATCCGCCAATCCGTTCATGAAATGAAAGAAATTCACCAATCCGTCTCCCATACGGTGGACATGCTCGCGAACTTACAGCAGCAGTCCCAGGAGATAGAACACATCCTATCGACCATTACGAACATTGCGGGCCAGACGAACCTCTTGGCACTGAATGCTTCGATTGAAGCGGCTAGAGTCGGGGAGCATGGCAAAGGCTTCGCTGTCGTTGCGCTAGAGGTACGTAAGCTCGCAGATTTATCACACAACTCATCGCAGCAGATATCTGTCTTGTTGAACGACATTGCGTCGAACATTGATCAAGCATCGGCGGCCATGAACACCAGTATGGAACAGGTCGAACACGGCGCACGCGCGGTGAATAGCGCAGGCGAGACTTTCGAAGGCATCGTCGGTGCCTTGCAGAGCGTCAATGAGCAGGTGCACGAGGTGTCCGCAGCCGCAGAGCAGATGTCGGCGAGCAGTGAGCAGGTGGCTGCATCCCTTGATGAGCTTGCCCGCATCGGCCAGAACGCGTCACAGAACTCGCAAAGCGTAGCCGCTTCCTCCGAGGAACAGATGGCCATGATGCAAGAGATCTCGAGCTCCGCTTCTACCCTGCGCGATATGGTCATTGAGCTGGATCAGGAAGTGAAGAAGTTCAAGCTGGAAGAATAACTTTCTTTTGAGGAGAACATCTATATAAAATATAAACTAAAGAGATAATAAGGTTAGAATCAGAGGGCTGTTCTCATTGCCGGGTTAGCGGACGATGAAAACAGCCCTTGAATGTCTGTGGCGAATCCTCTATAATCGTTCTAAATCACGTTCTGAAGGAGATCATCACCATGGTTACGATCCAATGGAATAGTCAACTTCATCATTACAAACGGCGTTAGCACACCTGATCGAAATTTCAGGGTGGGCTAACGCTATTCGCGTTGGCCCACCTGCGGCATATCGAAGCGCGCAGGACCTATGGGTCCGGCGCGTTTTTTATTTTATCGATCAGAGAAGGGATTGAAGATCATGCAAAACGTAAAAGGAACTTATGATTTCTGGGGACAAGAGCAAGCGCTTCGGCACAACATTCAAGTCACACTTCAGGACGTGTTTGAACTGTATGATTTCGAAGGCACGAATACGACCATTCTGAATGAACTCGAGCTATTGACATCGAAATATGCAGGCGGGAATGAAATCATCAAGGAAATGTATCAACTCACAGACCAAGGGATGCGGCAGCTGGGACTACGATATGATTTAACCATCCCTTTTGCGAAGCTGATCGCCATGAATCCAAGTATTAGTCTGCCGATCAAACGATATGAAATGGGTAAAGTCTTCCGCGATGGCCCGGTAAAACGTGGACGTCTGCGTGAGTTTCAACAGTGCGATGTCGATGTGGTGGGCATTCAAGGCCCCGAGGCTGAGGCAGAATTGATGCAGCTTGCGATTGAAGCGTTCCGCAGGTTGGATATCCCGGTGAAGATACGATGGAATAATCGGCGGTTTCTAGGGGAACTACTTGAATCCATAGGCGTGCCCTCCCAGGAAATGCTCTCGGTGATGCTGACGCTCGACAAAATCGAGAAAATCGGCCTGACCGGCATACAGGAAGAGCTGAATACCAAGGGACTGAACTCACAGGTGATCGATGCGATCCTTGCATTCGCTGCGATGAAGAACAGCACCTTTGACGAAGTATGTTCGAGGTACGAAGGACTTGAAGAACGCCCTGGGACGATGGAAGTCCAAGCTCTACAATCCCTCATCCAATCGCTGGGACTATCGCAAGAATGCCCTTTCGACCCTTTCCTTTCCCGGGGCCTATCGTTCTACACCGGCACGGTCTATGAGATTTACGACGCAACCCTGTCATACCCCTCAAGCTTAGGTGCTGGAGGGAGGTACGATGCGATCATCGGTCAGCTCATCGGGCAGAATGACATGGACTATCCTACGGTGGGGCTTTCTTTTGGGATGGAATCGATCATGGAGCTGATTCAGCATCGCGTGAATCCCGTTGTACCGACCGCCGCCGTGCTCATCATCCCCATTGGGGATACCGCTCATGAGGCATTAAAAATCGCAGCCGAGCTTCGATCGAACGGCATTCGTACTCGAACTGAGTTCATGAAGCGCAAGTTGAAGAAATCACTCGCGTCGGCTTCATCCCAAGGCATTCGCTACGTCCTATTGATGGGTGAAGATGAAGCACGTGCCGGGAAGGTGCGCCTCAAAGACATGCAGGAAATGACCGAATCCGTCGTCACGCCAGACGAAGCCCTCTACCGCATCGAACACAATCTAGACGCTCGAATTTTCGGTATGGCATGATCATCTTAGCGTAGTATACAATCAATCATAGGAATGTTATGAAGGAGGAATGAGACATGCTAGCAATCATTAAACCCGCTGGAGAAGGCTACATTGCAGAATTCCGCCGCCATTTACTGCATCCCGTTGAAGCCGTATGGGCTTATTTGACCGACAACGAGAAGTTGCAGCAATGGTTCTCTGAGCTGCGCGTAGACTCCCTTCGCGAAGGCGGGCGAATCCTATTCGACATGCAGAACGGTACATTTGAGGAAATGACAATTACCTCACTCGAGCATAACGCCGTACTAGCGTTCACGTGGGGTGAAGATGCTGTTCGATTCGAATTGTATCCTGCGCAGGAAGGCTGCCTGCTCGTGATGAAGGAGACGATTCAACGGCCAACGCCACATACGCCGAGAGACCTCGCCGGATGGCATGTCTGCCTCGACGTCATTGCATCCCTGCTGGATGGACGAAACTTCGGGTCACGTGAGAAAGTATGGAAGCCGCTGTACGAACAATATAAAGAAGCCATGGACGCGATCATGAAGTAGATTACCATGCAGCATGACATATGAAAGCCCCGACTTCGTAACGAAGCGGGGCTCCTTGTATTATTTCTTCGGTAAATATGCCGACGGTGTCGTCTTCTCGATAAATAATATCCCATCATACTGCTCGCTTGGCACGAACGGCTCTTCGAGCATGCCCCAATACAGGCCGGTATGCATACTATTCTTCCATTCCTTGTTGTCTGCTGAAGTTAGATCAAAGAATGCGTACGGTTTCCCTGCGCCTTTCAAGATCGTCTCCAAGCTATTCGGACCCATCTCCGCGTTCACTGGCATTGCTGACCCATCATTATTCGCTCCTGTTGCCCCTCCGTACATGAATAGACCGATCGTGTATGATTGCTGTTTCAAGCGCGAAGACATCAGTTCCCCCATGTTCGGTACCGAACCGCCTTCGTACAGGTGAAGCTGAACCGGCGAAGCCATCACGGAATTGTTCTTCCGAAGGTGATAGTTATGGCCCCATACGATGACTTTCTGATCCTTGTAGACATGGTCCACCAGCCATGTTAACGTGTTCGCCATCATCTCATCACGCAGGTAAGCGACATTCTCGCGCAGGCTCGTCGAGACCACATAATTCTCCACCGTGAGATTGTTGTAAGCTACTTGTGCCTTAAGTACATTCTGAATCATATAGATGCGATCCGAGATGACACGTTTCATAATTGGCAGAATCGTCTTATCATTCGGGAAATCTTTCTGCAATTCCGCTTCGTGCGCTGCTATAAACTTCTGGATTTTCGTATAACCGTCCAGCACATATGCATAGTCTTTATCCCAATCCTTTTGATCCCAATCGATGTTGAAATAGATATCGGTTAGCTTGTTCTCAAGCGTCTTTGCTTCTTCCGCAAATGCTTTATCGATTGGCGCGAACCATGTTTCCATGAACCGGCCGAAAGCACCATTTGGCTGCATATCGAATCCCGTCAGGATCAAAGGCTGCTTCGTCGTCGATTGCTGCTTAATATAATCGTACAGCGGTACCATTTCCTTCGCATGCCATACCGGATAGATCGATTTGCGCAGTGTTTCTTCAGCTGTCAGCTTCGAGATCCCTGCATAAGTACCGCTCGCGTCCCCGAGTCCCGATTCGAAGGCAAGGACGTTAAAGCCCATTTCTTTATGTAAAAATTGCACCATTCTCGCTTTTGACTTATTGAACTCCGCCGCACCGTGCGAACTCTCGCCGAGCATGACGATTCGTTTATCGCCAATTGCTTTCTTGAGAAATTTCAGGTCTTCGAACTTGTCATCCGTCTTAAATTCAATTGTCTGAATGGCATTGGCCTTCACAGGCAGCGGCTTCGCTGCTGGAGCTGCGGATGCTGAACCGAACGTGGAAGTAAGACCAATCGATGTAACCATGGCGCAAATCGCCGTAAATTTCATGATGTTTGCAAATGATGTTTTCATCGTAATTATAAATCCTTTCTGTTGAACAAGTATTTAGCTAAGAAGTAGGAAGCAATGAATAGAAGCACGACGCCTAATCCGATAAGCACAACGCTCATATTGTCGATTGAACCGGCATTCTGTTTATGCATCAGGTACGTCCCAATGTTTATAAATGGCGTTAGTCCAATCAGTATAATCATGAAGACCATGTTGATGATCGCCATGCCTTTTTTGCTAAGCCAGTAGAACAGCGGCAAGTAGATGGAGACGAACACCAATGAAATTCCGATCGATGCCAGGAATTGTCCCATCGAATAAGCGGGCATGCCCAGACTTGGCTTCACGTAACGAACTATAGTGTAGAAAATATAGCAAGCAATCGCTGCAACTCCCGTATACAGAACCGCTGTGACATACTTTGACTTCACCATTTGCGCCCGGTTCATCGGCATCGTAATGAGAAATGCATGATTATCGTTCTTCACATCCGCACCCGTGCTCATCATCAACGTGGTGAAAGCCGTATAGACAGCGACCAGGAAGTAAGCTGACATCGTATTGGATATGAGAACCATGCTAAAAATCACGAAATAGAGAGGGATAAGTCCTAACGAACTCTTCATGACGATGAAATCTTTACGAATCAGGTTAAGCATAGATAGGACCTCCCTTAGCGGTGTAGTACATGATGTCTTCTAACGACGGTGTTTCAAGGATGGCATAACTGCCGAACAGCTCTTGGGCTTGCTTGCGATCGTCAACAAGTCCTTCGAACCCTACCGATGTCTCGCGAAGACCGATGAATTTGGCCCGAATATCTGCATCGAGCAGGTCTTGGCTGCCTTTGACGATCGCATAACGGTCCAATACATCGTCTTTCACATCGTTGAACACAAGCTTGCCGCGGTTAACGAAGGCAATGTAATCTGCAATACGATCCAGATCAGTCGTGATATGCGTCGAGAATAGAATCGTATTCCGCTCATCCTGCATGATTTCAGCCAGCAGATCCAATAGCTCTCTGCGGAATACGGGATCAAGTCCCGAGGTAGGCTCATCCATAATGAGCAGCTCAGCCTCATGCGACAAGGCAATCGCCAGGGCGAACTTGATCTTCATCCCTTTGGACAACTCTTTGATCTTCTTCATCGGAGACAACTCGAACTGCTCCATATATCGGTTGAATTTCGCTTCATTCCATTTCGTGTAGAAAGGTGCGATCACTTTCTTCATATCCTTCAGAGATAAGTGCTCGTAATAGAAACAATCATCGGAGACAATCCCTACGCTTTGCTTAATCGTAATCTCCTCGCTTGGCATCTCAGCGCCGAGCATGCGGATACTTCCCGCCGACGGACGAACGATGCCGAGCATCATCTTGATCAGCGTGCTCTTCCCTGCGCCGTTCGGTCCGATCAGACCCGTGATATAACCTTTCTTGATATCAAGAGATATATTATCAACGGAAAATTGGGAATAGGACTTGCTTAAGTTACGTACTTCTATGGCATTCATGATGTCTGTTCCTCCTCGAACAACAACTTCAAATGATTGATAACGTCTTCCTCGCTCATGTTCAGATCACGGCTCTCCCGGATCACTTCGAGCATCTTGTCCTCGAGCAGCTTCATGCGCTGTTCCCGGATGAACTCCATGTTGGCGCCCGAGACGAATGAGCCTTTGCCGACGACCGAGTCGATCAACTTCTCCTTCTCCAGCTCTTCGTACACGCGCTTCGTCGTAATCACACTCACTTGCAAATCCTTGGCAAGCTGACGGATGGACGGGAGACTATCTCCGGCCTTCATCTCGCCGTTCAATATACTATGTCGAATCTGATTTACAATCTGGATGTAAATCGGATCTTCAGATGCGTGAGATATGATGATGTTCATTATCTACCTCCGATCATTGATGTGTGTTCATCAAGTAAATAGTGTATATATATACTATATACAATATTCGCAATATGTCAACACCTGGATGCAAAAAAATCCCCATCTCTTGGAAGATGGGGATTTGAAGCGATCAACTCGCAGCTTATTAAGAAAGGCGATACAAGGCAAAAGGCTTGCCCTCGCGGAATGGTTCGCTAACCTCCTGTAGAGATTGCGTGAGTTCAGGCGTAAGCCTAACTTCTAGACTCTGCAGGTTATCCTCAAGCTGTTGGACCTTCGTCGCACCCACAATGACCGTCGAGACGACCGGTTGATCCATCAGCCATGCGAGCGATAGCGCGCTAGGCGTACAGCCTCGATCTGCAGCCAACTTGCTGACCTGCTGCCCTAACGCAATTGTCTGATCGTTCAGGAATCGGTTGAAGCTCGGATCCGTCTCTGCTCTAGAGCCTTGCGGCGCTTGCTCCGCTGCAAGGTACTTGCCGCTTAAGATACCGCCAGCGAGCGGGAAGTAAGGAATCAATCCCACGCCTTGATCAAGGCACATCGGGATCAACTCTTGCTCAGGCGTACGGTCAGCCAGCGAATAACACGTCTGACTGGACACATACCGCGCGAAACCTTGGTGATCGCTGATACCCAGCGCCTTCATGAACTCCCAAGCCGCATAATTGGAAGCGCCAATGTAGCGCACCTTCCCGGCGCTTACGAAGTCATCCAGCGTGCGCAGCGTCTCTTCGATCGGCGTGTTCGGGTCGAACGTATGGATCTGGTACAGGTCGATATAATCCGTCTTTAGACGCCGAAGACTCTGCTCCAGCTCCTGCTGTAGGTGATACCGCGATGAGCCGCGCGAATGCGGGCCCGTCCCGGTCGGGAGCCCGGCCTTCGTCGCCAGCACAACGTGCTGCCGCTTGCCTGCCAGCGCTTCGCCGATGATGCGCTCGGATTCCGTACCCGCGTAAATATTGGCCGTATCAATGAAGTTGATGCCACGATCGATGGCATGATGGATAATCCGAATGGACGTGTCCTCATCCGCGCGTTTGCCGAAGGCATTGGTTCCGAGTCCTAATAGCGATACTTCGAGTCCGCTTCTACCGAGCCGACGATATTTCATAGCTCCTCCACCTCTCTACGTTCAATCATTATCCTATTTCGACATCAATCAGCTTGAACTCCATCACATCGGCCAGACCGCGATTCGTGATACGAATCTCCGGAATCACCGGCAGCGCAATGAGCGAGAACGTCATGAATGGCGCATTCAACGGACATCCGATCGTTTTCCAAGCCTCATCCAGCTGTGCGACTTCTTCTACAACCTCTTGCAAAGACTTCTCGGACATGAGCCCGGCAATCGCGAGCACGGATGCGAGTACCTTGCCGTCACGAACGACGATCGTCCCCCCGCCGATCCGAACCAGTTCATTCGCTGCAAAGGCCATATCTTCCTCGCTCACGCCCATGACGATCAAGTTGTGGCTGTCATGCGCCACGGTTGAGGCGACTGCACCCGATTGGATCTGGAAGCCATGGGTGAACGCGTTCGAGATCTGGCCCGTCGCATGGTGACGTTCGATACAAGCAAGACGAATGACATCCTGCGCCAGGTCTGGCTGAATGATGCCATCGACTACGGGAAGAACCGCCTTCCGCTTCTCGGTCCGCGCACTATTCTCGATCGCGCCGATCACGTTCACTTCCGTCTTCGCCGCCGTTCCTCGGCTTGCCAGCTTGAAATCATCCGCCGTGAGCGTTCTGTGCACATTCATCGAGTTCAGGATTCGCTCCGGATAGGTGAATTTCGGGAACTCCACCGTATATTGCCCCTGATCATAGATCACCTCACCATCCGTGATGACGGTCGATGGCACGACACGGCGAAGGTCATCGATGAGCAGAATGTCCGCGCACTTGCCTGGGGCGATGCTGCCGAGATCTTCGTCCATCCGGTAATAACGCGCGACGTTAATCGTCGCCATCTGAATCGCCGTCACCGGGTCGACCCCTTCTTCAATCGCGCGGCGAATCACATGGTTTAGATGTCCCAGCTCGACGAGTGTCTGCGGGTTCACATCGTCGGTTACGAGCGAGATGTTGCTCGTATTCACTTTATCTTCCGTTACGATCTTGATGACTTCCTTCACATCATGCCATGCAGAGCCTTCCCGGATCATCAAATGCATGCCGAGGCGTACCTTCTCAAGCCCTTGCTCCCGCGTAACCGTCTCATGATCCGACGTCACCCCGGCATTCAGGTAAGCTTGCAGCATGCGATTATCATCACTTGGGAAATGCCCTGTCACCGCCTTACCTGCTGCAATTGTCGCTTCAATCTCGCCGCACATCTGCGGATCTCCGAACACGACGCCCGGGAAGTTCATCACTTCACCCAAACCGACAACGTTGTTCCACTGCATCCCGGCTCGAATATCCTCGACGGATAAGCTCGCTCCGGCATCCTCCAAATCCATGGTTGCCGGAACGCAGGATGGGAAGGTCGTGTAGACTTTGAGCGGAAGCTGCTGTCCTTCCTCATGCATCAAGCGTACGCCCTCGCTGCCGAATACATTCGCGATTTCATGCGGATCCATGAAAATTCCGGTCGTGCCTGTCGACAATGCCGCTCTTGCGAACTCAGTCACCGACAGCATCGTGCTCTCCACGTGCATATGGCCATCCAATAGCCCCGGGGAAATAAATCTGCCTGCGGCATCAATCACCTGCGTCTGCTCTCCAATGGTGTGATCTGCGTTGCCCACGAACGCAATTCTCCCTGCCGCGACAGCGACATCCACTTGCTCGATGAGTTCGCCGGATAATACGTTCACCAAAGTACCATTCTTAATGACCAAATCTGCATGGGCTTGTCCCATCGCAACGTTCGCTAATTGTCTTGCTACCTCTGTAAGCTTGAATCTTCTGCTATTCGCCATGGCTGTACGTCACTTCTCCTTATCCAATTCAATTTCCATTTCACACTTATCCCTCATTTAACCAGTTCGAGCGGTAGATTTCAACGTTTGAGCCGACTTCAACTTCCATATCGACCTCGACAGAGAGATCATGTACAATGGATGTAATTTTATTTAACGAGGAGATTAAATATGAAGTATATCAGCACACGGGGGCAAGTCGCCCCGATCGGGTTCATCGACGCTATCCTGATGGGACTGGCAAATGACGGTGGACTGCTCGTCCCTGAACACCTGCCGCAATTATCTGAAGAGACGCTGCGTCAATGGCAAGAGCTCACCTATCCCGAACTTGCGCTCGAAGTGTTCTCCTTGTTCGTGAACGATGAGATTCCAAGAGCCGATCTGAAGAAGTTGGTGGATGACAGCTACGGCACCTTCCGTCATGACGAAGTGACACCGGTCCATAAGCTGGACGACCAACGCTATATCCTGGAGTTGTTCCATGGCCCGACCTTTGCATTCAAAGATGTCGCACTGCAATTCCTCGGTAACCTCTATTCCTATGTATCCAAAAAAACCAATTCGATTATCCATATCCTCGGTGCAACTTCAGGGGATACGGGCGCTTCGGCCATCGAAGGGGTACGCGGCAAAGAAGGCATCCGCATCTGTATCCTACATCCGCACCAGAAGGTCAGTGAGGTACAAGCCCTGCAAATGACGACCGTTGACGATGCCAACGTCTTGAATCTAGCCGTGGAAGGCACTTTCGATGATTGCCAGCGCATTATCAAGGAGCTGTTCGCCGACGTGGACTTCAAGCATGAGTACCATTTGCGCGCGATCAACTCCATCAACATTGCGCGGATTCTGGCTCAGACGGTGTACTATTTCTATGCTTACTTCCAATTGGCGAAGCAAGGCGTTGACCGTAAGATCAGCTTCAGCGTGCCGACAGGCAACTTCGGCGATATCTTCGCTGGTTACCTTGCGCAGCAAATGGGATTGCCGATTCATAAGCTCATCTTGGCGACGAATGCGAACAACATTCTCGAGCGCTTCGTAAGTGAAGGCTTGTACCAACCAGGCGAATTCCGCGGTACGTACAGCCCTTCAATGGATATCCAAGTGGCGAGCAACTTCGAGCGTTACCTCTACTACTTGAATAATGGGAATAGTGACGTTGTATCCACGCTCATGGCTGAGTTCAAAGCCGAAGGGCGCATCGCCGTCGATGCGGATACGCTTAGCCACGTGCAGTCCGATTTCTCCGCGTACAGCGTGTCGAACGAAGAATGCCTCGACACATTGAGCGACTACTATGCGAAGTACGACTACCTGATGGATCCGCATACAGCATGCGGCGCAGCGGCAGCAGACAAGCTGGCGACAGCGGACGATGTGACCATCATTCTCTCCACAGCGCATCCGGCGAAGTTCGACGAATCTATCCGCCTTCGTGAGATCGCTCAGGAATATCCTGCACAGATTCAGGCCTTGTTCAACAAACCGCAAATCCGCACGGTTGTCAGCGGAACAAACGAAGCAATCAAAGATCAACTCGTGAAGTTCTTCTAATCGATCAACGCTTAGGACATCATAAAAGAGCCATTCCAACTGGTTATCCACCAGCCATGGAATGGCTCTTTTGCTGCTGCCTGCTTACCTTACGCCGGATCGAGCAGCAGCATCTCTTCATAATTCATATTCTGCAGCAGTTTTAGCCGCGTTGCTGCCGTAATTTGTTCTGATTCTTCTAAATTCTGTACCAAATCCCGCTTCAATTGAATGCTCCGCAGCCGCACTTCACCGACCATATCCATGAAGTTCGCTTCTTCTTCCTCACTAAGCGATGATTGCTGCTTCCGTGCGTAATATTGAATCATAAAGAGGGCTTCATAGTGATTATCCGGCGTCATATGCTGCTTGATCGCTTGAATCGCCGCTTGTCGCAGCTCCCCTTTCACGCGATGCATCTCCTCGACGAACGCCGTGAGTTCCTTCGTTCGCGAAGCCATTTTAGGCGGCAGCTGCGCCCCGCTAAGCTTCTTCAATTTTTTCTTCATCCAATACATCTTGTAGCGGAACCATATGCGACGTAGATTCGACCGTACGGTATAGAGCTCTTGCGGCTCGTTGATGACCGGATAATGCGTCATCAGTTGCGGTGACACTTCTCCCTGTTCGATCATCTGCGTCAGCTTCTTCATCTCGGCTTCGCGGCCGATCTCCTGAAGTTTGCGCAGGACGCTGCTCGATAGCTTCGACGCCTTGCCTTCCTCCATCATCCGCCGCTGCTCTTCCAGTTCGCGAATGACCCGGAAGGTCGCTCGTTTATGATCATTGTCTGATTCGGCATCCAAGAGCTGGATCGTCCGCTGCAGAATATATTGCGTCGCTTCCTGCATCGACATGAAGTCCTTCTCCTCTACTTCCTGCTCGGCCGCGTGCCGCAGCAAGAGGGGCAGCACAATCGTGGCGAAGAGCAAGCTAAGCAGAATGACGCCCGCGGAGATAAATAGGATCGTGTTCCGATAAGGGAACAACGAACCGTTCGACAACAAGAATGGAATCGACATCGCCGTCGCAAGCGTAATCGTTCCATGGATCCCGCAGGTGGCGGTCAACAACGCATATCTGCCTCTGGAGACGTTATCGGCTTCACCATGCGGCTCATGCCCTTCGATAGCGACGAAATTGCGATACAGCGCATACACCCAGATATAGCGGATCAAGAATAGCCCGACGCTAATAAGCAGCGTGAACCCGAGCACGACAGCTATCGAGATTTCCTGGCTCTCGAGCAGCCCTCGCACGACTTCTGGCAGCAAGAAACCCAGCAGCACGAATACGAAGCCATTAAAGAGATAACTCAATACGGACCATGTCGTACTCGAAGTCATCTGAATCTTCGTGGACGTCTGTTGAAGCCTGTCCCGCTCGATCCCATGAATAATCCCCGCAGCGACAACCGCCAGAATGCCGGAGACCGCCAATTCCTCAGCAATAATGAAGATGACGAAAGGCGTAATGAACTGTATCGCAACGAGTGAGTTCACCTCTTCGAACCCGTTCTGCCGGAGGGACAGCCTTAATTTGACGAATAAGAACCCGCAGATCAGTCCCGCCAAAATTCCGCCCAACGAGACGATGATAAAGTTGAATGTCGCCGACTGCACGGAGAATACCCCCGTCAATACGACAGCGAGCGCGACCTTGAAGCTCACGATGCCCGCCGCGTCATTCAGCAGCGACTCCCCCTCTAAGATGGGCATTAAGCTTGAAGGCAGCGGAAGTCCCTGCGTAATCGACTTCACGGCCACCGCATCTGTCGGCGATAGCACCGCCGCGAGTGCAAAGGCCGCGGCGAGCGGCATCGACGGAATGAGCAAATGGATCACGTAACCGAGACCAAGCACCGTAATCAACACCAAGCCCAAAGCCATGTACAGGATCGGCTTTCGGAAGTCCCACAGCTCCTTGCGCGACGTCGCGCGGGCATCTCCGAACAGCAGCGGCGCGATGAGGCAGACCATGAACACTTCCGGTTCGAACTCCAGCGTAATCGGAATGAAGGGCAGCCAAGACACCATCGCACCGAGCAGAATTTGAAATAAGGCGAGAGGGATACGAGGGAACTTCTTATTCAAGACCGTTGCCACCACGATGACACCGATCAAGGCTAATAGAGGGATGACGAACTCCATTACAATCACTTTCTCCTTTCTTTTCCATAATCCAGTTAGTATATCTATTCGTACCATATTGATCCGCGAAAATATATATAAAATTTGTTGACAATAGGCGTGAATACGGCTATCTTATTAAAAGATCGATAGTGATAATCATTATCAATTGTAAATGAAAGATTAAACAGCATATAACCATACTTTGCTTAAAGGAGAAGAACAGAACATGAAAAAACTATTGCTCCCCGCCCTTGCTGTACTCCTCATCTTGATGAGCGCATGCAACAGCCAAGCAGCCAAGCCAGCGGATGAGTCCGCTGCGAAAGAACCGGCGAAGACAGAACAACATGCAACCTTCACGTACCAATCCGAGGCTGGTCCGATCGAGGTTCCTAGCCATCCGGAACGCGTCGTCGTCCTCTCGACGTATGCTGGCAACGTGATGTCGCTTGGCGTTCATCTCGTCGGCGTCGATTCCTGGTCGAAGATGAATCCGAAGTTCCAGGATAAATTGAAAGACGTCCAGGAAGTATCGGATGAGAATCTCGAGAAGATCATTGAGCTCGATCCGGATCTGATCATCGGACTGACCACGATTAAGAACGCGGATAAATTAAAAGAAATCGCTCCTACCGTTACGTATACTTACGGAAAATTAGACTACTTAACGCAGCATATCGAAATTGGTAAGCTGCTGAACAAAGAGAAAGAGGCGCAAGCTTGGGTCGATGATTTCAAACAGCGCGCTGCTAAAGCTGGTGCTGACATCAAAGCAAAAATCGGCGAGAATGCTACCGTGTCCGTCATTGAGAATTTCGACAAGCAGCTCTATGTCTTCGGTGATCACTGGGGGCGCGGTACGGAGATCCTCTACCAAGAGATGAAATTGAAAATGCCTGAGAAAGTGAAGGAAATGGCGATGGCGCCTGGCTATTACGCCTTGTCTGCCGAAGTATTGCCAGAGTTCGCCGGCGACTACATCATTTTCAGCAAGAGCAGCGATACCGACAATTCGTTCCAAAACACCAATACGTACAAAAACGTCCCTGCGGTGAAAAACAATCGTGTCTACGAAACGGATGCCAAATCGTTCTACTTCAATGACCCACTGACACTTGATTTCCAACTTGAATTCTTTATCGAGAAATTTCTAGGAAACTAAGCCGATGACGAATCGACGTTCCATCCCATTCGTCTACAAACTGATCGCAGGAATTCTCCTGTTCGTAGCGATGTTCATGGTCGCGATGGTATTCGGAGCAGCCGACACATCTATCAAGGATGTGTGGCTCGCGCTGACCTCGCCAGACGCTACGGGAGATAAAATATCGTTGATTCGTGAAATTCGCTTACCTCGTGAAG
This sequence comes from Paenibacillus guangzhouensis, assembly GCF_009363075.1. Taxonomy (NCBI): domain Bacteria; kingdom Bacillati; phylum Bacillota; class Bacilli; order Caryophanales; family Paenibacillaceae; genus Paenibacillus; species Paenibacillus guangzhouensis. The sequence continues at coordinate 5,661,784 of NZ_CP045293.1, read as the reverse complement.
TTGCAGCCATCTTCGTCGGAGCGGCGCTTGCCGTCTCCGGCGCGATGATGCAGGGCATGACGCGCAACCCACTGGCCGATCCCGGCCTGCTCGGGTTGACCGCAGGCGCCAATGCAGCGCTGGCGATTACGCTCGCCTTCATTCCGGGTGCGAATTATTTCTATATCATGATTGCTTGCTTCATAGGAGCAGCACTTGGATCCATCCTTGTCTTCGGCATCGGTACGGTGAAGAAAGGCGGTTTCTCGCCGCTTCGGATCGTGCTCGCCGGAACGGCCATCTCGGCCTTCTTGTATGCGATTGCGGAAGGCATCGGCATCTATTTCAAAATTTCCAAAGACGTATCTATGTGGACTGCCGGCGGATTGATCGGGGCGTCCTGGGATCAGCTCCAGGTCATCGTACCATTCATTATCGCCGGGCTGTTGATCGCAATGGCGCTATCCAAGCAGCTGACCATCCTAAGCCTCAGCGAAGAGGTCGCGATGGGCTTAGGACAGAAGATCCAGAAGCTAAAGATGCTGCTCATCTTCGCTACGGTACTTCTCGCCGGCGCCTCCGTGGCACTCGTCGGCAACATGACGTTCATCGGGTTGATGATTCCGCATATCGTGCGCGGCTTCGTCGGCACCGACTACCGGTATTCCATTCCGATGTCCGCGATTACCGGCGCCGCATTCATGCTGTTCGCCGATACGCTTGGACGTACCATCAACGCGCCTTATGAGACGCCGGTCGCGGCAATCGTCGCCATGCTCGGCTTGCCATTCTTCCTCTACATCGTGCGTAAAGGAGGGAAGCATTTCTCATGATTCAACCTGCACTGATCCGCAAGCAGCGGCTTATTCTACTTAGTTTGTTCGCACTCATTATACTTACCGTCATTATTAGCATGGGACTAGGGTATTCGAAATTGTCTTACGACCGGCTTCTGCCTACGATTCTCGGGCAAGGGACCTTCAAGGAGAATTTCGTGCTCTTCTCGATACGCTTGCCGCGTATTGTCATCACCCTACTGGCCGGGATGGCGCTCGCGTTGTCGGGTTCCATTCTTCAAGGGATTACACGCAATGATCTCGCAGATCCGGGCATCATCGGAATCAACTCTGGGGCCGGCGTCGGAATCGCCGTCTTCTTCCTGTTCTTCCCGATCGATGCAAGCAATTTCGTCTACATGCTGCCGATCATCGCTTTTATCGGAGCGGTCATCACGGCCCTTCTCATCTATGTATTCGCTTATAACAAAAACACCGGATTACAGCCAGTGAAGCTCGTCCTCACCGGGGTCGGGTTCTCCATGGCGCTGTCGGGCATCATGATCGTGTTGATCTCGTCCGCCGAACGCTCCAAGGTCGATTTCATCTCCAAATGGCTCGCGGGGAACATCTGGGGAACCGATTGGCCGTTCGTCTTGGCGATTCTCCCTTGGATCGCCATCCTCGCGCCGTTCACGCTCTACCGGGCGAACCGATTGAACCTGCTCGCCATGAATGAACCGGTGACGATTGGCGTCGGCGTCTCGATCAACAAGGAGCGACTCATCCTGCTCCTCGTCGCTGTAGCGCTCGCGGCGTCGGCCGTATCCGTGACCGGCGGCATCGCCTTCATCGGATTGATGGCGCCGCATATCGCGAAGGCGCTCGTCGGACCGCGGAACCAGCTGTTCATTCCGATCGCCATCTTCACGGGCGGGTGGCTGCTTTTGCTGGCCGATACGATCGGCCGCCAGATCATAGGACCGGACGGGATTCCTGCGGGAATTATGGTCGCCATGATCGGCGCTCCGTATTTCATCTATTTACTGCTCAAACGTTAATTCATAAAGCCTTCGATCCCTGTTAGGTGTCGAAGGCTTATTCATTTGACTTCGAATCCATGGATTGGGTAAAATTTCTATAATATAGCATATTAGGAGGAACCGGATATGAGGATCTTGCTTCGAGATAAAATCCCCCGTTAAGCGCGTGGTCCACCATACACAAGTTCACACTACAGCAATCCGCCTATAACGATATTAAAGGAGATGCACACGATGAACTTGATGAATGGACCACAAACCATGTCCCACGAGGACCGAATGATATTAGCGCACGAAATGGCTGACCGATTGCATGACACGTATCGCGAGAGGCTTCTGGCCATCGGGCTATACGGATCGCTGTCTCGCGGCACCGACGGGCCTTATTCTGATATTGAGATGTTCTGCGTATTACGACGTTCTGAGGAGAAGGTTCGATTCAGCCATGAATGGTCTGCAGGCCCTTGGAAAGCCGAAGTGAACGTCGTGAGCGAAGACGTGCTGCACAGCGAGGCTTACGACATCGAAGGCGAATGGTCGCTGACCCATGGGCCGTACCATCACGCGAAGGCCCTCTATGACCCCGAGAACTTCTTCGTCGCCCTGAGACAAACCGCTCAGTCGCCGGATGCTTCCGCGTACCAAGAAGCCGTCGAGGGCATTCTCGTCGGGGAGATGATGGAATTCGCGGGGAAGCTTCGCAACATTGCGCACCATGGTCCGCGCACATACCTACCGTATCTCACCATGCAGTTCGCGCAGTACGGTGCGATGCTGATTGGATTACATCACCGGAAGCTCTATTCCACCGGCGCCATGGTCTTGTCTGAAGCCGTATCCCTGCCGGATCGGCCAGCGGGCTACGATGCCGTTGCCGAACTCGTCATGTCCGGCAATCTAGCCGATTCGGAGCAGCTGATTGCCGTCTGTGAGACCTTCTGGCATGGTCTACATGTCTGGGCCGCAGAACACGGCTATGCGATACACTCGGAAGAACGGATACCGTTCTAGTGCCAAATGGACTGCACTGCGGCTGATCGTAAGCCGCAAAACACACGAAGACCCCTCCGTTCGAGGGGTCTTCGTCTATGTTCACAACAGCTATTCAATCTATCCCATATGCTTTGGAATTACGCCATCCGCCACTTCACCATCCATATCGAGATAATAGTGCCGGATCGGCTTCAAATCTTCATCAAGCTCATACACGAGGGGTACCCCTGTCGGAATGTTGAGATCCACGATCCCATCCGCCGGAATATCGTCCAGATATTGCACCAGCGCCCGCAGCGTGTTGCCATGCGCCGAGATAATGACCTTCTCTCCCTTGCGAATGGCAGGCGCGATCTCTTCCGTCCAATAGTGCAGCACCCGACGTTCCGTATCCTCCAAGTTTTCCGTTAGTGGAAATTCCCCTTCGGCTAAGGCTTTATATTTCGGATTCGAAGCTTCATACCGCTCATCCTGCTTATCTAACGCAGGAGGCCGAATTTCCACGGATCGACGCCACTTCATGACTTGCTCCTCACCATATTGCTTCGCTGTCTCTGCTTTGTTCAGCCCTTGCAGTGCACCGTAATGCCGTTCGTTCAGCATCCATGATTTATGTACAGGAATCCACATTAAATCCATCTCATGCAGCACGATCCATAACGTACGAATCGCCCGCTTAAGCACAGACGTATACGCCACATCGAATACATACCCATGCTTCTTCAAGATCTGCCCGGCTTCCCGCGCCTCATTCAGACCATTCTCGGATAGATCCACATCAGTCCAACCTGTAAACCGATTCTCTACATTCCATACGCTCTGCCCATGGCGGATAAGTACAATTTTCATAATAGCTCACTTCTTTCTGTATTGAAGGTGGTTACGGGTACTATCCTGCCCAACATCACTTACGAATATCGACTGCACCGATCGTATGTACGATAATCCAGCCGAACAACGCGCTCACCGGAATTGCGATCAGACCGCCCCATATCCCTTGAATCAACAAACCCATGACTAACCCAAGCACCACAGTGATCGGCAGCATCAGGCCATAGACAGCAATTGGCTTCGCAGCACGGAGATCCTCCTCGCGCCAGCGGAACATTTTCACATAAGCGGATTTCACGAAATCGTGCCAGACGCCCTGCATCCAATACCAGACTAACAACGTTAATAAGACGAATACGATAATCTTAATCATCGTCGGCGTCAACAGGACGGCAGCAATCCCCGCCCCGAGCAGCTGCAGCATGGTCTTCAATTGCAGATTCGAGCGGTAGACCGATTTGATCGCGAGTTCAGCTACGACAAGGTGTGGTTGACGAGACGAGAACAAATGATTCGAGTGGCGAAACAACATCGGTCTGCGCATGCGGAACCACGGTGACCGATCTAGTGTATTGTGCAGCAGCAACCCGGTTAGTCGCATCCGCTGCTTGCCCTCCACGAGGATATCCTGCTCAAAAGCATCCACACAACGTATCCGCGACCGCATAAGGAGCACAAGGAGTGCCATCCATAACACCGCACCCCCGACCAGCAGCCATGTAAGTTGACTATAACGGAGCACTATTGCTACATACAGCACGCCTCCAGCCGCGGTCACGCCCCATTTTATCACCCAACGCCGCCAACCGGAGAGCGATATCTGAATACGATTATTGAGTAAGGACCATAACATCGAATAGCACAAATGGAACAGGAGCAATCCCGTCCACTCACCCCATATCCATCCGAAAGATCGCATCCCGATCGGCAGTACCGCTACGTACGCCAAAACACTTATAAGTACATCAAGCGTCATACTATAGAGACAACCCACCTGAGTCAGGGCGTGCACCCAGCTTTCTTTCTGCCGCAGAAATAACACGTCTGCTTCTTGTACCAGCACTCGAACATTCCCTCTCCGCGCACAGAGGAACAACAGCGCTGCTACAACGGATGCAGGCATATATTCGATCCATGCGGGAAAATCGTCTGTCCACAACGACCGATATCCAATCACCGCGAAAAAAATGCCAGGTACGATGAAATACAGCATAACGGTCCAGTCTACTGCGCTGCGCAGCGCCTTATATTGATAAACGGCATCCTCCTTCAGTCTTCTCCTTGCTAATTGCTTCGCATGGATGCGCATGACGGTTCACCTCTACTCTCTCCTTCAAGTTAAAGCATCAAAACAATCGAGCAGTGTACCCTCCGGCAATCCGCTCTGCGCTTGGATCTCCGCAAGAGTCCCGCTCGCCACGACTCTCCCTTGGTCGACCATGACGAAGGAACTGCAGATTCGCTCTGCTGTATCCAGCACATGCGTCGACATCAGCACGCCCGCGCCGCGTTTCCGTTCCAGATCGAGCATGCGTAAGAAGTCCTTCGTCGCTCTCGGGTCCAGCCCGACGAAAGGCTCGTCCACGATGTAGACGTCCGGTTCGGTCAAGAAGCCGATGACGAGCATCATTTTCTGCTGCATGCCTTTGGAGAAGCTCGCTGGGAGCTGATGCTTAACATCCTGCAGCCGGAATTGCCGCAGCAGCTCATTCGCTCGCTGTTCGAAGACTTCGACCGGCAGATCGTAGGCTGCCGCCGCCAGCTCCAGATGCTCCCACAGCGTCATCGCATCATACATGATCGGCTTCTCCGGAATATAGCCGTAGGACTGCTGCGGCCCGGTGAATCGAATCTCACCTTTGCAATGTTTCAATAAGCCCATCAAGCTCTTCATCGTCGTACTTTTGCCTGCACCGTTCGGCCCGATCAGCCCGACCAATTCACCCGGTTTCACTTGAAATTGAATCGCATGGATTTTCGGCTCATGGACTTCATAACCCGCTTCCACAATATCTACTTCTAATACAGTCATACCCTCCGCTCCCTTCATTTCCCTCTCACCTTCCATTTTAACGCAAAAACTCCAATCTTACCGCATAGATAAGATTGGAGCTTACAATCCTTGAACCGATTAACGCTATGATGTCGTCTGTACCTCGCGTTTGCCACGCACATAGAAGCTGACGATTGCTGCTGCAAGACCTAGAGAGACAACAATGCTGGCCAACCATGGGTTATAGAGCACGGTAGACGTCGAACTCACCAATGCCCCTCCGGCGCCCGCCCCTGCTGCCAACCCAAAATGGATAATGGAAGTGTTCAGACTCAGTACCAAATTCGAGGAATGCGGTGCCTGCTGGATGAAATAGGTCTGGATCGCTGGCCCCGCCAAGAACATCGCGAACACAATAATAACAATGAGGAACAGTCCCATGAACTTCATCCCCGAGAACAGGGGCAGCAGGGCGAGAGCAACCACATGCAATGCCACACTCGCCGTAATGACGCGGGAGGCACCCCACCGATCCACGCCGTAGCCGCCTAGTCTCGATCCTATCGCCCCGAAAATGCCAAGCATCAGCATCGTCACGCTAATGCTCGTCGTATATCCATCTGCAGCATGTCTGTCATAAACGGTGCAACATACGTGAAGAACACGGAATTGCCTGACTCGCGGAAGAACGTCAGCAGCAAACCGCTGACAATAACGGTACTACCCAATACCTTCACTTGCTGCTGCCAAGGTATCGGCGCCTCTCCATCCAGCTGTGGCAGAAGACGATAGAGCGCCAACGTAACGAATAAACTGAGAACGCCGAGCACGATGAATATCGCCTGCCAGTTCAGCCATGACGCGATCGCAATCCCCATCGGGACGCCCAAGATCATCGCCGCACTGAATCCGAGAATAATCGTACCGATCGAGCCTCCAATCCGTTCCGCAGAGACGAGCTTCGCCACCACGCCGAGAGCAACAACAAGATATACCCCGGCACTTACGCCAAGAATGACTCGCGACACCATGAGGATGGTTATATCCGTACCCGACACGGCGACGGCACTCCCTAGCATGAACGCGATCAATGCACTGACGAGCACTAGCCTGCGTTCCAATCGCGCTGTAAGCGCGACGACAATCGGCGTTCCGATTGCGAACGCAAGCGAATACGCCGTGATGAGCTGACCTGCAAGCGCGATGGAGATGCCCAAATCCCGCGCGATCATTGGAAGAATCCCGGAGACCACAATCTCTGCCGTCGCAGTGAAGAAGACCCCCAGTGCTAATAAATAAATTGTTAATCGATGCATATCGATCATCCCTTTCTCATCTTTCCATTCCCTGTAATTGGAATTATAATGAGGTTACATTCTTTATGTAAGAAGGCAAAATGAATGGACATTATCCAAAACTTTTGACTACCTAACAATAAGTAAGTTATGGAGATGGTCGAATTGGAAGATCACGTGCAAGGTCCAAATGAACAACGGTACTCGCATATTTGTTCCGTATTGCAAATTCTGAACGCCAAATGGGCGTTCCTCATCATCGCCGAGCTCTCGCAAGGGCCCAAACGGTTCCAGCAGCTTCACCGAGACCTTGCCGTCGTAAAGACACAATCGCTGACTAACGTCCTCAGGCTCTTGGAGAAGAATGAGATCGTCCGGCGTCAGGTGTTTCCTACTGTTCCGATTAGCGTGGAATATTCCTTAACGGAGAAAGGTATGGACTTCCAGACCTCCCTGAAGGAGATGGAGAAATGGGCCATCAAGTGGGGACCTGCGAGAGACGCAGAGGGCTAGTGAACACAAGCTTTTCAAATCAAAATATTGGAGGCGATGGCAGCGTGATGAACATGCCTGAACGTGCACAACCGGTGCAGCGTGAGCAATTTACACCATTGACCGATCGAATTCTCCGGGTTAAAGAACAACTCTCTTGTACCGCCGCAGCCGTATATGTCATTCACCGCGATACCGTTGTCCATGAATCCTACATGGGATCTTATGATTATGAAGCTCAAACACTTCCCGTCACAGCCTCTACACGCTTCAATGTAGCTTCCGTCAGGAAATCGTACCTGGGTCTGGCCGTCAGTCTGGCGCTTCACCAGAAGCGGATCTCCTCTCTTGACGACCCCATTACCGGTTACTTGGATGATTTGAACGTTAAAGCCGTGCAAGGAACCACCCTCAGACATCTGTTAACGCATACCCACGGGCTCAAGAACAACCACGAGAGAGCCTTTCCTGCCGGGACAGGTTGGATGTATAACAACGTCGGAATTAATATGCTGATTCGTGTGATTCGTAAGGTGTTCGAGGCACCTCTTGCCGATGTCATGCGTCACTATGTGTTCGGTCCATGCGGGTTGACAGAGACGGGATGGCAGAAGGAACCGAATGAACATCTCGTGTGGCTAGGGGAATCGTATGCTGCGGAACAAGGCGGAGAAGTGAACCTATTTGTTAGTGCACGAGAACTAGCGCATTGGGGATATCTGCATCTGCAACATGGCCTCGTAAATGGCAAACAAGTGATTCCGAGAGAAGTCACAGAACGTGCAACGATCATACAGAGCCCATCACGCTTAGATGATTCTTTGCCAAGGAACGGATTTGCGTGGTGGGTCCAGGACAAGCCAAGACCTCTCTCGGAGCTTGGGCATTCGTTGCCGACAGGATCCTATCAAATTCTCGGCAAAACAGGCTGCGCCTGTCTCGTCATTCCACAGTATCAACTGGTCGCAGTGCGAATGTATAATCAAACCGGCGCCAATCCACATGGATACGATTATTTAGAGGATATTCAAGCCTTCGGGGATACCGTCCTCGCCTGCACATTACAATAGATCAAGATCAAGACACGGGCACAAGAAAAGAAAGACACTAGCGCCTAATGGCACTAGTGTCTTTGCGCTTCAATCACTTATCGCGAGTCAACTTCGAACGAAGAATAGATTCGCTCCGCAAGAGCACCTGCATATGATTGCCTTCAACGAGATATTGATCGCCTTCGACAACAAAAACGCTGCTCACCAATACATTGCCATCGCCGGTATCACTGAGGATCGCCTGCCAGACGGCTCCGCTATCTTCCGAACGGATATCCCCTTGGACCCTACGAAGCATCTGCACAGTACGAGTCTCGATCCCCGCAATGACAGTCACCTGAATCCCGCGATGTTGTATGATCGCGCGTCCTGCATTCAGCCGGTCAAGAAAGGCGTTCTGTACCCGCATCGCAGAATAAGGAACGAACCGCATCTCCTCCTTCGGTCCGACGATCAAGTAATTCCCGTATTCTCTTGCCGGCACAAGCTCCAGCAAGCTCGGGAATACTGTATGGACAGCTTCGATCGGATCATCCGGATGATCATGCTTCACATTGTCCAGATAGCTGTTCATTGCGATCGTCACGATATTCTCCGGTGTCTCCGCCCCCGGCGCTAGCGCCCCGCCCGTCCAGTAGACATAATTGGAAGGCGATCCTGCATTCGGCGTACACAACATGATGAGCTGATCGACATCATTCCAATAAGGCAGGCTCTGCACGTATCCTCGTGCAACCAAGCCCCCCATGCTATGGCAGACGAGATTCACCCGGGATGCCCCCGATACACGCTTGGCCTCCTGAATGACAGGCTTCAAGTAGTTCTCGACAATGTCTGGAATACGCTGCCGCCAATCATAGTAAGCGATGAACAAATCCATGTGTAAACGGTAGCCCATCTGCTTCAGCATATCTATGAACGGCTCGTAGAACACGCCCGCCACGCCGAAGCTCCAGTGCCCCGTCCCTCGTATAATGCTGCTGCTCATGGATCCGAACACCCCTGGGACAAAGACAAGGGGCGTCCGGTTCGTACGTCGTGTCGGCATGTTCCACCAACCTCTTCTACAAACTCAATATCTTACCTTCTTATCCTTATGCCTTTACCAGCCCTTGAATTCGTCCATATTTCACTAAGTCTCTACGCCAAAAAAGGACCGCCCTAAGCACACGGGTGCCATAGAGAGCAGTCCTTCTTCGAATTTGCAACGTACATCTCAACTCCACAACTAAATTGCACTCGATGCCTCACTAACCCAAGCCACGAGCTGCTCAGCATCTACCGTATCCCCTTTACGCAGCTTCAACGTCTTTCTCTCCGGCGGCCCATCGAACATCCCTTCCGGAAGTGTAAGGTTCGTCGCATGGAAGATCGTAAAGCTCACCGCATCCTTCGAAGTCGAGATCACTGCAGCATATTTGCCGTTTTTCAGAAAATGCGGCTTCTTGTACTGCATCCGCTCCTGTACGTCCGGTATGGCTTGGCGAACAACCTCGCGCAAATTTGTGGACAGCTCTCCTTGCCATGGTTCCTTTAATGTTTCGATAAATTCAGTAACTTCTTGATTCATTGACGTATTCGCTCCTTTGATTATCATTGGTTCAACATGTTCCGCTGCTCTTCTAAATCCACTTCCATCGCCAGAATGTGGGGATCTCTTGCGAGAGCCACATCCTCTTCGAGCTTGCGCAGCTCAACCCCAAAGGCCATTGGCCCGCTTGGAACCGGCATACGACGCGCCCAATCAATCGCTTCTTCTTCCAACCGCACTTCAATCACCATGTAGCCGGCAATAAGCTCTTGGTCTACCGGGAAAGGCCCTACGGTGACCTCCGGCTCTCCGCCATGGACCGGATACCCGATACGAAGCCCCGTCGCACTAGGATGCAGCGCTTCATCGGCTAGGAGCACGCCAGCTCTCACGAGCGATTCCTTATACGCGGCCCTCGCCGCATCGTATTCCCTGCTGTACTTCACACCTGCCTCCGTGTACTCTGTTGCCTTCGCAATCAACATATATCGCATTGTCGTTCCCTCCTATTCGGAAGATCCGCCTGCAGCAGCGGCGAGCTGCCAAGGTTCTCCCTCTATGAAGACGACGAACGGACAACGGCATTATCGACATCATGGTCAAAAAAATTATTATTGCGATGCATCAGACATACACTCGGCTGCCCGACTACGCAGCAACGCCTGCTCGCGGACATTCCGCGTCATGGCGGCTGCGCGCTCGAACTCTGCACGAGCTTCTTCAAGCCGTCCCAGCTTCACCAGCAGGTCACCGCGCACGCTCGGCAGCAGATGGTATCCTCTCATGGCAGGCTCGACGCTCAGCTCATCGACAATCTGCAAACCGAATTCCGGGCCGAACGCCATGGCGATCGCAACCGCCCGGTTCAGCTCAACGACCGGCGACGGCATCAATCGAGACAACCCTTCGTATAGCGCTGCAATTCGAATCCAATTCGTCTCCTCAGCTGATTTCGCCTCCGCATGGCATGCCGATATGGCTGCTTGCAGCGCATACGGCCCAAGCGGTCGACCAAGCTTCTGGCAGCGTTCCAATGCCGCAAGCCCCCGTCGAATCAACAACCGATCCCACTGTGCTCGGTTCTGATCCATCAGAAGCACAGGTTCACCTGCGGCATTCACCCGCGTTCTGAAGCGTGAGGATTGAATCTCCATCAAGGCAACCAGCCCATGCACCTCCGATTCCTGCGGCGCAATCTCTGCGAGAACGCGCCCAAGCCGCAGCGCTTCCTGACAGAGCAGCGGCTTAACCCAATGATCGCCTGAAGTCGCCGCATATCCCTCATTGAACATCAGATAGATGACTTCGAGTACGGCGGCCAGACGTTCCTTCAGCTCGTCCCCCATCGGCACCTCGAAAGGCACCTTCTCCGCATTAAGCGTCTTCTTCGCCCGTACAATGCGCTGCGCAATGGTTGACTCCGCTGCCAGGAATGAGCGTGCAATCTCATCCGTCGTTAGCCCGCACAACAAACGCAATGTCAAGGCAACTCTAGCATCCTGCGATAATAGCGGGTGGCAGGTCATGAAGATCAGACGGAGAAGATCATCGTTAATCTCCCCGTCAAGCCTCGCATCCACATCATCTTCCGTATACAGTTCTGCATGCCTGGCAATCTCATCATACTTCTGATCCCGTACCTTATTCCTGCGCAGCAGATCGATCGCACGCCGCTTGGCAGCGGTCATTAACCAGGCGCCCGGATTATCCGGGATCCCGATCTCCGGCCAACGCTCTAGCGCAATGACCAACGCATCCTGTGCCAAATCCTCTGCCAGCCCCACGTCTCGCACCATGCGAGTTAATCCGGCGATTAGCTTAGGCGACTCGATGCGCCATATAGCATCTATGGTTCGCTGTGTATTTGCTACCGTCACGCTTGCTTCTGCTCCTCAAGCTGCTTACGCAGCAGCGTTTCCCTTGCCAATGTCTCGGGGTCGGCCATCAAATCTTCGACCTCAAATACCTGCCTTAGCTCAATCTCCCCCTGACCGAAGCCATGCGGGTCCGGCATACGCATCGCCCATTCGATTGCTTCTTCCCGGGATTTCACTTCGATCAGCGTATACCCTGCAATCATCTCCTTCGCCTCGGTAAATGGACCGTCGATCACTTTGGGTTTGCCGCCAGGTTCAGGATAGGAAATCCGAATTCCGTTTGCGCTTGGCATGAGGCCATCTGCCGCGAGCAGGACGCCGGCCTTCACCAGTTCCTCGTTGTATTTCTGCATCGCATCAATAAGCTCCTGGCTTGGCATAACCCCTGCTTCCGAATCTGTTGTTGCTTTGACAATCATCATAAATCTCATGATGAACATGCCTCCTTGAAATTAGGTTGTTGAAGCTTCATTTCTGGCGCTTCTATTCATACGACGAATGCGATTCGTCGAAATCGACATTTTCGATACATTTCTCTAGAAAAATGCGTTCAGCTCCGCAGCGATTATCTGAGCGTTGAGTTTCTTGGTATGTCCAAGCCCTTTCTTGCTCCGCAGCTGCGCATTCGGCAGAACACCTGCCAGCGCCTTAGCCCCGTTGCGCAACTGGATCGGACTCTCTGTTCCTTCGAGGATGATCGTTGGCATTACAGCCGTCCTCCACAGATCCGCAGGGAGCGGCTTCCCATCCATATAGCCGTTCAGCAGCGCTGCATCATAAGGAAGCGTATGCGCAACCGCCATCAGTTTCGTCCATACCCCCGGCATCAACCGCATCAATGCGACGACGAACGAAGGAGCTCCCATACCTTGTGTCATGAAATATTTGATCGCATCCGCCCGGCGGTCCGCAGCGATCAGCTCCGTAACGTGCTGCGCGAAATCGCTCGGCGGCTTGTGGCCCGCGGAATCCACGATGAATGGCGGTTCATGCAGCGCCAGCTTCGTAATCTTCGCCCCACGCGCTGCCGCCTGCAGTGCAAGCACCGCACCAGACGATAGCCCCCACACATAAGCCGAGCCGCCGGCTTCCTCGATCAACGCTTCAAGGTCTTCGATCTCATGCGCAACATCGTATACGGAAGCATCGCCGCTATCCCCGCGACCGCGGCGATCATAGTTGTATACGGTAAATTGCTCCGATAACAGATTTGCGAGCTGCACCTGACCCGGAAATTTACGATAGCTGAATGCGCCCGCTACCAGAATAAGCGATGGCCCGCGGCCCGATTTGTCATATGCAATTTTCGTTCCGTCCTTCGATGTTGTGGTGTACATGGAAATGTCCCCTTTTCGATGAAATTATCGTTGCTTCTATGAAGACGACGAACGGAAACATCCGAAATCGACATGTTTGCTAATAAAAATAATATTTTTTTAGGACTTAAAGCGAAGTGCGAGAATAAACAAAACAAGCGATCCAATCGATGCGATGGTACGCACATGATTCCAAGGCAGCCATCGGTCCAAATAGGTACGCCATACGTCGGCGCCAGCTGCGCTATTCGGATCCACAACAGCAAGCGCGTCATTTAACGGTACGTTGCATACCATCGTGATCAAGATGACCCCGATCAAATAGAGCAGACTGGCTGCCAGCACCAGATTGGCACTCACGGTGCCTAAACGGAAGAAGGAGATAATCGCGAGGACAAGACAGGCTAAGGCTGTGCCGCCAAATACAAGCCCGAACAAGGGATTTAAAATAGTCTGGTTGATCGATTGCATCGCGCTAATGCCATGCGACTTCGGGATTCGTTCAAGCGCTGTCATCACAAAGGTCGAAAATGCAAAAAATAACCCAGCCATCAGCCCAGCACCAAGTGCGGAGAAATACGTTAAGCTCACTATCCATTTTTCCACGGTTCGTTGCCTCCTATAGACATCAAAATGTGTGATGTAAATCTATGAGGTCTCCTTTAACTTACCATGAAATAAATGGAAATTATATGCTCCGAACAAAATTTATTTCATAGGTTTCATATGCGTTAGCAGCTGCTTCACCGTACGACTGAGATGCTCGTGGTAGCCGCCCAAAGGCCTTCCATGGATCATGCCGAGCCTGCGAACGCCAATCCATAATGCCCAGAGGTCAATCTCAGCGTGATCATCGCGCGTTAGCATCCTTACATCGTGATATCCCGCTGTCAGCGCTTCGAAACCTTGATATCGCTGACCATCATGCAGTTTGAAATGTCCCAAGTCGTAGAATGGGCTGCTTCCTTGGATTTCTCCAAAATCGATGATCCCGCTATACTGTCCATCCTGCTGAAAAATGTGAGAGTCATCAAAATCTCCATGGGCCAGCTTCGGAGCATGACGCGTCATCAGCTCCGTACCCGAATCTAGTAATTGTCGGATCCGAGCAGCTTCCTCCGGATGAAATACATGTCCTGCTAGCCCAGACAAATCCTCATCAAGATTTTCAAAGATGACTTCGTGCAGACTTCTTTTCTCTCCATGAAGCTTCTTGTCCAAAGAGGTATTGTCTCGGACAACCCAACCGAACCCGTCAACATCAACCTGGTTGAGAAGAGCCAGTTGATGTCCGGCCTCCCTCAGAAGATGCTTATATTGATCGGCAGAGTCGCATCTGCTAGCATCGCTCCCCGCGATCTCGGTAACCACCATCATGGACATGCCAAGCACTTCATTTCGATGCTCGAAATGGAGCACTTCAGGAACTTGAACGCCCTTAAGCCGCAGCAGCTGATGTAACTGCACTTCCACTACGAAGCTCATCCCTTGCTCGGGAAGAACACGAAGGTACAGCACTTGACCCGCAGCATGAACACGATACACATATGTAGATACGCCGCTCCGCTCTCTCTCAACCGTAAAATCAGTTGAATGAAGACATTCCGTTAGAACTTGTTGCACATCCTGAATGGCAGGGGCCTCTCTTCTAATCAATGACATCTCTCCTTCTTCTCGTTCCGATAATATAGACTTTCATCATCCCCCATATTGCTCTACGAGCGCATGAAGCATCAGACGGATCTGATCCACTAGCTCCTGCGGCTGCTGCACCCTTGCATCCTGACCAAGCCCGATGAAGAATTTCGCGAAATAGGGGATTTCACTGCGCGGGACTTCACCTTCCATCGAACCCGTTCCATCCTCCCGCTTCCTAACATAGGGCGCAGACCAGATCTCGGCTTCGCATCGTTCCACGCCTTCTTTACTAAGGTCAACATGCAGCTCCGCCTTGGGTTCTTCTACACCCGCCCCGTGTTCCAAATCCCTCGTATCTAAATTCATCGAGCGAATCGACTGCAGCGGCTCCGTTGAGGATGGAAGCACGTCAAGAATGCGATCACAACGATATAGGCGTATCGATTGATACATAAATGTGTAAGCTGAACAATACCAGAAGCCGTTCTTGGTATAAATGCCAATCGGTTGAACCTCTCGTTCCGACCTGCTGCTGCGGGATTCATAGTCCATGCGGATCACTCTCTGGTGAACAGCAGCGTCCAGCAATTGCGCCAGAAATGGCGAACCCGTCTTTCGCATCGGCGTGACAAAGTCAACCCGATTCTTCATCTGATCAATGCGAGCCCGCACATCCTCCGGCATGTAGTAATAGAATTTGCCCAAAGCGGAGGAAGACTCGGTCTCGAACGGCAGCGAAGTATAGTGTCGCAAAGCATGCGTCGCGAAAAAAATAGCAATCGCCTCTTCCTCCGTAAAAGCGATCGGCGGCAAAATCCTCTCTTTCAACACACGATATCCACCATGCGGTCCTACCTCCGAATATAGGGGGACGCCAAGCTCGCTTAACTCCTGCAAATCCCGCAGCACGGTCCGCTGGGATATGCCGAATTCTTGAGCCAGCTCCTTCACCGTAAATTGTCGCTTCTGATTAACGACCATCATCATCTCCATCAGTCGTTTGGATTTCGGCATGTTCAAGGTCTTCCCTTCTCGTCACAATATTTATGTTGCGTCGTTATGATTATGACAATAGTTGTCACTATTATCATGTACAATGGGGTCAAAGTCCAGCAGCGACGCATTCGAGCTGGAGCTGATTGGTCATAAAAATCTGAAGGAGTTGTTGAACATGTCTACACAAGTTAACCCATTTATTATGCTGGATGGTACCGCGAAAGAAGCGATTCAATTCTACGAGCAAGCGTTAGGCGCGAAGGTGCTCTTCCAACAAACCTTTGGCGATGCGCCGGAAGGAACGCTCCCTGCCGATGCCAAAGAGCGTATTGCGCATTCGGTACTAAGCGTGGATGAGACGGTGTTCTTCGTCTCCGACAGTATCCCCGGCGATTCCGTTGCGATAGGCAACCATGTCGGGATCTGCCTCTCGGCGAGCGACGCATCCGTATCACGTCAGATCTATGATGCGCTGCAGCAAGGCGGTACAGTCGAGATGCCGTTGCAAGAGATTTATTTCAGCCCTGCCTACGGTGTCGTGACCGATAAATTCGGCGTGACCTTCCAGATCTTCACGAAAAGACCTCGTTAACCCGCACTTCGCCTCTTCGACCATTAAGGTTGAAGGGGCTGTTTTTTGTGGTACTATTCTTTTTGTTTATAACTAACTTTACTTGAGTGGCAATAAAAATTATAGTATAATAATCATAAAATCAAGGGAGGCAGAGAACATGACCCAACCAACCAAGCGAATGGAAATTGGTATCAGCACGTTTCTAGATGCAAGTCCGGATCCAGTGACCGGCGTCGCGATCAGTCATGCAGAGCGGATGCGGCGTTCCGTCGAAGAGATTGTCCTCGCGGATCAAGTCGGTCTCGATGTCTATGGGATCGGCGAGCATCATCGCGCGAATTATGCGGCTTCTTCACCGGCTGTCATTCTCGCAGCAGCAGCTTCCATGACGAAGCATATCCGGCTATCCAGCGCCGTTACCGTATTATCTTCCGCGGATCCGGTCCGCGTCTATCAGGACTTCGCAACCCTCGACGGGCTCTCGAACGGGCGAGCGGAGATTATGGCAGGCCGTGGCTCATTTATTGAATCGTTCCCACTCTTCGGCTATAGTCTGGAGGATTATGATGAGTTATTCGAAGAACATCTCGAGTTACTGCTAGCCGTTCGCGCATCGGAAAAAGTATCATGGCGCGGCGGACATCGTCCAGCCATCGACAATCTCGGCGTATACCCGCGCGCGGTGCAAGATCCGCTGCCTGTATGGATTGCCAGCGGCGGTACGCCGGAATCCGCGGTTCGTGCGGGAACACTTGGCCTGCCGATCACTTTCGCGATTATCGGCGGCATGCCGGAGCGGTTCGCACCCTTAGTCTCGCTCTACAAAGAAGCAGCGGCACGGGCCGGACATGATCCATCCAAACTCCAGATTGCATCGCATTCCCACGGATTCATTGGGGATACGAACGAGCAGGCAGCGGAGCTGTATTACCCGTCTACGCATGCGGCAATGAACAAACTCGGGCGCGAACGCGGATGGCCGCCATATACCCGGGATTCGTTCGATGCAGCTCGCAGTCTGCGAGGTGCATTGTATGTCGGCGATCCAGAGTATGTCGCAGAGAAAATCGTTCTGCTGCGCAAAAATCTTGGCCTAGATCGGTTCTTCCTGCATGTCGATTACGGCTCCCTGCCGCATAGCGAGATGCTGCGGACCATTGAGTACCTTGGCACCAAGGTCGCGCCTATCGTGCACAAGGAAATTGCCCGTATGGAAGGGAATTAACCGTTTTTCATTAAAAGAGGGACATTCACATATCATCGCTTGATGACATGAAATGTCCCTCTTTTTATCCTTCCGATAGCCTAGTTCAGGTTTCTTGCAAAATGCGGTTTACTATAATGGCTTACGCCGCCTGATCCGACGAGGACGTACCCGCCTTTATTGAACGTCAGCAGCTTCGTTAGTCCCGTTGTCAGTATCACCGTGACCTTTGCATTGTTCCGCAGTGCGATATATTTGACGTAGCCACTCTGGAGCACAACAGTTCTCCAGTTATTATCGAACTCCGATCTTACCACCCGATTCGAATAAACTTGGTTTTCTCTAAGATTGGGTTGTCGTTTCGCCGCCATGACCATCACCGATCCTCTTATACGATTAGAATATATGAATCTACTCTATCTTATTCAGAAGAAAGGTTTTGGAATGGACAACTTCCCTTTATTTGTAGAAAACTTTGTCTACATTGTATTTGGCTTGCAATGCATTAATAATATATGTCTCGTAGATTTCACGATGAACCGCATCTTCTACCACGCATACCTCAATCTTCGTTACTTCCTCCCGGTGTGCTTTGATTGGAGATACCGTATCTTCGAAGTGCTTCTTGATCCGTGGTCTAAGCTTTCTTGCTTTCCCAACGAATAACAATTCATCCTTCGCATTGTAGAACATGTAGATTCCCCCTACCTCTCTCGAGATCAGATGGAAATCCGTGAATCCAAAAATGTGGCTTAGCTGCGGGTTCTCTTGCTTCAAAATTGTAACATCCGGTGTTGGGATGGTTATGTTGATCATCTACGTTCACTTCCTCATTCAATATAAGAGGTTGTTCAAAAAGTCATCATTTGATCACGAAGTCATTCAAGAAGCATAATCGACATCGAACCTTACGTTCACCTTCGAAGTCCGGTACTCATTTAGGTTTCGCCTAAACTCCGTTCCTCCTTCTTCAGGTTCTCGCAACTTTCTCGGTGCTGAAATGCCGACTTTTGAACCACGCACTATAAGAGTAAATCTTATCACAGATTATCGCCTGAATCCATGAACATCCAACATCTACTTCGCTACTGTCTGGAAATATCGATATACCTTACGCAGCTTCTGCGAATGCCGGCCCTTCGGGCTCTCCATATTCCCGAACTCGAAAAACTTCACAGGCTTGATCCCGACATAATTCAGCAGCGCTTTGCGCATTAATATTTTATGGGCATTGTTCAGCCAGTATAGCGGATAGAGCGGCGGCCCCTTCATGACGGATATACACACCGCCGATTTGCCTTTCAGCAGCCCCTCCGGCAAAAGACCGCCATGATCGCGATAAGCGAAATTCGAAGCGAACATCTGGTCAATATAACCGAGGAGCATCGCCGGAGGCCGTCCCCACCAGATCGGATAGACGAAGACGATTTTGTCCGCCCAGGTCAATTGTTCACGATATTTCGCTAGGTTCGGATCGCTATGCATATCCCGTCTACGCTTTCCCTTGTTGAAGACGAGCACCGGATTAAACCCCTCTTCATACAAATCAAGCGTCTGAATCTCCGCGATTTTCGCGTTCTCACGGCTGCCTTGGATGACTTGCTGCAAAAACGCATAACTTAAGCTCTCATGATTCGGATGCGTATAAATCACCAATACGTTCATGTCCCCACCTCATTAGTTGTCATTTGATAACTAGATGCTATCATGCTATTATTTAGTTGTCAAATGATAATTGTTTGTGGATAACAAATTTGTTATCGTGGAAGGTGAGGTGAGCTCACGTGGATAAAGAAAAAGAAGCATTTTTTCATCAATTGGTCGCCTTTACGGCAGACGTTCATGAAGTGACCCATACGTTAACAAAGGATATGAAGCAGGACGACATCACACCGCTTCAGTATGGCATTCTGGAATATTTGGCGGTTAGCCAGCCCGTGACACTAAGTGAGATCAGTGATTGCAAGCATATCTCGATGCCGAATACGAGCCGTGAAATCCGCAAGCTGTGCGATAAACATCTGTGTGAGAAATATGATAGCCCAGACGACCGGCGGAAGCAGATGATCCGTCTCTCCGCGTCAGGACAAGCGATGATGGATGATGCCTTCCAGCGCATTGGGGAACGTTTTTTAGAGCGCATGCAGGGCGTATCGCAAGAGGAATTAAGAGAGGTTCAACAGGCGATGCAGGTGCTTCAACGCAGCGTATTCTATAGATCGTGAATAAAAGGGCACTCCTGCAAGAGGAGTGCCCTTTTCATATATAGATTATATTTTCTTGACGAATTCCGACTTTAACTTCATCGCACCAAAACCGTCAATTTTGCAATCAATATCATGATCCCCATCGACAAGACGGATATTCTTTACGCGGGTTCCGATTTTAATCACAGAAGAGCTTCCTTTGACCTTCAAATCCTTGATGACACTCACCGTGTCGCCATCACTTAGAATATTTCCGTTCGCATCTTTGTAGACTTTCGTATCGTCACTGCTCGCAGCTTCCGATTCTAGTGTCCACTCATGCGCACATTCCGGGCAGACTAATAGATTGCCATCTTCGTACGTGTACTCGGATTGGCATTTAGGGCAGTTAGGCAAATTAGACATATGTTCATTTCCTCTATTCTTTGTTAAGAGTCCTTATAGGGGTGAATGATAACATAGTCTCCTCATATAGACAAATCCGCATCTTCCAGCATGGCTCTGGAAATGATCTGAAAATCTTCCTCTCCGATCTCGAAATGACCGAAACGGAAAGAATATCCCCAATTGCGGTTCCCGCGCGTGAAGCTAAGCTGATCCAATACATCGGCGATCTTCACTTCCCTACTCGGACGATAGCGAATATTTCTGCGAAATGGCACAAAGGATTCGGTCATTTGAAATTCGTAGACGCTGTTATCTGCAACCTGTCCAATGGCTGTGAATGCTTGGAGCGCCTCCCCTTGGGCCATATCTGTTCGTGGAGAATAGTAGACCAACCAGTCGTTCTGACGCATTCTTCGCAAAGGTGCTGACTTGCCGTGACAGAGCTGTGCGAACCCACCCGCCACGCCGCGCTTCACATGTGCTGCAGATACGACACCAATCCAGTATCGGCATGGCTCGCTTAGGACATCGGCTGCCATCGTTTCCATTCCTTCGTTCCCTATATTCATGCGTATAGAAATTCCTTCAACCGACCGAGTTGCAGCAGATGATGACGATAGTGCATCTCGATCAGCAAAAACCACTCAGTTGCATTCATACCGCCAAATCGCGGATGAGCGACCGTATTGGATCGATTCGCAGATTCAAGTGTCGGCTCGACCTCCCGCATCCGCTGAATCACCGTGTTCAGCCCCTGTACGAGCAGTTCCTTGCTGGTAGGCTGTGCAGGCGTATATTGCGGTGATGGCGGTACTTGGATCCGCACAGGCGGAAAGCTGCCTTGCTCGAACAACGCCATCCCGGCTTCGGTCTTCACGCCATCCGGCTCAGCGCTGCCTCCGCTCGCATCCATGCACAGTTCCACGTTCCGTAAGTGCATATAGAGTGCCGAGTTGATCAAATGCTGCACCATTTGCCCCAGCGACCATGCCTCCTCATTCGGCTGACGTTGTAATTGCTCCATGCTGAATTGTTCTAATACTTGCATATAGTGATTCGCCGTTTCCTCCAATTTGTACAAAGATTCGCGTGTATTCATCCTCATGAACAGCTCCTTTATCGTCATTTGATTCCACGATATCACAGCGCTCCTGACACCCTTATGTCAGTAGTCTTCAAGCATATGCAGAATTTCTTCACGGACCTTTCTTCGCAAGGATTCCGGTTCGACCACAACGACACCCGCACCCCACCCAAGCACCCATTGGAGCAGCTCCTCCGGCAGACGGACACGGAAGGTCATATGCAGACATCCATCTTCTAGCTCCTCGATGGATTCACGATAGTAATTGGGGGATTCCTTCACTTTATCCGCAATATCGGCATGTACCTGAACACGTACAATAACATTCCGATCATCTGGCGGCGCATAGTCTTGCAGGTTGAAGTCCGAAGGCAGCTGGAAGGCCTCGTCGAGCATCGTCAGCTCGTTCATCCGCGATAACCGAAAGTGGCGAATATCCTGCCGCAGCTCGCATCTCGCTACAAGAACCCAAGAGCCATTGGTGAACACGAGTCCATAAGGTGCTGCGACCCGTACACTATGGCGATTCCCATCCTCCTCCGGCAATCGCTTCGCGTAACCGAATTTAACTTTCCGTACGTGTAGAATCGCTTGGCGGATCTTCTCGACATACGCCTTCTCTGGTCCGCGATATCGCTCATCATTCGTCGTTAGCAGCCGCATCGTCTTGCGTACTCGTGTGGCTTCCATCCGGACAGGTTCTGGCAGGATCGCTTCAATTTTTCCGCGCGAAGAACGTGCCTTCTGACCATAATCTTGATCGAATCGCTGTTCGATGAAGTCCGTCCCTATGATCAGGGTGACCGCCTCCTCAGCGGTAAATGTCACCGGCGGCAAGAAATACCCTTCCATCAAAGAATAGCCAACCCCCGGTTCTCCTACGACGGGTACACCCGCTTCGCTTAATGCTTGAATGTCACGGTAAATGGTCCGCACACTCGTCTCGAAGATCGCCGCCAAATCCTCTGCGCGCAGCACCGACGTTCGCTGCAGCTCCAATACAATAGCAAGCATTCGGTCTGTCTTATTCAAGCAGCAGCACGCTCCTTATTATTCGTCATACGAAGTGAAAAAGACATCCTTCAGGATCGCCTTTGCCTTCTTCAACTCAGGGCCACTCAACGATTTCATCATCTTCATGATGTCATCCCGATCTTCGGTAGCCTGCGAAACTTGCTGCTCTTGTGCCATGACTTGTGAAGACTCAGGCAGGGCCTCTTCCTCTTCCGACTCCACTTGAACCCACGAGGCTTCGAGAACATCTTGCAAACATTGCATGATGAACTTCAGCTCATCTTCACTGTAACGCTGGAGGAAGCGATGTACACCTTTATCGATCTGGCGATGCAGCGCTTGATGCAGATCGAAGATCTCTTTGCCTAGTGATGTCGTGCAGAACAGCACCTCTTTTTTGTTTCCGGGAAGATATTCGGTACGAATGATCTTCTTCTCCACCAATCGCCGTGTGATCTTCGAGACGCTGCCTTTTGGAATGCCGAACTGCTTGGAAATGGTGATCCCATTCACTGGCTCCAGCCCTCCGATGGCATCAATGACATGCAGCATCATCACCGTCGATTCCTGCAAGAAGCTTAAGACCTCTGGATTGCTGCTATTGGCAACAAGCCACTGCTTTTCTTCATCATCTTCTTCCTGAAATTTGGTCTGCAGCTTCGCCGTCGTCTCCATTAATTCCTGAATGATTTGTGTTTTATCGAATGCTTCGATTGTGCTTCGATTCGAATCTAATGGTTGCGTCATACGACAATCTCCTTAACAAAATAGACTTACGCACAGTATATCAAGAACGCATCTTATTTTAAAGTTTCTCAGAAACAATATTGACATTGTAGCATAACCTCGATAATATAATTTCCCAGAAACATTTTTAGTATCTTAGAAACAAAAGGAGTGTGTAAATCGATGAACATGCAAGCTATTCGTATCCATGCTTATGGTGGTCCTGAAGTGATGCAACTCGAGGAATTGCCAATACCAACGCCCGCACCAGGCGAAGCCCTCATTCGCGTGCAAGCAGCTAGTGTGAATTTCCTTGATCTGCAGCATCGGCGCGGCGACCTTGTCCAGCAAGCTTTTTACAAGAAAAAGGGCGGCCTGAACGACAACCTCCCTGCTACGATCGGAAGCCAGTGTGTGGGCATTGTGGAAGCGCTCGGATCAGACGATACGCGCGTAAAAATAGGAGATCGTGTCATCTGTGGAGGTGGAGGCGGAACTTACGCGACGCATGTCCTAGCGCCTGCCAATCACCTTATTCCTGTTCCGGAAGAGCTAACGCTGGAGCAAGCGACAGCCGGGCTGGTTCAAGGCTTCATGGCCTATGCCTTAACACATGAGGCGTACCCCATTAAGCCAGGTGACTGGTGCCTAGTGCATGCTGCGGCGGGCGGTGTCGGACTCTTCCTCGTACAGATGGCCAAAATTCGCGGAGGCCGCGTTATTGCGGTCGTGTCGACCGAAGAAAAGGCTCAAGCCGTCAGAGAGGCAGGGGCTGATGAGGTTATTATCTCGACACAGGCGGATTTTGCGAAGGAAGCGCGTCGGATCGCAGAAGGCCGTGGCGTGAATGTCGTCTACGACGGCGTAGGTAAGGATACGTTCGAAGGAAGCCTCGACAGTCTGGCCCCACGCGGATATCTGGAGCTCTTCGGGCAAGCGAGCGGCTTCGTTCCTCCGCTCGATCTGATGACTCTGCAGGAGAAGGGCTCGCTCTACATTAATCGATTCTCGCTCCTATACTTCAGAGATGCGTGGCACGATTATGCAGAGCATTTCGTCAGATGGGTTCAGCAAGGCCAGGTATCCGTCAAAATTGACCGCATCTACCCGCTCGCGGACGCAGCCCAGGCTCATAAGACGTTCGAGCAGCGGAAGATTAGCGGACGAATCTTACTCATTCCTTAACGTTCGCTTCCGAATGACCATCTCGATGATGATCAAGTTCGGCACCCAGCACAGCCATGCGGTAACACGATAAGCAAGCTCGAAATCCCCGAAGGCGAGACTTAGCGGCCCTAAGTATATCCGCAGCATCACTGCAGCAAATGTGAGCGCATAGCTGCGGAGCATCCAATTCCGATGGGCAGCAATGTCTTGCCGCATAATCTTCGCGACAGCCATATACGTCGTCATCATCCAGGCGAGATCGAGCCCAATGAACCCAACCTGCGCAACCCAACCCGCCGTGGCATACAAGGACAGATAAATATTAACGATCCCGCTTATGAAAATCGAAATGACATACACCATCCCGAGGCGGCGGTGCAGGTTGCGAGACTTCACGTCCCGCTGCTTACGGAAGATCTGGAAAGGACCAATCAGCAGCGCTAGCGCCCCTGTCACGATGTGGGCATACAAGAAATAGACCCAGGGCGTCACATGGAAATCTGGGTTCTGGAGCTTGAACTGCACCAATCCTGCGAACTTGACATCGAAGAATCCATACTGAATTACCGTATAAAGGACAATTAGAATGGCGCATAAAAACACGAGAAACGTTTTTGTTTTTTGCAAAACAGGGATCACCTCATCCTTAGTCTAGAATCACGAGCACCAAATGGCACAATTAGTATATTATTCCACTATGGTTTCTTCAATCGCTTTATGATCTCTTCACAAATAAAAAATGACCCTTCACAGTCCATTTCACCGTGAAAGGCCATCTACTCTTCTATACTTCCAAAGGTTTGCGTCCTCGCCCATGCGGGATTACCATCGGTGTGCCGAATAGCGGATCCTGCGATATCACACATTCCATGCCGAATACCGAGGACATCAGATCGGCATTCACGATCTCCTCCGGCTTGCCGGCTGCCCAAATCCGATTATCCTTAATTGCGACCATATGGTGCGCATAGCGACAGGCCAGATTAATATCATGCAGCACCATAATGATGGTACGGTGCTCGCGTTCATTCAATTCGTACAGTAAATCCAAGACATCAATCTGATGCGTCAAATCCAAATAGGTCGTAGGTTCGTCCAGCAAAATGGTATCCGTCCCCTGTGCCAAGGTAAGCGCAATCCATGCTCTCTGCCGTTGTCCCCCGGATAAAGAATCTACCGTCCGCTCCGCGAATGGCGTCATACTTGTCGCATCCAGCGCCTGCCTTACCATATCCTCATCTTCCTGTGACCATTGACGCAGCCAGGATTGATACGGGTATCTCCCTTGCTTGACCAGCTGCAGCACCGTCAGCCCTTCCGGGGCAATCGGGCCTTGAGGCAGGATCGCTAGACGCCTTGCCACTTCCTTCGTGGACAGTTTGGCAATCTCACTGCCGTCTAACAGGACCGCCCCGTCTTTCGGTTTTATTAGACGAGCGAGGGAGCGCAGCAGCGTTGACTTCCCGCAGCCGTTGCTGCCGACGAAGACCGTGATCTCGCCTTTCGGAATGGCAAAATTCAATTCGTTAAATATTATCGCCTCACCATACGCAAGACTCAGATCCTTCGTTTCCATAGCGATCATAGGTCGAACCCCCCTCGATGTATACATTTATGATTTGCGATGACGATAAAGTAAGTAGACGAAGAACGGCGCACCGATAATCGCGGTGAATACACCTGCCGGAATATCAAGCGGGATGAACATCGTTCTGCCGACGAAATCGGCGAGCAGCAGCAGCAGCGCACCGATCAAGGCCGATACCGGGAGTACCCCACCGAAGGCAGGTCCGACGAGCCGGCGCGCAATATGCGGCGCCATCAGACCGATGAAGGCGATCGCTCCGCCAATGGCAACAGCAGCGCCTGCAAGGCCAACGGCGAGAATCAGCAGCACCAGTCGATGCTTCTGAACCGAACTCCCGACCCCTGCGGCGACATCATCACCGAGCTCCTGCACATTAACATGCCGTGCATGTAGCATCGCTGCCGGCATCAAGATCAGAACCCAAGGCAGCAGCGGCAGCACGTCATTCTGCCAAGAGGTGCCGTAGATGCTTCCCGTCATGAACGTCAATGATTTCTGTGCCAGCACGAACGGCGCCGAGATTAAGAGCATGTACGTAATCGACGTAAATGCCGCATTCATTCCGATGCCGATCAATACCAGCTTTAGCGGGGACACCCCTTTTTTCCAAGCCATCAAATAGATAACAAATGTAGAGATAAACGCACCGAGAACGGCGCCAATCGGCAGCATATGAATGCTTGTCGTCTCCGCGAAGAAATAGAAATAGATGACCGCACCCAGCGTTGCTCCGCCCGAAATACCGATAATATCGGGTGATGCAAGCGGATTGCGGATCATGCCTTGCAGAATGGCCCCAGATACCGCTAGCGCAGCGCCGACGAGCATCGCCACAACGATTCGCGGCAGGCGCAGATTGACGATAATAACCTGATGGGAGCTATCCTTCGCCTGTCCGAAAAGGGCCGAGATCGTATCCATAACACCGATTCGCACAGATCCCATCCCAACACTTAAGACAATGACAGCCAGCATCACGAAGAACAATAACGTGCTTACCGCTAATACTTTGCGGCTCATAAGAAAAGAATAGAACGGACCTCGAACCGTGATGAACTTCTTCATTTCGCATCCACTCCTCTGCGCGCAATGTACACAAAGAAAGGAACGCCGACGATCGCGGTCATGACACCGACAGGCACTTCCTTCGGCATCACAATAAATCTAGAGCCAATGTCTCCCACCAACAGAAGGAGTGCGCCCAAAAATATACTATATGGAATCACCCATTTATAATCGGTTCCCACAAAATAGCGAGAAATATGAGGAATAATAATCCCTACGAAAGCAATCGGTCCCGCAACCGCAACAGATCCCCCTGCCAGCAGCAGAATAATGATGACCGCTATCACCTTAATGACCGCCGTACGTTGGCCAAGACCAATCGCGACATCCTCACCCATGCTGAGCACATTCATCTGTCCCGCCATGAACAACGCCAATATGAGGCCGATCGCCATATAAGGAAATACAGCCGTCAGCATATTCAGATCACGGTCTGCGACCGAACCGACCAACCAGAACAACGTCTGCTCGAACGCCTTGCCGCTCGTTAATTGAATGCCTTGCGTTAAAGAGGCGAAGAAGGCCGTCATCGCTGAGCCTGCGAGCGTAATCTTAATCGGCGTCATGCCGTCCCTGCCGAGGGAACCTAGAATATAGACGATGACGACTGCAACCGCAGCGCCCAAGAATGCTACCCACGTCAGCACATTCAACGAGATGTCCGAGAATATTGCATAGGTCGCAATAATAAAAAAGGCTGCACCCGAATTGACCCCAAGAATACTTGGCGAAGCCAAGGGGTTTCGTGTCAGACCTTGCATGTAGGCGCCCGCAACCGCAAGCGCAGCGCCGACCGAAGCCGCAATGAGCGCCCGGGGCACCCGAGTATTCTGAATAATGAGATGCTCATTCGAGCCGTTAAATGCTGTATAAGACTCGATCACCGTGTGGAACGAAATTTGCGTTACGCCGAACAATACACTGCAAATCATCGCCACAGCAACGAGTCCTACTAAGACGAACAGTCCTGCTATTTTATAAGGGGTGGTCAAAATTCCTCTATTCATTATGATCGACTCCGTCTGCCTATGCTTATTCGAGACTCTAGCGCTTTAATCCAAGTTAAATTGTAGGAGACCGAGTCAGCGCTGTCAATTGTTTTGAGAATCATTTTCAATTAATTGTTGACACCCTCCTTACCTTCCCCTATGATAATCATTATCAATTAAAGATATTAGGGGGATATATCATTATGCGTGCCAAACGCCATACTTCTCAGTTAACCAAAATGTTTGTCCTATTATGCGCAGTAATTCTCGTGCTTACCGCTTGCGGCGGCCAATCTGGCTCCGAGTCGAAGGCTGCGGAAGACAAGGCGCAAGCAGCGGACACAACATCATATACAATTAAGCATGCCATGGGCGAGACGACGATTAAGGGAACACCGAAACGTATCGTGGTACTTACGAACGAAGGAACCGAAGCCGTACTAGCGCTCGGTATCAAGCCAGTGGGTGCGGTGAAATCTTTTACAGGCGACCCTTGGTATGATCACATCAAAGCCGACATGGAAGGCGTCACGGTACTCGGGGAAGAATCCCAGCCGAACATCGAAATGATCGCAAGCCTCAAACCAGACCTGATCCTGGGCAATAAAATGCGCCAAGAGAAAGTCTACCAACAGCTAAGCGCGATCGCGCCAACCGTATTCTCCGAGACGCTTCGCGGCGAATGGAAGGCGAACTTCTCCTTATATGCCGAAGCATTAGGCAAAAAAGCCGAAGGCGAGCAAGTGCTGGCGGATTTCGATAAGAAAATCGACGATTTCAAAGCCAAAGCTGGCGATAAGCTGAAAGAGAAAGTATCGGTTGTACGCTTCATGGGCGGCAAAACACGGATTTACCTCTCCGATACGTTCACAGGCATCATTTTCAAACAAATCGGAATTGCGCGTCCAGAAACGAACTACAAGGATACTTTCGTAGAGGAAATTACAAAAGAACGTATCCCGGAAGTCGATGCCGATATGATGCTCTACTTCACGTATGAGACAGGTGACAACAAAGGGAACAAACAAGCGGAAGAATTCATGAAAGACCCATTGTGGCAGAACCTGAATGTCGTGAAGAACAAGAAAGCATTCAAAGTCGATGATGCGATCTTCAACACGGCAGGAGGCGTTCGCGCGGCGAACCTGATGGTCGATGAACTCTACAACATTTATGGGTTACAAAAATAAATAGCACAGCCCTATAAAGCGCACCCCTTAGACAATCTAAGGGGTGTTTTTTGGTGGGGATTAGCGTCGTATATGTCGCGTTTCTACGATACGCATGATTAGGCCTATGATAAAACCCCATAATAAGGGAATATAATCTGTAAATGATGAGAGGTGCCGATCATCATGATTGGCTCTAGTTATTTGTCCTCCATCACATAACAAATTCAGTAATATACTGCTTGCAGACTACTTCATACCCAAGCGAGCGATAGAGCTGAATCGCGGCGGCATTGTCCTCCAGCACATTCAAATACACATGCGGCGAGATGGCTCTTCCCTGCCTTGTCAGCTCGGTACAGATCCGTCTGCCCAGCCCCTGTCTTCGCTTCGAGACGTCCGTACCGATATTCCCGAGCTCGATATAATCCCCGGTGTAGACGTGGTACCCGCCCACAGCGACCAATTCCTGCTCATCCATGACGCCAAAGAATGGGTACTTCAGCTCTTCACGCGAGAAAGCCATCGTGTTCAGCGCTGCTAGCCTCGACTCGATTCGCTCATAGTCACCTGCTCCAAGTCGTATAACGCGTTGATCCTCCGACGGTATCGCTTCGCTATCGGTATGCTTCATAAGCAGCAGCGGCTTTGGAGGCCTAACGAAAGTGAGCTGAGGAGCGAGCAGCCCTATCTCCTCCTCCGTGAGGATAAAGTTGCCGACGGCATCCTCTGGCAATTGAAGCTCCTGCTGCATGAAGGGCAACATCGATTGCATTCGAAAGGACTCCTGCACAGCGTATACGGCAAAGGCGTTGAATGGTAATCCCGTAAAGGATGCCAAAACTCCAAGCAGCTCGCCTCCATCTGTGAACTGCCCATAATGAACAGTGTGCTGTCTGCGATTCGTTAGATAAGAATAATAAAGAAAATGCTGTTCTCTCTCTATCGTGTACAATAGCGTATCCAGCTCTTCCTGCGATAACTTGCGAATCATGTCTCCAGTCTCCATTTCCCTACGCATTGATATATGTGATCTATTATTCTATATCTTGCCAGGATTTCGCAACACTAGAACGCTGTCGTATGGACACTATCTTCTGGTATACTATGGAAAATTACGATTCACTGGAGGAGATTCCTATGAAGGTCCGCCGAATTGTTACCAATTTTGCCACAGCAGACATTACGCTCGCCAAATCCTTCTACCACGATATACTCGGGCTTGAACTCCTCATGGATCACGGCTGGATTGCCACGTATGGATCGCCGGATGAGATGGGAATCCAGATCAGCTTTGCATCACAAGGCGGCTCCAATACGACAACCCCGGATCTGTCCATTGAAGTGGATGATGTCGATGAAGCGTACGTGCGCATGAAGGAATCCGGGTTCCAGATCGAATATGGTCCCGCGGACGAACCTTGGGGTGTACGCCGCTTCTATGTTCGAGACCCCTTCGGCAAACTCATCAACATCCTCGCGCATCACTAACCCGAACAATCGGTTGCAATATTTACCACATAACCAATTCGTCTAAATGTCGTCCAATGATAGAGTACAAATCTATCAACAAGGTGATGACAACATGAAGAAGAAACCACATACACTCCTCTTACTGCTAGCCGCATCGATGCTCTTTTCAGCTCCTGCGCAAGCAGCAGCGGCACAGCTGGAACAAGCGACAGCGCAGCCTATATCCATGTTCATGGATGGTCGCCAGCTCCAATCGGAGACGCCTCCAGTCGTCGTCAATGGCTCAACCTTGGTACCCATACGCGGGATATTCGAAGCGCAAGGTGCCAAGCTATCCTGGAATGATGCCAGCAAGACCGTAACAGCAACGAAAGGAAGCACGACCCTTACTTATAGGCTCGGAGATACAACAGCCCTTCTGGATGGCCAGACCCTACTCCTATCGGTTCCAGGTCAGATTACGAACGGGTTCTCCTTAGTTCCGCTGCGATTCGTGAGCGAGGCGCTTGGTAGCACCGTCAAGTGGGAGCCAAACACCAAATCCATCTGGATCACCTCTCCCGTCGAATATGAGACTTCGATCGCGCAAGGTGTTAATCTTCGAACGACGCCAGATTCTCAGAATGATACCAATTCACTAGGCCTGCTGCCTGTCGGAGAGAAAGTCCATGTCATCCGTGAGGTAAATGCGCTTTGGCTAGAAGTTCAGACGAAGAATAATCAAACCGGGTACATATCAGCCAAACCCAAATATACCGATTACTCCAGCCCTGCCTTAATTCAGAAGCAAGGCAGCGAGTTAATCGCAGCCGGCTCGAAATATCTAGGCACACCGTACGAGTTCGGCGCTACAAGCGACCAGACGAAGACGTTCGACTGCTCTTCTTTTGTGAAGCGTGTATTCGGGGATACGTTGTCGATCGAGCTCCCTCGCGTGTCGTATGATCAAGCTAAAGTCGGCAAAGAAGTCAAGCTCGACGATCTCCGTGTAGGCGACTTGCTCTTCTTCACTGCGCGTAAGCTTGACATCGGCCACGTGGCGATCTATGCCGGGAACAATCAAATTCTGCATACGTACTCGAAGGAAAAAGGCGTACACTTCGAAGCGTTCGAAGGACAATGGAAGAAGCGGTTCGTCACCGCGAGACGCGTATTCTAACAGGATTCCCCGTCGAATCCGACTGAATTGCGCTACCTGCTGTCAAGCGACTTCATCATCCCTTATAATGGGTTCATAATCGCCTAAGGAGTTGTGAACGAAATGATCCGTGTAGACAGGCTGGACGCAGCACAAATCGGAGCCATTGTAAGTGACGAGACCCCTAGCTTCTCAGGCATTGTCGCCGGAGAATGCAAGGGCGATATATGGGTGAATGATCTTGAACAGCCCACCCTTGCCGTGGTGTATTCATCCGCTGTAGGAGGCTTCTGTACACTAGGCAGACCTGAAGAACAGGAAACCTATCTGCGATTCAGAGCGTTCTTAGACTGAATTGTTCCCTTGGCTCAAGGCACGTGGGCAGTTTTACTTCGAATTCTCCGTTGCCGATCCTGAGACCGAAGCAGCGATGCTTGCGCTATTCTCGGATAAGTCCATTGATCGGGAATATGAGCACACTTACCAAAGGTCTACAATTTTCAGTGAGGAACGGCCGACAATTCACGGAGCATATGCGATCCACGGTATTGATGAGGTATTTCTGAAAAGGATCAAGACGGGGCAATGCAAGAATAGCGAGATGATTCGCAAGCGAATCTTGGGATCATGGGGATCCGACGAAGCGTTCCTAAGCAAAGGACTAGCCTATGCCGCGTTACACGGAGATGAGGTTGTCGCCGTTATTATGGGTACGTCGTATTACAATCAACTGCTCCCGATTGATATTGAGACGGCAGCGGTTCATCAGCGCCAAGGACTGGCTCATCAACTGACGCTTCATTATGCAGAGGCCTGTGCACGTAGAGGCTTGATCGCACATTGGAATTGCATGGAATCGAATACCGGCTCATGGCGAACCGCCTCGAAGGCCGGGTTTACCTTCCTTCGCAAGCAATACGTCTATTGGTTCGCGATCTAAGCCATAGAAAAGAAAGAAATGAAAAGATCACCTCCTAGGAGCGTGATCTTTTTCGTGTGCGCATTATTTGGATTGGTCTTTGCGATACAGCTCGCGGCTCTTGTACCCCGCCTGAAGAATCATCTTCATCTCCTCGCGACGTGCTGCCTTCGTCTCGTCCTGCTTCGCGCTGTAGACGTAACGCGCCCAATCCTTGCGGTATCCTGGCGTCAGCCCTTGATACACGGCGAGCAGCTCCGGCGTATCCGCGAGATCCTGCTCGATCTCCGGGATCAAGGCAATGTAATCGTCTACGCGTTGGCTTGGTTTCGTAGAAGGCTGATCTGCCTTGACCTTGCCCTTCGCATCCTCTTTGAACCCGACAACGGTAAATACATCATCGAGGCCCACCATCCGCGCGAATTTAATGGAGCTTGTCCCAACATAGCCGTTCTCGTCACTACCTAGCCCATCTAACAGCTCATCCCGATGAATGAACGTCGGATATACCTTATTGCCCTTCTTCGGATATGCCGCGAACAGATAACCGCCCGGCTTCAGATGCCGCTGCTCAATGACGCGGTGTACCAAGGTTCGCAAGGACGCCATATCCAGCACGAAGGCGAAAATAAGGTCATAGGCGGCACCCTCCGTTAGCGACGTATCATACCCTGCCAATTCCGATAAATAGTCACTTCTTTCCGGCTTATACAAGACCGCTGTCTGCTCGAATTTATGTAAATTCAACTTCTCTACGATAGATTTGGACATCAACATTCATCTCCTAAGTCATATTCCGCTACGGTAGTCATCCTTCCATATGCATTCATTATATCCAACTCGCAATTCAAAATAAATCAAGTACAATGATAGAATAGAAGTCTGAGACGATAGAAGGAGAACGATACGTATGACGAAAGCCACAGAGTGGAAAACAGGCGCGAATGGACGTAAATTCATCGCATCTTTTAGCGGAGGGAAAGATAGCGTCCTGGCGCTGCACCAAGCGATGCAGGTCGGAGAAGCCATTGGATTAATCGTCATGCTGGAGGAAAAGGGGGAGCGTTCGCGATCCCATGGGATGCCGCCGGAAGTTATTCAAGCGCAGGCTGATGCAATTGGTCTCCCGGTATTTACGGCAGCCTCCAGCTGGGCTGACTATGAAGCGCACTACATGGAACTGCTAGCAACAGCGAAGCAGCATGGCGCCGAGGCGCTTGTCACCGGTGATCTGGACATGCCGGAGCATGGTTGCTGGCATGACAAAGTCACGCAAAATGCCGGCATGAAGCTGGGCATGCCGCTATGGGAGATGGATCACCGCGAAGCGGTCGAGACATTCATCCAGCTCGGCTTCGTCACGATCATCGTGACGGTCAATTGCAAGCTCGGCATGACTGAAGACGATCTAGGACGCGTACTCACGCTCGATTATGTGAAGGAGCTCGTAGCACGAGGGATCGACCCTTGCGGTGAAGGCGGGGAATTCCACACCACCGTTCTCGATGGACCGCTGTTCAAGCAACCGATCCCCGTACGCCAAGGCGAGATTCTGCGCCAAGAGGAGTACGCATTTCTCCCGCTGACATTGGATCGATAATCCCTCAGCAAGCGAAAGG
The DNA here is from genome assembly GCF_009363075.1 of Paenibacillus guangzhouensis. Lineage (NCBI taxonomy): Bacteria > Bacillati > Bacillota > Bacilli > Caryophanales > Paenibacillaceae > Paenibacillus > Paenibacillus guangzhouensis. The sequence goes on along the minus strand of NZ_CP045293.1, from coordinate 5,627,649 downwards.
CTCGCCACTGCTTAATGCGCAGCGCGAGCCTTTGTCATCCGCAAGATTGGGAAAGGATTCCCCTGATCGTCGAGCTCTGAACGTTCGTAAACTTCAAATCCGACGTGTTCATAGAATCCTACAGCTTGCGGATTCTGTTCATTCACATCCACGTATTGCACGTTCATTTCCTCCAGTGCATACGTCACGAGCTTCCTACCCATGCCTTTCCCGCGCAGGTCCGGCGATACGAACAGCATTTCAATTTTATCGCCATGAATGCCCATGAAGGCTTGAATCTCCTGCTGTTCATCCACAAGACATATCAGATGCTCCACATGAGGGACCCCCTCACGCACGAGTGGAATGAGTGATACAATGTCTTCTTCCTTCAGGAAGTGGTGCGTTGCTCGAACCGATCCTTCCCAGACGCGGAGAATTTGGGACAATTCGTTGTCCGTGAGGTTATCCTTATGGACAAGTGTATAGGTATGCATGATATCACTTCGCTTTCATATAATGTTAAAAAACCGGAGCAGCGTCACTGCCCCGGTCCTTCCTTATTACTGTTGAACTGGCGTATAATTGACCGTACAAATCGCTTCCGTAGTTTTTCCAAGCTTGTTGCTGGCAACGATTTTGAACGTATTCACCCCAGGAGTCAGCGTCACATCCATACTAGTGCTGTAGTATACGATTTTATCATTCACGTATAATTTCGGCGAATCGTCGTTCTCATCGCTAACCGTCCAAGAAAGCGTAATTGTCTGTGATGTTGTTGTTTCAGGTATATATCCTAGAACCAAACTCGGACCTTGCGGTTCAAATACAACTGTGCGCATCTCCTCCGTTGCTTTACCGAGATTATTCACCGCTCTGATCTTGATCGTATTCGAACCTGGCGTTAATGATATGGTTGTGCTTGTACCATAGCTCTGCTCATCATTCACATATACTCTAGGAGAACTATCATTAGTATCTGATACAGTCCAACTAATGCGCAATGATTTTTTGCCTGTTGTCTGAGGAATATCAGCCAATGTTAAGGTCGGGCCATTGTTCGTAAAGTTAACTTCTTTCGTCACTTCAGCGACCTTTCCGAGTTTATTTACTGCTCTAATCGTAATTTTATTAATCCCCGGCTTAAGTGACACGCTCATACTGCTGCCATAGGCCTGTTCATCATTTACATATACTTTGGGAGAGCTATCGTTCTGATCTTTAACATTCCAACTGACTTTAATAGAATTATTAACGGTCGACTCCGGTAATGTGTCTACTGTCAGTACAGGAGCCCCTCCCGTCAATACGACTGTTTTCGTCACTTCTGTTGTTTTGCCCATGCTATTAACCGCTTTGAATAATAGTGTATTTGTACCTTCTTTAAGCGTAAATGTCGTACTTGTACCGAACTGTTGCTCTCCGTTCAGATACACCTTCGGAGAACTATCGTTCTTGTCCTGGACTGTCCAATTTAGTTTCAATGTCTCTTTATCTGTAGTCGCCGGAACGTCCAAAACATTCAATACAGGACCATTACCTTGGAAAACAACACGTTTAACGACTTTGGCCGATTTGCCAAAGCTATTCTGAACAACCACCGTAATTTCGTTGTCTCCATCCTTGAGTTTAACTGTTGCTGATGATCCGAACTGCTTCTCATCGTTTAAGAATACGACAGGAGATGAATCATTCTCATCCTTTACCGTCCAAGACACGGTAATGGATTGTTTATCTGTTTTCTCGGGTACACCTTTTACTTCTAGTGTTGGTGCTCCTTTCTCAAACTTAACCGTCTTTGTCACGGATTGTGTTTTTCCGCCAGGCAATCTTGCGGACACCGTGTATTTGTAGCTCCCTTCCTCTTTCAACCGGAACCCAACACGGAATTGGCCTTGATCGACTTCTGCCTTCTGGTTATTGATGAATACTTCGGCGCCTTTGGTTACGTCACCGGTAATATAAAATGTCGGTGACGATACTGTCTCTGGAACTTCAACATTCAATGTTAATGCCTGCTGACTATCTGCCGCCGCTCCCTTGATCACACGATACAGTAGAGCTGCTGACTCTGCACGCGTAACTGCTTGCGCCGGTTTAAATGTTCCCGTTTTGTATCCATTTATCAACTTTTTCTCTACAGCTAGAGCCACATATGTGCGCATATTTGGGGAAATATCGTCTTCGTCGTAAAACTGATTAAGAATATTCTTATCCTTCAGTTCATCTGGTTGATAACCCATCGTCTTTACAAGCGCGACAGCCACATCTTCCCGAGTCGCTTTCCCTGTCGGGTCGAAGAAAGCTTTACCCGAGGGTGGATAATACCCTGTAATAAACTCTTTAGACGCCTCTACAGCTGTATATGACCATCTTGATTTGGTAACATCAACGAAAGTCTCAGGTTTACTCTCATCCGGCAAATCTAAATAAAACGCACGCGTAATAATTGCTGCAAACTCCTCACGAGTCACAGTATTATTCGGTTTAAACGTATTATCAGCATAACCTTTCACAAGCCCTAACTGAGCCATGCTATTAATTTCATCCTGCGCCCAGAATGTACCGCTAACATCTGTGAACTTCGTTCCCTCTTCCGCAAATGAAGAGCTTGAAAAAGACAAATTAACTGCCAGCAATACACCTAAAATCATTCCTGACCATTTCTTCATGCTACACACCACTCCTGACCCCAATGATTAGCACATAGGTAAATAGATATATGTACAATGAGACTATTATAGCAACCTTAGCATCTGATTTTTGTCGAATTATGTCATATGAAGCATGAAAAACTCAAAAGAAAAGACCGCCTTCCGACTGAAGACGATCCTAAGTTTGAAATGCACCATTTCCTCGGCTTGCATATTCGATTTTAGCTCCTTTTCACAACCTCTTATTTCCCTCCTGCTGTCACCTCAGCTGTCTCCTGACGAATCAGACATGCCGCCAATAACCCAATACCCAGCACAAGTGCCAACAAAATGAACGTCATGAGGTAACTGCTAATTTTCATCAAATAAATGGATAGAATCGGGCCGAGACTTGTGCCTGCGAACAGAATAAACGTATAGACTGAAACTGCAATCCCTCGCGATTTTCCACCCAACTGACCAATCAGGGACACCAAGGATGGAACAGACAATGCAATACCTGCAACGAAAATGACACTCATGAGGACGACCACGGGCAGACTAGCGATCATCCCTAACGATGCCAGCCCGATCACCGCTAGCAAGAGCCCCCCACGCAATACCGAACGCACTCCGATCCTGCTCGCGAGTTTCCCTGCGAACGGAGAGATGATCATGCCCAGCACACCGGCCAGACGAACGTAGAGAATTTCTTGTTTGCTTAGACCAAAATCCGGCCCACTCAAGTAATTGCCCAAAACCGTATACATGCTGACGAAGGACATAAGCAGAACCAACGCAACCAGATAACCCAACACGAGATTTTTCTGTGTGAACACCTTGCCGATCTGCTTCAACGGCGCCCATATATTCGCATGAGCCTGCTGAATCTCGCCTTTCGGCAAGAACAACACAACAAGCAGCGAAGTGACGGCATACACCACAGCCAGCAGATAAAATACGGCATGCCAGCCATACGCCTGACTCATCAAGCTGCTGATGACCTGACCAACAATGCCCGCAACCAGAAATCCTGTACTAATAAAGCCGATGGTCGTCACCCGCTTCTCTGCAGGGAACATCTCTACCGCGTAAGCAAGGGCAACCGGTGAGAAGGTTGCGGCCGCAGCCCCCTGCAGGCCTCTGAGAATAAGAATCCAAGCGAAATGATCCGCCATGCCGAGCAGGAGAGAGATGATGGCCAGTACAATAAGTCCGATAAAAATGACTTTCTTACGCCCATATTTGTCTGACAATGCCCCATAAATCAGACATCCGATCGCGAACCCCAGCGAGAAGATGCTTCCCGCTGAAGCCGCTTGCGTCAACGTAATGCTGTATCGATCAGAGAATAGCGAGATCAGCGGCAAGGTCACGTACAAACTGGACATGACCGCCATCCCTGCCCAACAGAGGACCATCGTCATCAATGAATAATTTCGTTTTCGAGTTGATGCTTGAATAACCTGTGCCATAACGCACCTCTTTCATCATCTGTCTTATAACTAGTTAGCTAACCTAACTACATGCGCAAAAAAAATTACCTTCCCACCCCCAGTCGATTCTCCATCGAACGATTTAATTTCAACAAAATCTTCTCGAGCACGCGCTGCTCTTCCGGCTCCAAATCGGCCATGAACGATGCACAAGCGGCCCAGAAGATCGGCAGGACTTGATCAATCAGTGCGCGTCCTTCCGCCGTAATCTTGACATGCAGCATGCGTCCATCCCCCGCGCTAGGCTCGCGCAGCACCCAGTTCCTCTTCTCGAGCCAGTCGAGCATGGTTGTAACGGAAGCGCGCCGAATTCCAAGCCGATCTGCCAAGGCTGAAGGCGTCACGCGTTCTCTATTCTCATGCAGCGTCAAGAGTAGCAGGAGGTCCAGTTTACTCTCAGTAATACCGAACGGTGCGAGATCCAAGTCCATCGCATCCAAAATATGATCCCCGAGCCACATCATCAGCAGTCCTAGCGACGCAGATTGGCGATTCGTCTCGCTCGTCGCCGTGCTGTCCATCAATTCAACATACGGCGTCACGCCTAATTTGGGCAAATGGTCTGTCGTTAACTCTTTCTTTGATCTACTCATCCAATCACCTTTCCGCACAACTAGTTAGGTTAGCTAATTACAATGTAATCGTTCGTGCTGAAAATTGCAAGCAGAAAACATAAGATTGACAGTAAAAATTTTCCTATGGTAGGATGGACTCACTTGAACACAATGGAGGGTTACGTGTGGCTAACTAATTTTTCGATTTTCTTGTGCACAATGAATGGAATAGCGGCTAACAGCTATATTGTGTATATTGTAATCGGAGAATGGTCTGCCTACTGGGTAACCTAGATCGGTGATTGATGATGAATGAACCTTGCGATCTCGCTCGGTGATAATAACGATCTGTGGCGTATTGTCCCATGATATCGTTAAGCTTCTTCTCGAGCGGACACCTGAAGGTTCCTTACGAATCGCTTATTTCTTCGATGACGATAGACACAGGCTGCCGGCCTTTGTTTTTTTAATTGGATATCGAATGGGGGAATCTCGCAATGAGCGAACAACTATTACAATTCAATGACATTGAATTATATACCGAAAGCTTCGGAAATGCCTCACATCCAGCGATTCTGCTGGTCATGGGGGCGCAATCCTCGATGGTGTGGTGGGAGGACGGCTTCTGTCAGCGCTTAGCGGATGCAGGGCGATACGTGATACGTTACGATCACCGGGATGTTGGACGTTCCACCGCTTACGAGCTGGGCCAACCTGGATATACGTTCGAAGATTTGGCGGATGATGCAATTCGTATCTTAGATGCCTACGGCATCGCTCGCGCCCACATCGTCGGCATGTCCATGGGCGGCATGCTGACGCAGATTCTGGCACTGAGACATCCCGAGCGCGTACATACCGTCACACTCCTCGCAACCTCGAACTTCGCGCCCGAGCTTCCGCCAATGGAAGAGAAGGTGATGCAGTTCTTCGCGAATGCCGGGGCCATCGACTGGACCGACGAACAGGCAGTCACCTCGTTCACGGTCGGCAAATGGCGAGTTCTCGCAGGGTCAAGGCATCCGTTCGACGAAGATCGAATTCGCCAATTGGCGCAAGAGGAGCTCCGTCGATCCCGGCGGTTCGACAGCATGAACAACCATGGCATGGCTGCAGGCGGCGAGTCATATCTATTGCGAACAAGAGAGATCAATATCCCGGCGCTGGTCATCCATGGCACGGAAGATCCGATCATCCCTTATGCCCATGGGGTTCTTCTGGCGAACACAATCCCAGGCGCGGTGCTCGTGACGCTGGAAGGTACCGGGCATGAGCTTCACCCTCAAGACTGGGATTCGATCATTTCGAGGATCATCGCACATACGGATCTGTAACAAACAAGCGGCAGCCTGAACAGAATATCTGTTCAGAGCTGCCGCTCTTGCTATTCTCCGAGCACGATTTGCCGTTCTACAGCATCCCACCGCCACGCTGGACGGTGCCCTTGCAGATGCACACCGCCATACCAAGCGTCGATGCCATTATGAGTGACCCAATCTGCTTCACCTTGCAATACGCGCTCAGCGAATGGCGTCATCGCGACATCCTGATTCTGCAAAGAGAAATATTGACCGGGAGGACGCTGCATCTCTCTGTCGCCTCGAAGCTCAATCAACGGATGCGAGCCTTCTGCCATGCGGCGCAATATATAGCCATACTGCAAATCACCCATGCCAAGCCGATGCAGCTGATCGCCGACTTGCTTGAAAAGGCCGTGGGCGGAATGCTCCCCTTCTTGCAGCACCTTCAGCGTCGCCCGTTCCACGATCCCCAGCCCGTCCAATGTCGATGGGAACTGCGCAAGGTGCGTCATGAACGCATCCGCTGCGAATGGCAGAGCGCTCGTATCTGTGCGAAGCAGCTGCTGCAGCGACTCCGGATCTTCTGACGTGTACGCCTGCCAGAAGGCACTGCCCAGTGCCAGTTCGTCCTTACTGACCATCTTCCACGTACCCGAGAGCTCGCTCAATTGCGCTGTCGATAGCTGACCAAGCCCGCGGAATAGCGGAATCCCCGGATAACTCCCGATGCAGAGCAGGTGGATCTTCGTCTCCGGCAACGATTGCCTTCCGAACCAATCCAGCAAGTACACCAGCATCGTCTGATCGAACAGATCATGCTCGAACCATAACACGATGTCTCTATATTGACCGCATGCGGTGAGCGTGCGCTCTTGCTCTTCGCTACCCCGCACGAATTCGATGCGAGGCACCCCGATCGTCTTCTCTAAATAGTCGGCCCGCAGCGCGCGATGATCCCCTGCGACAGGATCGGTAAAGACCGGGCCGTGCGGATAGACCTCCCGCCAGACGAGAATGTCCCCCTTCACGACGCCTTGGCGCAGCTTCTCGGCGACAAAATCGCCGTTCACAATATGCAGCATGCCTGCTCCCCCTTCGTACAAATGATGGAATACTGAGACCAGATCGGCAACGGGCAGCGCGTCCTTCAGCTTCTGGCGGGCGTCGAACAGTCTCTTCTTCAAGGTCGGTACTGAGACGTCCAGGAACCCCGAAATTTCAGCGAGCGAGTACCCTTGCAAATAGAACAAGCGCACAACAATCCGCAGATTCGAGCTTAAGGAGGCGATCGATTGTCGCACCGCCTCCTTAAGCTCCCGGCGCTCCATCCAATCGGATAAGCTGAACGTGGACGCGATCGATTGCGCCGCATCGTCGTAAGGCACAACCGGATGCTTTTTCCCCCGCAGCATCCTGTAGCACTGTCGTTCGACGATCGCTTTGAACCAGCCTGGGAATGCTTCCGGCGTCTGCAGCTGGCCGATATGCAGATATGCCTCCGTGAACGCCTCCTGCACCGCATCCTCCGCAAGTTGAACGTCCCGCAGCTTCTCATAGCCGACCGCGTGCGCCATCATTGCGAAATGCCTGACGATCGGTTCGAAGGCTCGCTCGTTCCCTTGTCTTACTTCTTCGATGTATTGAAGCACGCACCCCGCTCCTCTCTTCTGTCCTATATCCTAGTGCCAACTTAGACACGAAAGGTTACATCGATCCTTGCTTCACATCCGCATCCCGCGCACATCTGTCGACTTTTTCCCTGCTAATCCATTCGCAATGCTGCACGCAATGAGCGCCTGTGCTGCGAAATACGTGAGCATAACGAGAAATCCCGATGCCGGCACTGACCCGATAAATTTGTTCCAAGCCAGAATCGAGTCGGAAGCCACAAATAGGATTGACCCGACCGCTGCATACGCATTACGACTCATCAACGCGAGCCAGCACATCACCGAGATGACGCACACATAGGCGAGTACGGGCAGCCATAAGCCATTCTGGCTAGGATCCCCCATAATGCCTTCATGCAATTGGGAACCGACGAACCCTGAATAAGCGCCGATCGGCAGGATCCACAGCAGCCCTAGCCAGGTATACTGCCACCTTCTGACCATGGCTGCAATGTAGAGCAGGTGGCCGATGAAAAAAGACCCTAATCCGAGCATGAACCAACGATCCCCTGCATTAAGCAGGAACGTATCGCCCGCCATACTGAACAATAACCCGGCTACGATGAGGCCCTTATACGCGCGGGTGCGGTCCATCGATTTCGAACGAACGGCCAACACAAGGATCAACAGCATAGGCAGCAGCTTGAACACCCAGTGTATGAGTGCAACATCTAACTGCAAGGTGGCTAAATGAATGCCTCCACACACTAGAATTGCGAGAATAAGCCCTCTTTGAACCACGCACATTCCTCCATTCGCGATATTACTCTTTTCTCTACTCCTATGCGGATGCCCCTCCATGCCATGATTGATCTCTAACTATTCCCGATAAACGCCAAGAACTCCTTCGTTAGGAAGGAGTTCTCGATTGAATGAAATCTTGTTGAATTAGGGCTGAACGGGAATCGTTAATTCCAGATCCTTAATATAGGTCTTATCGCCAAGCTTGCCGTTGCTCTCACCGACGATGCTCCAATCTGACGTCTTCACCGTGAACGTGTAAGGTTTGATCGTAATCGATTTCTGTGTCGCTCGGAGGCCGGAATACAACTGGTCGATATGGTACGCAGTATCTGGCAGGCGATGGAAAAAATCGACCTGATTCTGATTCAACACGTTCCCTTGATCATCAACAATGTCATAATACATCATCGATGGGCTGTATTGTCCCGATTGCTCTGGCGCTGCAGGAACAGCGCCCGTACTATCCAATACCAATCGCGTCGACAACGGCGTTAGCTCCAATTGCTTGACCGTATAGCTGAACTCGCCGCTCGATTGCGTTGCGTTCGGTTCCAAAGCTAATGTCTGATTGTCAATTTTCACGGGAATCTTGAAGACAAACGGCTCTTTCACCTGTGTTACCTCGGTTTGAACAGTTAGCTCGAATTGATCTGGCAAAGACAGCCCTTCGGATAAATCCACGAGAATGGTGTTATCTTTCTGCGGCACTTCACCGAAAGCGCCCTTACTGAATTTAATTTCCTTGCCATCCGCGAGGAGTGTCGGTTGCTTCATGTAGCCTTTCTTCCCGCCATCCCCTTGATACGGCATCATGACCGATGCCATGTCTATGCCTGTGCGCTCCATTTGCAGAGCCAGACGGGTTCCATCGTATAACAGCTCCGTCACTCTCAGAGTCACGCCGTCATGTGTCACGCTCAAGTTAGGAATGCTCGCAATGCCTTGCTCCATTGCCGTCTGAAGCCGCTCCTCATTCGTACCCGAGAAGAGGCTGCCGATGACCGGAATCTGCTTCAGTGTCGCGGCCATTACAGGAGAGACATACCCCGTTCCGATGATGCCGGCGCCTAGTACAGCCGCCGCAGATACGGCAATGGCTGTTTTTTTCATCACATTCGATTTATGTTTGTTACGCATTCTATTCTCTCCAATCTTATCCATGATCTGATCACTCATACTCGCTCGCGGCATGTCCGAATCACGGATCCATTGCTCGATCGTATCCATTTCCTTCGTTGATTCAGGCAAATGTACCATGGGTGTTTCCTCCTTTATGAAGCTTGTACTCGAGCAGCTTGCTGCGCAGCCGCTCATATCGCTTGCGGATCGTGGCCGGCTTGATACCCATAATCTTGCCGATCTCTTCAAAGCTGTATTGCTCAACCGCTTTGAGCAGCAGAATATGGCGTTCTTCCGGTGTGAGATACGTCAGCATCTCCTCAATCACAGACTCCTTCGGCGAAATCTCCACCTTCGGCTGCTGTTCCTGGACTGCATTCACTAGCTTTAACCAGCGGCCCTGCTTCCTCTTCATATTCATCATGTGGTTGTAGGCCATTTTATAGAGCCACGCGGAGAAGGACACCTGTCTGCTATATTGATCCAGATGCTCATAGGCCCGGATAAAAATATCCTGTACCGCGTCCTCCGTCTCCTCGTGATTTCTCAGAATATAGTAGCAATAGGTATACATTTGCCGTTCGAACTGCCGAATGATCGATGCATACGCTTGCTTGTCTCCATGTTTGACACGGTCGATGACCGCTTCAATCGCCTTGGCTCTCTCTTCCACTTCCCCGGGGATGGTTGGCTTCACAGGCTCACCTCCTTTGTATCTATGCCTATATAACAATTAGCGCCAGCCGTTTTGTGACATCATTTTCGCAATATAAAAAAACACCCTTAGAAAAAGGGTGCTTCGCGCTATACGTCTACTGCCGAATCCGTTTTGTGCGTAGAGATGTAGTGCTCCCCGATCTTGATCATCTGCTCCAGAATCGGGGTCAGGCTGTTACCAAGTTCGGTCAAGCTGTATTCCACCTTCGGCGGCACCTGACCATAGACTTGCCGATGGATCAACCCGCTCGCTTCTAGTTCCCGCAGCTGCGTCGTCAACACATGTCTCGATACGCCAGCAACCTCCCGCTGAAGCTCGCCGAAGCGCTTCGTTCGCTGTTGCAGCGCGTAGAGAATTCGAGGCTTCCATTTCCCGCTGACCATTTGAAGGCCTACCTCGACCGGGCAGCCGAATTGTCCATCCTGATACGGCATGTCTACCTCCACCATTCTATAGTCAGGTTTATATGACTAAGTCATTATTTTCTGCGTACTTATCACATCGCGAGAATTCCGTTAACATCACTCTTATACGTGTATTATAAAGGAGAATCCGAACTTATGAACGACTTATTTCATCCAAGCCCCGTCCTGCGACCCGAAGACATGAACGCCGCATTCGCTAACGCCTATAATTCAGGCGATATCAACCATCTGCTGGCGCTCTACGAGCCGGACGGGGTGTTGATTAATCCGAGCGGGGCCCAAGATCGAGACGAAGCCGCAAGACGAGACACGCTCACCGATCTGCTCCGTCTGCAAGGGACCATGGTGTCGAAGAACATCTACTGCGTACCGTTCGAGAATATCGCTTTGCTGCGCGCGCACTTCACCCTCACCACGGTCGATGCAGAAGGCAAGCCGCTGCAGATTAGTGGTCACACATCCGAGATCGTGCGGCAACAAGCCGACGGCAGCTGGCTGTATATCGTCGATCACCCGACCGGTGCGGGATCACTCGGCGACGTCAATACGTGACCTGCATGTCTTCATCCCCCCTTCACGCGAAAGACGTAGTATAATGCAACCAAAGGGGGGATGACATGTGGAGCGTAAATATTCGATTGGGGAAGCCGCAAAAATGACCGGAACCACCATTAAAACCGTCCGTTATTATGACACGATCGGATTGCTTCGGCCGACGGGATATACCGAAGGCGGGCATCGGCTGTACACGGCTTCAGATCTGTGGCGCTTGGAGCTGATTACAACGCTGCGATACCTGGATTTCGGGATTGAGGAGATCAAGCAGATGATCTCTGGGGAGGTTCCGTTAGGAAAAGCACTGGACTGGCAGATTGAATCCATCGAGTCACAGATGAGCACACTCGCGAATATGTTATCTATCTTGCGGCAAGCGAAGGATCACGAAGCAGATTCCTTGTATTATATCCATGACCTGGTGACCACACGGGCTATCAATACGGAGAAACGCCATAAATTTATACTTAAAATTGTAGAAGAATCCAAATTGCTGGAGGGTATTCCTGCAGAATGGAGAAGCTCGTTCCTGTATAACTTTAATAAACACATTATCCATCAGTCGAAAATATCAGCCCAACAAACCGTCGCATGGCAGGAATTGCAGGAGCTGCTGAACGATCCACAGTTTATTGCCGACTTGAAGAACGATGAATTTCTATTCTTCAACATGGTCCATCAGCCACATTATGATGCCGCGAGATGGGTCAAGAAAATAGATGAAATTCACGACCGGCTCAATACGGCGCTAAAACAAAAGCGGGCTGCTGATAGCCCCTACGTCCAAGCGATTGTCGAGGACACCGCTTTACTGTATGCCAACGCAGGACAATCGGCGAGCCAAGAAGATTTTTTCCGCTACTTCGCCGCTTATTCTCAGCAGCCTAGGACCGAACGGATCGAACGATTCAATGCGCTATGCTCCATCCTAAGCCCCAAATATCGCTTGTTCGCGAAAGGCAACGACTTATTGCTTCAAGGCATCCAATGGAAGCTCGAGCAGCAGTAGTCGGCAAAAAGCCGAGGGCAAATTGCCCTCAGCCTTTCTGTAATGTAAATGCCGGATGGTCACCGACCGTCTGATCCAATAATTTAACCGGCTGTTGCTTCAAGTAATGGTTAAAGAAATCGAGCGAATAATCGTTAATCAACTGATGGACGCGCTGCACGTCAACACCCTCCGACTTTTCGAATATCGGGGAAATCAGATACATGTCCGAGAATCCCATATGCTTCATATGCTTCAGGGTCATCCAGTAGTTCCCGCCTACGGCTACAGATGCTTGACGCGCAAACGTATCCTCAAAAAACTTGTCGAGGTCTTTCCGTGTCGTGCCTTGGGAAGCGATCTCCTCGTCGCTCATATGCGTTGTCCCTGCCAATGTGCCATCTGCGCTCATCATCAGGAACGGCTTCTTCAGCCCGTCTGCCGGTATCCGGAGCTTGCCGTAGAGTCCGCCGTCCATATTGATCGCGGCTTTGATTCGTGAATCCGTCATGAGCATTTGCGTTGTTGTGGCCCCGCCGAAGGAATGACCGAACATGCCAATGCGTTCTAGATCCATCCGATCCGTAAATCGATGATCCGGATCATTCTTCGCGAGCTTCTCGACTTGGTCGAGCACGAACTTCGCATCTTCCACCCATTCTTCGTTTATTTGATCTAGATAGTCGATCGTATTGCTTTCTTGGGGAACAAATGGGACGACACGTCCATCAGGGAACACGGATATCGTACTGCGATACGTATGATCGATGCCGACCACGATATATCCATGGCTGACTAACTGTTCGATCTCGAACGTGTTCTGGTTCTTCGTCCCATTCAACGAATGCGAAAAAATGAGCACGGGATAGGACGATTCCTGATCGGATAACGCGGCCGCTTCGATCGCATGCGTCTTGACGAAACCGATGCTTGTAAATAATAGCTTAGGCATATGCAACGCCGTGCCGTATCCCTCTGCAAAAATATCGGGGTGTGAAACATAAGGAGCTCGCTTGCCTTTCGCGTCAGCACTCACCGGATACCAGATCTGAACCATTAATTCACGCTTATCGCCGGGTTCGGGCGTATGAAGCTCCTCTCTCCGATCGTCCTTCCAAGCGTAAGATACGGTGCCGATGTTGTATGGGCCTGTCGGCTTCTCAAATGTGAATACCGGTAATAGGAGCGGCAGCGCTACAGCGATGAATGAATAGAGGACAGCCAGCGTCGCCACCAGAATCAATCGGATGCGCGACGCCTTTTTGTTCACTTCCTTCGGCTTGGTAATATGTCTTGCTCCCCACATGACAATCGGAATGAGCGATATCAGATAGACCGGAGTCATTTGCCAACGCATGCCTTCGATAAGCCCATGCAGCAGCACGAATAGCATTGAAATCCCGGCACCTACCATAAGCCCCCGCCGCGACTTGTTCCTAGCGAAGATCAACCAACCGAGCAATAGAATATTCAACATCGTAGACAACATTTCAAAAGACCTCATAACGATAAAACCTCCTTATTTTCTGTTCCAACAGCTTGCTGAATCCAAGCGTAAAACCTCCCCTAAGGGGATATTCAATACCCATTTTTCAAATTCATAAAAAAGAAATTTAATAGATAATATTACTGACATTTATATTTACTATTACATATATTAATTTTACTTATGGTTCTGAATCGCTATATAGTTAAAGAAGATAGGATGGAATATAGTGATAAGGAGTGATAACATTGGAAAGAGTTGTTGGAACAGTGGTTAGAGGTCTTCGATGCCCGATCATCAACCAAGGGGACAATATAGAAGAGATCGTCGTAGATAGTGTGTTAAAAGCGGCAGAAGTTGAGGGTTTTCATTTCAACGACAAGGACATTGTGACAGTAACGGAGTCCATCGTCGCTCGGGCTCAAGGCAATTATGCGACAATTGATCATATTGCTACAGATATCCGTTCGAAATTCGGAGATACGACGATCGGCGTCATTTTCCCGATCCTAAGCCGGAATCGGTTCGCTATCTGTCTGCGCGGTATTGCAAAAGGGGCTAAAAAAATCGTCCTTATGCTCAGCTACCCCTCGGATGAAGTGGGCAATCACTTGGTAGACATCGACATGCTGGATGAAAAAGGCGTGAATCCTTGGACGGACGTACTCACAGAAGAACAATTCCGAGGTTATTTCGGACATAACAAACATCCATTTACGGGTGCCGACTATATTGATTACTATAAATCGTTGATTGAAGAGTACGACGTTGATTGTGAAGTTATCTTCTCTAATAATCCTAAATCCATTTTGGATTACACTAAAAATGTGCTCACATGCGATATTCACACCCGATTCAGAACGAAAAAAATCTTGAAAGCGAATGACGGAGACAAAGTTTACAGCCTCGACAACATCCTGTCGGAATCCATAGATGGCAGCGGCTATAATGAGGCTTACGGTTTACTCGGATCCAACAAAGCAACGGAAAATACCGTCAAGCTATTCCCGCGCAACTGCCAACCTGTCGTGGATCATATCCAACGCATACTTCAAGAGAAGACAGGCAAACATCTTGAAGTCATGATCTACGGAGACGGCGCATTTAAAGATCCGGTGGGTCAAATATGGGAGCTTGCGGATCCGGTCGTATCCCCGGCTTACACCTCCGGCCTGAGCGGCACGCCGAATGAAATCAAATTGAAGTATTTGGCGGACAACAATTTCGCCGATTTAAGAGGCGAAGAGCTCCAGCAAGCGATTGCTCAATTCATTGACCATAAAGGATCGGATCTGATCGGGGCGATGGAAGCGCAAGGAACAACGCCGCGGAGACTTACGGACCTGATTGGTTCGCTGTCCGATTTAACTTCAGGAAGCGGAGATAAAGGTACGCCGATTATCTTTATTCAAGGCTATTTTGATAACTACACCAAATAATGCAATCGAGGACTGCGATTGTTAAGTAAAGCAATGCTCGTGATGAGCATTGCTTTTATCTGTTTGATGCACGTTAATCCGGGATTTCCCTTTCAGCAGCCCTTCTGGCAAGAGCCTGTCCAAACGGATTCGCGTTCTCGATACTTCGCTGGGTTGGGATGGATACGCATATCCCTTTCCGTCTGTTCTCGTTGTTTAATGATAATTAGTTTGTTATTGTGTCAGATAAGAAATGATTGTTAAGGACAAGCGTAAGAGGGTGAAAAGATATGAACAAGAAATATCCGATCGGGGAAGTCGCTAGAATGACGGGATCCACCGTGAAGACGATCCGTTACTATGATGAGATTGGATTGATCAAGCCAAGCGAGTATACGGAGGGCGGTCATCGGCTGTATACGGCAGATGATATCTGGCGATTAGAGCTCATTACGACTTTGCGCTATCTGGATTTCGGCATTGACGAAATCCATCAGTTGATTGCAGGGGAATTAACCGTAGAGAAGGCGCTGGCGTGGCAGATCGAGTCACTGGAGACGCAGGCGAATACGATCGCGAGCATGATATCCGTCTTGCGACAGGCTCAGATGCACGGGAACGATTCGCTTCGATACATCCATGATCTGGTGAATGCACGGACCATCGATACCGAGAGTCGCAGACAATTCATCGCAGACAAAGTGGAAGAGGCTCATTTATTCGAGGGTATCCCCGACGAGTGGAGAGACCCTCTTCTATATTATTTCAATAAATTCGTCGTCCATCAGCCCAAGACGTCGGCCAAGCAGACGGCCGCCTGGCAGGAACTGCAAGAGCTCATGAACGATCCGCAATTCATCGCGGATCTGAAGCGCGTCGAGCTGCTCTTCTCTCGTATCGTGCATCAGCCCCGCTATAACGCGGCGACTTGGGGGAAGAAGATGGAGCATATTCAAGATCGCTTGAATCACGCATGGAAGCAGAAATGTACGGCAGGCAGCACGGTGGTCCAATCCATTGTAGAGGATATGGCCATGCTGTATGCCAATTCAGCGGAGTTAGCGCCTAGCGATCGTGAAGACTTCTTCCGATCCTATGCGGAATATTTCGAGAGCACACGAACCAAGCATTTGGAACGGTGCAACACGTTATGCGCCATCATTAGCCCGCAGTACCACCAATTGTATAAGGGAAGCCAATTATTATATCAGGGCATCCAATGGAGACTTCAGCAGCAAACAGAAGGTTGTTAACCTTTTTGCAGCGTAAAATCCGGATGTTCGCCGATGTTCTGCTCCAACAGCTGAAGGGGCTGGTGCTTCAAATAATGATTGAAGAAATCCAGAGAATACGCGTTGATCAAGCGGTGAGCCCCTCGCGCGTCGACACCTTCCATCTGTTCATACAGCGGGGAGAACAGGTACAAATCCGTGAAGCCCATATGCGTCATATGATTGAGCTTCATCCAGTAGTTGCCGCCTTCGGCAACATGCGCATACCGTGCAATCAGGTCCTTCATCATCTGCTTCATGGCCGGATCTTGGATCATCTGCAGGCTATCGAGGGATCCGTCCGCACTCATCATGAGGAACGGCTTCTTCAGACCTCCAGCTGGAATTCGCTGCTTGCCATACAAGATGCCATCCAGATTCACGGCCGCTTTGATCCTCGCATCCGTCATCAGCATCTGCGTGCTCGTCGCTCCGCCGAAGGAATGACCGAACATCCCCACGTTCTGCAGATCCATTCGCCCGGTGAACCGGTTGTCGGGATCGTTCTTCGCGAGCTTCTCCACTTGGTCGAGCACGAACTTCGCGTCCTCAACCCATCCGTCATTAGCTTGATCTAAGTAGGTACCCGAGTTCATGTCTTGCGGCACATATGGGGCCACTCGACCATCCGCAAACACCGATGCCGTACTGCTGTAGGTGTGATCGATGCCTACCACGATATAGCCTTGGCTGGCGAGCTGCTCCACCTGGAAGGTGTTCTGATTCTTGTGTCCACTAAATCCATGCGAGAACAAGAGTACCGGATAGGTTGTTGCCGACGCGGACAGTTCCGCGGATTCGATGGCATGCGTCTTCACATAACCAAATGTCGTGAACAAGGCCTTCGGCATGTTCAAAATCGTGCTGTACCCCTCGGCAAAGACATCCCCATGTGATAGATAAGGGGCCGTACGGCCCTTGGCTTGTGCATCGGCTGGATACCAGATCTGCACCATCAGCTCGCGTTTGTCGCCAGGTTCGGGCGTGAGCGTCTCCTCCCGCTGTTCATCCTTCCAATCATAAGTGATCGTACCGACCTTATACGGCCCTGTCGGCTTCTCGAACGTGAATATCGGCAGTACAATGGGCAGCGCGATGGCGATAACCGCGTACAGCGCGGCCAGCACCGTCGTGAGGATCAATCGGATACGGGAACGTGTACCTTTTTTATACCCCTCTTTGGGTGTGAACGCCCGACGTACGGCTAAGATTACGATCGGGATGAGCGTCATCGTATAGACCGGAATCATCTGCCACCGCATGCCTTCGACGAGCGCGTGTACCAGCACGAGAATCACGGATATACCGAACCCACCGAGCAGCCCGCGCTGCGACTTGCTCCTCGCGAATACCATCCAGCCAAGCAATAGAATATTGAAGATTGTTGTCACCATTTCAAGTGATCTCATAAGTAAAACTCCTCCTTGTTCCTGTTATTGCTGCTTGTTCCAACCAAGCATACAACCTCCAGTAACTGGAGTTTCAACCCCTCTAATTCGATGAAAAAGAGTAACTGTGGCTACAGCAAAAAGAAGCGTCAGCGAACGCGATGTTCTCTGACGCTTCCGTCTTCTATTAATTCCCCTGCTTCTTCACACGACCCATTAGCCCGTGGAGCGTCTGAACAAACTGGTATCCTGTCACGTGCCCGAGCCCGCCGTAAGCACAATCCATCTCATTGTAGAGCACCGTACGATCTCGACGGATGCTTGGCCCATAGATGAGCACCGGCACCGGATCGCCGGTATGCTCGCCAATCTCGCACGGCGTCGAATGGTCGGCCGCGAGCGCAAGGTAGACATCTTCCGGAAGGCCTTCGGCAATCAGGCCGACCATCCGGTCGAACTGCTCAATCGCCTTCGCCTTCTCGAGCGGCTTATTGTCATGGCCCATCAAATCCGGTGCCTTCAGATGCACGAGCACCATATCGTTCTCCACGATCTGCTCCAAGGCCAGCTTCGCCTTGAGCGCTACATCCGTATCCACGTTCGCCGTCATGCGGCTGTCCGTGATTGGCGTGAAGCCGGCAAGCTTCGCGACGCCGAGCACGGTGCCTTCACCGGCAATGCAGCTGCCTGTCAGATGCAGCCGTTCCGTGATCGGCTCGAGCAGAGCCATCTGCCCCGCGCCCCGCGTGAGGATGAAGTTCGCAGGTTGCTGCCCTTGCTCCACCCGCTCCACGTTCACCGGATGATCGGATAACAGCGCGTGCGCCTTCGCTAGAAACGCATTCAGTATACGCGCCGTTCTCACCGCTTCTTCCGTCGCGTTCAGCGGCAGAACCTCATGATACGAACTGCCGTCGTTCGGCGCCTTTGGATCCGAATCGCTAATCTGGTCGCTCAAGCCCTCGCCGCGTAGAATGAGCACCGCTCGATGTTCCGTAGCCGGGCGGAATTCGATCTGAACACCGTCGATCGCGAGGCCCCGAAACGCTTCCGCGATCGCTTCCGTTCCCTCACGGATACGGCCTGCCCGGCGATCAACCACAATGCCATTCTCATCCACGGTTGCGAAGTTGCAGCGCAGCACCACATCCCCCGGCTGGACGTCCATCCCGATGCCGAGCGCTTCAATGGGACCGCGCCCTGGATAATGATGCGGTTCATAGCCGAACAAGATCAAGTGCCCCATATCGGTGCCAACGGGAATCCCGGGACTGATCAAATCCATCATGCCCGTAATCCCTTCGGCTGCAAGCCGGTCCAGGGTCGGCGTATTCGCGTATTCCAGCGGTGTTCGATTATCTAACATAGGATGTGGACGGTCGCCCAATCCGTCTGCAATCGCAAGAATTACTTTTCTGTTCAACATGGTCGCCTCCTATACTCCTATGACCTCTATCTATATTCCAATCACTTTAAACCAAGTAAAGACAGCCAAGCTGATGACGCATGCCCCGATGAAGCAGGTCACAATCGCATATTTCACTTGATCCAAGACGGAGAAATAACCGGTTCCGAAATAGATCGTATTCACCTTCGAGTGCGGCGGCAGCGTAATCGTATACGTCATCGTCATCGCGGCTGCGAGAGCCAGCGGCACCGGGTCCATCCCGAGCGTCTTGGCCAGCGCGATAAATGCCGGTATGAGAATCGTAACCCGTACCGTTTTACTCGTAAAGATCAAGTGACTGTACATACTGAGGAAAATAACGACGATCACGACTAGTGTATGGTTCATATGCTCCATCCCTAGACCCATAACCACTTTATTAATAATCCACTCCGCGCCTTTGGATTTATCCAGCGCATTCCCGACCGCGTACGCACCCGCGGCAAAAATCATGAGCTCCCACTTGATATTTGTCTCTTTCCAAGTGAGCAGTCCGATGCGGGGCAGCAGACATAAGAGTGCGCCCAGCACAGCTGTCTGCTCCGTACTTAATTCGAAGCCGAACCACGCCTTGTGGTAATCGCCTGTTGCCCATAACAGGACGGTGAAGACGAAGATCGCGAGCGCCTTCTTCTCGTCGACGGAGAACTTGCCAAGCTTCTTTAGCTCTTCCTTCAGCGTATCCCTCGCGTTCTCGAAACTTGATCCGCTCTTGAGCGGGAACAGCTTCAAGCCGATGAAGAACGTCAGGATCATCGTAATGATCGCCGTTGGCATCGACGCGAGCAGCCAGTCCATATACCCGATATGACCGCCAGCCTGTTCATTAATGAACCCTACCGCAATAATATTCCCGGACGTTGCCGTCATGACCCCAGATGTCGCGAGCGCATCTGCTTGAACGCCCTGCAGCATCATCACGCGTCCCAGGTTGCTCTCTCCCGGCAGCGCCTTATACACTTCGAGCAGAATAAGACAAATCGGCACCATCAGCGTCGCCCTTGCCGTCGTCGACGGCACGAAGAAGGCGAGTATGAAGTTAATGACGATCAATAGAAATAAGGTCTTCTTCGGCGTCTTCCCGAACTGCGTAACCATCCATAAGGATAATCGCCGGCCCAGATTCGACTTAATCATCGCAGCTGTCAGAATGAAGGCAGCCACCATCAACCAGATGACATCGAACCCTAATGTGCCGAAGGCAACCTCTTGATCTTCCACCGCTCCCACGAGCGGAAGCAATAGAATCGCTATAATCGATGTCAAATAAATCGGAATTGGCGTTGTGATCCATAGAATCAGCGCACCCGTAAATATCGCAATGGAACGCTGCGCTTCCAGGCTCATCCCCTCAGGGGTCGGCATGAAAAACAATAATAGCGCGATAATGACAGCAAGCGGAATCCCTAACCTTTTCATGGCGGTCTCAATCTTGCTCTTCTTCTTGACAGATGGCTCCTTCGGTGAAACCTCGGTCATCTCCCCATCCTCCTCAACCTTGTATGTGTTACCGCTTTCATTTTATGAAATCATGGATTATAATACAATTTGATTTATTTGTGATTATCATAACAGATCGTTATAGTTCATTGAGAGGAGTCAGATCGATGAATATCAATAAATTGCAGACCTTCATCACCCTAACCGAATGCTTGAACTTCACGGAAGCAGCCGAGCGGCTCTACTGCTCCCAGCCATCGGTGAGCATGCAAGTGCAGAGCATTGAAGAGGATCTCGGCGTGCCCCTATTCGATCGTATCGGCAAGAAGCTGTACCTGACGAAGCAAGGCGAGGCGTTCAAGCCGTATGCCGAGCAGATCATCAATCTGCTGCATACCGCCAAGGATCATATCCGGCAGCTGGAGGACTTATCCTACGGCACACTGTCGTTTGGCGCGAGTAATTTCGTCGGGGTCTATTTGCTGCCGAAGCTGCTACGTGATTATTCGCGTTCTTTTCCCGATATCAAAATTAACATGAACATCACGTCTTCCAGCGCTTTAACCCACCTGCTCGAATCCAATAAAGTCGAATTCCTCATCATCTCGGACCGGGTCATGGTCGACGAATCGCGGTATCAGCGCAAGACGTTCTATCAAGATGAGCTTGTCCTGGTTGTCCCGCCCTTACACCCGCTGGCGAGCAAAACGTCTTGTACGTTCGAGGACTTGGTCGACGAGACGCTAATCATTAAACCCGATAAGTCCGCCACGCGCAGCTATTTGGAGGAGGAATTCAAGGAACTGGGATTCTCGCCGCCAAAGTATCTCGAGATTAGCAATCTCGAAGGCATCAAACAAGGCGTCATTCATGAACTGGGGGTCGCGATGATCTCAAGCTTCGCGATTGAGCAGGAAGTGAAGCATGGACTCTTGGTCAAAGTACCGATCGAAGGCGTCACCTTCAAGCGCGGCATCTGCTATGTCTATCACCGGAGCAAGCATCTATCCCCTGCGACCAAGCGGTTCCTTGCATTATTGGATGATAAATATAGCGCAAATGCATCATACTAAAGAGAAAATAGAAACACAAAAGAGCCTCCATGACATTTAACCGTCATGAAGGCTTTATTTGTCTGAATATTCCCTGCGATAAGGCGTGTTGATCTGCCATCCGGGTTGATATGATACCAAACTGGAAGATGCTGCAAGTTTATTCTGTTTTTCCGACCAGTCCATAAAAAAACAACTGCATCAATTGATCCATACTCCGAGATTTATGCTCTTGATCCTCCTCTTGCCAATACCGACCCAGCTCATTCTTGTACATCGTAAAATACAGCATCGTTACCTCGTCTGTCTGCCCTCTATGAATATACCCCTCTTGTTTCCCCATCGCGACATACTTCGCAAAAAATTGGATAATTTTCTGCTCGTTATAGCTCTCCATCGTTTGCACCCATCCACCTAGCTCAGAGACTCTGGAAAATTCATCGGATATGATTTGTAAGTTATTGGCCTCGAGTAGCATGATTTCCCTGGTCTTCTCAGGAAAGGAAAGTTCTGAATCAAGAATGCGCTCATACTGCTCTAACTGCTTGTCCATCCAATTCATTAGCATATCTGTATAGAGCTGTTCTTTAGTCCCGAAATAGTTATATATCGTTGCCGGGGAAACCTTGGCCAGTTGAGCGATCTCATTCACACTAACCTTCTGGAATCCGAATTTTGAAAATAATTCAAATGACACACGATAGATTTGCTCGAGTTTTTTCTGTTTTCGTCGTTCAAAACCGTTCATTTAGCTCACCTCATATTTGTAGTGTAGCTTAAGTTTTAGAGTAATTCAATAAATCAAGTACAAATCTATTGTATTTTCGAAATTACTCGCATATAATAATTTTGTAGTAATTTTACATTAGTACTACATAACTATAAAATGATGATAGGAGTAATGTGCAATGACACAAATACGGATTCCTTCATTTTTGCATGATGTTTTTGGCGAGCAGCAGTCAATCGGCTCCATCGTGTCCATACTGCTTTTTGGCGGGCTGCTAACAACGGCTTTATATGTGATCTTCCCTGATCTTACGGATGATTTACCCCTATGGCGGAGCGCCCTGGCGTTATTATTGATTTTCGATATTTTTGCCGGATGTGTAGCCAATTTTACGGCCTCAACCAGCAACTTTTATGCGTCGCGAAGAACGAATCGCATCGTATTCATTGCGATACACTTTCACATCGTGATTGTTGCGCTTTTATTAAATACGAACATTTGGCATGCGATCGGGGTGTGGGCATATACGATTGCAGGGGCATTTATCGTGAACGCGCTTATCGGAAAGGCTTCACAACGTTTTGTCGCAGGAATCCTCTTGTCTATGGGCCTCGGTGGCATCCCGCTGCTTCCAAGTATGCAGCCCTATATGTTGACCATCAGCCTGTTATTTCTGCTTAAAGTGTTGTATAGCTTCGCTGTGGATCATTATGGCATTGCACAGCATCCTGCCGGTGACGAGACATGAGCGGCCCCTACAGCGTATCCAAGCTAACCAAGTCGGATAAACCCTTATTCGTGACCCTCATGCGTAGGGCTTTTGCCCGGGATCCTTTATTCCTGCATATATTTGGTGATTCCGAACAAGACCGTAGAGCAAGAGGACGCGTCGAAGCTTTTGTCTCTTTTTTGTTCGATAAAAGCCTTCTGTTCCATGAAGAGGAGGTATGGGGTGTTTTTGAAAATGAACGCTTGCTTGGCACTTACCTCGTTGAGAAGCCACCAACAAGGAGACCTAACGTGAGCGGAGTCTTATTTTTAACCATGCGGTTGATTCCTTTATTGTTCCAAATATCCACACGAGCTGTGAATCTCCTTAATTCCTATATGCACGTTACAAGATCGGCGGCTCCTTCCGTTACACATCACTATCTCATTATGATTGGAGTTCAGCCAGAAGCGCAGGGTAAAGGCATTGGCAGAGTGATGCTGCAGCATTTGTTGGATACGGTAAATGCAGACAAAAATTCGTGTGGCATCGCTCTGGATACCGAAAATAAGGAAAATGTTCATTTGTACCAGCGATTTGGATTTACTTTAAACAAGGAGACTCAATTCGACAATTTATCTGTGTATTGCATGTTCCATCAAAAAATATCACCCGAAAATGATGCTTCTACGCTGAAATCTGAATAATTGTCTACGCTATTGGTTCACTTGTTTACGACTATCTATTATGAAATTGATTCATTTATGGTAAAATAAAAATTAATATGCGTGAGTTAATTAATATTAACTTAAGCGACATGCTGTTATTCTGTAGCGGAGAGTATTGCTTACGGCTGCATTTCTTGCCACGCGCTTCATCTGGCGAGGAACCCTTAACAGTAAAAAGAACCATACTTAGGAGGATTTATCATGCCATTAGTATCAATGAAAGACATGCTAGTCAAAGCGCTTAAAGAAGGCTATGCGGTTGGTCAATTCAACATCAATAACTTGGAGTGGACGCAGGCGATCCTAGCTGCAGCAGAAGAAGAGAAATCTCCAGTTATCCTTGGTGTATCTGAAGGCGCAGCTCGTCATATGGGCGGATTCAAAGTTGTTACTGCAATGACTGCAGCACTAATCGAAGAAATGAAAATCACTGTTCCAGTTGCAATCCACTTGGACCATGGTTCAAGCTTCGACAAATGTAAAGCTGCAATCGATGCTGGCTTCACATCCGTTATGATCGATGCTTCGCATCATCCATTTGCTGAGAACGTTGAAACAACGAAAAAAGTTGTTGAATATGCACACAGCAAAGGCGTATCTGTAGAAGCTGAGCTTGGTACAGTTGGCGGACAAGAAGACGATGTTGTTGCTGATGGCGTAATCTACGCTGACCCAGCTGAGTGTGCAGAGCTTGTTAAATTGACAGGCATCGATTGCCTAGCTCCAGCTCTTGGTTCTGTTCATGGTCCTTACAAAGGCGAACCAAAACTTGGATTCAAAGAAATGGAAGAGATCTGCAAATCGACTCAACTTCCATTGGTTCTTCATGGTGGAACAGGTATTCCTACAGATCAAATCAAGAAATCTATCTCCTTGGGTACTGCAAAAATCAACGTAAACACAGAGAACCAAATCGCGTTCTCCAAAAAAGTTCGTGAAGTTCTTGCAGCAGACAGCGAAGCATTCGATCCTCGTAAATATATCGTTCCAGGTCGCGATGCGATCAAAGCAACAGTTATCGGTAAAATCCGCGAGTTCGGTTCTTCGAACAAAGCGTAAGCTTAGCTCTTAGGACAAGCATTGCGATAAATAAACGACCTTCTCTAGATGAATCTAGGGAAGGTCGTTTTTTTTATGCGCTAGGTTAGAACCAAGCATCCCAGCTGCCACAGAAAGGATCAACGGGACTGCTGCCTTCGAAGCTGGACGCTCCGACAAGCTTAGTCACGACAGCCCTTACCGTATGTTCGCTGGCTAAGTATGCATTCACATAGACCGGCACCCTCGGAAGATCATACAGCTGGTACGGGTTCGCGAAGGATACGAATACGGTTGGCAGCTCGTGCAGGAACCAGGGTAGATTCTCACCAAAAGGCTCCGACCACTCTAAGCGAAGCGTAGGCTTCAGGTTAGCACTTGGGAGATTGGCAGCATAGATCACCAAGTCCGCTCTCTGCCGGACCGCTCCCGCTCCCTCCATAAAGGCCGCATACAGATTCGTATCCTGCTCAAACACCGTTACCTCGAAGCCCTAACGGCTTGTTAGCTTTTTGTAAAAAAAGAGTTGAGCGGGGATTATTTCTGCTCAACTCTTTTACTTTTCAACCTGGTCACTTGGCAAATGCTGCTCTTTGGTACGTACTATTCTTTATCGCTAGGCTTCTCTGTATCCTTATCCTTCACAACATCCTTCGATGCTTCGAGCTCCATACTGTCTCGTGTAATGATCTCACTAATTTTTGTCTTCAGGATGTCCGATTTCGGACCGAAAATCGCTTGAATATTATTTCCGACCTCTAATACGCCAGAAGCTCCCAGCTCCTTCAACTGACTTTTATTTACACCTGCTGAGTTCTTCACAGTTACGCGCAGCCGCGTAATACATGCATCTAGCGACGTGATGTTCTCTTGACCGCCGAGTGCTGTCAGAATATTGCGGGGCAGTTCATCCGCATCCTTCGCACTAACCGCTGCTCTGTCTCGGGTAACTTCTTCTCTGCCTGGAGTTCTTAGATTAAAGGCACGAATTGCAAACCGGAAGCCAAAATAATAAATGACCGCCAGTATAAGACCAACCACGATAACTAACCACCAGCGCGTACGATTCGGCAGCACACCAAACAGCAAAAAGTCGATGACGCCGCCCGAGAAGGTCATCCCTATTTTCACATTCAACAATTGCATCGTCATGAACGACAACCCGGCAAATAACGCGTGTACCGCAAAAAGAAGAGGTGCAACGAATAAGAAGGAGAACTCTAACGGTTCCGTAATTCCTGTCAGGAAGGACGTTAGTGCTGCGGAGCCCATCATCCCGGCTACCAATTTCTTATGCTCAGGCCTTGCTTCATGGTACATCGCTAACGCGGCTGCTGGTAATCCGAACATCATGAACGGGAATTTCCCGACCATGAACGTACCTGCTGTTAAGTTCACACCGTCCGCTAGTTGGGCGAAGAAGATCTTCTGATCCCCGCGGACGAGTTCCCCGGCTTTATTTACATATTGACCGAACTCGAACCAGAACGGCGAATAGAAAATGTGGTGCAATCCAAAAGGAATGAGCGACCGTTCAATGACCCCAAATACGAATGCCGCTAAAGTCTGATTTTTATCAATCATACTGTGCGAGAATGCATTCAAGCCGCCTTGAATCGGTGGCCATACGAATACCATAATGATCCCGAGAATCAGAGAGGATGCCGCCGTTATAATCGGAACAAATCGTTTACCTGCAAAAAATCCCAAATAGGAAGGAAGCTCAATCGTAAAGAACCTCTTATACAGCACTGCTGCCAGTATGCCGACGATGATTCCTCCGAATACCCCGGTCTGCAGCGTACTAATCCCGAGCACGTTGGCATACGACAAATTCGTGGCGACCATTTCCGGTGTGATACCAATAATGAGTTTCATCGTCACATTCATCACGAGATATCCAATAATCGCCGCTAAACCGGCAACACCATCGCCGCCAGCAAGGCCAATAGCGACCCCCACCGCGAACAGCAATGATAAATTATCGAATATGATGCCCCCCGCCTGCTCCATAACAGCTGAAACCCCTCGAACAGTATCATTATCAAGGGCAGGAATCCATTCCAGCAATGACGGATTATGCAATACATTTCCCAGTGCAAGCAAGATCCCCGCAGCTGGCAAGATGGCTACCGGAAGCATCAGTGCTTTACCGACTTTTTGAAGTACTCCGAAAATATTCTTGAACATCCCATTAACCTCACTTTTACAATTAGCCGTCTGTACCGCTTGTTGGAATTTCGAAGTTATCATTTCCTGTATATGAATAATTATCCAAACACTCCAAAATAAATAGCCCGTAAAATCCATAGGATTCTACGAGCTATTTAGCTGAATCAGGAGTGTCCAATTAAATTACGTTCCATGTCCTATCCATTCGGTTGTAAGTAAGCGAGGATCATCGTTGTCATTTCACGCAGTACTAACGCCGGATCGACGCGCTGATCTTAATGCAGAATATCGCCGCGAATTGCAATGCGCTGAATCGTTGCATTCATCACGTTACTAATCATCGCTGTGCATACCTCGACCTGTAGGTCTTGGCGAATCGAGCCGTCGCGTTGACCTTCCTCCAACCATTCGGCGAATGGAGCTCGCCCTGTCGCGGAACATAAAATCGAACATGCCGACGAATCGGTTCTGATCTGTGTTCGCATCAAAACGATCCAGCAGATGCTCGAACATGGTACGGAACTTCTGCAGCCCGCTATATCCTTCATCGTCACTTTCGTGAGCTCTTGTTCCATGAACAATGCCTCCGCCGCTCATTCAATGATTTCTTCCTTACGCTTCCCGCGGTGCTCATCCAGCTGCTTTTGCCAGCTAGCATTCATGCTTTACAACCTTCCCCTCACTTACGTATTTATCTAACATGGCCTGATGTCGATCGAGCCACAATCTCATCCATGAAGCATTGCAACGTGCTCGTCACATAGGCATCTCGGCGCCGGATGAATATGGTTGTAATCTCGCGAAAAGGTTCTGGGATCCGGTGGCAATACACGGTTCCGCCCACTGCAAGATCAGTCACCGAGGACTCCGGGAAAATGGTGATGCCAATGCCCGCAGCGACGCTGCCGATAATGGTCCCGAACGTGCCGAATTCCATAATATGCTTCGGTATGATCCCCTCCGCTTTCATCCAACTCTCCAGCTTCTCGCGATAGCCGCAGCCTTTGTTGTACAACAATAATGGTCTCTGTGTCAGTTCCTCGATTGTAAAGTTGGGGCTCTTCGAGACCAGGACAAGCTGTTCCTGCATGACCTCCACCTGCTCGATTAACGGATGCCGGATCGGTCCGGAGACGAAGGCGCCGTCGAGCTTCATATCGACGACATGCTGCAGTAATTGCTCCGTCACCCCCGCCTTTAGCGATAACTCCACTTGAGGGTACTTACTGTAATATGCGGATAGGATGCCTGGCAGGGCGTTCACCGTCTCCACGATCCCAATCTCAAGCGTCCCTGAAGGACTCGATGTATCTTCGAAGGAACGGAGCATCGCATCCACGCCCGACAGAATCTCCCGTGTGTGCATAAGCAGCCTTTTGCCTTCCGGATTGAGAATCATCCCTCGTTTATGCCGATAGAATAGCGGTGTCCGCAGCTCCTTCTCCAGCAGCTTAATGCGTGCCGTGACATTGGATTGCACATAATTGAGCTCTAGCGCTGCTCTGCTGATACTCCCATGAACAGCGACCGTCTGAAAAATTCTCAAATCATTGAGTTCCACTACAACTCGCCTCTGCTCTCTCATCTGTCTATGATTTTGATTAGGTATCATTATAAATGATGATAAACTTGATTTTCAATCATTTTACTATCCGCCTCCTCTCTCCTATGATGAGTGAAGACAAAAAATTGGCAGTTCCATGTTAGGGAGAGACCAAGGGAGAGAGACAAGAGACCATGCTAAAAAAACAAACCATCATCGGGTCCATCCTATGCCTGATCGCAAGTATGTCATGGGGAGCAATGTTTCCCGTCGCGCACGTAGCCTTGCAGCAAATTGATCCATTTTACTTCTCATTCATTCGTTATTTCGTCGTCGCGATCATCCTCACCATCATGCTGTGGATGAAGGAGGGCCGCGCCGCATTCCGTATGGAAGGCAAGGGCAAGGCGTTATTGTTCTTCGGAACGATGGCATTCACCGTCTATAATATGGGCGTCTTCCTCGGACAACAGCTGATGGGGGATGCCGGCACCATCGCCGCCTCGATCATGGAAGTGATGATGCCGATGATCTCGATTATGGTCGTCTGGCTTACGACACGCAAAGCGCCTAACAAATTTACGCTCGTCAGCGTCGTAATTGCACTTGCAGGAGCACTGCTCGTCATTACGAACGGGAAATTAGCATTCTTCGTCATGGCAGGACAACATCTATTCCCACTGCTTCTTATCTTTACAGGCGTTGTGGGATGGGTCATCTATTCCATGGGCGGCACCCATTTCAAGGAATGGTCCATTCTGCGCTATTCCACCCTTACTTGCTTGCTAGGAAGCGCGGTGTCCTTCGTCGTCGTATCGGCTGCCTCGATATCGGGTGTGCTGCCGGTGCCCACGCTTCACACGATCTTCTCGATTAAATACGAGATGGCCTTCATGATCTTGTTGCCGGGGCTCGCTGCACTGCTCTGCTGGAACCAAGGGATCAAGTTGTTATCTCCGGTGAATGGGATATTATTTATAAATTTCGTTCCCATTACAACCTTTGTCATTATGGCGTTCCAAGGGTATCAGATCAGTATGTATGAATTCTACGGCACACTGCTCATTATCTTTGCGCTCCTGCGCAATAACCTACAGCAGCGGAAGGCCGAGCGAAGTGTCCGCATTGAATCGGCAAGAACCGTGCAGGCGACATCTCCAACTCGAGCAAAAGAAGAACGCATAAAAGCAGCCTCCAGTTAATCGCTGGAGGCTGTTCGTCTACTAATATCCGATTTCCTTCGAATCGCGCGGCATCACCACATCGACTATCGCTTGATACAGATTCGGCGGATATTCCGAGAGGCGATGGCAGAAGTAGAGGAACCACTCTCGGCCGTACAGCACGTAGACCTTCACGCGATGGCCCTCGTCTCGAAGCCGCTTCAAGAGATCTGGTCGTATCCCGTAGAGCATCTCTATTTCGACGTTAGAATGCTGCAAGTATCCGCGCTGCCTGATAGCTTGATGCAATACTTCATCATGCGTCGCGATCGAGACGGATCGGCCTGAGGCAATTAGACGGTCGGCCAGGCCGAGGTACCTCGCATTCAATGCTTCGGAGCGAGGCAGCGCCAGGTCAGGCGACTCTTGATATGCTCCCTTCACTAAGCGAATAGGACCGCGACAGGCTAGAACCTCTTCCACATCGCGTTCGGTGCGGTGCAGCTGGGCCTGCAGCGTAATCCCAACGTTAGCATAATCTTCACAAGCCCTTCGGTAGATCGCGAGAATTTGGTCTGTCTTCGCGGACTCTTCCGCGCTAATCATCACCTTCATCCCGTGCAAGCCGGCTTCACGCGCCAACGCTGCGAGATGCTTGTATGCAAGCTCTGCATCGACCACCATGCCGATATGCGATAAATCGAGCGATATCGTATGCTGAATACCGGCTTGGTTAGCTGTATGAATGAGTTGCAAGAACTCATGATGGGCTGCTTCGCAGCCTGCCTGGTCCCGCGTATTCTCGCCGATATATTCCAGCGATGTAACGTACCCCCGAGCCGTGAGCTCCATCGCTTCGGCAATGGCTTCATCCCTCGTCTCGCCTGCAACATACCTTCTCGCGGCTCTGGCAAGCAGCGGATAGAGATCCTTCGATTCTTGAATATACGATTTCATTTGCTCATTGCGAGCGATCGATTTCAGCGCTTGCGCAGCCGAAGCTTGCAATTCCATCACATGCACTCCATATCATCCCCATTCATCGACTTTAACCTTCTCGTACTTAGCCTAACGTGCTAAAGTGGATGGTAAAAGTACCACTCGATTCAAGATCTCGTAGTACCACTTTAGAAGAAGGACTGATCCTATGACTTGGATTGAAATTGACCGATCATCCGGCATTTCGTTATATCGGCAAATCTATGACTGCTATCGCCGTAAAATTCTGCAAGGAGAGATGCGCAGCGGAGAACAGCTGCCGAGCACGAGAGAGCTTGCCGCAAACCTGCAAGTGTCGCGCAATATCGTCATAGAAGCCTATGAGCAACTGCTCGCGGAAGGCTATATTGAGGGGCGGCACGGCTCGGGGACATATGTCGCGGAAGGAGCCTATTTGGAAGGCATCGGCGGTCAAGCAGCCCCTTCACCCCTAAGCGACGCACTTACAGGGCATGAGCAACGTGATATCATTCATTTTCGCCCGGGCATTCCGGCGCTGGATCTGTTCCCACGCAAGCTGTGGGGGAAGCTCACCGAACAAATATATAATCAGGCTCCTCATGACGCTTTCGGATATGGCAAACCCGAGGGACGACACGAGCTCCGAACCGCAGTGACCCGGTATTTGCGGCGGACGCGAGGAATCCTTTGTGAACCTGAACAATTGCTGATTACGACGGGGGCGACCCAAGCTCTAGGGTTAATTGCTAAGCTGCTGCTCGCGAGCGGTTCCGAAGTCATCGTCGAAGATCCTCTCACCCATGAAATTCATACGATTTTCAAGATGCCAGGGGCGGAGCTGCTTCCCATTCCCGTCGACGAGCAAGGCCTGCTAACGCAGCTGCTGCCGCATGACCGCAAGCCTGCATTCACTTATGTAACACCGTCCCACCAGTTCCCGATGGGAGGCGTGCTGCCGATTCAACGGCGCGTACAGTTAATTCAGTTCGCACGGGCAACGGACAGCTATATCGTCGAGGACGATTATGACAGCGAATTTCGTTACGACAGCGCTCCGATCAGCTCCCTCCAAGGGCTCGACCCGGAACGTGTCATCTATATTGGGACATTTAGCAAGATCGTATCGCCCGCGCTGCGCATCGGCTACCTCATCCTTCCCCCGTCGCTCATCGAACGCGCGCGCGACTTGAAATGGCTGACGGACCTGCATACGCCTGCACTGGAGCAGTTGACGCTTGCGCGATTCATTGAGGAGGGGTATCTGGAGCGCCACATTGCCAAGATGAAGAAGGTGTATCGGAAACGCCGCGACTTCATGGTGCAGACGCTGCAGCAGCGTTTCGGTGACAACATGCGGATAATGGGGAGTTCTACGGGGCTTCATTTGCTTGCTGAGTTTCCGGGGATTGAGTTCACGCAGGACGTATTGTCCAAAATTGAAGCATACGGTGTAAGAGTTCACCCGGTTGAAATCCACGCCATTCGGAAGGGTACGGGTCATGAGCATCGCATTCTGCTTGGCTACGGCAATGTATCGGAGGCGAATATCGCAGAGGGGATCCGGCGGTTAGCGGCTGCGCTGTCCGCGATTCAATCATTATAGCGTATGCCCTGGCGCTCCGCTTCCCATCGCTTTACTTCTTTACGGACGCGCAGGGCCACTTCGGTGCCGAGCAGTTCGACCGCTCGCAAGACATCGGCATGCGGCATCGTGGCGAGCAGTACATGGAGGAGGAAGCGCGTAACGCCGACATGCTTACGTAGGTGAATGATTTTCTCGGCGATGTGCTTGCATAAAATAACTGCATAAAGGCAGTTAAATAGCACAAATAACCGCGTTCCGCATGAAATAACTGCAAAAAGGCAGTTATTCGGCGCGATCAGATGGATAATGTGCGAAAATAACTGCATAAATGCATCTAAATGGTACAAACCGCCGTATTACTCGTGAAATAACTGCATAAAAGCAGTTATTTGGCGCGGACTAGCGCGACAAGTATGAATTAACTGCATAAAGGAGCTAATTGAACGTGGGACGGGGCGCCTGTTCCGGAACACTCCCATCTTACCCCCACGGGTAAGACGAGAGTCAACGACCCCTGCAATTTTTTTGATATAACGCCAATAGAGGAACAATCTCCCTTTATGTCGAATTTCTCCGATATGATGCGAATATACAATAAACCCGCCCTTAAATACATAACAATCATTCTTCTGTTCCTTATTCTTCTTACCGGCATGCGCATGACTTGGTCATCCTTCTTCACCCCTTCGGAGGCGCCTCGCGCCGTGCGGGGTGTCATCGATCTGCGAGGTATCACGCTCGATACCAGGTCGACCTATCCTTTGAACGGCGAGTGGGAATTCTACCCAGACAAGCTCCTCACGCATGCCAGCACGAAGGAACAGCAGGCACATACACAATTCCTACAAGTCCCCGGCAATTGGAACCAGGCATGGGCGAATACCTCGGATTCCTCGTACGGCTATGGCACGTATCGACTGCGCATTCTCGTGGACCCGCTTGAACAACCGGTCTCCTTATGGATCAAAGGGATTGAAGCCTCCTCAGCCGTCGAGATCAACGGGATTGCATCAGGCGGCATCGGCAGCGTAACCTCGGATGTGGGGAGCTACGAGCCGATGAATGTCTCATACCGTCCTTCCTATGAAGGGAATGGAACCACTGAGATTGAACTGTTGATCCGTGTTGCGAACTTCGACGATCCTTATTATGGGGGTATTGAGAAGTCCATTCGGTTTGGCGCGCAGGCCGGCATTGATTACGTACGATGGTATTCGATCGGATTTCAACTCGTTACGTTCATCATTTTGCTAGTTCATAGCGTGTACGCCCTCATCCTCTTCTTGTTCAGCCGACGGGAGAGTACATTGTTCATCGTCGTTCTACTCACGATGTTGGTCGGGACACAGATTGTGGTCAGCCACGATCATCTGCTACTGCTCTGGCTACCGATCAATTACACGTGGGCGATCAAGATTAGACTTCTCTCAATGATGTGGCAGACCTTCCTTATCCTGCTTGTCTTTAGGCGGTTCACGACAGCTAACCCGAAGAGCCGAAGTGTACAGATCTACACGGTCGCCCTCATCGCTTATTCGGTCGTTACGATCGCAGCAGCCGCTCCACTCGTGCAATCGACCGTTCACTTCGGGATATTCTGGGTTCTCTACCTCTTTCCATTGGCATGGCTCGTCTACGTCATCGGAAAAATGACCACCGACAAGCTAGACGATGTGGACAACATATTCTTGATCCTATCCGCTACTGCGATACTATCCAATATTCTATGGGGCTTATGGAATGCTTACCGCGAATTCAATATCGTCTATTATCCGATCGATATGATCGCCATCCTCATCGGATTCTCAACGTATTGGTTCAAGAAGTTTTTCCGCAACGTGAGGGCGAACACCTTGCTGAATGAGCAACTCACCCAAGCCGATAAGCTGAAGGATCAATTCCTAGCCAATACATCGCACGAGCTGCGAACGCCGCTGCACGGCATCATGAATATCGCGCAGAATATCGTCACCAAAGAGCAGGCGCAGATGAGCGATAGCACGCGGAGAGATATGGAACTGCTGATTACCGTCAGCCGCCGCATGTCACATTTGCTGGGCGATCTGCTCGATGTCGCGCGGCTGAAGGAACACCGAATCGTGCTATCGCAAGAGCCGATCAAGATCCAAGCGGTCGCGCCCGGTGTCATCGCGATGCTGCAGTTCTTGACGGAAGGAAAGCCTGTCCATTTCCGGATGGATATCGCAGATTCGCTACCTCCGGTACTGGCAGATGAGAAGAGACTCGTTCAGATTCTGTATAATTTAATGCATAATGCGATCAAATATACAAACGAAGGAACCATCGTCATATCCGCTGAGATACGAGGCGAGCATGCCTTAGTTCATATCACGGATACGGGCGTCGGTATGGATAAAGCTACGTTAGAGCGCGTATTCCTGCCTTATGAACAAGGATCCTATGGCATCCAAGACGGTCGAGGCCTTGGACTTGGTCTGAGCATTTGCAAGCAGTTAGTTGAATTGCATGGCGGAGCGCTGACCGTTCAATCTGAAGAAGGCAAGGGATCGACATTCAGCTTCAATCTGCCGTTGGCAGAGGCAACGCTGATGTCCTCAACCATGTCCGAACCCGGGCCAGCGCCGCTTCAGGGGATGATGTTCAGGGTGAACGACGCTTCTCCCGCCTCGACCATGGCCGCCGCGGCTGCTCTTGAATGGTCTGCACCAACGATTCCAACACCGTTATCGCAGAGTACGGAGCGAGCCCATATTCTGGCCGTGGATGATGATCCCGTCAACTTGAATGTACTCGTCGGCATTCTTGCTGCTGAACCTTACTACATCACCACCGTCAGTTCAGCGCGGGAAGCGCTCTATCAGCTGCGGGCGAAGCCGTGGGATCTGTTAATTACCGATGTCATGATGCCTCAGATGTCGGGTTACGAGCTGACACAACACGTCAGGGAGCATTATTCCGTATCCGAGCTGCCCGTTCTGCTGCTCACGGCACGCAGCCAGCCAGCAGATATCTATACAGGCTTCTTATCGGGGGCGAACGATTACGTCACCAAGCCCGTAGATGCGCTGGAGCTGAAATATCGGATCCGGGCGTTAATTACACTCAAGCAGTCAATCAATGAACGTCTACGTATGGAAGCAGCCTACT
Organism: Paenibacillus guangzhouensis; assembly: GCF_009363075.1. NCBI lineage: Bacteria > Bacillati > Bacillota > Bacilli > Caryophanales > Paenibacillaceae > Paenibacillus > Paenibacillus guangzhouensis. Next base: position 5,592,208 of record NZ_CP045293.1, on the reverse strand, counting down.
TGCAGGCCCAGATCCATCCCCATTTCTTATTTAACACACTGAACTCCATCATGGCGCTAAGTGATATCGATACCGAGAAGATGCGGCAGCTCGGCGAAGCCTTTGCTTCCTATCTGCGGATTAGCTTTGATTTCCTCAATGCTGGGAAGTTAGTAGAGCTCTCCCATGAGCTTGATCTTGTCGAAGCCTATCTCTATATCGAGAAGGAACGGTTTGAAGATCGGCTATCGATCTTATGGGAGGTTGACCCGGATGTTCACGTGCTCTTCCCCCCGCTTACGGTTCAACCGTTGGTCGAGAACGCAGTCAAGCACGGCCTCCTAAGCCGGCAAAAGGGTGGAACGGTTCTTATTCGAATAACCGCTCAAGAGGGCCATACGCGGATTGAAGTCATTGACAATGGCAAAGGCATGGAGCAAGACCAAGTGGATCAGCTGCTGTACCAACCATCCAAGAGAAAAGGCGGCATTGGGCTCTACAATACGAATCGTCGGTTGATCCAATTGTATGGGCAAGGCTTATCGATTCAGAGCCGGCCCGAGGTAGGCACAACCGTCTCATTCATCATTCCGAACCATTAAGAAGCATCCCTATCCACGTAGGATAGGGATGCTTCACGTGTCAGCCCTTGCAATTTCTTGGCGAAAAATGGCGAATTATGGTACTGTTAAATCTAAATCATTCACATACGAAAGGTTGATCCTAGTGACCCGTTCTGACACGCTGCATCGGCGTAATAAACTCCTCGTCAACATCATTTGGGTAATGCTCGTCTTGGGCGTTGTTGTTGATATGCTAACCGGAGCCCCGACAAGCTCCATCATCGTACTCGTCATTGTCGGCTCGATTACTTGTGGCATGGCAACCGTTATGACTTACAAACGCTGGCTCTCCGACTATGTCATGTATTTCATTCCGATCATCGTGACCGTACTTACACTGCTCTTAATTTTGACCGGTCCGATTATTACGACGTACTTCCTTGTATTCGTGAACTTAGGCATCATGACGTTATACAACAACTTTCGAGCTCAAGCGTTCTCTACATTCTTAGGACTCGCACTCACCATATACTTAATTATTAGCCCTTATAAAGAAGAGATGTTCGGCAACAACGATCCGCTCACGATTATGTTATATTTCGTGCTCATTTCCGCCCCTCTCCTAGCCTCCACGCGATTCAGCGGGCAGCTGCAGCAAGAAGCGGCCGAACAACGCGAGCAGGCCATCACGGAAAAAGATCGAACACAGACGATGATCGATCAGATCTCATCATCCCTACATGTTCTGAATGACTTCAATACGAAGCTGCGGCAGAACGTTACGTCGACCAGCACGATCTCCCAAGAAGTGACCTCATCCTTCTCCGAAGTGACATCAAGTATCGAGACGCAGACCCATAGCATTACCGATATGAGTGAATCCGTCCGTAGGATTGAGCATACGGTGGCTTCGCTAGCGGAGCGATCATCCACGATGAAGACCTTATCGGAGAACTCCGTTGATCTCGCGCAACAGGGCTGGATAGGTGCTGAACAGCTATCACAGAAAATCGACCATGTATACGAGACGATTGAACTGTCGGCTGCGCTGATGAAGGAGCTCAATGCGCAGAATGAGCGAATCAGCGATATCGTCACTTCGATCAACCAAATCTCTTCGCAGACGAACCTACTCGCGCTGAATGCAGCCATCGAGGCGGCCAGAGCCGGTGAGCATGGCAAAGGCTTCGCCGTCGTGTCCAGCGAAATTCAGAAGCTCGCAGAGAGCTCGAGGCAGTCTACGGAACAAATCGGCACGATTCTCGAGAACATTCGCGTCAAAACCGATCAAGCGGCAGAGCAAATTATTCTCGGACAGCAATCTGTGATCGATAGCCGAGATGTCACAAAACATGTCGCGGGCTTGATCAGCTCCCTCTCGAATGATTCGATGAAAGTTGAAGATCAGTCCACCCAAGTACAGCAGTACGCGAATGACGTATACCGCCAATATATGAAATTGACCGAAGATATCGTCACGATCGCTGGAACAACGGAAGTGAACATGGCTTCGATTGAAGAGATGTCCGCCAGCATGACAACGCAGGATGAACGCATCTCCGAGATCAAAGACAGCTTCCTCCAGCTCGACAAGCTGGCCACGGATTTGAACAACATGACACAACGCGGATAACAGTTGCCTGCTTCGGTTATCATGCAACGCAACAAGCTGGTTTCTATTGAACCAGCTTGTTTTTGTATATATAATTTTGGTGACACATCCAAATTGATCCATATCATTAAATTGGAGGGATGGACATGTCTCGGCCCAAATGGCATGTTGTATTTAGCGCGATACCAATCGGCATACTCCTGATCACGGGATGCACCAGCAACACCAGCGCCGCTGTCGAGCCGCTGAGCGAGTATTCGCCGAAGTCCGAGCTCGCTCTCATTCAGAATGTTCGCAAGAGCAAGGATGCGAGTCAATCACTGCACGAGATCTACCGTGACCTTACGCTGATTGACATCCATAACCACGATGCTGGGCACCCCGATCCTGTATCGAAGTGGGGCCAATATGGTATTGACCGGATCGTCTTATTCGGGGATATTTCAGAACCGAGCGCACAAACTACGGATCAACTGGCTTGGGACCACTATCGTAAGGCACCCGACCATATCTACCCATCCTTTGCAGGCTTCCCGATTTACGAGGAAGAAGGGCTGTCCATCGTGCGAGACAAGCTGGAGCAAGGATATTTGAATATCGGAGAGATCGCTGCCGCATCAACGTATTCGCCGATCGTGTCCAAAGTAGCCTGGAAATCCGAGCACCCGAATGACGGCTATTTCCCGCAAATCTATGAGCTAGCTGCACAATACCGTGTTCCGATTCTTCTTCATATCGATCCACCCAACGGGACGCCGATTTTCCATCTTGAGACAGCCTTGGAACAGCACCCGAACACGACGATTATTTTCGGACATGGCAATGCATACAACGACCCTAGCAGCCTCCAAACGCTGCTAGCCAAGCACCCGAATCTCTATATCGACTTTTTTGCTGGATTTACGGCATACAGTCCCGACAGCACGAATAAACTACAAGATTTCATACCGCTAATTGAATCGTATCCCGACCGATTTATGTTATCGACGGATTCCGGATTCGGCCTGACCGCCGAACAAGCCGCCAGTGCGTTATATGAGACGATTGATCTGCTGACCCCAGAGACTGCACAGCGCGTCGCCTATCAGAATTATGAACGATTGATCGAGCTACAACCGCCAACAGAATCCCAGATCAAGAAGATCAAAGAGCTCTCCGCCGAGTTGGGTACAAAAGAAACCTATCGGCTAAATAAAAGGATGGCCAATGAGTTGATTTTCGAATGGTCGAAGGATAAACAGTAATATTTGTCCACGGCTCCAAAATATACTACTACGGAATGATATCGATTAAAGGAGAACCTTTCGATGACGTCATCACTACTTTTTGCACTTGGTATTTCATTCTTACTCGTCGCTGCATTAACACCGATTCTTATCTGGGGGTTACGCAGTCTGAAGCTAACGCAGCCGATTCGGGCTGAGCTGCCGCCAGAGCATCACGCCAAGCGCGGCACCCCTCTGATGGCGGGGATTATTCTGCTGATCGGTGTCATGACCTCAACGTACCTTCATCCCCAACCGCTGGTACTTTTTATCGGGGCAACATTCGTCTTGTTCAGTTTCGTCGGCTTTATGGATGATTTCAAGAAGGCGGCTTTTCAAGACCCGTCCGGCATATCCGGAAGGACCAAACTGATCTTCCAGTTCACCTTCACGATCACCTTGCTGCTCATCCTGTTATTTCAGTTCGACTTGAGTTCCGAAATTACGCTGTTTAACAATTTCTCGCTGCATCTACCGATTCTTGCGTATCTTATCATTATGACGTTATTTATTGTCGGCTCAGCGAACGCGATTAATTTTACGGATGGGCTCGATGGGCTGCTGATCAACGTGGCCATTCCCACCTTCTTTTTCTTCTTTGTCATCTCGGAGCGCATAGAAGTAAAGACATTCTCATTAGTGATGGTCGGCTGCTTGCTCGGTTTGTTCATCTACAATATCTATCCGGCCAAAGCATTCATGGGCGACACAGGCTCGCTCGCCATTGGCGGTTCACTCGCCTTCTTAGCGGTGATCGAAAAGGTAGAGATCTTAATCCCTATCCTATTCTCCGTCTATCTCGTCGAGCAATTCTCCGTGATGCTCCAGGTCTGGTATTACAAAAAAACCAAATTAAGAATATTCCGAATGGCGCCAATCCATTATCACTTTAGTCTCAAATACGGCTGGAGCGAGAATAAAATCGTCATGGTGTTCGGATTCATTTCGTGGTTCTCCGCCTTTATCTCTTGGGCGATCTGGAAGTTCATATTGTAGGGCAACAGAGCCACCGGCGGAGATTCAGGAACATCACAAAATTGTTAACCATCGATTACTAGAGAAAAAACAAAGAGTGTGGTAGACTCTATTCTAAGCATCAGAAACACCTTTTGCGTACAAGCCTATAGAGGAGTTCAACTCTTCTATAGGTTTCTTTTCTGCTGTCCATATTCAAAAAAGCAAAATTGAGAGGTTAAGTCATTCCATGTTCAAAAAACTTCGGAACTGGCTGGAGAGGCGTTCCCCAGCTCAAGTGATTTCCGGCTATTATTTACTTGCAGTCACCGTTTCTGTTCTATTATTTAATATCCCCGCCGTGCATAGACCAGGGGTAGACATGTCCTTCTTCGATACGGTCTTCACCGCCGTCAGCGTGGTAAGCGACACCGGGTTAGGTGTCATCAATGTATCGGAGACGTTCAGTGTATTCGGATATTTCGTCATTATGCTCGTCCTGCAATTCGGGGGTATCGGCATTATGGCGATGAGTACCTTCTTCTGGATCCTGTTGGGTCGCAAAATCGGCCTTCGTGAACGGCGCCTCATCATGGTCGACAATAACCAGTTCGCTTTATCGGGACTCGTTCAATTGGTCAAAGAAATCCTACAAATTTTCATCCTGACAGAGCTAATCGGGGCGCTTCTATTCGGATTTCATTTCTTGCGATATTTCCCGACCTGGCAGGAGGCATTCCTTCAAGGGCTATTCGCATCCGTCAGTGCAGCAACCAATGCAGGGATGGATATCACGGGCAATTCACTTATCCCGTTCGCGCATGATTACTATGTACAGCTGCTCACGATTGTGCTCATCGTCTTCGGGTCCATCGGTTTCCCGGTCTTAATCGAATTGAAGGCATATTTATCCCGGAGAAAGTCGAAGCTTGAACAACCTTTTCGCTTTTCTCTATTCACCAAGCTATCGACGCTGACGTATGGGGTCCTGCTGCTGATCGGGACCGTGCTTATTTTCGCATTGGAATATCAGCACTTTTTCAAAGGAATGGCGTTACATGAGAGCTTCTTCTATTCGCTCTTCCAATCCGCGACAACACGAAGCGCTGGACTTACGACGATGGATATTAGTGAATTCTCGCATCCGACACTCTTAGTGATGGGTGTACTCATGTTCATTGGTGGATCTCCGAATTCCGTCGGCGGCGGGATCCGGACGACAACCTTTGCGCTGAATATCTTATTCATCTATCACTTTGCTAGAGGGAACCGGGAGATCAAGGTATTCAGGCGTGAGCTGCACCAAGATGATGTGATGAAATCACTCGCCATTACGCTATTGGCCTCGATCATGTGTTGTCTCTCCGTCATTGCGATCAGCATTTCGGACAAGCAGCATCAGCTAATTGAGATTTTCCTCGAGGTCTGCTCTGCCTTCGGAACGGTTGGCTTGTCTACGGGCATCACTCCGGAACTCAGCACTTTTGCCAAATCGATTCTGATCATACTCATGTTCATCGGTAGAATCGGACTTACTTCCTTCTTATACATCATCGGCGGCAGCAAAAAGGATGCCAAGTTCCATTATCCGGTCGAAAGAGTGATTACAGGTTAACTATTTTCCACAAATTTGAAAATTTTAAGCCCTTATGGCTTCCGTAGGTGGGTCTAAGGGCTTATAATAAATTGGATTACCATGTCACAGAGGTGTATATTGGGTGTGGATTGACTTCGTTTTGTTTATTCTCTTATTTACCTTATTTGCTTATATTTTTGCTACCGTCACCATTACGAATTTGCATAAGGCTTACTTAGTATTCCATTTCTCTATGATGGTATGGCCATTCTGCCAGTTCGCGATCAAAGCAACGGACAACCCCCAGCTCCAATTACTTTATGTTAAGATTGCCTTCGTCGATATGTCGATGCTGACCGTTGGATGGCTATTATTCACACTTTTCCTGACGGGTCGATCGCCATTCCCACGAAGAAAAGTATTATTTACCATGTCTGTTCCTACGATATGCGCAGCCATCATCGTGATTCTCAATCCTTACGGCATGTTCGTGGAGCCTTTGGACGGCGGTTATATCCAAAGGACGTATGGGCCTCTATTTTGGCTCTGCATCACCATTTTTATCGGGTATGTCTTCGTGTCACTGTATATGATGTATCTCGCCCTAGCAGGGAACAGCTCGCCACGCATCAAAAAGCAAGTGAAACAAGTGCTCACAGGCATTGTGGTCATGACGATATTCATCCTGGCAGACATCGCTCTCAATGTCGTCTTCTGGCAATCGCTTAAGGTCTTGCCAGGACTCACGTCCCTTGGCATTATGCTGTCAGCGATCATTTTCGTCGTCGCCATCCATCGAGATAAAGTATTCGATATTGTGACCATCGCACACCAAGATATCATCAACACCATCGCGCACGGCATTGTCGTACTTGACGATAATGAGACCATCGTCGAGATCAACCATTCGCTTCGTCCCTATTTTGAACTGCATGTAGGTGACCGCTTCGATATTACATCCATCCTCCCACATCATGAATCCACCGACAAAACCAACGCATTCATTCAGACCTATCAGCAATCTCCGCTAAAGAGAGCTGAGATTGAAGTCATGTTCAATCGGGACAATCGCCGATATATCCATATCCATGCTGCGCCGATTATCGTTCGAGATGCCATGGTCGGGCGTATCATTACGTTCCAGGATATGAGCGTCCTGCGCCGCTTGATCAACGAGACGAACTTACAGAACCAAATCCTGCACGATCGTAACCAATCGTTGATTGCGATTCAGCGTGAACTATTCGAATCCAACCAGAAACTCGAGAAAATGGCGATCACCGACAGCTTGACGAATTGTTACAATCGCCATTACTTAACACAGCAGTTAGAGCTCGAAGTGATAAAAAACATGAATCATCGCATACCATTCTCATTACTGCTCGTAGACATCGACTATTTTAAATTCATCAATGACAACTACGGACATCTCGCCGGCGACAGAGTCCTGTGCAGCACCGTGGAAGTGATTAGACAGAACCTGCGACAGCGCGACATTCTGGCTCGTTATGGCGGAGAAGAATTCATTATCTATCTCCCGAATACGACTCGTGCCCAAGCCAACATCCTGGCAGAACGCATCAAATCCACCGTCGAAGCGAACAAGATGAACATCTCACCTGTGACGCCCGCATTATCGATCACGATTAGCGTCGGGTTGCTTGCCTTGGACAACATGACATTGGAGCCTGTAAAGGACTCGAAATCAACGCTAAATGAATTGTTCCAATCGGTGGATGAAGCGTTATATCAGGCGAAAAGAGAAGGCCGAAACCGCATTGTGAGCATCGCAAAGTAACCTCGCACACGAATACATACATAACAAAGATGCCGGGACAATTGTCCCGGCATCTCTATTTATCCGTGATCGGATACACGACATTCTTAGAGCTTGAATTGAGAAATAACCACTTTTAAGCGATCTGCCATCTTCGACAGCTCCTCTGCTGACATGCTGATTTCCTGCATGGAAGCAAGCTGTTCTTCTGTCGTAGCTGAGACGCTCTGTGTGTTCCCAGCCATCGCCGTGGTTGTCGACTTGGCATCCAGGATATCGCTAGCCATCTGTTCGGTTCCCGCGGCCATCTGTTGAACTGAAGCAGATACGCCTTGGATCTGTGTTGCGACGACATTCACCGATTGTTCGATACGCTGGAAAGCTTCGCCTGCCTCATGCATGACTTCGATACCAAGCGTTACCTCCGCTGCACTCTTCTCTGTATCCTGTGCAGATCTGAGCATCTCAGACTGGATGTGTTGGATCGTCTCGGCGATTTGCTGCGCCATCGAGTTAGACTGCTCAGCCAGCTTACGCACTTCCGCTGCAACGACGGCGAATCCTCGTCCATGCTCTCCTGCACGAGCAGCCTCGATCGAAGCATTGAGTGCGAGTAAATTCGTCTGCGAAGCAATACCGGCAATCGCTTGAACAATATCATCAATGCTGCGCGCCTGATCGCTTAGTCCTTTCATAGACTCTCCAAGCTGACTGACGCTGCTGCTAATCGACTCCATCTGATGAACTGTTTTTTGAATAGAATGACGACCCTCGTCAACCATATCAGACGAATGAACAGCTGCTTGTGACACGGTCTGTGAGCTCTCCGCAATCTGTCTAACGCCCATGATCATCTCTTGAACAGTAAGGTCGACACGGTTCATGCTATTCATTTGCTCGTCCGATCCTTCTGCCAGCTGCATCATACTCTCTGCCGTATAATGAGAAGCTTGGGCAGATTCCTCAGACGCCGCCGCCAGCTCTTGAGATGAAGCAGACAGCTGCATAGACGTATCCGCCACTTCCTGCAATACCGTACGTAATGAGTCTGTCATCTTATCGAATGTTTCACTTAGAATACCGATTTCATCTTGCGATTCACGATGTACCCGCTTCGTTAAATCGCCATCACTAACCATATTGGCTGCCTGAATCAATCGTCTCAGCGGTTTCAGAATCGATCTGACCGTAACATATACGATAACAAATCCGGCTAATAAGCCAATAACGATCACGATAACGGTCGTACGAAAGATCGGCCCAGCAGCATCCTTAAATTCCTGAACATCGATTGTTCCACCAATTTTCCAGCCCGTCTCCTCATTGGTCACGAAGTCCATGATCTTGGGACTGCCATCGAGCTCATAGTCCACATGTCCAGAAGATTCGGAATATACTTCATCCAGCCAGTTCTCCTTCAATACTTGCCCCGCTTTTTTGGTCGGATGAACGATGGCCCGGCGATTCTGATCTAGAATAATAGAATAGCCTTTTTCCCCCACCTTCATGTTTTGTGCTATCGTTAAGATTTGTTCGAGATTTACATCTACACCGATAACCCCCGAGCCGTCTTCAAGAGCTCGTGAGATCGTAATGACCATATTACCTGTTGAAGATGATTTATAAGGAGGAGAAACGATGGTATTTCCTTTTTTATCCACGCTCGCCTTATACCAATCCCGGTTGCGCGGGTCATAGCCATCAGGCATTTTCACGTCAGGAAATTGAATCATGATTCCGTCGAACGTGCCTACATAGGCGCTCTCGATCCCCTTATGCTGAAGCTGGAATTGTTCAATGAGTTGCCGAGCAGAAGTATAACTCTGCGCCTTATCCTCATGATTTCGGATTGTGTTGGCTAGGAAGGCAACATTCTGTTTATTTTCCAGAATGACCGAACTCAATTTTTCATTCAATAACTTGACACTTTGCTCCGTACCTTGTCTGATTTGCTTCTCTACTGTGGAGCTGGCGCTATCATAGGAGAATAGGCCAATGGCTAAGCTGGGCGCGATCAATATGACTATAAAAGATAGAATAAGTCTCGCCCGTATTGTGAATCTCCATTTCATCATGTTCCCACCTTTTGAAGTCGTGTAATTCTTGAATAGAGAAGAGAATCGCATTCTTGACGTCTTCTCTCCGCTTTACTATTATCGGTATTTGACGATATAGACTACACCTCAACCAACCTCAACCGAGACATTTTCGAAACGAGCGACCTACAAGTTTGCTTGCAACACCCGACTTGAAGGCGAGGAAGGTTCAATCGCAATGATATATAGCAAAGATGCCGGGACAATCGTCCCGGCATCTCTATATTTAACCTTTTGAGGAGGCCAACAAAGTTTCAATTTCCTCCAGCGATTTCCCCTTCGTCTCAGGGACAATCCGCCATGTGAATAAGAACGTAATCACGGACATCACACCGAAGATCCAGAATGTAATCGCAGGCCCCGCCGAAGCAAGCATCGGAGGGAAGGTCTGGGATACGATGTAATCCGCAGCCCACAACGCCATGGAGGCGATTGCCGTCGCTTTTCCGCGAATCCGATTCGGAAAGATCTCCGACATGATAACCCAGACGACAGGTCCGAGCGATATCGCAAACGATGCGACGTAGATCAAAATAAAGATAAGCACCAGCATCCCTGACGTGTGTCCTGTATAGAACGCCGTGCCAATCACCGCAAGGCTCACGGCCATGGAGGCGGATCCGATGAGCAATAGGACTTTGCGTCCGACCTTATCGATCAGCCAAATCGCAAGAATGGTGAACAAGAAATTAATCAACCCGACCAAGATGGTCTGTACCAAGGCAGCGTTCGTCCCGGCACCCGTTTCTTTGAAGATTTCCGGCGCATAATACATGACCGCGTTAATCCCCGTCACTTGCTGGAGAATCGCCAGTCCTACACCTACGATGAGCGAAATGCGCAAGGCAGGACTGAACAATTGGCGAATCGAACCGCTCTCTTGCGCGAACGATTTCTTAATATCCAATACTTCTTGCTTCGCCAGCTCCTCGCCATGAATCTTGAGCAGAATCGGGAGCGATTCCGCGGCTTTCCCCTGTTTAATCAACCATCTCGGACTCTCCGGCACGAAGAATAGGAGCACCAAGAATAATACGCCCGGCAGGACGCCAAATCCGAACATCCAACGCCAACCCATGGCAATGTCCCATGCGTCATCCCCGTATCCAGCGATACCGAGATTGACGAAATACGTGAGGAAGATTCCCGTTACAGTAGCGAACTGGTTCAAGGCAACCAGACGACCGCGATATTTGGCAGGTGCAATCTCCGCATTATAGAGCGGACAGAGCGTCGAGGTGATACCAATGCCAATCCCGCCGATGATCCGTGCGATAATGTAACCGCTGAAGGTGGACGGAATCGCCGATCCGATGGATCCGATAATAAAGAGGATGGCCGCCGTGATCAATACCTTCTTCCGGCCGAATCGATCGCCGAGTACACCTGCACTTGCAGCCCCTGCAATACAACCGATAATTAAGCTGGACACAGCCCAGCCCACTTCCACTTCATTCAAGCTGAAATGGTCTTTCATAAACCCAATCGCACCCGATACGACAGCGGTATCGAATCCGAATAATAATCCGCCCAAAGCGGCAACCATCGAGACAAGAGTGACAAATTTCATACTGACTTGCTGCTCTTCATGATGTTCTTTTAAGCTCACGCAAGATTATCCTTTCTGACTTTTTTCGTATTTGCATACGAGTCCTTTATCTGACCACACAAGGTATATTCGTAATCTGAGAGCCCATTATAGCACGGGCTGGCTTCAGGTCAGGGTTCGATTGCCTTCACTTATTTGTCGTATACCAGCATAATATTAGTCCGAGCCTCCGCCGCATAACATCAGAGCCGTAGACTAGCACATTATTGTCCCCCAAAAACAAAAAAGTCCATGCATCACAGCATGGACCTCATGAATTAAAGTTGATTGCGATATTCGGTTGGCGATACCTTCGCGACCTTCTTGAACACACGGCTGAAGTAATTCGGATCCTTATAGCCTACGAGATAACAGACCTCCTTCAGGCTGAACTGGCCTTCGCCGATCAATACCTTTGCCTTGTCGATCCGCAGCCTCGTTACATAATCGATGAAGGTCTCTCCGGTCTGCTGCTTGAAGACCTTGCTGAAATAATGCGGATTCAAGTGGACGTGCTCTGCCACATCCTCAAGCGAGATCTCTTCGCGAAATCGCTCTTGAATGAACGTTACGGCATTATCGATGACACTCCACGTGCGTTGTTCCCGCTCCTCCCGGATACGCTGGATAGCTAACTCCACATACGTTCGCTCTGCGATATGTTCGGTGAACTTCGCATCAGCGTGTCGGTCTGATGAATCTTCCGACCGCGGTACCGCCAGATCTTCAAATAGACACAAGCTGCCCCATTGCTGCTCATAAGTCGATGCGAAGACACCTTCAAAATAGGATCGTCGGATGCCTGAGATATCCGCCCCCACCGTGCCGATCCCGACCGTCACGTCGATCCCGTGCTGCTCGTGAAGATTCTCAATCAGCTTCGTGCCAAGACCGAGTGCTTCTTCCCGGAGTACTGCATCCTTCGACGAATCCTCTTCCAGCAGAAAAATAGCCATATGCCAGTACACCATGGAGCTGACCACACAGCCTGTGCGCTGCTTGATGAACCCTTTCGCTGCGCTTTTTACGGTCTCAAACAGATATTTCTTGTCATTCCCGATCTCCTTGTGAGGCAGCTTCCCTAGGTCTGGCAGGGCTAGCACGATAGCACATCCTTTATCAATCGAGACCCCAACAATGTCAGCCAGCTGCCCTACTTCCGTCTCATTCACCTGATCCGACATAAAGACGAGCGCCATTTCCGTCTCAGCCAACGGGAGCAGCTGAAAGAACTTATCCCTGACTGCGATTTCCTCCTCACGCTTCCGCTTCTCCTGATCAATCTCGTCGATTAACCGCTGAAGCAGCGCTGCGATATGGTCGCGTTTGGCCGGTTTCACTAAATATTCTTTGACTCCAAGTGCCAGTGCCTCTTTGGCATATTCAAAATATTCATAGGCGGTAACTAGAATCATTTTGACCTGCGGATGGTGAGCTTTGATTTCTTTTAATGCTTCTAGCCCTTGAATCCCTGGCATCTTGATGTCCATCAAAATAATATGCGGTCGGAACTCATACGCCTTCTGAATCGCCATGCGACCATTCTCCGCATGCATGATCTCGAAGGTATTCGGCAGCATGCGATTCACGATCCACTCGATGCCTTCCCGCTCTAACGCCTCGTCATCTGCGATCAATAAGCGATACATCTTCCTCCTCCTTTCCTGCAGCAGGAAACCGAATCAGAACCGTCGTTCCGAGGCCCGGCTTGCTAACAATGTCTACGAGATCTTCCCTACCGTAGAACAACTCTAATCGTCTGAACACATTGCGCGTGCCAAGACCCGTGGATTGTCCCTTCGCCTGTGCAGTCGGCGGCCTCGCATCATGTTGAAGCAAGGACTGGCGTACTTCTTCGCTCATACCAATCCCATTGTCCGAGATGGAGACTCTGACCTCCCCGGGAATGTATGACACAGCAAGCTTGATCTCGGCCCCCTGCTCCATGCCCTCGATGCCATGCACGAACACATTCTCGAGCAAGGGCTGCAGCGTTAACGTTGGAACCCATATATCCAGTCCCCGCTCGTCGATCTCGGTGATGAACCGGATGCGGTCACGGAACCGGGCCTGTTGAATCGTAAAGTATTCTTTGGCATGCTCCACTTCATCCCGGAGGGTTACTGGATGGTCCAGCTTGCGAAGGTTATATCGAAGAAGATTAGACATCGTGACGGTGAGATCGCTCGTCTTCTCCGCACCCTCGAGCAGCGCAAGCTTGGATAAAACATTCAGTGAATTAAAGAGGAAGTGGGGGTTCATCTGGTTCTGCAGCACTTCCAGTTCAAGCGACTTGACCAGCTTGTCCCGCTCTAGACCCTCCTTCTCCTTCGCAATCAGCGACTTCAAGCTCTCTTGCATACGCTCGAATGCCTCCGATAATACGCCAAACTCGTGATGCGCTCCAATTTTCGGGGAAGGGGCCTGTAAATTTCCTCTCGATATTTGCTGCGCGGTCCTCGTAAGTTGCCGGATGGGCCTGGTAATCCCTAGTGAAATCCAATACGCGCATGCAACGCTAATCAGCGTATTCAGGACGAATACGGCAACGGCCCAGCCATTCATAGACTTCGTATGGGTGAAGATTTGCTGATAGAACGGTTGATAATAGCTAAGTTCCAGATCAATGAGCTGATGGCCCTCTTCTTGGATGAACGCCGCGGTCCGCTCCGCCTTCTCATAGAAGCCTGCATATGCCAAAGAATCTGTATGGTGAAATGCCTGCATGACATCATCCTCTTGTGCCATAAAGGTATCAATCATATGAAGGTAGCTGCAAACGAGCACCGCTGTCGATGAGATCGTCTCTTGTGCAGACAGACCCTCCCGCAGCTGCTTCAGCTCATTGCGCTGTTGTGTGAAGTTACTACGGCTCATCTCGTTTCGATCCGACAAATAAACGTTTAATGTCCGAAGATTATTTTCCGTTTGCCCGGCGATTTGCTTGTATAATAATACCCGATCCAGCATCACATTATAACTCTTCTGCACCGTGATGCCGCTCTGGAAGATGAAGAACGCCACCGCATTGCTCGCGATAAACAGGGCTGGAATCACAATAAACAACATTCTGCGAATATTCATCAGCTGTTCACCTTCGATGCCAAATGATTGCGATCCAGCACACGAGTTGCGATAAATCGCTGTGCCGTCGGGGCGGTCCCCTTGAAATAAGCTTCTAATAATTCAATCGATCTCTCCCCAATCTCACGCGGATGCTGAACGATGGAAGCGGTAATAACTCCGCTTGCGATGCCTTGAACCGTCGCATCGATATCATCGAAACCGAACACACGCAGACCTGTGCGATTCGCTGCTCTCATCCCTTCGACGATACCTGCCGCGTCTAAAGCGCTTAGTCCAACCATCGTCTTCATATCCCCATATTGGCTGAGTAACGCTTCTGTCTGAGTCGCAGCTTGCATGCGGGAGATATTCGATGCACGGACGGCAACGATCTCATATCCTTGCGTCTTTGAAATGACGGAACGAAGCCCTTCTAGCCGCAGCTGCTGATTATCCGCGGTCTCGCTCCCGATGATGACGCCAATCTTGCCCTGGCCGGCAGCATGGCTCACGATCAACTCTCCCATGCGTCTACCGGCTTCCAGGTTATCCGTTCCCACATAAGCGAGCCGCTTGCTATCCGGCTGATCTGCATCGACGGTGATCACAGGGATGCCTTGGTCGACCGCTTGGTCGATCAGGCTTGCATAGTCCGGATCCTTCACCCCTTGAAGGAGAATGGCATCCGGCTTACCCGTGATCGCCTTCTCCAGCAATCTCTTCTGCTCAGAAGGATTAATGCGATTCGGACCCATATATTCAATCGCGATTCCGCGCTGTGCCGCCGATGCTCTCGCTCCCTGCTCGACCGTCCTCCAGAAGGGATTGTCCAGCTCTTGCGCGATCAGCACGACATGCTTCATCGATTCACGCTTAACACTGCTCAGATTCATATCCTGAACCAAATGATTAATCTCCAGCGCTGGCGACATGAACTTGTACAGGAAATAACCGAATACAAGGAGTACACCGACGAACGCCATCGTCCATCCTTTATTGCTCATAGCGGACCTCCAAAGCTGTAAATTACTTATGGAGTATTATTATACAGAGGCTCCAAGCGAAACGGAAATGCCCCGTATGTACGAAATTGACCGCAGGACATCAAGTCCTCCGGCCAATCCATCCGTTACGTACCGCAATAGGTACGATAAGGCTTATTCAGTTCCGGCACAGTGCAGTACTCCACTTGTTCGGTGGTGTAAGCATATGGCGTGGACAGCACAGCCAACAGTCCTTCCATCACGCTGTAATCACCTCGCGATTCAGCTGCCTCCAGCGCCGCTTCAACCCGATGGTTCCGAGGGATAACGGCCGGATTGCTGTTCCGCATCAATTGATTTGCATCTTCTCTTGATGCCTCCTGCCTGTCGAGCCGATCCTCCCAGCGTGCATGCCATGCAGCGAACTCCGAAGAGCCAAACAGGTCTAACCCTTCCAGCTGATTCAAGGTTAAGGCGCGGAATGTATTGGTATAGTCCGCACGGTAGGCTTCCATCAACCCGAGTAGATCGTTAATCAATGCCTCATCCTGCTCCTCTTCGCCCAAGAGCCCCAACTTGGCCCGCATGCCCTCATTCCAATTCGCGGTGTACACATCCATGAATGTAGAGATCTTCTCCTGTGCAAGCTTAACCGCTTGCTCATGATCCTCATGCAGCAGCGGCAATAACGTCTCCGCGAATCGAGCCAGATTCCATCCCGCAATATACGGTTGGTTGCCATAGGCATAACGGCCTTGGGAATCGATAGAGCTGAATACTGTCGCAGGATCATAGGCATCCATGAAAGCGCAAGGACCATAATCGATCGTCTCCCCGCTAATCGTCATATTGTCCGTATTCATGACGCCATGAATGAAGCCAACCAACTGCCACTTGGCGATGAGTGCAGCCTGACGTTTGATCACCGCTGTGAGGAGTGAGAGATAACGGTTCTCTCCAGCATCCTCATTCGGATAATGGCGCTCTATCGTATAATCAGCAAGACGGCGCAGGTCATCCACGGTGCCGAATTGCGCTGCGTACTGGAACGTTCCGACACGCAGATGGCTTGCGGCTACGCGAGTCAAGACTGCTCCCGGGAGGTCCTTCTCCCGGGCAATGGACTGCCCCGTGGTGACGACGGCAAGGCTGCGCGTCGTCGGAATACCCAGCGCGTGCATCGCTTCGCTGATGATATATTCGCGCAGCATCGGCCCGAGCGCCGCCCTTCCATCGCCTCCGCGAGAATAAGGGGTACGCCCCGATCCTTTTAGCTGAATATCCACCCGCTCGCCCTGCGGCGTTATCTGCTCACCGAGCAGCACCGCGCGGCCGTCTCCTAGCATATTGAAATACCCAAATTGATGCCCTGCGTACGCTTGCGCAAGCGGCAGGCCGCCATCCGGCACCTCATTCCCCGCAAGCACTGCAACACTCTCTTCGTTCTGGAGTGCCTCTGCATCCAGACCTAACGAAGCGGCCAGCGGATGATTCAAGACGGCCAACTTTGGTGCACGGACAGGCGCTAAGTTTATTGTGGAGAAGAAAGATTGCGGCAGCTGCGCATAGCTGTTATCGAAATTCCAACCGACGTTTCGCTGTATTGTCATATAATCTCCTTTATTCCTTTAGACGTATGAAATCCTGGTCATGTTCTATTGCATTGTTAATGTCCACTTCTTCCCATTTATTATACCGTTTATTGCTGAATGTAAAAATGCCACCCCTAAATCGGAATGGCATTGATAGATGGCGAGGGGATTATGCTAAAATTCAGGGGATTGCAATGTAATTATTTTATAAAATTTTAAGGGTTGGTTGGTATACTAGACCTATGAAGTTTGTACACGGGAAAGAAGGTTTCTGCATGCAACTGGAACTACGCCCACATGAATATATAGCGGCTGCCGATGGCCTCACCGTCACCCTGCTGCCCAAAGAATTCGCGCTGCTGCAATTCCTCTATCGTAACAAAGGCCTTACATTCAGCAGGGAGCAGCTGCTAGATCAAGTATGGCCGCTGGAATACCCTAGCGAACGGACGGTCGATGACCATGTTTACCGTCTTCGCAAGAAGCTTCGACCGTTTGCCGATGTGGAGATCGCATCGGTTCGAGGTATTGGTTATCGCCTTACAGTACGGCAGCGTTCGGGCGCCGGGGCAGTGAATCCGACCACTCACGATGCAGAGCTGCATAAGACGATGCGGGACGTATTCGGGAAGTATCATACGTACGGCCAAGGCCATTCAATGCTGACCCTTGCTCGCCAACAGGATGTGCTCGGGTATGAGCTGGATCCGTTCTATTCCGTCTATATCCATTTTGTCCAAGGGGACCTGTCATGGCTGATAAATACGAACGAAGCGCCGCTCAGCGAACGCTTCTATTATCTGCTGTTGTTCTATTCCTTCACCGGAGATCCTAAGCTGCGGCTTGCCGTATGTGAAGAGGTCTTGGAGAAGGGGCTCCTAGCGCCTGCCCCGCACCGTGAGATGGAGATTCTCAACATTCTTGAATTATTCACGCTGGCGGGAGAGGTTGACAGGGCATTGGAGCGCATAAATGTCAGCCACGCCGTCATCGCCGAGCTTGGCTATGCCAATTTCGTACCACAAACAGCCATTACAGAGATGTTCGTCCACTTGATCGCTGGAACAGAAGACGGTGAGCTGACCAAGATGGCGGAAGTGATCGAAGGGGAGATCTTAACGGCGAAGCCTTTTCTGCGGGAAATCGGCAGTTATCGTGTCGTGAAGGGGCTCTGGATGCTGCGGTGTCAGGCATGGCGCGAAGCGGAAATGCTCATCGATGAGGGACTCGAGGTGCTGGAGAGGTCAGGATTTGTGCCGATGCGGTTATATGCTCTGAATCGGATCCGGTTCATCTGCAGCAGTATTCCAACTAGACCGTCCTTGCAGCAGAAATATGCGGATTTATACGAAGAAGCACAGGAGCGGATCGGACTCCACGCTCTGCTCGCACCGTTAGAAACGTTGATTCTTGGCGAAATTAAGCGTCCCTGACTTTCCTCTGATCATCCTCTGACATTTCTCCGTTACAGTAGGGTCAACCTTGATAGATCTTAGCTGTAATTGATACGGAGGAATGACCTATGAACATTTCACAACAGGCAGGGACCAGCCTGCTTCGCAACACCATCTTCATGCGCGTCTATTGCGCCTTTGCTGCGGCCACCTTCGGCGACTGGTTCGACATGTTGGCCATTCAGGTACTCGTCGGATATCGCTGGCACGCTGACCCGCTGATGCTGGCGCTGATTCCGGTTGCAAATGCACTGCCGAGCATCCTGCTCGGCTCCGTTGCAGGCGTCGCTGCCGATCGACTGAATAAGCTGCGATTAATGCGAGTTTGTGATCTGCTAACAGCGGTCCTCACGCTACTGATCCTACTCACCCCCAACATGGCGTGGCTGCTTCCGATCCTGATGCTGCGCGCGGCGATTTCGACGCTGAATGTGCCTGCTCAGCAGGCGCTCACACGCAGTATCGTCAGAGAGGATCAGCTGCTGCAGGCGACCTCGCTAAACGGCATCGTGAACCAAGGCTCCAAAATCGCCGGACCTCTACTCGGCGGGTTCGTACTATCTCTGTTATCACCGCAATGGTGTATTGTCATTTGCGCGGTCTTCAGGCTTGGTTCCTACCTACTGCTGCTTACCGTGAAGGCGGGAGAGAGCAGCGCAGACAAGACATCGTCGGGTGACACGTCCTCTGCGGTAGATCAACCCGCACCACCGCTGCGCACACTGTGGAAGGAAGGCTGGAGCTTCATCCTGGGCAGCCGACTGCTGTTCATCACGATGCTGTTCGGTTTGACCGGGGCCCTCGCCATTCAGATGGTAGACTTTCAATTCACCAGCCTCTTCCGAACCGTTGCTCCAGAGCAGGAATCGCTGCTGGGTTGGATGGTAGCGGCAGCCGGTGCAGGAGCCATCCTCAGCATTGTCGCGATGAACCGACTCAAATCAACGACCAAGTATGGCTGGAAGTTCGGCAGTGGCTATACCCTTATTGGCCTGTCGGTTGGCGGACTTGGACTGCTCCCTGTCGGGGTATCGATCCTGCCCGTGCTGCTGCTCGGACTCCTCATGGGCATCGGCAATGGGATCTTCATCGTCACCTTCAACTATTGCCTGCAGAAAGAGACGCCCCCGTTCATGATCGGCCGCGTTTTCGGCATTCAGAATACGGTGCTCGGTGTGGTGATGATTGGAGCGCCGCTGCTTGGAGGACTGCTGGTGCAGCTGATCGGGCCGGCACGTACATTCATCTACTTCGGCATCGTCATCGCAATCATCGGTCTGGTGGGCATTGTATTTGGCAAAATACTATGGCGGCCGACGCCATCCGCCTCTGTTCCGGTTCGCAGTGTTACTGCCGAATGACATTCTCTACGGAGGAAAAATCCCTCAAGTCGCATCTCTGCGCTTGAGGGATTTTTCCATGGTTTACGATATTATATTAGGTCGGAATTTTTCAGTAATTTCTGAACCATCGCCGCAACCTCAGCTCGGGTGACATCGGCTTTTGGATCCAATTCTGTACGATTTCTGCCGGATACGATACCGAATTGCAAGCAATCCGCGACACCTTTCTTCGCCCAGCTGGGTATAAGCTCAGCATCCGCGAACGAAGCCAATGACTGTCCATTCGCTTGCGCAGACATCGCCTTAAGCCCCGTCACGTCCATTGCTCTGGCTAAGATAGCCATCGCTTGCTCGCGGGTGATCTTATCGTTCGGACGGAACTCGCGCTGATCGAAGCCCGTAATCAATTGAAGCTTCCATGCCGTGCCTACAGCCCCAGCGAACCATTCTTTTGCTTCGACATCAGAGAACTCGCCCGCTTCCGCCTTTGGCTCTAACCCGAGGCCGCGAACGACAATCGCTGCGAATTCCGCTCGTGTAATGGCTTCGTCCGGATGGTATGCGCCCTGGCCGTCGCCTTGCACGACAAGGCGCGATCCCATGTCATTGACGGCATCTTTCGCCCAATGCTGCGTGACATCCGCGAACGTCAGCGGATTCCAAATCACAGCGTATTGGCTATTCGTCAAGCTGTTGATCTCGGCATAATGCTGACCATCTTTCTGCATGACCTTCGTAGGCACATGCCGCAGTGATCCATCGGCATTCACGACGACACCTGTCGTAATCTTATTCGGATCAACCCCGGCCGGAATCGCAAGCATTCGCTCAACATAGCCGCTAAATAATTCGACCTCCACGGTCTTATCTAGATACTGGGCTCTCACCGTATGAGCAACCGGCGGCACGACCATCGTCATCTTCTCTTGAAGAATTGCCGGTACCTGCTGCTGCGACTTAGCTACTTCAACCTGAATCGTAATATCCTTCAGTGCCGCCGACTTGCTGAATTGGGCTAAGATCGCTTGAAGATCAACCCGCTGCGTTGGAAGTGTGTACGTGGCTTGCTCGGTTCTAATCTGGAGCACTGCTTGCTTCGCAGCCATGTTCTGGAGCATCTGACCATCCAGCTCTCCGATCATGACATCCGAGCCCTTGGCTGCCGAGATGGTGACCACAGCCCCTTGACCTTCCTTCGCAAGTTTCTCTTCTAGCTTGTTCGGGTCAATCGTAATCGTCGAGACCTGCTGCGACCGGTTCTTCGTTACCTTCAGCTTGCCAGCGCTAACGGATTTCCCATTCACGAACATAATCGCATCCGGTTCCGATGGCAATGCCGGCGTCGTAACTGGTCCGCTTCCTCCACTATGACTCGTCTCTGAACCCCTTGGTGTTACGACGTTCGACGGTTCCGATGGAAGGCTGCTGCCCACCTCGTTCGTCGCGATCACCATAAACGTATACGTCGTTCCATTCGTTAAGCCGATGACCTTGATCGGACTGCCTGTGCCCGTCGCAGTGCGGCCTCCCGGCGATGCAACCACGGTATAGCTTGTAATCGGGCTGCCGCCATCGCTTACCGGAGCGGCAAATGCGATCGTCGCTTCCCCATCGCCTGCAACAGCGGTTACCTTCGTCGGTGCCCCCGGAATGGATCGCTGTTCCAGCGGCACGACCTCATTGGATGGAGCCGACGCTTTCGAGACCCCGAGGTCATTGATTGCTGCGACGGTAAACGTGTAAGCCGTGCCGTACGTCAATCCCGTCACCGTGATCGGGCTCGCCGTTCCTGTTACCGTCATACCTCCCGGATTCGAGGTCACAGTGTAGCCTGTAATCGGACTGCCGCCATCTCGCGTTGGGGCATTGAACTTCACGGTCGCTTGCGACTCGCCCATCACAACCTCTGCCGTGACGTCCGTCGGCGCGCCAGGCGCGGTCGGCACCGTCAATTCTGTAGGCGTTACGGCATTCGATGCCGCTGAAGCCGCGGAGCTCCCCGCGCTGTTCGTTGCAACCACGGTGAACGTATACGCCGTACCATACGTTAGGCCCGTAACCGAGATCGGGCTGCCTGAGCCAGTTACCTTAATATCGCCCGGACTTGAGGTAACTGTATAACTCGTAACATCGCTGCCGCCATCATTCGTTGGGGCGCTGAACGTCACCGTCGCTTGGGATTCCCCAGCCGCGACCTCAGCCTTGATATCCGTTGGCGCGCTAGGCGGTACGATTTCGGATACCATGCGTTGAATCCGATGGTTCCCAAATTCGGCTACGTAGAGATACCCCTCGCGATCTACCGCCACGCCTAGCGGACTGTTGAATTCGCCTAGCCCGGCACCTGGTCTACCGCCAGCTATGCCCCACTCGCTCCACACGCCCGTTGCTGTATTCAGCTTCTGAATACGATGGTTCCCCGAATCGGCGACATAGAGGTTCCCTTTGCTGTCAATCGCAATATCGTAAGGATCGTTGAACTCGCCCAAGCCGCTACCCGCTTGTCCGCTTACTCCCCACTCCTTCCATAGCGCTGCATCCCCTTGAGACTCATCCCGCTTCAGAATACGGTGATTCAGGCTGTCCACGACATAGATATTGCCAGCGTCATCAACTTCTACGCCTCCTGGCTCATTGAACCCGCCAAGCTCGCAGCCGTCTTCATGACCTGGAAGATTGGCTTCTTCCGGTTTGCATTCCTTTTTACCGCCTAGCTTATCCCATTTCTCGGATACGGCATTCCATTTCAAGACTTTTTCATAAGGGTCTGCTACATAGACATCCCCTTTCTTGCTAACAGCAACACCGCTAGGATAGCTAAGCCCAGCTGTTGTGCCAAAGACACTCCATTCGCCAGCTGGTGTCATCTTCTGAATCCGTTGATTGTACTTATCCGCCACGTAGAGATTGCCGCTGCCATCGATCGCGATGTCAGTCGGACCATCCAATTGACCAATCGCTGACCCCATACCATTGCCGATCTTCTCCCATTGCTTGGTGGATGCATTCAGCTTCTGGATCCGATTGTTATAGAAATCAGCGACAAACATATTCCCGCTCGGATCCACTTCTACACCGCTTGGATTGTAAAACTCTCCGAGACCTGTCCCAGGAACAGGACCTTGATATCCCCATTCGCTCCACTGTTCAGTACTGACCGTGAGTTTCTGAATGCGATGATTCGACGTGTCCGCAACGTATACATTCCCGCTGCTGTCTAGCGCCACGCCGTTCGGGTTTTTTAGCTGTCCAGGCGCATTCCCTAACCCATTGCTAACGACGCTCCATACGCCTTCATCGCCCGATGATCGATCCAGCTTCTGAATGCGATGGTTGTCGCGATCCGCGACGTATACATTGCCGCTGCGATCGACCGCCACATCGTTAGGGAACTTGAACCTCCCTAGATCATCGCTCCCCTTCCACTCATGCCATACGCCTTCTCCACCCGCCGATACGTCGAGCTTCTGGATCCGGTGATTATTCCGATCCACGACATATAGGCTACCAGTGCCATCTACCGCAATGCGCGCAGGGCTGTTGAACTCGCCTAATCCGCTGCCAGATCCTCCGTTCGCTCGATTCCATGCTGTCCACTGTCCATTAGAATCCAGCTTCTGAATGCGATGGTTTCCTGAGTCAGCGACATACATATTCCCACTCTTATCCACCGCCACGCCTTTCGGTTCCATGAACATGCCTAGACCTGTCCCTTTGCCGAGTCCAATCTCGCTCCATTGTTGCGTCTTCTCATCAAGCTTCTGAATACGATCATTGGAGCTGTCAGCCACATATAAGTTATCCTCTTCGTCTATGGCCAGGCCTTGCGGACCTTGGAACTCGCCTAATTTCTCCCCATATCTTCCGTCTGTTGTCCCCCACATGCTCCATTCGCCCGTTGCGATCGTAAGCTTCTGAATACGATTATTACCTGAATCGGCTACGTATACGTTCCCTTTGCTATCCACCACAACACTTCTTGGATTTGAAAATGAGCCGAGATACATATTTTCTTTTTTACCGATTTTTGCGTATTGCACCCAATGTTCAGCTGCTCCCGCTTGCACCGGAATTGGCGCAATTCCGAGCGCTGCGATCATAACGGCCATTGCACCGATCCACAGCTTCCTCACCCATTGCTGTACTTGTCTGTCTATCATGTCGAATATCCTCCTCCTCTGACGTTTCAATCACCTGTCGCTCTCCCGCATTCTACCAAAAGCCTCTCTCAAAATTCTCGCAAAACAACCTCGCGAAAACCCTATTCCGACATATCAAAAAGGCCTATCCCGCTTCCACAAATGGAATAGACCTGTGGTTGTACTACCAACTTGACTCAAACTTTTTCGGAACAATTGCCGTCTTGCCTATACAAAACACACGAAGGACACAAGCGAGGGAGGTTTTGCAGATGTCTTTCCTGATTTAAAACTTTTTGATGCCATTCCCACGTCATAGCTACAACAAGCAATTACGTAAAGTTGGAGGCACGAAATCATGCTTAGTCACAAAAAATTCGAGAACTCACTTATCCAATGCATCACGGAGCACAAAGAGAACATTTATCGGCTTGCTTATAGCTATGTACGTAACAAAGAAGACGCATTGGATATTGTACAGGATTCCATACACAAGGCATTCGCATCAGCAGGGTCACTGAAGAACCCCGACGCGATAAAAAGCTGGTTCTACCGCATCGTGGTGAATACCGCCTTAGACTTTCTTAGGAAGCAGAAGCGAATTCAGGTTGTCGACGAAGAGACACTTGAAGCTTATAGCCAAGGAACATCCGATTCGTACCACAATATTGACCTTGAACGAGCCTTAGAGGAATTACCTGTGAAGTACCGAAGCGTCGTGATGCTGCGATATTTTGAAGACCTGAAGATTGAAGAAGTCTCTGAAGTGTTGAACGAGAACATCAATACCGTCAAAACAAGATTGTATCAAGCACTCCGTGTCCTACGTGTGAAATTAAAAGATGAATCCGCTATGGAGGTATAATAACCATGGATAACAATATCGAACAATTGAAACAGAATTACACGCAAATCCCGATTCCGGAAGAACTCGACTTCGTTGTGAACAAAGCCATTCGCCAGAGCCGTATGAAACGAACGAACCTGCGATGGATGATCGGTACGGCGGCAGCTGTTATCGTATTCGTATCCAGTGTGAACAGTAGTCCTGCCATTGCCAATGCGTTCGCGAATATTCCCGTGCTGGACAAAATCGTGAAGGTCGTTACCTTCCGCGAGTTCAAGGTGGATGAAGATACGTTCAATGCCAACTTGAAGGTGCCGGCGGTTACGAATCTGGAGAACAAAACCCTCGAAGAGATGTTGAACACGAAATATATGGAGGAAAACAAGAAATTGTATGCCGAGTTCCAGCAAGAGATGGATGAAATGAAAAAACAAGGTGGCGGCCACCTTGGCGTAGATACGGGGTATGAAGTAAAAACAGATAACGACCAAATCCTCTCGATCGGCCGTTATTATGTTAACACCGTCGGCTCGTCTTCAACAACGATGAAGTATGATACGATCGATAAGAAGAACCAAGTATTAATCAGCCTTCCAAGCTTGTTCAAGGACGATTCTTACATCGCGCATATTAGCGAGAATATTAAGCAGCAAATGCTCGAGCAGATGAAAGCTGATCCGGAGAAGACCTATTGGGTGAAGAAGGACGCGAATGATACAGAGTCCATGGACATCTTCGAGACGATCAAGAAGGATCAGAGCTTCTACATCAATAACGAAGGCAAACTCGTCATCTCCTTCGATAAGTATGAGGTAGCTCCGGGAGCCGAAGGCATTGTAGAATTTGTAATTCCTACCGAGAAAATCGCATCTGATCTCGTGAGTCGTGAATATATTAAGTAGTGATGCTATCCTTTTATGGAGCAGTTATGGCAGATCCCCTCTGTCATAGCTGTTCTTTGTATGTTATAGAACAGAAAAAGCACCTGGCCTGTCCACTTGTTAACGATTGGATAGGCCAGATGCGATTGAGCTAACGAAAGATCATTTATTCTGCAGCTTGCGTCGATTCCTTCGGAGCGGCTTGATTCGCGATTCTCCGTGGCAGCTGCCATGCCGATACAACGGCAAGCGCAATGAATACGAAATCCATGGCACTGAACAGACTTGAGAAATTCTCTTGGAATACCGTCATCACTTCGCTCTCGAAGATCCCCGATACTCCTTCGCTGTAGATATAACCGAACGAGAAATATTTACCGAGCAAAATACCGATAAGGCTTGCCAAGACGGCAATGACTTGATGTGCCGCAGAGACTTGCTTCTTAGCAAGGTTGGCAACGACATATCCCGCCAGAGCGCCAATGGCCCAGGCCACGATCCCCAATTCATAATTTGTCATAGCGACAATGGCTGCCCACACGACACCGCCAACAACGGCTGCCAGCAATGCGCCTAGAATAGGCATTGCGATTTTGTTACTTTCCAACGTCATCTTCCCCCAACAAAGTAATTTATTACCACGTTGCATTGTACAACAATTTCTCTAATATGGCAATCCTTCCCTCCTTAACCACCTACTATCAAAACAAGTCTTACACCAATAGGTGTAAAGACATCGTATAATAGAGGGTATACGACAGATACACGGTGGAACTCTGTAGGTATAAGATATTCGAAATATAGCATAGAAGAGGTTACTGATGACTGAGAAACGATTTACAGCGTATCCGTTAAGTGAAGAGATTGTAAGGGCACTGAGCAGCTTGGGCTTTGACACGCCAACAGAGGTGCAATCGGAAGTCATTCCTGTTGCGCTTCAGAAGAAGGATCTTGTGGTCAAATCGCAGACTGGGAGTGGCAAGACAGCTGCTTATGGCATTCCGCTCTGCGAGCTCGTAGATTGGAACGAGAATAAGCCGCAGGCATTGATCCTAACGCCAACCCGCGAACTTGCGTTACAGGTCAATGAAGATATCACGAACATTGGGCGCTTTAAGCGGATTAAGGCAACGCCTCTTTTTGGGAGGCACCCTTTCCATATACAAAAGGCCGAATTAAAGCAACGGACGCATATCGTCGTAGGTACGCCGGGACGTGTGCTGGACCATATTGAACGCGGCACACTGTCGCTAAGTCGGATGGCTTACCTCGTTATTGACGAAGCGGACGAGATGCTGAATATGGGCTTTATTGATCAGGTGCAGTCGATCATTCAAGCGCTGCCACGCGACCGAGTTACGATGTTATTCTCCGCTACGTTCCCTGAGGATGTAGCCAAGCTGTCACACCAATATATGGACAATCCTACCGAAATTGAGATCCAAGCGAGCGGGTTGACGACGGCCACCATTGAGCACGCGATGATTCAGGTATCGGAGGCGGACAAGCTAGCACTGCTTCAGGATCTCCTTATAGTCGAGCGTCCTGACAGCTGTATCGTATTCTGCCGTACGCAAGAGCACGTGGACCAATTATTCAGGGAAATGGCTGATCACGGTTATTCATGCGATCGGATCCATGGCGGGATGGAGCAGGACGAGCGATTCGAGGTGATGCATGCGTTCCGAAGGGGACAATTCCGTTACTTGATTGCAACCGATGTAGCAGCCAGGGGGATCGATATCACGGATATTACCCATGTCATTAACTACGATATTCCTCTAGAGAAGGAGAGCTATGTTCATCGCACCGGGCGTACGGGACGTGCAGGCAAGGCGGGTAAAGCCATTACCTTCATCACGCCGAGGGATAGCAGACGATTAGCCGATATTGAAGCATATATTGGATTTACGATTCCGAAAGTGAAAGCCCCCTCCGAAGAAGAGGTTGAGCGCTATAGGGCAGAATTCGAGAAGAAGCTCCATATTGGACCTGAATTGAAAAAAGATAAACGCGAGCAATTAAATAAGCAGATTATGAAGCTTAACTTCAATGGGGGTAAGAAAAAGAAGCTGCGAGCCGTAGATTTTGTCGGTACAATCGCTAAACTTGACGGCGTAACCGCAGATGATATTGGAATCATTACCATCCTCGATTTCGTGACGGATGTCGAGATTCTAAATGGCAAAGGACCCCTTGTGCTTGAACTGATGAAAGATACGACAGTCAAAGGTAAGCTGTTAAAGGTACGCAAAGGGAAGAAGTAAACGTTGAGATGTAAAAATGCCATCCCTACGATTGGGGTGGCATTTTTTATAGCATCCCAGGTATAATCGGTGCCTGGCATAGGCCTCACTTATGATTCAGGATGTTGTCCTCTAACACGGCGAACTTGTCACCATACTCCTTAATGATATGATTCTCCCCCCACGTGCATAAGGAATCCAGGATGCTCTTCAAGCTCCAGCCATATTCACTCAGCTCATATTCCACCTTCGGCGGCACCTGGTTGTAGATGATCCGATTCAAGATGCCATCTTCTTCGAGTTCACGCAATTGCTGCGTTAACATCTTCTGCGTAATGGCAGGCATCAGTCGCTTGAGATCGCTTGTCCGCTTCTTCCCATGCGTTAAGTGGCATAAGATGACGCACTTCCACTTGCCGCCGATCACTTCTAATGTCGCCTCGACAGAAATATTATATTTTTTCTTCCCTACAACTTCTTCTGCCATTGCCTTCATCCCCCTGATCTATTTTACAGGTACTTTTTAGTACCTATAGCACAAAAAAGTACCTACTATTCATTTGGACATCTACCATTCATAATAACGTTACCGGCCGGAAACCACAAGAAAAGATACAGGGGAGAGAACCATGACGATAGAGAATCGAAGAAGCATGTTGGCGCTCCTTGCACTTGCCATCAGCGCCTTTTCCATCGGAACAACCGAATTTATCAGCGTAGGGCTGCTGCCTCTGATCGCTGAAGATTTTCATATATCTGTTACCACCGCGGGATTAACCGTTACGTTATACGCATTAGGCGTTACCTTCGGAGCTCCAATCCTAACGTCCCTGACCTCGACAATATCTCGGAAAACATTACTTCTATGGATTATGGTCATCTTTATCGCGGGGAATATGCTCGCCGCATCGGCGGGTGGAATTACCGTACTGCTCATTGCGCGTATCATTTCCGCGTTATCGCACGGGATTTTCATGTCCATCGGGTCCACGATTGCAGCAGATCTCGTGCCGGAACATCGCCGGGCGAGTGCGATCTCGATCATGTTCTCCGGACTCACCATCGCTACGGTGACGGGGGTGCCACTCGGTACGTTTATTGGGCAGCAAATGGGATGGCGGGCAGCATTCGTTGCCATTGTCGCCGTCGGTGTCGTCGCGTTCATTGCGAACTTGACGCTCGTTACCTCGAATTTGCGTAAAGGCGCCAAAGTTCGTCTTAACGACCAGATCAAACTCGTCACGAATGGTCGCTTGCTTCTCGTCTTTGCCATTACTGCGTTAGGTTATGGGGGCACATTCGTCGTCTTTACTTATTTATCTCCGCTGCTCCATGATATAACCGGATTTCAGGAGCAGACGATCGCGATCATTCTGCTCGTCTATGGCGTCGCCATCGCGATTGGCAATATGATCGGCGGCAAAGCGGCTAACCGGAAGCCCGTCACAGCATTATTCTATATGTTCGCCATTCAAGCCCTAATTCTATTCCTGCTCACGTTCACGGCACCGTTCAAATGGGTCGGACTCGTCACCATCTTCTTCATGGGGATGTTCGCATTCATGAATGTGCCGGGACTCCAAGTGTACGTCGTTATGCTGGCTGAGCGGCTAGCCCCTGAGGCCAAGGATGTCGCTTCCGCGGTCAATATTGCCGCATTTAATGCAGGTATCGCCATTGGCGCATATCTCGGCGGCGTCGTGACCGACAGTATGGGATTGATTCATACGACATGGATCGGCGGTTTGATGGTGCTCGGGGCCGTTCTGTTAACAGCTTGGGCCAAAATGCTGGAGAACCGAGACCAGAGGATCTCACACCGTGGAACAAGCACGAATGGACATGCTAAGGCATGCTGATGCTGCCGGAATATCATATCTATATAACAACTTAGGAGGTTTACAACACATGATGAACCATATCCAAGACACAGTAACATTACACAATGGCGTGAAGATGCCCGGGCTAGGACTGGGGGTATTTAAGGTTGAAGAAGGAGACACGTTGGTACAGGCCGTCAAATCAGCTATTGCCCACGGCTACCGCAGCATTGACACAGCAGCCATTTACGGAAATGAACGCAGCGTTGGCCAGGCGATTCGTGAAGCCCTCGAAGAGAACCAGCTTTCGCGGGAAGATCTATTTATCACCTCGAAAGTATGGAATGCAGATCTAGGCTACGAATCGACCTTGGCAGCTTATGAAGCCAGCTTAGACAAATTAGGCCTCGACTATCTCGATCTCTACCTGATCCATTGGCCTGTACAAGAGAAATACAACGAAGCTTGGCGAGCGCTGGAGACCCTATATCGCGAGGGCCGCGTCAAAGCGATCGGCGTGAGCAACTTCCAGGTTCATCACTTAGAAGATGTCATGTCTACGGCTCAGATCAAACCGATGGTGAACCAAGTAGAATTCCACCCCCGCTTGACACAAAAGGAATTGCTGCGTTACACGAAGGCACATGGCATTCAACTCGAAGCTTGGTCCCCGCTGATGCAAGGCGAGCTGCTCGACAACGAGACATTGCAGGAAATTGCAGTGAAATACGGCAAGTCCGTCGCACAAGTCATCTTGCGCTGGGATCTACAGCATGGCGTTATCACCATTCCAAAATCCGTTAAAGCGCACCGCATTGTTGAAAATGCAGCGTTGTTCGATTTCACATTGAGCGAAGACGATATGGCTCGGATCGATGGGCTAAATCAAGATCTGCGCGTCGGTCCGGATCCGGATAATTTTGATTTCTAATACGACAAAGGCCACCCCTGTGAAGGGGTGGCTTTTATTGTAATTAGGACACAGTATCAAGGCAAAAAAAGAGTCTCGAAAACAATCGAGACCCTATTCAACATCATAACAAATTGTGAAATATAAGTCTATATTTTGGGGGCTGTGTGTGCCACAATATGACCCATGAAGTACATTAGGAGAGGAAGTGAAGTTATGATTCCAGATCGCTTTATCGCATGTAGCGAGATGCTGCCATGGATCCACGAAGTGACCGAATGGATGCTGTTACGAAAGTGGTCATTATCCGAGGTGTATCGCGTCAGGCTGTCCTCAGGCGAATCACGCATTGTGAAATGGGGCGGCCGCGAGATGGCCGGAGAAGCCGAAATATATCGTCAGCTCGTCCATCCTCTGCAGATCAAAGCTCCGCAGATCTACGCTGTTGTTGAATGCCTTGAAGGCGGCGTCATGGTGATGGAGGATGCAGGGGGTTGCAATCTAGAGCAGCAGCCGGAACCGCAGCATTTCCTAGAATCGGCGAGAGAATTGGCGCGTCTCCGCCAGAGCGCAGCTGCACATTTAGAGGCCGTGCTGTCGAGAGAGACGAAGGAGCGGTATTTCGTACCACCCGATGCTTTCATTCGCCAGCTGGATGATCTGCTGCGATCTGACGCAATAAGGGGTAACCAAGTCCTGTACAACGTCAGAGCCCGGTTACCCCATGATTTAAGAACTTTATATCAGACCGTCCCGCTGTCCATTGTCCATCATGATTTTCATGCCAAGAATCTCGTCATCCAAGATACCGGCATCATGCCGATCGACTGGTCCATCGCTTACTTAAGCCCGCATCTCGGCGATTTGTACTGCTTGATAAAGGAGGCTCGAAATGGGACCGCGCTAACAGAAGAGGATATTATCGCTGCATTTCAAGATGTCGCCGACATTCCTATCCAGCAGTTGGAGTGGCAGGTCCGAATGGGCGGCATCTGCTGGCTCATTCGGACCTTGCATTGGCTCGTGCACGGCGGCATCGAGACCATTCCAGGATCCGAAGCATGGGTGCCGGATCTGCTGCAAGATCTGGAGTATTTGTATGACGCCCATATTTAGGTGAAGAACTGTGGCGTGGACAATGAATGGCTTCATCCGTATAGTAAATCTATATCGCTCTTGGATAAAAAGGGAGCTTGAATGAAGGAGGAAGTATTGTAATGGATCTTCTGCTTAACGAAAGTGTTCAACGGGTGCAAAATGCATTGATGGAACTTGGACATCCCAACGAGGTTATTCAGCTGCCGGACAGCGCACGAACAGCACAGGAAGCAGCCGATACCATCGGCTGTGAGGTTGCACAAATTGCGAAGTCAATCATTTTCCGTCTGAAGGGAGCCGATAAACCCGTGCTGGTCGTCGCGAGCGGCGCCAATCGCGTGAATGAGAAGCGCATTGGCGAGGTTGTGCAGGACAAGCTGGGCAAAGCGGATGCCGATTTTGTGCGGGAACGGACCGGGTTTGTCATCGGTGGGGTCGCACCGCTCGGGCATGTGGAACCTATCCTGACCTTTATCGATGAGGATTTGTTCCAATACACAACACTATGGGCTGCGGCAGGACACCCTAAAACCGTCTTCGAGCTTACGCCGGAACAGCTGGTTGCAATGACCCAAGGGCAAGTCTTAACGATAAAATAGAAAATGACAATCAGGGCCATCCTTCACAGGTGGCCCTTCTAATGAGCTAATTTTTGTCGCTATCCGCTAACTTCTGCTGCGCTAACCGGATCATCTCGCGAACCATAGACCCGCCAATTCGACCGCCAACCTTGCCAGCCGAGCCAGTGGTCAGATCACTATTGTCTCCTGGCACGAGCGGCACGCCGAGTTCCTTGGCGACCTCGTATTTCACATCGTCGGGCCGATCCAGATTTACGTTATACCCCTCGCTTCGCATCACTTCCGCCTTAAATTGCTGCATGCCGCGCTCAACGCCGGGTACAGCATATTTCCTTCTTCGAGACATGTGGAACCCCTCCTAGTCCTGTTTTCAGTAGCATGCCCAGAAAAGACGATATCGACGCCTAGTCATTGCTTCCGTTAATAACCAAGTAGAAAGGCCGATTCAATTATTGTTGATTACGTTCACTTCTTATGCCTACCACGGGGGCTTTGTTAAGGATAGCTACCCTTGGATTTGGGAGAACAAATCGTTTAATGCCTCACTCATCGTAGGATGCGTAAAGATATAATCTCTTAGAAATGTATAAGGTTGGCCCATTTCGATTGCCATACTTACCATATTAATCACTTCACTAGACTCGGCACAGAACAAGGTTGCTCCAACGATCTTATTCGAATCAGCATCTACAATCGCCTTCATGAATCCGTCTGTTTCCTGGATAATGCGAGCACGTGGAATCGCGGCAGCAGGAAGTTTCGCCACTTTCAAGTTATACCCTTTCTGACGAGCTTCTTCCTCACTGAGTCCGACACGGGACAGCGGAGGGTCAATAAACACGCTATAAGGGACATTCGTTCGATCTGTGGTACGACGGGTGCCATTCCCAAAGAGATCATCCTTCACGATTCGATAATCATCAAGCGAAATATAAGTAAACTGTGAACCACCCTTCACATCGCCAAGCGCCCATATATGGGGGACGGATGTTCTCAGATGCTCATCTACTTGTATGGCACCTCGTTCATCCAACACAACCCCCGCCGCTTCCAGATGAAGTCCATCTACATTCGGCTTTCTACCCGTTGCCAGCAAGACGGCATCTACATGCAGTTGCTCCGAAACACCTGCTGTCTCATAAGACAGAATTGTTCCCTCTTGCGTATCCTTAAGTCCGATGACGTTGACATTCAATTTAAGATCAATCCCCTTCTTTGAAAGTACGTCATACACGGCTTCTGCTACATCTCGGTCTTCGCGCGCAATGAACTTGGTGCCGCCTTCCAAAACGGTCACTTCCGAGCCAAATTGACGATATATAGATGCAAACTCTAATCCGATATAGCCGCCACCGACAATCGCCAGCTTCTTCGGAAGCTTTTTCAGCTCCATCATGGATGTGCTCGTGTAGACACACTGACTCTCCCGAACACCCGGAATATTAGGGATGATCGTCTCGGCTCCTGTATTAATGAAGATTTGGGGTGCAGATAAGACGGTTGTCTCTTCCTCAGAGGCAACCTGCACTTCATGATCGGATATGAACGATGCTGTACCATCAAATACTTGGATATTTTCATGCTGGGCTAGATTGTTGTAGTTTTTTTGTCGCAGGAAGGTGATGAGTTCATCCTTTTGCTGAATAGCCTGATCATAATGGGCGATCCGCATCTTCGGATCTTGAACCTCTTTTACCTGTTCTAGTTTCGCTTGATAGACTAATGATTTTGTAGGTATGCAGCCGATGTTGATACAAGTTCCTCCATACATCTTATTGGATCGTTCGATAACGGCTACCTTCCAATTGCGGTTAGCCAGCTCCGCAGCCAGTGTTTTTCCTCCTTTCCCAAATCCAATAATGATTGCATCAAATGTTGTCATCTAAAGTTCCTCTCTGCGTTGGTATTCATTGTAGGGTTCCTCCTGATGGTTGATTTTATGTTTTGGTTTCATTTGATGGTCTTCTAGTAGGCGGAGGGTAACCTCGAATTAGGGTCAAAGCAATATTTTTACTCCGTACTAGCAATCATTCATTCCAAATCTCATACGCTCATAGCAAGAGGTGAGGGACATGAGAAACAAAGTACCTAAAAATGGGGAGTTGCAACTAGCCGGCGGGCTAACGGATGTGCCGGGTATCTTGGTGGGGAATGCGGAAGATGAGCGTGGGCGTACGGGGTGTACCGTCATCCTGTGCCCGAAGGGAGCTGTACCCGGCGTCGATATTCGAGGAGGTGCCCCTGGAACACAGTTGACCGACGCCATTCGTCCAGGCACGACGACGGATGTGGTCGAAGCCATCCTCCTAACAGGCGGAAGCTATTTCGGGCTGGCAGCCTCGGATGGGGTTATGTACTGGCTCGCCGAGCAAGGCATTGGCTATATGACAGAAGCAGGACCACTGCCAACGGTACCCGCCGCGGTGATCTTCGACATTGTCTTCTCGAAGGGGGCTCGAAGACCCGATGGCCAGATGGGCTACGCTGCTTGTGTGGCAGCAAATGCGGGGCCGGTGGCCGAGGGGAGTGTTGGCGCGGGGGCGGGCGCAACGGTCGGGAAAATATATGGCCGCCCAATGAAAGGCGGGATAGGAACGTCATCGTGGACGATTCCTGGCGGGCCGACCGTAGCGGCGCTCGCGGTCGTAAATGCGCTCGGTGACATCTGGGATCGCGGACGCATTGTCGCTGGAGCACTGCGGCCTGACAATTCGTTCGTCAACCAGACGCGTGCCATGATGGAAGGAGAAATTCCGCCAGCCATGCATCTAAGAGGCACCACGATTGCTGTCATCGCTACAACGGCACGCCTGACGAAGGCGGAAGCCAGCCGAGTCGCAACGCTCGCTCACGACGGCATGGCACGGGCCATCTCGCCCGTACATATTCAGAGCGACGGCGACACGGTCTTCTGCATGGCTACGGGATCCGACACAAGCGGATTGACAGGCGATTTCGCTGTCACCGCGGTTGGAACCGCCGCAGCCATCGTCTTGGAGAAGGCGATTGTGCGGGGCGTACAGATGGCGTATAAGGGATATGCGAAGACGGAGTCCAAATAAAACGAAAACAACCATTGCCGTGTTCAATGCGGCAATGGTTGTTTTCGAGTTCCGATTAATCCATCTGAAGCATTTCCAGGGCAGCATAGTATTGATCCATGGAACGCCTCCATATACTCGACGGTTATCTTAAGCCACGGTTCCTCTTCGAACAAGCGTACTCGTCCATGACGGTCTGAATCACGTAATAGGCTTCTTCTGCGCGAGCTTTGTCCGTATCCTTGCTTCCGTCGTACGTAATTAACGCCTTCCACAGCGCCCATCCCCTGGCTCGGTCCCAGGTCTCCTCGTCCATATACAGGGCCTGCTTGAATATTTCTCGACTACTAGCATCGAAGAATGTCCATGCCATCGCGGCATCGCAAGCCGGATCTCCGACACCCAAAACACCAAAATCGATGACCGCACAGAGCTTCCCCTCTTGAACCAATAGATTCCCTGGCGCTACATCACCATGGACCCAGACCGGTTCTGAACGCCATGCTGAAGCCAGTGCCTGCGACCATATCGCTTGCAATACTTCTGCATCAAATGTCTCGATATTGTTCGCGATCGCCGTGCGAGAGTCCTCATCATAGACCGACAGAGACCCTCCTCTATGAAAATTGTGC
Source organism: Paenibacillus guangzhouensis (assembly GCF_009363075.1). Classification (NCBI taxonomy): domain Bacteria; kingdom Bacillati; phylum Bacillota; class Bacilli; order Caryophanales; family Paenibacillaceae; genus Paenibacillus; species Paenibacillus guangzhouensis. The sequence continues at coordinate 5,556,165 of NZ_CP045293.1, read as the reverse complement.
ACCCCAGCCGGAGGACCTTCTGTCGCATCGACCGACTGCAATTCCATCAAAAACGCACCCAAATCGCGCGCCAATTGATCCAGATCTTCCACATGGCTGAGCAATAGCGCTTCCCCTTCCAACCACTTATTGATGGACCAAGGCCATGGGTACTCATCATTAGGGCGTCCCATTGCAACAGGCTGTGAGATCGGTAGAGATAGCTGTTTACTTAAGATGGGGAGCCATCGATGCTCCTTCTCCACTTGCGCAACATAGCCCGCTGCGCTTGGTAATCTTACGCTCATGTGCTCACCAAGATGAAACGTTCGATTATCATGTCCGCTCACTTGGACAGGTCTGATTTCTAAGGCAGACCATTCGGGAAATTGTTCTTCGATCAATCGTGCGACTATACTCACGTCGATGTTCAACATGTCTCCACCCTCCAAAACCCCTATTAGAGTTGCATCTTATCTGAATTATCTCATACGCAAAAAGCCCACACAATTGGCGTGTGGACTTCTTAAGCATTACGCTCATACTTTTACCGCAAAGGCTTCATACGGCTGCATCGTCAGATTCGTTACATCGATCTCAGCACGATGATAGTTGCTCATGATGATCTCAGATACGTTTTCGTCGACAGCAAGAACATGTTCCTGCTCAGACATGTTCGCTGCTACGAGCCACTTCTCTCCTTCAAAGATGCGATAGTAGGCAAACACTTCTTCCGGCGTCTGTTCGATTAGTTCAAAATCGCCCCATACGATAATCGGATTCTCCTGGCGCAGCTGAATCAATCGCTGATACGTATAGAAGATCGAATCTGGCTGTTCAAGGTTTTGCTTCACATTAATCGTCGTATAGTTCTCATTCACGTGCAGCCAAGGCGTGCCGGACGTAAAGCCAGCATTGCTGCTGTCATCCCATTGGATTGGCGTGCGGGCGTTGTCTCTTCCCTTGGCGTTGATCGATGCGATGATATCGTTAACTTCGTACCCTTTCGCCAGACGGTCATGGTACATATTTACGGCCTCAATATCTTCGACTTCATCAATGCTCGAGATCGGACAGTTCGTCATACCGATCTCTTCGCCTTGATAGATGTAAGGTGTACCCTTCATCATGTGCAGGAGTATCGCGAACATTTTCGCACTCTGATCATGGAATTCCTTATCATTGCCCCACCTTGACACAATTCGCGGCAAGTCATGATTGTTCCAGAACAAGCTGTTCCAGCCTTGGTTGCCAAGCGACGTCTGCCATTTCGCGAGCACGCTTTTTAGATCCGCGATACGAAGCGGCTTTAAGTCCCATTTATCCTTGCCTTCTTGCTGGTCGAGCATGACATGTTCGAACTGGAACACCATCGATAGCTCATTCCGCGCCGGGTCAGAGTACAGCTTTGCAATTTCCGGTGTCGCACCCCACGTCTCGCCGACTGTAAGGACATCATGGGAACCGAATGTCTTGCGGTTCATTTCTTGCAGATACTCATGCAGCTTCGGTCCATTTCCTGTAATTTCTTGATCTGGAATTTTACCGACCAAATCGATGACGTCCATGCGGAAGCCGCCGACGCCTTTATCTAACCAGAAATTCATCATATCGTAGACTTCCTGACGAACCTTCGGGTTCTCCCAGTTCAGGTCCGGCTGACGTTTACTGAATAAATGCAGGAAGTACTGGCCGCTGGCTTCATCCCACTCCCATGCTGGGCCGCTAAATATGGAACCTAGACCGTTCGGAACGCCACCATTCACCGGATCACGCCAGATGTAATAATCCCGGTATTCATTGTCTCTGCTCTTCTTCGCTTCAATGAACCATTTGTGTTCATCGGAAGTGTGATTCACGACAAGGTCCATAATGATCTTAATGCCGGCCTCATTTGCCTTGGCGAGCAATTCTTCCATATCTGCCATCGTGCCGAATTCGTCCATAATGTCTTGGTAATCGCTAATATCATAACCGTTATCATCATTCGGGGATTTATAGACCGGCGACAGCCAAATAGCTGTAATCCCCAGCAGCTTCAAGTAGTCGATTCGGTTAATGATTCCTCTTAGATCCCCAATGCCATCTCCATCGCTGTCTTGGAAGCTTCGTGGATAGATTTGATAGACAACAGCGGTCTGCCACCACTTTACTGCTTTTTCTTTTGTGTGTGTATCTTGCATCGAATTCATTTCCTTTCGGTTTGGTTTAGGAAGGCCTATATGTTCTAACGTAAACGTTTACGTAACGGGTGAAAAAACCTCTTAATGAGGTTTTTTATAACGTTCGGACCGACTTGCGCACCACGAGTTCATGCGGAATAACTTTGGACTCAATCTTGATTTTATGTTGAACCGCGTCAATCAATTCCAAGCATCCCTCTCGTCCCATGTCATATAAGGGCTGGGCGACCGTCGTAAGCGGTGGGATCGACATATACGATACCTTGGAATTGTCATATCCGACGACGGATAGCTCCGCTGGTACGCTGATGCCATGCTCGAAGCAAGTCGATATGATCCCTAATGCAGCTTCGTCGCTTGCGCAGAACACCGCAGTAATCGAGGCTTGATCTTCAAGGAAAGCTTGCATCGCTTCTTTCCCTGATTCGAAGCTGAAGTCCCCGGCCTTGATCAGGTTCAAATCCACCTTTATCCCATGGTCTCGCAGCGCCTGCGTATAGCCTTGGACTCGCGGCGCTCCGGATATCGGATCGACCGGGTTGGCTCCTGCCATGCCGATCGATCGATGATTGTTCTGAATAAGGTATTCGACCGCGGTATAGGCCGCGCTGAAATCATCCACTTTCAGATAGGGCATATCTTCGCGATCCGTCTTGGTCGAGAGCAGAATATAGGGAATGTCGAGCGATGATAGCGCATCCATTGCGGCTTCATGCAGTTCAATCGACACGATAATGAGCCCATCGACCCTGCGTTCTCCCATCAGATTCAAGCTCTCATGGATTCGAGACCCGCTGCTCCCGGCATGAGTTAAAATCACACTGTACCCCTGCTCATAAGACATATCTTCGATGCCTCGGATGATATCGCCATAGAAGGACGTTGTCACATCCGGCATAATGATACCGATGGTGTTGGTGGACTTCTGCACCAAGCTTCGTGCATTTTCATTCTTGCGATATCCTAATGATTTGGCAACGGCGGTCACCTTCTTCTCGGTTTCCTCATTGTATCCGCCAAGATGATTGATGACTCTGGATACCGTCGCAGTGGAGACACCGGCTACTCTCGCGATGTCCTTAATCGTTGCTGCCATCCGACCACCTCTCTACGTAAACGTTTTCTATATTCTCAATCCTATTGAAATAACGATACTTATCAGAAAGGTTAAACGTTTACGTAATCAATATTAATCCTCTACGCTCTTTCTGTCAATGAATTATCCTCGTATACGCCCGCTCACCGCTGCACGAATTCGTCCCACTCGATTTGACGCAATTCATAATCCGCACCGATGTTCTGCAGCTCGTTCTCGACCTTCACAGCGCCCTGCTCAATCCCCTTATATACGAGCAGAGGCACGGATGATAAAAGAGATCTCGCTCGCGCAACATCGCAGGAGAACGTCCTCTTAATGAATAGCAATGTTTTGATCTTATCTTTACCTTCGCCTGTAATCAGAATTTTGTAGTAGTCGTACGACTCTTCGTCGCCATCCAGTCCCAACGCATCGAATCCGGGCGGAGTGAGGACGCTGTGGAGGAACTCCACTAGATTGTCGTAAGCGATGTTGAAATCCCACGTGCCCATCCCATGCTCCGCCGTATAGATGACGGTGTCTCCCCTTGATAGATCGATACAGTAAGGGTCACCCTCATCGGATGCAATAACTAGTAGGCTGTCTGGCCAATCCGGAATATCTTCTTGCGTAACCGGGTTATAGTTGTACCCCCATTGACCCTCTAGCAGATCTTGAGCTCCGTATATTTGAAGACCAATATATTCATCATTGTTCCACGTCACCGATTCAGGCACATAGTGCTTCAAGAAGTACAAATATTCATCGGGTAGCGTCCATTCGTCAGTAATGGTACATATGGCTTGTTCATCCGCTACGGCCCCAAGATTCATCGGGTATTTCGCGTAAAAATCCGGATCTTGCTTACGCATCCCTTCGACGGCCGATTGCATTTTCTCAATTACATCATCGATTGCCTTCACGTGATTCTCCAACGATATTCACCAACTTATTCAACAAATTTATCAAGCCCTCAATGTTACTTAAAGCCCATTGATCATTCACTCATTGCACTCTTGACTTAAGTCAATGAACAGCTATCCCCCTCACATTACAATAGAATCATTCCAACATCTAGGGGGTTATTCAATGATTACCGCTACGAAAACGCAAACGGATCAGCGGCGAGCCGCATTGACTGCAGGTCTATCGCTGATCATTATGACACTTGCTTCATTTTTCTCATATGGCTATGTCCATGCAAGCCTTGTTGTACAAGGCGACGCCAGCACCACTTTTCAAAACATCCAGTCTTCCCATTCCCTTTTTCAAGCTGAGATCTTCGGCTGGGTGGTCATTCTCATCTGCGATATCGTAGTAGCCTGGGCGTTCTATACGGTTATGAAACCGGCACACCAGAAGTTATCCTTGCTGGCCGCGTGGTTCCGGCTGATCTATTCGGCCATATTGGGTACAGCCATTTTGAATTTGCTATTCATGTCGCTTCTCACCCGCACAGCCTCGTCTCAGATATCCGAGCAGCTTCCAACGCAGGGGATGCTGTATTTAAACGCTTTTGAATCCATCTGGTCAATTGGGTTAATCACCTTCGGTATTCATCTAGCGGTTGTGGGCTATGTCGCTCTCCGATTCACCCACTCTCCGAAAATCATCAGCATCTTATTGATCATTGCCGGTGTCGGTTATATGTTCATTCATTCGTGCAACGTATTCCTCCCGCAATACGAAGGGATGATCGCGGTATTGATATATATATTCACCGTTCCGATGATCGTTGGTGAGCTTGGGTTCGGCTTATGGCTGCTCTTCAAAGGCGGTAAACCCTCGTCAGCCGCAGTGTGACATTCATTTGCCACGCTCGTCTTGTTGAACGCGTTTCTTGATCCTGCTGAGCGATTCCGGTGTCATGCCGAGATAACTCGCCAGTTGATGCTGAGGTACCCGATCGATTAAATGGGGTCGGTTCTGCTGGAGCGATCTAAATCTCTCCTCCGGCGTAGAGGCGATGAATAACGCATATTCATCCTGCACGTCACCGAACTTCTCCTCAACCATCTGACGGATTAGGGACTCCAATTGATTGTATTTGTTATACATGTCCCCTTCGACTGCGATATCGCCAACGACCAATACGGCGTCTTCCAGACACACTAAGGTATACTCGGAGGGTTTATCTCGTCTACGCGCATTGGAGATCGAGGCAGCTTGCTCTTCGGTATAGAAGTTGGATGTCACCTCTTTGCCCGCTTCATGAATCGAGTACTGTCTAATGCATCCCTTTAGCACAAAATAACACTTCGTCGGAACCTCTCCTTGTCGCAGGAGCACGGTTCCTTTTTTATATTCCTCTATCACGATATCATTCATAATCGCCTGCTGCTCTTCTTCGCTCATGGACGTGAACCTCGTCATGTACTTGAACAAGATTTCTTTCATCGCTCTACCCTCTCATCACGTAGATTAAGTCCTCTACTCTTCAATTTACCACGATTTACGATAAGGTTCAGGTCATTTCACTCATTAAATGGCAGGCATAGCAAAATGGCCTCCATCCCATTGCAATCAGGACGAAGGCCGTGTTGTTTCCATTCACGCTACATAACGGTCTGCATTTCTTTGTTCAGTCCCAGTGTCCGCGCAGTTGAAGTATGGATCTCATGGACAAGCTCTGGGTTTTTGACGAGCTGTACGTTATAAGATGGAATCATTTCTTTGATTTTCGGTTCCCACGCCTTGATATGCTGCGGGAAACATTTCTCGATTAACTCTAGCATGACGGAGACAGCTGTAGAGGCACCCGGTGAAGCGCCGAGCAATGCAGCGATCGATCCATCTGCGGCACTCACCACTTCCGTACCGAATTGCAGCGTTCCTTTGCCACCAGCAGTCGTATCTTTGATGACTTGCACGCGTTGACCGGCTACGAGTAGATCCCAATCTTCACTTTTGGCATTCGGGATGAACTCTCTAAGCTCTTCCATACGCTTTTCTTTCGATTGCATGACTTGCTGGATCAGATATTTGGTCAATGAAAGGTTCTTGGCACCTGCCGCGAGCATCGTGAGCACATTATTCGGCTTCACGGAACCGATCAAATCGAACATAGAGCCAGTCTTCAGGAACTTTGGCGAAAATCCGGCAAACGGTCCAAAGAGCAGCGATTTCTTATTATCGATGAATCTAGTATCCAAATGCGGAACAGACATTGGCGGTGCGCCAACCTTCGCTTTACCGTACACTTTGGCATGATGCTGCGCGACCACTTCCGGATTGTTGCACACCATGAATAGTCCGCTGATCGGGAATCCACCAATATGCTTTCCTTCAGGAATACCAGATTTCTGAAGCAGCGGAAGACTTCCGCCCCCGCCCCCGATAAAGACGAATTTGGCCGTATGCCGTTCGACGTTACCTTGATCATTCCGCACTTTCAATTCCCATGAGCCATCGCTCGTACGATGAATATCTTCAACACTATGTTTGTAATGGATATTGACGTTATTTTTTTTCAAATGGTCGATCAGTATGCGCGTTAAAGCGCCAAAGTTGACATCCGTGCCCGAGTCAATTTTCGTTGCCGCAATCGGTTCATTCGATGTCCGGTCTTGCATAATCAATGGAATCCATTCCAGCAATGTGCTCGGATCATCAGAGAATTCCATTCCATGGAACAGAGGGTTGCTCGACAGCGCTTCAAAACGTTTCTTCAAATACGCCACATCCTGTTCCCCTTGGACTAGGCTCATATGAGACAATGGCATAATAAAATCTTGTGGGTTACGAATGAGATTGCTATTCACAAGATAAGACCAGAACTGCATGGAAACTTGAAACTGCTCATTTACTTTAATCGCTTTGCTAATATCGATGGATCCATCCGGTTTCTCGGCGGTATAGTTCAGCTCGCACAACGCAGCATGCCCTGTTCCTGCATTATTCCATTCGTTCGAGCTTTCCTCTCCTGCGCTTGCCAGCTTCTCAAACACGGTAATCTTCCAATCTGGTACTAATTCTTTCAGCAATGTCCCCAACGTCGCACTCATGATTCCGGCACCAATTAAAATAACGTCTGTTTCGGTTTGTCTGTCGCTCATATTTACCGTCCTTACACGCTAGTATTTGAAAGAAAAGTTGCACTTGCTCCTACTGTTTAGGCTCGCTAATATTACTAGATTAAGATATTTAATATTATATGATAGTTAGATGTGATTATAAATCGATAAATTTTAGGAGAAACGTCGGTGAGGGCCTAGGAATACACAAAAACCAAGGCCTAAACCCGGGCACTTGCATGGGTCGTGGCTTTGGTTCGCACATGTCCGATTAACGATCATCCCCAAGAAGCGCTTTTCTTGCTATCGACTTCAATCTAACAATCTTAACAGCAAAATAAAACAATCTTCCTCCCTATTGAGGACTATTCATATATCATAGCATAAATATATCCAATTGTTAGTACCGATTTTGCAATTTGGGCTTAAAAAAATTCGTGGTTCGAACCCACTAAGCGGTATCGGGTGACCCTCATCAAATTCGACCTTAAAATTAAAAGATGAACATCGAGAATAAATGGATTTTCACGACGAATCGCCGCAATTCCCTTTAATCCTGTATGCCAATTCACGACGGCTTTCTATATGCTTAGACCCGAAGCATGTAAATCATCAATACATGGATAAAGGAGACTGAACATGATCGCAAAAACAAGAACGACCTCGCCCTCCCGTTGCAGCACCCGTGCGGCGTATTCACCCCGTCTTCCTATCGCTGGCCTGTTAGCGCTAGCCATGGCTGGGTTCATATGCATCCTAACGGAGAGTCTGCCAGCCGGGCTATTGCCTCAAATTGCACAAGATCTTGGCATCACGGAGCCGCTTGCCGGACAGCTTGTTACTGTCTACGCGATAGGATCACTTGTAGCAGCCATTCCGCTTACAACAGCTACGCGCGAATGGAGACGACGCCCGCTTCTACTGCTGTGTATCATTGGGTTTCTTATTTTTAATACCGTCACAGCACTATCCACCGTTTATATCCTGACCCTCGTGGCTCGTTTCTTCTCCGGGGTAGCGGCCGGGGTACTGTGGGGAATGACGGCAGGCTATGCACGCCGTATGGTACCTCATTCACAGAAGGGGAGAGCGATGGCTATAGCCATGGTTGGGACACCTTTAGCACTCGCGCTAGGCGTACCGATCGGCACCTTTCTCGGCACGCACATGGGCTGGCGTCTGATTTTCGGATCCTTGTCCGTATTGACCGCGTTCTTAATCGTCTGGATCCTGTGGAAACTGCCGGATTATGAAGGAGAACAAGTCAGTAATCGACTCCCGCTTCGGAGCATTTTCATTCTCCCTGGCATTAGGCCCATCTTAATCATTGTACTTGCCTGGGTACTGGCTCATAACATTCTATATACGTATATTTCTCCTTATCTGGCTGGAACCAAGCTCGCCGACCGAACGGATGTGGTGCTGCTGATATTTGGTATTGCTTCGGTCGTAGGATTATGGATTATCGGGGTGTTCATCGATCGTCACCTAAGATTACTCGTGCTCATCAGTATCGCAGGATTCGGGCTTGCTTCCATCGCAATGGGGGTTGGCAGCGGGCAGCCTTCAATCATTCTTTTAGCCGTCATCGTATGGGGACTTACATTCGGAGGAGCAGCCACATTGCTGCAGACTGCAATAGCTCAGGCAGGGGGTAACAACGCTGATATTGCCCAATCCATGCTTGTTACGGTATGGAATCTGGCCATCGGCGGCGGCGGGATAATTGGCGCAATCCTACTCAAGCAATTCGGGGGGATTTCCCTCCCAGGATCCCTCGTTATCATTATGCTTCCTGCTCTGATCATCGCTTGGCAAGCCAAGAAGCACGCGTTCCACAAAGAAAATAAAAGTTCAATATCTTAGAAATAAACATCAAAAGGAATCCGATTGGGGGATTCCTTTTTGTTCACCTTGCAGTGACTATGCCAATAAATTTGTCCCTTCAATCAGATTTTTATAGGCAATCGGCGAAGACATCACAATTAAGGTTGTATAGGTGCCATACGGATCACACTTATTCTCGAACGCTTCTAATCCTTGCGTAGAGTCCGTCAATACTTTTAGTAAATAGTTATGTTCCCCGCTAATCCGATAACATTCTACGACGTCAGGTGATTCACGGCAAAAATCCAGGAATGCATAGCAGTCCCTTGTCCGGAATAACATGTAGGCTGTGCATGACTTACCCACTTTAGGATGAGAAACCACAGTACGGTATTCTTCAATTACACCCTTTTCTTCCATTCTCCTTACGCGTTCCGTCACAGCCGGCTGCGACAAGCCTACCAACTTGCCCAATTCCGTCATCGATAATCTGGCTTGATTTTGCAAGTGGAACAGAATGTTATAGTCAATTTCGTCCATGAAATCATACCTCCTTAAATTTCAAAGATATATTCAATATTTACCTTGATAATCGTCGTAATTCTAAGAAACATACTTTAACGTCTTATATAAAATCAGTGTATTCATTTATATAATAAACTCACGCATTAGACTTAATCAACCAAAAACATCGGGAAAGGGATGACGAAATGAGCAGCTTAAAAACAAAAGATCTGCACGCATTCGTTAACGAAGTCATTGACCGTACACTTACGGAGAAAAGAATTGTCGGTACAGTAGTTCAAATCGCACGAAGAGGAGAACGGGTCTACAGTAGAGCAGCCGGTCTAGCTGACCGCGAGCAGCGACGGCCGATGGAGGAAGACGCCTTGTTCAGATATGCGTCCGTCACGAAGCCGATCGTATCGACCGCAGCACTAGTCTTAATCTCACAGGGAAAATTACAGCTTAGCGACTCAGTGACCAAATGGCTTCCTAATTTCCGCCCCGTCTTATCTAAGGGAGAGCCCGCTTCCATAACAGTGCAGCAGTTAATGACGCATACCGCTGGACTAACGTATCGGTTCTTCCAAGAAGAACATGGTACCTATGCGCTGGCAGGGGTATCCGATGGCATGGATCAGACAGGAATCTCGCTAGAGGACAATCTGAAGAGAATCGCATCCGCTCCCCTGCTCTATGAACCAGGGACGATGTGGAGATATTCCATCGCAACGGACGTATTGGGGGCTGTCATCGAAAAAGCTGTAGGCATGCCTCTGAACGAGGCGGTTCACAGGCTCGTTACGAAACCGTTAGGTATGCACAACACGGCTTTTGTGGCGGTAGATGAATCTAGACTTACTGCAGCATATGCAGATTCTCCTGGAGAACCTCGACGTTTGCGTGACGATGATACCGTTCCTTTTGTAGAGGGAACAGCAGGATTCCGACTTTCTCCCAATCGAGCTAACGATACATCAGCGTATCCTTCGGGTGGAGCTGGCATGGTCGGCAGCGCAGGCGATTTCCTTAAGCTGTTGGAAACGTTGCGTTTAGGCGGCGCGCCTATTCTTCCCGAAGCGCTCGTGAAAGAGATGACAACGAATCAAATCGGAGATCTGCATATGCCGTATTGGCCAGGCAGGGGGTTTGGCTTAGGATTCACTTTGCTTAAAGACCCTGTCGCTGCCAATACCCCGGAATCAGCAGGTACGTGGAGAATGGGCGGCACCTACGGTCATTCGTGGTTTGTCGATCCGACAGAAGAGCTAAGTGTTGTAGCCTTTACGAACACAGCGCTCGAGGGAATGTCAGGCAAGTTTACAACGGATATATGCGAAGCGGTCTATGCCGGTATTCAAAGGACAGCATCGAAGTAATTACTTCCATCATATATAACATGAAAAGCCCTCCCTAAGGATATTCAGGAGGGCCTTCTTATTTTTCTTGTTGACCTTGAAGTAACTTCTAGGTATATGATATTTTCAAGTAAAATATTGGGAAGGGAGAATGTGAAAATGACAATGACAAATGAAAAGATGGAAATTCACATGGCGGATATCTCCGGTTCGGTCTTTAAGGATGTAAGAGCTGAAGAGCTTCAATTCGATAATGTAAGTCTCGCCAAGACGCAGATCAACAACGCCAACATGAGCGGAATAGCCATCAATGACGTGAATGGCGCCAAATCTAACATTACGAATGCGAATCTGTCCCAGATCACGATCCAGCATGCGAATCTCAGTCATGCCGTTATCGACCATGTTCATCTATTCGGAACCGAATTTAGCCATGTTGTCCTCCCGCAAGAATGTGATGGGAACTACAACCCGGAAGGCAATTATAAACCGATTTCCTTCCAACAATGCGATCTCACGAAAACACAGTTCAATCAATGCAATCTATCCAACGTCGAGCTTACCGATTGCGATATTAGGGGATTGAAGATTAACGGCGTGCTGATCGAAGAATTGCTTCGGAAGTAAAGAACAAGCGCTTGTGCAATGAGGAGGAGAGGGGAATGGACATACATACCCTAACAATGGATAAGATACCCTGGCAGCGGTTAACAACAGCCTATGGAAGAGGAACGGACATCCCACGACTTATCGCAACGAAGCAATACGAAGAATTAGCTAATCTGATCGAACATCAAGGCACCTTGTGGCAGACGACGCCGTGGGTCATGCTCCTGCTCCTGCGGGAGCTGGCAGATCAGAAACCAGAGGATGTCTCGACGAAGGAAATAGAGCTGTACATGACCGTAGCGAATGCGATAACCGTGGAATATATGGATTCGCAAAAAACGGTTGCAACGATGAGCGAGCTTCTAAACGAAAAATACTTATGGCCTGAAGACGAGGAAGATGACGAGCTGCAGTGGGAGGAAGAAGAGCCTCCCGGCTACGAGTCGAAGGCCTTCCTCAGCTATTACTATTTCAGTTATGTGCTGTTGAAGGATGCCTCCCCTGTATTCACCGATATCATGAATGCTAATGACCAACATGCTCCTGCGATTCGGGAATTGCTGCAATGGCTGAATGAGAAGAACCCGGCAGATATCAAATGATAAGAAACCCATCCTAGAACAGGATGGGTTTTTTTGAGCAACTATTTCATATTCTTCTAATCAGATTTTAATCTAACTATATTACTGTAATTTAATAAGGTTGTGGGGGGCACTGCAAAGAAGGGAAAGGATGTGCATGAAAGTGAACCAAGACAAAATGAAATTTCTACTTAACAAGGTACCTGAAGTTACTATTTTCTTCTGGATTATTAAAGTGTTATGTACAACGGTCGGTGAGACATTTGCCGATTTCCTCAATTTCAGTCTTGGATATGGATTATCGCTCACGACAATGATCATGGGAATCGCGTTTTTCATTGTGTTGTATTTTCAATTCCGAGCAACGAAATATATTCCCGGCATTTATTGGCTAACGGTTGTGCTGATTAGCGTATTCGGGACACTCGTCACCGATAATCTGACAGACAATATCGGAATACCTCTCGAGACGAGTACAATCGTGTTCTCCGTGCTACTAGGACTAACTTTTCTTTGTTGGTATCTTAGCGAGAAAACACTCTCAATCCACTCGATTTACACGAGGAGAAGAGAAGTTTTCTATTGGCTTACCATTCTATTCACATTTGCACTTGGTACAGCCGTCGGGGATCTATTCTCCGAGCAACTCGGTCTTGGTTACCTTCTCACAGGAATAACTGTGATTATGATTATTACTTGCGTATTCTTGGCACGTAAATTTATGAAGCTTGATGGGATATTAACATTCTGGATTGCCTATATTCTTACGCGTCCACTCGGAGCATCACTCGGAGATTACCTATCTCAACCCATAAATAATGGCGCGTTAGGTTTGGGGACAACCATTACGAGTATCATTTTCCTTATCGCTATTCTGGCGATCATTATTTTCCTTGCGGTGACAGAATTTGATACAACGTCAAAACATATAACCGCAGAAACAAACCAAGCCATTGGAAGCAAGAAGCATGTTTTGATGCAGACTGTTGTGGTACTGTGCATTTTCTTCGTTGTTGGTATAGGCGGTTATGTCGGGTTAAACAATCATATCGCTTCGCAAACCGATGCTACACAAGCTACATTGGCCGGGCAATTAACGGATTTCGTTCAAATTGAGAGTGATATGTTAAACGATATAAACGCCAATGACTTTGCTATGGCAAAAAAAGACGCAGATAATTTAGAACATCAGTGGGATACTTCTGAGCCTAAGCTCCGGAAAATAGACGGTAACACATGGACTCAAATTGATGGAACCATTGATGTGGTATTAGCGGCAGTCCGTTCAGGAAGCCCTGATGACAGCAAGTGTAAATCTGCAGTTAATGACTCGCTTAGCAGCTTAAACAAAGCGAATAAATGAGAAAAAAACACGGGCGACTGGATTTCAGCTGACCGTGTTTTTTTGATTACTGGTTCCCGGACTTACCCGTTTCCTGCTGGATACGAATACGCCGCTCAGAATAAAGGCAAGCCCTGCGAATAAGCTCCAGTGAACGGGCTCGTTCAACAGCGTATATCCCCATAGGATGGCAGTAGCTGGAACGAGATAAGTCACCATCGTTGCGAATTCAGGACTTCCTCGTTGAACCATGAAATAAAATAAAATATAAGCAATGCCTGAGCCGAATATGCCCAATCCAATGAGCATCCCGATATTCGTTAACGAAGTCACCTTCGACAAGTCAACCGGTTCGGTTGAAAATGCCATTGTCCCGCTTCCGAGCATCGCGCAGAGCAGCGTGCCGAATGTCGTCTGATACATCGATACACCCTTAAGCCGCTTGGACAACTGAGAACCGAACGCATAGCATAACGTCGCAGCCAGCATACAGATAAATCCGATCAAGTCGACCGACACAATGGAATGCGGATTAATGTCTAGTAATATAATCAGCCCAACAAATGCCACGCCCATACCTATCCATTGCATCCGGTGCGTAGCCACCTTAAAGACCAGCGCCCCGACGACGATCGTCCATAGCGGCGTGGTGGCATTCAATATTGAGGCCATACTACTGGACAATCGAGTTTCGCTGAACCCGATAATTGCCCAAGGAACAGCCGTGTTAACAAGCGCCATGACGGCCATCGGGAACCACTGTATTTTACGTAACTCGAATGGTTTCTTACATACGAACATGATGATCGTAATGGTGATTAACCCAAAGCTTGATCTTAGGAAAGCAATCGTCCACGGACCGAAGTCGTGCAGCAGCTGCTTAATAAAGAAAAACGAACCTCCCCAAATCAGACTTAGCATCACTAATGCAGCGTAGAGTAATCGAGACACAATGATTCCTACTTTCTTATTTCTCCTGTTGTCTCTCTATGCTAGCATGAGAATCCTTCGATGACCATCGAATTACTTCATTTAAACTTCACAACACTGACAGGATGTCGTCAGTGATCGTTGCTCATAATGGTATTAAAGATACGATTATCGATCATATTCTAGGGAGGAATTAAGCATGAACAACAACCAAACATTACGAGGATTTGCAACGATCAGTTACTGGGCGGATGATGTGGAAGCGGCTAAGAAGTGGTATTCCGCTCTGCTAGGCATCGCGCCTTACTTCGAACGCTCAGGACCGGATGGACGCTTAGCTTATGCCGAGTTCCGCCTTGGAGACTACCAGCACGAATTGGGATTGATTGATCGTCGTTTTGCTCCTGCTGCTGCGACGTCCGGCCCCGGCGGTGCCATCATGTACTGGCATGTTGACGATATCGAGGGCACACTTCAGAAATTAAAAGACATGGGAGCTAAAGAGTACGAGCCGCTCATCCCTCGCGGGGATTCAGGATTTATTACGGCTTCCGTCGTCGATCCATTCGGTAACGTGCTCGGCATCATGTACAATCCTCATTATTTGGAAATCCTACAATCCTTTAAATGATCTTTTCCATAAGCACTGTATTCACCGCGAATCCATTTGGGTTGATCACCATTTCCTCCCTGTAAACCTGATAACCAACCGATTGGTACAATCGAATATTTTGTGGTGCCGACATCCTAACTCGGCACCATACTCTCGACTTACCCTGCTCTCCTGCATAATTTTCGAGCCATGAGAGCATACGCTTAGCAATCCCTCTCCCTCTAGCTTCAGGACTAACAGAAAGGCGGGAGAAGTACAGACCGCTTGCGTCTATTTTAAACCTTGCCGAACCTAACGGAACTTCCTCATTCATACATACTACAGCTTGCTCCGACCCATTTCTCAAGGCTTCCTCGACGGAACTTACTGTCTCATGAAGTGCACTGGAAGGAACATCAGCATTTCTATATTCCTCGAATGCAGCCATCATGGCTTGATGAACGTAATGAGCCTCTTCGACTCCTGCTAATCGAATCATCGCTAATCCCCCATACTATGGATAATGTTTGATTAAATTATAGACCACGATATTAAAATTGGTATAATAAAATAATCATTCAGATGAAGCAACGCCTTCATTTAGCTTACTTTAGAAAATATGCGTCAAAGGGGGATTCCAAAGGGTATGGCTGAAAAAAAGGTCACCTGGTTAGAGCTATTTTATGATATTCTTTTTGTCGCAGCGGTCTCCAAAGCAACGCATGTCTTATTGCATGCAGACAATGGGGTCATTCCCATTGAATATCTCGTTAAATTTGTTCTAATCTTTATCCCAATTTGGTGGGGGTGGGTCGGACAAACGCTCTTTATCAATCGATTCGGTCAAGATATCTTTATACATCGAATATTTATTATCCTTCAACTCTTCTTTGTATTGCTCATGACAGCAAGCTTATCCCCTAATTTCGATCAATACTATATCCCCTTCTTTGTAGGATATATAGGTTCGAGAGCACTGACTGCCATGCAATACCTGATGGTGCATAAATCCAAAGCGGCTCATCAACATTCGACCGCATCCTACTTGGGGACCTACTTTTTAATTGGGATATCGATATCTGCTTGTTCGCTTTTCTTTGACTCCTGGATTCGGTATGTCATTTTGTATATGGGAATTGCGGTAGATATTATACTTCCCCTAATCGGGCGAAGACACCTGGTGAAGACACCCATACACACCCCTCACTTATTTGAACGATTTGCCTTGTTTACGCTCATTCTTCTAGGTGAATCCGTAATCAGTATTCTGGCCGTACTGCAGTTCAGTCACTGGGATTTGCCATCGATTTTATTTGTCGCATTTACAAGTCTGCTAGTCATTGCAATATGGTGGCAGTACTTTGAAAATGTTGAGACCAAAGTGAGTAAGGAAATACAAACGGCGGGCCAGACGATTATTTATGGACACTTATTCATATACTTATCCTTGAGCATGATCGCCGCATCAATCCAATTGTTGTATCAACAAAAATTAGATTATCCATTCATGTTGATTTTTGTATTCGGGTCCGTACTTCTATACTTTCTATCGACATCTCTGGTGTTCCACCTATATAGACACAAACATCTACGCTTAAAGCCCTATCATTTGGCGATATTATTAGGAATATTGGGTTGCTGTATAATGTTTGACTTGATTTATCATGTACCTAATTATGCAATCATTGGAGAGATCACGGTGTTCTTTATCGCGTATGCGAAACTAACAACATAATAATGGCATAGAATTACTTCTTCTCTGTGGCAAAATAAAGCAAGGCAATGATCGGGAAAGCTATCCCAACCCATAACGCAGCACTCCATCCCCCCGTGGCGTATATCCACCCTCCAATTGCGGATCCGATCGCACCACCAAAGAAGAAAATAGCCATAAAAAGCCCATTCAGACGACTGCGAATTTCCGGACTCAACGTAAAGAGCGCACGTTGTCCGAGCACAAGATTTGCGGATACACCGGCGTCCAATAATATGGCTGCAACGACGAGAACAGCAATGCCGATGGGTGAACTACTACGGATCATAAGCGGTAACAGAACAGAAATGACGACCGTAGCGAGCGCAATCCCTGTCGCAGGCTTCGTCCAGCCGCGGTCGGCCAACCTCCCAGCTACAGGCGCAGCTACTGCGCCTGCAACGCCTACTAGCGCGAATAACGCAATGCCTTTCTGAGTAAAATGAAAAGCCTCGCTAGATAACAATAAAGGAACTGTTGTCCAGAATAAGCTAAACGTCGCAAACACACATGCATGATAAGCAGCCCGGCGGCGTAAGATCGGGGTTGTTCGCAGCAAGTGCCACATCGAACCAAGTAGAGCTGTATAGTGTGTGTCTGTCGAAGGCCTTCTTGTAGGCAGCACCTTCGACAGTACGATTGCCAAAATAAAAACGGCTGCAGCCGACAAAGCGAATACGGCATGCCATCCAAAGAAGTCAGCGACCAGGCTCGACAAAGGACGTGCTAGCATAATTCCAAGTAACAAGCCACTCATAATATTGCCGACAACACGGCCGCGTGAGGATTCGGATGCAAGATATGACGCAAAAGGCACAAGTACTTGTGCAGCGACCGACCCTATACCAATGACTAATGCAGCGCATAGGAACAGCACAGCTTGCTTCGACACAGCAGTGATGGCAAGGGCAACCGCTGTGAGAAGTAAAGATATGACAATTAGCCTTCGATTCTCAACAATATCTCCCATAGGTACGACAAATAGCAAGCCGACGACGTAACCAATCTGCGTTATCGTCACGATAAAGCCTGCACTGGTTGCTGACAGCCCAATTGAAGAGCTGATGACCCCGATCAAGGGCTGCGCATAGTAAAGATTAGCTACAATAATTCCGCATGCGGCAGCCAGCAGTATGGTTAACCATGTTGGGATATTTTTCTCGATTGTTTGTTTTTTTACAGCAGTCATTTTAGGCAACTCCTTATACTTATTATTTTTACAGTCAAGGGACTTCATTGATTACGGTAATGACAATTCCATGCGAATTTCACCTCGGGCTAACTCCTCCTTCTTCGCATTTTAAATACTGAACGTATAGTTTATAAATTCAATAACAAAATAATATACTGAACGTGTAGTTTTGTAAATAGGTGATTTCAACTTTATTTTTTATTCACAATTGGTATACTGAACGTATAGTTTGTTTTTATCTGTTATGTATTGACGAAAGGGGATAATTACGATGAATGGCAAAAGAGGCAGGCCTCGTAATGTAGAAGCGCAAAAGTCTATCCTTTCCGCATCTTATGAGTTATTGTTGGAAAATGGTTTTCAAGCCGTCACCGTTGATAAAATTGCCGATCGTGCCCAAGTTAGCAAAGCCACAATATATAAATGGTGGCCGAACAAGGCTGCTGTGGTCATGGATAGTTACCTGTATGCCGCCACGGCCAGACTGCCCGTGCCTGATACGGGTTCAGCATTTCAAGATATTCAAATTCACGCCACGAATTTAGCCCGGTTTTTGACGAGTCGGGAGGGGACCATCATTACGGAGTTATTAGGCGAAGGCCAGTTTGATTCAGGATTGGCGGAAGCCTATCGAGCACGATTTTTCCGTCCCCGCCGACTTGAGGCAAGAGGTCTGTTAGAGAAAGGAATTCAACGCGGGGAATTGAAAAAGAGTCTCGACATTGAAATATGCACGGATCTCATTTATGGGCCGATTTTCTACCGTTTGCTAGTGACTGGTGATCCATTGGACGAGCCCTATGTGCAACATTTGGTAGCATACGCATTCGAAGGAATCCACGTTACAATAGATTCAAGAAAAGAAGAACGATTATAGGGGCATAAGAAAATGATTAATAAACTTCATGAGCTCAATAAACAAAAAAAGCCATTATTCGTCATTGTGTATGACCAATTGTATAAATTAATCATGGATGGAGCATTTCCTCCCGACAGTCAGCTTCCTACAGAACCTGAATTGGCCAAAAAATTCGGTGTAAGCCGAATGACATTACGACATGCTCTAGCACTATTGCAGGAGGATGGCTTGGTTAAAAACATCCACGGAAAAGGGAATTTCATTACAAAATTCCATCATAATGATCATATGGATGGCCTGGAGAAGCTCGGGAATCCTCTCTATAAATGCTATACCGGAAACATAGATGATATCGAACTTAGTTTTCGAATCGACCTATTAACGGATTATGCCATGCAAGTATTGAATCAACAGACGACTGCCGTTGTTGCGTTGGAACGATGGTATAAAAGCAACGACAAGATCGTAGCTTTTGCTTTTACGATGATGCCAATCGAAGCGGTCTCCGAGTTAAATCTTGACTTACAAAACGAGGGACAGGTATTAGAGATGTTGGAAACGAAAATATATGAACTCGCCAATTCCTCAACCATTGAAATTAAACGTTCGAATTCCGTCAATACGCCGTCGTCGCTAAAATACCAACTTTCTAACGAAGAGGAATGTGATTTGATCCTAGAAAGCGTATATATCAGCGATAAATACCCTGTTGTCTACAACAAATACTATATCCCTGTGGCACACAGTCAAATTAAGATCAAAGCATCTAAATAACAAATAAATAATTCTATAAACTGGTAGCGATGTATTCTTATGAATATATCGCTTTTTTGTAACAAAAAAGACAAATTCCAAAAAAAGATGGGTTGTCTGCAAGATAAAGCTGTGTTAACATTCTCTTTGTTAAATCTAATACAAGTTTTTAGACAACTATACAATGTTGTATAGAATTATGCATGATCATGAAATCGTAACCAAAAGATAATACTATTTTGGGGTATTCATGGAAGCGCTACCTTTTAACATCATGAGGAAACAACAAAGGAGAAGAATATCGCTATGTCTACCATAACTGCAGATGTGAGCATGAAGAAAAATCAAGAGTATAATGTTAAGAAAGCAGTACCGATAACCTTGCTGTTATTTCTATTATGTCTGATCATTGACAACTCGTTTAAGATTATTTCTGTCGATATGGCAAAGGATTTCCAAATTTCGGCGACTACCGTTAGCTGGCAAGCTACCTTGGCTGGCCTTGTGATTGGAATCGGAGCGGTGGTTTACGCAGCTTTGGCGGATTCCGTTAGTATCAGAAAACTTTTTATCGCGGGGATCATATTAATATGTGCTGGTTCCGTCATGGGATACTTGTTCCAACATTCGTTTATACTCGTTGTGATCTCACGAATCATTCAGACGGCAGGCTTGGCATCAGCCGAAACACTCTATGTTATCTTTGTAACCAAACATTTACCTGCAAATGAACAAAAGAAATTTTTAGGATTGAGTACCAGCAGCTTTGCGCTTTCGCAGCTTATAGGTACATTGACTGGAGGTTACGTTTCTACGTACTTCCATTGGACAACACTGTTTTTACTTTCTTTAGTAACCCTGCTTACCCTTCCTTTTGTTTTGAAATATCTCCCTAAGGAAGAAGCGAAAAAAAGTAATGTAGATGTATTGGGATTATTTCTCGTGGGAACTATTTCAGCGGCCCTACTCCTGTACATTACTGATTTCAATTGGGTGTACCTTCTCTTGTTTGTTGCTGCAATAACATTGTTCCTTATTTATATCAAGAAGAACTCCAAAGCATTTATTGGCATATCATTCTTTAAAAATAATCAGTTTATCTCCTTGCTCGGCGTTGCTTTTGTCATTTACTCTGTGCAGTTAGCGTACATTTTCCTGTTTCCATTCTTACTTGAAAAGATATATGGTCTGAAGCTCGATACCATTTCACTACTCATGATACCAGGCTTTATAGGAGCTACGATCGTCGGGGCACTTTCTGGTAAAATTGCGAAGTTTCTGGGGAGCAAGCAATGTATTACAATTGCCATGTCCAGTATTGTAGTCAGCCTACTGTTAGGCGCATTCTTTATACAATCCTCTGTTGTTGTATTCGTGATTTCCATGGTGCTATTCTCTAGTTCATTTGCATTCATGTATGCACCATTAATTGATTCTTGTATTCGTACGATTGAAAAAGAAAAAACAGGAACAGCGGTCGGATTTTATAATTTGACACTGAATGTCGCGATGTCAATCGGAATTGCCTATACAGCAGCCATGATGGACCGTTCCGCACTGCGAAATAACTTCCTAGGGATGACAAGCACTTCGGATGCTTCCATGTTCAGTAATATCCTATTCATTCTCGTACTCATTACCCTCCTCAGTTTATCTCTGTACTGGGTATTGGTGGGGCGAAAAGCGGCAAAATAGATTATGTTTTTACTCATCATTAGAACCCTAAAACCAAAAGTTTAGGGTTCTTTTTTGATTATAAGAATTAACCTGCTTAGACTATATGATTTGGATTACTTGTAAATAAGCAGTCGTATAAGAGCTTGCTGCTGCGGTAACCGGCGCAATTTGAACTAAGTCTCCTGTAGTTAATTGTAGGAGTGCGGAGGAATGTTGCGTGATCGTATGATTTACAGATTGGCCGTTTTGTGTAAATTGTAATGATACTCTACTAGGATATTGTGTTTGGGCAGAAACGCTGCCATTTATGAAAACCCTTAAATCAACAAGCGATTGGCTGTTCTGACTTGAAGATTGTACAGTAGACACTGCGAATTGCACATGATATATCCCTGTTCTTTGCACTTGCAAGCCATTCGTCGCCATCGTCACATCGTTTAGAACAAGTGGATTAAATACATCCAGTTGAACTGGCGTGTTCACAACGTACGTAACATTAGCAGTATTATTCCGTACGACATATCCATAAGCTGGAGTTATTGTCGGTCCTGGAGGACCTTGTGGTCCGGGTGGACCTTGCTCTCCAGTTTGTCCATCCTGTCCATTTTGCCCAGGAGGTCCGGGTGGCCCCGGCGGCCCTTGCTCTCCAGTCTGTCCATCCTGTCCATTTTGCCCCGGAGGTCCGGGTGGCCCCGGCGGCCCTTGCTCTCCAGTCTGCCCATCCTGTCCATTTTGCCCTGGAGGTCCGGGTGGCCCCGGCGGCCCTTGCTCTCCAGTCTGTCCATCCTGTCCATTTTGCCCCGGAGGTCCGGGTGGTCCGGGTGGCCCCGGGGGTCCCGGAGGGCCGGGTTTACAACGCGATTCTTCACATTCTTCAAGACTTTCTTTGCAATCCTTATATTTCTTTTTATAGTATCGATACAACTTCTTATAATATTCTTCATCTTTACTAGACACATCAATCCCTCCTTTCAACAACTATATGCCAATATAGTATTGAATGGTTGGACACTCAACTTGCTTATAATTAAAAAAGCGCTAGCCTAGTAGCTCAGACCAGAGGCTGAACAGGATTCACGTCATAACCCTCCGTTGCGTCACTTCAGCTTCTCAAATGCACGAATGCATTTACCATCCTTCGACGAATCTAATACCGCGAACTTGATTTCCGAGAAGAACGATCGATAGCCTTCGTTATCCAGTAGATCCTGCCACCAGCTGGCTATCTTCAAAGGATCGTTCCGGAACACCCCGCAGCCGTACGCCCCCAAAATGAGATGTTTATCTTGCTTGCATGCGAATATCGCCAAAGCCAACCGCATACGGTCTTTCATCACACGTTCCGCTTGCTGAGGATCCTCCCCTTTAAGCAATACCTGGCCATAATTCACCGCAGGCAACGTCAAAACAGAGGCCGTAATCGGCTGTTTCATGAGGTTAAACCGCTCATCGCGGAAAAAGACCACATCCGGAGAGTAAATCGCATGGTCGGTATACATCATGGATCGGTAAGCACGATTAGCCGTATAATAGCCTTCGTTGCGCAGCAGCGTTCCGTATAATCCACTGGATGCCGCCAAGCTCTCTTCCTGTGCCATCGCTCCGTTCAGAAATCCGCCTCCCGGATTTTTCGCACTGGCAAAGTTCAGCACGCCGATCCGTTCTTTCCCCGCTTCCGCAAAATTCATGATCGCCTTCACGGTCGCCTCGTTCGAGACGGCGTATGTAGCTGATTGTTCTAGTGGAGACAACCCCTGACAGTCTCTTACCATCGCGGCTCCTTGCTCGGGTGTGATCAGATGACTGCTCACCTCAGCATGTTTCTGCGCTGCGGCAAAATCTATTCGATGTCCATCGTATTCATAGTATCCTTGCTGCTGGATCTGCAAGGTTTCTTGTGCAATTTCCTTTCGATTCAATTCATTCCCCTTCTTTCAATAACTCGTCTCGCGCTTCGGTCAGCGCAAAACCTAGTAAATTTCTCCCCCGCCATTTCATTGGATTCTCTGCATCCGGGTTGGATTGTCCCATGCCGATACCCCAAATGCGATCCCGTGGACTAGCCTCCACGAGAATGCGGTTTTTCGTCGCTTTCAAATAATCTCCCAGCTGCGGATTCTGAGAGAATTTGGCCAAGCTTCCTCGCTTGACGATCCCATAGCATTCGCTCTCCCAGACATCCTTATCGAAGTTTCTCACTGCACGTCCGAAAGCTTTCATCTCCTTAGGATGCTTGGCCTGCATGATGGCACCAAGCATTTCATCATCCCCGAATAACCGTGCCTTCTCCGCCATCATGTACTGTTCAGCACAGGAGTAAGTCGACCCCTCTACAACGAATGGGCTCATCCACCACTGGCTGAAGCAGCTCTTATCCACGCTTCCATCGCGCGGCGGCGTATGGCCCCAGAAGAACAAAAACTTGAACGATTTCCCTTTAAGGTGCGCGTTGCGCAAATTTTGAATGTCGTATATCATCGGATTTCCTCCAGACTTTTTCGATACAATCGGGATGGACGGTGGCCCGCATTTTCGGTGTAGTGGTCCGTTTCCATGACAAGATCGGCTACTTTGCGTCGGAATGCAGCTTTTAGCAGCTCTTTATCCAGAATCACCTCGTAAACCTGCTGCAGTTCGGTCAAGGTAAACAGCTTAGGCATCAAGTGAAGCGCAATATCGGTATAGTTCACCTTGCCGCGCAGGCGCTCGATCGAATAGGCAATAATTTTCGCGTGATCGAAAGCCAGCCCCTCATTGGATAGGATCGCGTAAGACGTCGCGGTTGAAGATTCCGTCACCGTCACTGTACGCTCCACTACCGCCGCTAACTCCTCATGTTCGGAACTCAGTTTAAGCTCGTACTGCAGCGACTTCACGTATCCGCCCTCAACCAACTCTTTATGCTCCCTCAACAGCTTATAGGAAACCTTGAACCATGCGGCGTTATCGGCGTCATCCCCTGCCTTCAGCTTCACTTGTTCGCTATTGATCAACGACATATAACAGCAGCTCATAACCCATGTCCGGGGATCTCGCCCGACTTCACTGAACGTATAGAGCTGCTCCAAATAAATGTTATCCACGCCGGTCTCCTCCCGCAGCTCCCTTGCTGCGGCCTGTTCGGTCGTCTCGCTCGGCCGGACAAATCCACCCGGCAGCGCCCATTTGCCCAAGAAGGGATGACCTCCTCGACGAATGAGCAGGACCCTTAGCTCCTTCTCCGGAAGCTTGCGGTAATTGTCCTCGTCGGTTTGCGTAACGGTGAAGACGACGATGTCCGCCGCTACCGAAGGGCGCTCATAATCCCCTGCCTGATACTGTTCCATAAATTCGCGTTCCGTTAGTCCGTCGCGATCTAATAAATCCACGATTGTTCCCACCCGTTCATATCTTAGTATTTATTTGATAATAACATTTTGATACTAACAAAAATAACAGAAAATAACTTCAGAATCAAGTAATTTATTCCTGCATACGCATAGAATAGCGTGACAAAGAGGCCATTGCACCAGCAATACGAAAATGTTGCCCCGTAATTATGATTAGGAGGCGTTTTTGAATGAGGGATTATGTAAAAGAGTTTTTCTTCTTCCCCGACATAGGCATCATGTGCGGAATCTCCGTGGTTAGTCTTGGCTTCCTCACCCCGAGCCTGACCTCTATCGGCCCATGGATTGCTTTCGTCATAGGCATGGCCGCTTATGCCGCTGCCGAGTATTTCACACACCGTTTCCTTTTTCACATAAAAACGCCGAAGAACCCCTTCTTTTTAAATCTAATTAAGCGCTTACACTATGATCATCACGTACAACCGAATGACCTGCATTTATTGTTTCTGCCTTTGTGGTACTCTCTGCCGAACATCGCCATTGCGGGAACGATTGCCTACTTTATCACTACCAGCCTCGTCATTACAAATGCGTTTATCGCTGGCGTGATCCTGTTCCTATTATTCTATGAGTGGAAGCATTATATCGCCCACCGCCCGATTACCCCGGTCTCCCGATGGGGTCGCTGGATGAAGAAAACTCATTTATGGCATCACTATAAAAATGAAAATTACTGGTACGGTGTCACTAATCCGGTTTTTGATCTTGTACTAGGAACGTTTGAGGACCACAAAAAGGTGAAGCTTAGCCAGACGGCCCGTAACCTTGAACAACGCGATCATAAAAAGCTAGATTTGTAATGGTTCTCTCCCGTAATAGGATGCAAGCTGGCGTTGGTACTCTACCGGCATCAGCTTGTTTCATTTACAGCTCCCCTTCAAGAAATTTGATGAGGCATAGTTCCCCGAGATCGTTCGCTTATTCATGTACACAGCCATTTATTGATGTTACAATTTTTAAAGGTAGAAGATACCAAGCGTTATATGCTGCAGCTCCGGGGTCAAAGCCTGCTCGAATTTGCTGGCGATGCACCAATTTCCCCCGCAATGAGCTCTATTTTATAGAAAAATAATAGTTTTGGAGGTTGCAATGGACCAAGCGCTTATCGAACAATTGAACCAATGGCATGAAGAAGACGAACAGCAGCAAATTGTGGACTTGTTGTTAGCTATTCCTGAAAAGGAACGGGACTATGAGACAGTCAGCCGACTAGCCAGAGCCTATAACAACTTGGGGCTATATGAAGAAGCGCTCAACGAATTTAAAAAAATATCCGACGCAGGTCAACAAGATCCGCTATGGTATTATCGGGTAGGTTATTCTCTTTATCATTTAAAAAGATATGAAGAGGCGGCACAGGCATTCCGTACCTCAGACAAGCTAGAAGCCGGTGATCAGGATACGGAATTATGGTTAAAGTGGAGCTTGCAAAAAGCGGAGAAGCAACAAAGGCAAGAGCGTCGGATGGCGGCTAAAAGGGCAGCGGCCATAGAGTCTCGTGGATCGGGAGCAGAGGAAATTCCTTTTTCGAACTTTTCGCTTGTCGACTTTTGGGACGACAGCGAGTATGCGAGGAACTCCTATCTATCTGAGCCACCCACGGATGAACTCATCGCCTCAATCGAGGAAGAGCTAGGTTATAAACTCCCTTCCTCATACATTGCTCTGATGAAGCAGCAGAATGGCGGAATTCCGAAGAATACCTGCTTTAGAGCGGAGGAACCGACCTCCTGGGCTGAAGATCATATTGCCATTACGGGCATTCTGGGCATTGGCCGGGAGAAAAGCTATTCGATCGGCGGGGATCTCGGCAGTCGGTTTATGATTGAGGAATGGGGATATCCCGACATTGGCGTAGTGATCTGCGATTGTCCTTCAGCAGGTCATGACGTCGTGATGTTAGACTATCGGGCATGTGGAAGAGATGGTGAACCCGAAGTGATTCACGTCGATCAGGAGGACGATTATGAAATTACTTACCTAGCAGATAATTTCGAAGCGTTTATTAGAGGCCTAGTGAGTGAAGAAGAATTCGATACCTCCGAGGAAGACAAGGAAGCAGATCTTTACAAAGTATCCCACGGAAAATTTTCTCCCTTGCTGGGGGAGCTTTGCACTCGAGTATCGGAAGTGGAACAGATCGAACAGAAAATCCGCAGCATCTGTACACGGATTGTCGAAGAAAAAGGCCATTTTTCTTTTCATGCGGATGAATTATCGTATCTGATGTATGATGTGCAGTTTTGGCTGTACACAAAGTCATACCCGGATACCAGTCGTGAACAATACTTGGCTATCTATGAGAAAATGATCGCCTTCGGCGGAGAATTCGGTCAAGGCGGCTATGCCCCAGGATGGATAACCGAATGGCTGGACCGCCGCATGCATGAAGGACGAATCGTACAGGAAAATGGACGCCTTCGGTTTACGGATCAATTCGCAGCGGAAGTGATTAAGCAGCTGCGAGAAGCCTAAAAGGCCAACCTAGATCATAAAAACAATCTGAAACGACAGGTTAGATCATAAAAACATCCCATTCCCCTTTAGGCGGAGAATGGGATGTTTTTTGATTTCATCAAATGGATGTTCGCCAGTTTATTTGTTCGAAGGTTCATTATTGGTTTGATCACTTATTGGAACCGCCCTGCTAACCCCAAAAGCGAAATAGCTAATCACAACAATACCTAAGAAAATAATGCCGGAAATTAGGGAAATGCGCGTCTCATCGTTCAACCACATCCCGACCAGTACCATAAGTAAAAAGGCAATGGTCACATAGTTGGTCACTGGAGCGAGAGGCATTTTGAACGGATGATGATCCAGTTCAGCCCCTTTAATTTTTCTGAATCGAATTTGACTGATTAGAATAACAAACCACGGTACCATACCGGGAAGTACGCTGGCGCTGTACACATGCACGAATAGATTCTCCGGTGCAATGTAGCTTAAAATCACGCCAATGCCCAATCCTACGAGTACGCCGATCGTTCCCAGCAAGGGCACACCGTTACCCGACAATTTCGTAAATATTTTCGGTGCCTGTCCGTTAACCCCTAATGTATACAGCATGCGTCCCGCGCTATAAATCCCACTATTACAACCTGACATGGCTGAGGTGATAACGACAAAGTTGATGATCCCCGCCGCTGCCGTAATGCCGATCTTCGCGAACGTTGCGACGAACGGGCTGCCAATGGCTTGTAATTGATTCCAAGGGTAGACGGTCACAATCACAAAAATCGCGCCAATATAGAAGATCAAAATCCGCCAAATAATCCCTTGCGTCGCTCTCGTTAACGTTTTTTGCGGGTTTTTGGCCTCACCTGCTGTAATCCCGATCAGCTCGACACCTTGATAAGCTCCAATCACCAGCGAGAGAGCAAAGAAAAAACCCGACCAGCCACCGGCAAAAAAGCCTCCATGCGCCCACAAGTTAGAGAATCCGATCGCATTCCCGCCGTTGCCAAGTCCGAAGAAAATCAGACCAAACCCCGCAACAATCATCAATATGATGGTTACGATTTTAATCATTGCAAACCAAAACTCAAATTCACCAAATGACTTCACAGAGATTAGGTTGGCAGCACCGAGAATCACCATGGCGATGATCCCTGGGATCCAAGCAGGCAAATCCGGAAACCAGTACTTCATATATGTCCCAACGGCAATGATCTCCGCCATCCCGACCACAACCCATTGGAACCAGTTACTCCAAGCCGTCATGTACCCTGCCAGAGGATGAATGTACTTATGCCCGAAGGTCGCAAAGGACCCCGTACTCGGTTCTACGTACTGCATTTCCCCCATTGCGCGCATGATGAAAAATATAAAGATCCCCACAATGGCATACGCAAGCATCACCGATGGACCAGTCCATTTGATTGTACTTGCAGAGCCCATAAATAACCCAACACCGATTGTGCCGCCCAAAGCAATCATCTGAATATGACGCGCTTCGAGACCCCTCTTTAATTCCTTGTTTTCCATTGCAGTTTCCCCCTTCTGCTACTCTCTTAGCTGTAAATCTGGACAAGCTGCAACATCACAATGACGAAGTAGACGCCAGTCTTGAATTGTAAGCGCTATCTAAAGTCATCATGAACTTTCTACGTTACTTCTGACGATATTGTATTATCTTTTTCTGATGAAAACAATTCTATTCATTTTGGTAAATTGTGCAATCATCTATTGCAGTGTCGGTAAACTCACAGCGTTTTTCGCACCAATTGATTCACATACTTTTCCTTAAAGCCAAGGCTGTTATACAGATGTCTAGCATCATTCCCGACAACACACCAAAGGTCGACGGCTTTGTAGCCGCGCTGATAGATCTCGTTGCATAAATACATCATAAACTTTCTTCCGATCCCAAGCCCCTGATAGTCTGTACGTACGGAAATACTACTAATTTCATTACCATAAAGGTTGCTGTAAGCGACAATTTCTCCGTTCATTTCATAGACAAAACGGTTTTTCGCCCCCTCTTGCCATGCCCTTCGTCCTGTTTCGCTAGGCTGTTCAATCACAGAATCAGGAAAGCACCCCACACGGACACGCATTTCATGAAAAGCTGTGGCATATAGCGAATGCGTAGGAAGATAGTCGTCATCCGTATACTGCCTTATCGGAAGAAGCTCTGCCAGGGGGAAGGCGTCGCCGGTTCGCTGCATATAAGCCGATGAGAAATACTTGTCATACCCAAGTTTTTGCGCAAATGCAAAAGATGATTGATGGCCGGCACGAAAGGAACTTCTGACGTTTTGGGTCCCGCCCGCCAGCAATTTATTTTCAGCATACTTTACTACTGCAGAGCCGATTCCTTGCCTTCGATACTGTGGAGCGACGAACACCGTTACATAGGACTGTGGAGCAGGCTCGTTCACTTGGGCCAGCGCAACAAGCTGGTCCTCAATAAACGCAGTAATGAACAATTTCGGTTCTTGATCAAGCACCCGAAGGATGTCTTCACTCGCATCGGCATCATAGCTTAATAATTTTCTAGCGGCATGATCATCTTTTTCACTGAATTGTTCGTACCTGATATCTGATATGTTCATCAATCTTTGAGTCCTCCTTTTTTCTTGAGGTGTTGTAGATTTTTTCTGTTAATCGCCTGTGATTATTGCATAGAACAATGGGTATTTCAACCACATCAAGCATAAAGATCCACAGTTTGCAGTGTTTTAAGGAAGTCGATTCTATTCATCTCATTCATGAGGCCATATCGCGAGAGATGCCTCGTCGCTCGCGTATGTACAGGACACCCATCACGCACATGCTGATCGCGATCACGCTGAAGCTGGTCCACTGGCCGGCTGTCCAATGCAGTGCATACCGCGGAGAATCGCCTCGCAGCCATTCCAAGTTGAACCGTCCGAACGAATACATGATATTGTAGGCCAAGAACAGCATGCCGGCCGGCCATTTGCGATTCCTTGCCAAGAGCAGCAAGACGAAGATGATCAGATCCCACTGACTCTCGAAGAGTTCCGCCGGCCATAACGGCTGGGAACCGTAAGCGGCATACGCATCTGTTCCTTCGCGATAGACCATGCCGAACCCGAGTCCCGTTGGCGCACCGAAAGCATCTCCATTCAAGAAGCAGGCAATTCGCCCGATCGACTGTCCCAAGACGATCGCCGGAGCCAGTAGATCAGCCAGTCCCCAGAAGGATAAGCCATACTTCCTTGCATAGACGTACATGGCTGCGAAGCCGCCAATCAATGCGCCTTGAATCGATATGCCGCCTTGCCAGATCAAGGGGATTTCCAACAAATGCTTCGAATAATACCCCCACTGGAAAAAGAACACATGCCAGATGCGAGCACATACAACCGCTCCAACGAGCAAATAGGGTACTATATTCGTGATATGCGGCCGATACGAAGTACCGGCAGCGAGGTAATGCGCCATCCCCAACGCCAACAGTGCTGCCAGCGCCGTCACGACGCCATGCGTATACAGCGCGAAATCGCCAATTTGAAATAAGATTACGCTCAATCTCTTATCCTCCCTTTCATACTACAATATGTAGTATAATCAACCAAAAAAACAGGGGCTTATGAGTCCCCGCCAATCATCAATAAAAATAGCAGCGAAAAGGAAACCAGCAAAGGTCTAAGCCATGCCAGCTTCACCTTCACAATTTTGTTCGGTTCGAGCACTTGCGCAATGCGATAATCCATCGTCGCTGTCGCAAAATGAACGGCAGCTGCATGCTGGCGCACAGCCCCGAGCTTCGACAGCTTCAGCAGCACATGGGCTAGCGGCACCTCCGTGCCCATACGCTGCATCGCGAAGCGGTCGGCCAGAAGCTCCATCCAAGTATGATAATAGTGGAAAATGGGGCGCATGATCGGTAAATACCCGAATCCCTCCGTAAGCAGCTTCATCAGGAACAACTTCACGTTATCGCGATTGCGGCAGTGATGCCATTCATGCAGTATGATCGCCTTCACCTCATCGTCGTTGAACAGGTCAAAAACGGAAGACGAGAGGACGATGGTTGGCCTCCGCATGCCGATGGTTAGCGCAATAAAGGCACGGTCCTTCACAACCAAGATTTCCGTACCTAAGCTGCGATATTTGTACGCAAAACGTCTTGTTAATTTCACATGCTGGATAGAGCGAAAATGCTTACGCCATGTCCATGACCCATACGACTGGGCAACGATTCGCCAGATCATTCGGACCAGCGTGTATCCGACGATCATTGCGACAATGCCGGCGTGGATCATCGGACCTTGCGTCGCATCGCCGCGCATGGCGTCGGCAAGATATATGACAGCCTGTGCGCTGAGCAATACGATGAAGACGACCATCAGCGCGCAGACCCATCTTAACTTGACTGGCGAGTTCATGGCTTCTTCCTCTGTTTCAGTTCGCTTAATTTGTGCTCGAGCTTCGCGATCAGCTCTTGATCCACGTCTTCAAGCGCATTGATCATATGGCTTACAACGAGTCCTCCATATTCCTGAATAAGCCCCTCTGACACCGCCCTCATCTGTTCGGAGAGGAACGCTTCCCTCGTCTGGACCGTGCTAAACCGCGCGGCCTGCGTTCTCCCGCTGCCAACCAGCACCTTCGAGAGATGTCCCTTCTCCAGAAGCCGATTCATGACCGTCGTTACCGCGTTAACCGAGATCGCGCTCTCCTGGTTAAGGATCGACTGCACTTCCTTGAT
Source organism: Paenibacillus guangzhouensis (assembly GCF_009363075.1). Taxonomy (NCBI): domain Bacteria; kingdom Bacillati; phylum Bacillota; class Bacilli; order Caryophanales; family Paenibacillaceae; genus Paenibacillus; species Paenibacillus guangzhouensis. The sequence goes on along the minus strand of NZ_CP045293.1, from coordinate 5,524,363 downwards.
GCTCATTCCCTCAGAAGACCAGAGAAGGTCCATAATCTTCGCTTCCAGCGGCCCGAAAAAACGATTCAGCCCCTCTTCGCCCACGTTCATCTTTTTGATCTTCATGCCATCCCATCCTTTTATACTACGCATTGTAGTATGGTTGTGCGGCAACTGTCAATAGAAGGATCTGCGCCGCACGCTACCCACCAAAAAATTCAAGTTATAGGCACAACCATCCAGCTATCCCTTTTTAAAGATTTTGCAAAGGTGCTTACTTCCCGCAACCGATCAGCCGAAGAAACGTTAAATACGAACAAACGGACTCCAACGCGGAGGAGAGGGAGGGTAACAGCGATGCTTCATGTCCATATTGTGGATCCTCATGCGGATAAACGTGCGGCAATCAAAAAGATGGTGCAAGAGATGGGGCATATCGTCGTCGGGGAGGCTTGTAACCGGGAAGGAGCTTTGCAATTGATGGAACAGGGCTGGCCTACGCTTCTCCTCACTGATCTTATGCCGCCTTGGCGCGAAGGACTGAACTTGGTGAGCCATGTACACGAACAGCGAATTCCCGTCGTCACGATCATGCTAAGCGACAGCATGCGCTTTGAAGATGTCCGGCAGGCTATGCAAGCAGGCGCCATCGATTATTTGCTCAAGCCGGTGAAGGGCGAAGAGCTGAGGCGAGCGCTACGGCGGGCGGAAGAGCGTGTGGTCTATTACCATGGCGCGCATCGTGAGTTCGTGCAGGCGCAGCAGTTCTTCGATCGGCTCGAGCTCCTTCAGCCGGGTGAGTTCATCCAGAAGCACGCCGAGTTGATCCGAAATATACAGAGCTTCGAGGAGTGCCAGGCGGGAGAGCGGTTGGGCTTGTTACGCCTGTTATATGCCAAATGGCATTACGTTCTCAAGCAACGCGGTCTTGAATACAATGAGCCTTTCACATGGCAGGGAGAAGGGGAGGCTATCGCCTATTTTCAGAGGCTGGGGGAGTTCTGGATCACTCTATCATCCTCGACAGCCGATAGCAGCGTGAAGCTGAATGTGAGACGGGCCTGCGACTATATCCAGGAGAACTACCAGAGCGACCATACGCTGGTAGAGATTAGCGGGCGATTCGGCATGAGCGTATCTTATTTCAGCGTACAGATCAAGAAATATACGGGCTATTCTTTCATCAATTATTTGAACCGCGTCCGAATTGAGAAGGCCAAGGAACTGCTGATTCAACCCCATCTGAAAATTTACGAAGTGGCCGGCGAGGTGGGATTTGACACGCTGCAATACTTCAATCGCGTATTCAAGCAGCATGTACATATGACGCCGGGGGAATACCGCAGAAGTCTAGGAATTTGAGACCTAGGTTTAAAGATTTGGTTAAGAAGAAAATTGGTTCAGAAACAAAAAGATCGATTCATTACTTTTCAAACCTTGCATATTATACTAGGACACGTCATTTAGACGACTAGAATCTAGCAAGGAGGAAAAGAAACGAGATGAAACGAAAGACACGCAGCATCGCTATAGGTCTCAACCTTGTTCTACTGTTCTCTTTGGTTACTCCTTTGGGACAAGCGCTAGCAGCAGACAATCCCCAGACGGCATTCGGACAAGTTCTGGATACGCGCCAGATGGAGCTCAGTCCGGGTGCGAAGTATACCTGGCAGGAGATGAAGCTGCCGCAGGGCTTGGAGAAAATCCATTCTGTCGAGTTCGATCCGAAGAATAAGATGCTAGATCTCCAGCCGGGCAAGACAAACGGCAAGGTCTACGGGATGCAGGGAGTCACAAAAATGGCCGATGACGCCGACGCACCTGGCAACCGGGTCATTGCAGCCATCAACGGCGACTTTTATGACATGGCGACCGGCGTTCCGCTCGGGTTGTTCATGGGGGACGGCGAGATTCTGACCAGTCCGCCGGAGAAGTGGAGTTGGCTTGCCTTCGGCCTGAAGAACGACGGCACGACGATTTACGGCTTCAGCCCAGAGCTGACCCGGACGCTTACAATCGGGGGCAAGACGGTACCGATCTCCCACATTAACCGAATGCGAGAAAATAGCGAAGAACTCATGCTGTATACTTCCTCCTTCCATACCTCTACCATGACGAACGATCTCGGCGATGAGGTTGTGCTCGACGTACTGGAAGGCGAAGTGAAGAGCGGCAAGAGCTTGAAACTCAAAGTGTCCGAGATACATAAGAGTAAAGGAAATACACCTCTGAAGGCGGGTCAAGTTGTATTGTCCGCATCAGGCAAATACCGGGCCGAACTGGCCGGACTAACTATCGGCGACGAGGTTACAGCCAGCTTCGAACTGGAAGGTGAATGGAAAGACGTCAAAATGGCGATGGGCGGCGTTTTCATGCTGGTGAAGGACGGCGTGGCCCAAACCCACGAAGATAAAGCCTTGTATCCGCGGGTCGGGATCGGCACCAAAGCCGACGGTTCGATCATCATGGTCGAAATCGACGGCCGGGCGCCGGGCTTCAGCGAAGGCGTATCCTACGACGATCTGGGCAAGATCATGAAAAATATGGGCGCGGTGAACGCGCTATGTTTGGACGGCGGCGGATCTGCGACGTTCGTGGCCAAGCTGCCGGGCGATACGAAGCGCCGAATTCTGAACCTGCCATCAGACGGTTCGGAGCGGAAGACGGCGAACGGACTGCTGCTCGTGAACAAAGCGCCAGAAGGTGCCGCATCCAAGCTGGTTATACAGCCGAACCTGGAGCGCGTGCTGGTTGGCTCCTCCGTTACGTTCAAAGCAGCCGCGGTAGATGCGAACGGTCATCCTGCTTCGATCACCGGAACGCCGGCTTGGCGCCTCGGGAAGCCTGTCGGAACGATCGATAACGCGGGAAAATTCACGGCCAGCAATCAGGCGGGAACAGCGGAAATTACGGTGACCGCAGGCGGATTAGACGGTACAGGGCAGGTGGAAGTCGTGGATGAATTAACCGAGTTGAAATTCACTGACGCCGTGAAAACCTTCACCTCAGGCGAGAAATTCACGTTATCCGTCAGTGCGCTCCGTAACGGGCAGCTCATTCAAGCGCAGAACGATAAGTTCGTATGGGATATCGAGGGGCCGATCGGAAGCATCGATCAGAACGGCGTCTTTACCGCAACGAACGATACGGAGCAGAGCGGCAAAATTATCGTGAAATACAACAACGTCGTGACGTCGATGGACGTCAAAGTCGGACTGCCGCCTGTCGTGCTGGAGGATTTCGAGAACGGCACGGGCAAGTATCAGACCGAATCCGGCGCACGGTACAAGAGCGTGAAGCTTAGCGAAGAGACGGATGAGGACTTCGTTCGGCTAGGCAATAAATCGGCGAAGCTGGAGTACGATTTCACAGAGACGATCGGAACGTCCGGCGCGTACATCGCTGCGAAGGATCTCGACAGCAACATTAAAATTCCCGGCTATCCGGAGAAGATCGGCGTCTGGGTATACGGCGACGGGAAAAAGCACTGGCTGCGCGGGCAGATCCGCGACGGCAACGGGGCGGCCGTCGGCATTGATTACGTCGATCAATCGATAGGCGTCGATTTTACGGGGTGGCGATACCTGGAGGCTGATGTGCCGAAAGGGCGGCCGCTTCCACTGCGTATGGATCAGCCTGTGCGTTACATGGAGACAAAGAACGACAACAAGACAGCAGGTGTCCTCTACATCGACCAAATCCGGGCGGTATACGGACCTACCAACGACGATATGGACCCGCCGATCCTGAAAGATTTCAAACCGGCGGAAGGCAGCACGATTACAACGAATACGCCTAAAATTGAAGCAATCGGCGAAGATTTCGGGTACGATCCGGTAACCCACCCGGGAACGACATTGATCGATCCGGACAAAATTCGCTTCTACGTGGACGGCGTCTTGGTACAGCATGCGCTGTATCCTCCAAAGGGACAAATCCACTACACGCCGAACGTACCACTAGCGGACGGGGTTCACCTGGCGAAGATCAAGATCAGGGACCTGTCAGGCAACGTGACGGAGAAGGAATGGACCTTTACGGTCAATACCGGCTCGTCGAAGATCATCTACGAGGCCCCAACAACCGTCTACGTTGGAAATACGTACACCGTGGATATTAAAGCGCTGAAGGCAGCGGATATTCAGGGCAGCACAATGCAATTCAACTTCGATCCGGCTAAGGTGGATCAATTGAGCGTCTTGAAAGGCGGCAAACTGGCAGAGAGCCAACTGGTCTCCAAGATCGACGAGACGACAGGTGCCGTCACGCTGACCTTCAATAACATTCATGCGGCAGGGCTAACGGACCAGGATCTGCTCGGCCAAATCCAATACCGGATCAAGCCTGATGCCGAGGAGAAAATTAAAATCGCCTTCAAATCGGGGGCCATTACGTTCAGAGACAAAGGCGATACGAACTTCGGCTTCTTTGGTCTACCGGTCGAAGCGGTCGTGAAGCACCATCTGCAGCTAAGCTGGGATGAGCATGGCGTCGTGCAAGGCATGCCGACGACGTTCAAAGTCGTTGACGAACGTGGAGCGGCCGTCGACGGCGTGAAAATCACTGATACAGCCGGTTCTGAGATCGGTGTAACCGACGCGCAAGGTAAGTTGGTCACAGAGTCGTTCACCTCGGAAGTGAAGGAATATCGGCTCCAAGCGGTGAAAGGCGACGACTACAGCCCGATCCTGAAATTCAAAGTATCGCCGCTAGCCGGCAGTCCAACGCCGAGCAATGTCAGCGTGACGATGGGCGCGGATACGACGGCATCCAAAGCTTTCACTTGGCATACGAACCCGGCGACGGCCGATACCGTGGTCGAGGTCGTGAAGAAGTCGGAGTTTACAGATTTCAACGCTCCGAACGTACTGCGATTTGATGGCAATAGCTACTTGTTCACTACAACCGATACAGGTACCGTACGGGTTCATAAATCCATCGCAAGCGGACTAGAGCCAGGAACGCACTATATGTTCCGCGTAGGTGATGGACACGGCAACTACAGCACGAACGGTTCATTCCAGACAGCGGCTGCGACTGGCGAGAAGACCAAGTTCATCTTCCTCGCGGATTCGCAGGCTTCGAATGAAACAGGCTTCAAGCTGTGGGGCGATATTCTGAAAAAAGCGATGACCGATCATCCGGATACGGAGTTCGTCGTGCAGGGCGGCGACTTGGTCGAGGACGGCTTCAAAGAAAACGAATGGAACATGTGGTTCAACGCCGCGCAAGGGGTACTGATGCAGACGACCATCGTGCCTGTCGTCGGGAACCATGAAGTGACGGGCACGCGTAAGACCGAGGATTACCTCGCGCACTTCAACCACCCGCAGAACGGGATCGACAGCCTCAAAGGAAGCAACTTCTCCTTTGATTATAAGAACACTCATTTCATCGTACTGAACAGCGAATACGATTTCGAACAACAGAAGGAATGGATGCGCAAAGACCTGGCTGCTACCGATAAGAAATGGAAGATTGTCGCGTTCCACCGCGGACCGTTCGGCAGCATGTATGATTCCGAGCATATCCGCAACACGTGGACGCCGATTTTTGACGAGTTCCAAGTCGATCTTGTCATGAACGGCCACGATCACGTATATGTACGGACTTATCCGATGAAAGACAAGAAGCCGGTGGGTGACGGCGAAGGAACGACCTATATCGTCGGCGGCTCGTCCGGTCCGAAGTTCTACCAGGTATGGGCAAGAGATTGGCAGAAAGTGACTGATGGCGAGCAAGTGCAGATGTACGTTGCTGCCGAGATCGATGGGGACGAGATGAAATTCGTCGTGAAGACCATCAACGACCGCGTGGTCGATGAGTTTAGACTGGTCAAAATTCCGGCGCAGTCGGTCGTCATCGACCAACCGAATGTTAATCTGGCCGTGAATGAGAGCGTGAAACTGAACGCGACCGTACTACCGGCCAATGCTAGCAACAAAGGCGTGACTTGGTCCGTGTACAGCTCTTCTGCGGACAACATCGTTCAGGTAGGTACAGACGGCTTGGTGACAGCTCAGAATTTAGGAAGCGCCATCGTTCGGGCAACGAGCGTATGGAGCAACGTCTACGCTGATAGCGTCATTACGGTCGACCGCATGCCGGAGGTTCAAGTCGATGAAGTCCGTCTGGATCAGACGAGCGGCACCTTGAAAGTTGGGCAAGAATTGCAATTGAACGCTACGGTTCTGCCGGAGCATGTGCCGAACAAAAGCGTCATCTGGTCCGTATACGGTGATGCGTCGAAGCAAGTGGCCGACGTCACCGAGACGGGGCTGGTGAAGGCCATCTCGCCAGGTACAAGAACAATCCGCGCGATGAGCGCGGCGGATGCGACGAAATATGCAGACTTCCAGCTCACCGTGGAAGAAGCGGATAAGCCTACTAATCCACCGGTCAGCGAAGTCTGGCTAGATCGCGAGAGAGCGGTCATCAAGGCGGAAGAAACAATTCAGTTATCGGCCAAAGTACTGCCAGAGAACGTAATAAACAAGAACGTCACCTGGTCAGTGGAAGGTCCGGCAGGCATTGCGAATGTCACCGACAAAGGTCTGGTTACAGGATTGAACCCCGGAACGGTATTCATCCGCGCAACGAGCCAGATGGACCCGACCAAATACGCACAGCTGGAGCTGATCGTTAAAGATCGGGATGACGGCAATGGCGGTAATCCGCGTCCAGAGCCACCGAAAACGCCGACCAACAACAATACGCAACCGCCAACTGTGACGCCGGGTAAGGCGACGGTCACGCCTGGCCATATCTCGGTGGATGCGAAAGTTGACGCAGGAACCGCCAGCGCCACGATTGAAGCGAAAGATCTGGAGCAGGCACAGAAGGATACGAAGCCTGGCGCCGACGGAGCTACCGTCGTCCACATCGAAGTGAAGGGCGCGAATAACGCGAGCCAAGTTGCAGTATCGCTGCCGAAGAAGTCGGTGAATAAGCCGACACCGGACAATAAGATCGAGATCGTGACGCCGATCGGCAGCATCACCTTGCCTTCGAACTTCCTGAAGGATAAGAACGTATCGGATACTGACGTCGTGAGTCTAATCATTCGCAAGGCCGATCCGTCCTCCCTAGAAGCGAAAACGCGAGAAGCCATCGGCAGCCGGTCGGCGATCAGCTTGGATGTGATGGAGCAAGGGGCGCGCCGTGCGTGGCATAACCCGGATACGGCCGTACACATTGCGATTCCATACAAGCCTGCCGCAGCGGAACTAGCGAACCCGGGCAGCATTGTCATCCTATCCATCGATGCAGCGGGCCGTGCCGTTCCAGTACCGAGCAGCATCTACGATCCATCGACAGGAACAGTGCGCTTGGAAGTGAAGCAATTCAGCACCTATGCCGTAGCAGTGGTCAACAAGACCTTCGCCGATACTGCCGCATATGCGTGGGCGCAGCCATCGATTGAATTCTTGGCGGCGCGCGGCGTTATCCAAGGAATGAATGAACGCACATACGCCCCGAACGCGAGCATCACCCGAGCGGATTTCGTTGCGATGCTCATGCGAACGCTTGAGCTGAACGCTGCGCCATCCAGCAGCTTCAAGGATGTGAACAGCAGTGATTACTTCTATGAAGCGCTGGCGACAGCCAAGGCACTGAACATCATCGAAGGTACGAGCGACGGAGCCTTCCGTCCGACGGAGAAGATCACCCGCCAAGACATGTTCACGATCGCGGCTCGAGCGCTGGATACGGCTAGACACCTGAACATCACCGCAAGCGCCGAGACGTTAGCCGGATTCACGGATCACGCGAAGGTATCAGCCTATGCCGCGGACCGTCTGGCCGGCATGGTGAAGGAAGGCCTGATTCAAGGCGACGGACAGACGCTGAACCCGCAAGGCAACGCCTCGAGAGCAGAAGTCGCCGTGTTCATGTACCGCATTTTGAACAAGGTCTACAAGTAAACAGAACTCCAATAACCCTCTTCGTACGCCGACAGCGTGCGGGGGGGCTATTTTCATTTTCATCGAGATATAGGAAAGTATCACCACATACACCTATCAATTATTGGCAGACAATTGTACGAGTCGTCCATATTCGAATATGATTATACTGAAATCCATACGAAGGAAGAGAACGATGTACACGATCAGCAGATTTTCTCAGCTGTGCAAAATGAGCGCACGCATGTTACGACACTACGACAAGGAAGAACTTTTAAAACCAGAACATGTAGATACTACGAACGGGTATAGATATTATGGGAAGAGTCAATTAGAGACGGCATTGCGAATCAAGAAACTGAGAGAATATCGATTCTCCCTGCCGGAAATTAGAACGATCCTTCAGACATCAGACTTGGAATCGGTTACTGGATTGATGCACTCGAAAATCCGTGAATTATCACATGAGATGAATCAATACAAACAGATTATTGCCGAAATGCAAGAGATGATCGATCACAAGGTGGATTTGACTCCGGGAGAAAGAAGATCTTATGATATCCTGCTCGGAATGAGGAACGAGATCCATGTCCTAAGTCAAAGAGTGCAGATGAATATCGATCACATGGACGAGTATATTGACTCCTTATACGAACAAGCAGAAAAGCGTCTTATTCACTTACTTGGTACTCCGTCTGCTATTTTTTTCGATGAAGAATATACCCCAGATCATAGCGATATCGAATTGATGATCCCGATCGTGCAGCGACATGGCGAAGAAACGTCATGTGATTGGGAAATCAAAACACTCCCCCAAGAGTTTGTTGCTACAACCTTGCATATTGGAAGTTATGACGATATCGGATACGCGCATCTGGCGCTGGAAGAATGGATAGACAGCAACTGTTACATCTTGCATGGACCCCCTTATGAAACCTACTTGAAAGGTTCGGAATGCGACTGCCCTGTGGAGGAGTATGTGACACAAGTCTGCTTTCCCGTCATCAACGAAGCAAGATCATAATGGCTTGACCTTGACACAATGTCAAAGCTTATTCTACTTCAAGAGCAAGCGATTAGAACATAAGGAGATTAGAACATGAATAAGATGATTGTATTGTGCACGGGGGTTTTATTAACAGCGGGGATTCTATTAGGGTGTACGCAACTGAAAGCCGGTGAGGGTCAAACCATGAAACAAAACGTAGGCATATACACAATGCCCGATGAAAGAAGCCAGCATGAAGGGACTTGGCTGCAATGGCCCCATAACTTTACCTATGGAAAGGGCCATAAAGAAAATCTAGAAGACATCTGGATCGAGATGACAAGTGCCTTAAGTGAAGGAGAAAACGTTCATATCATCGCCTACGATCAGTACGAAAAAGAATATATTTATGATCTTCTGTACGATGAGGGCCTCAACATGGACAAAATCGACTTCTATATTGTCCCTACAGACGATGTATGGGCAAGAGATACCGCGCCTATTTTTGTATATGACAAAGATAAAAATCTGAAGCTCATGGACTGGGGATTCAACGGTTGGGGCAAGAAAACACCATATAAAAAAGATGCCTCCATTGGGAACAAACTAAGCAAACAGCTAGGTATGGAACGCATCGATCTCAATGATGTCGTACTTGAAGGCGGCGCATTTGAGTTAGATGGTCAGGGTACATTTTTATCGACACGTAGTAGCGTTACGAATAAGAATCGAAATCCTAAGTTATCCGAAGCAGACATTGAGGAAGTCATAGAAGAAAATCTTGGTGTTACGAATTTTATTTGGTTAGACGGAGTGCCAGGCTTGGACATTACGGATTTCCATATCGATGGCTTTGCTAAATTTCATGATAAGTCCACGCTTGTTACCATGAAAGAAGAGGATTTGGAGGACTGGGGCGTCTCCCCTAAGGATATACGCACGTTAATGAACGCCAAGAATGCCTCTGGCAAGCCTTATCAATATGCGTATCTGCCAATAACTAAAAACAATGTCGTGCTGGAGAGCGGAAAAGATTTGGGCTACAAGGGCTCCTATATCAACTATTACATTGGAAATACCGTTGTGCTCGTGCCCAACTATCATGATTCGAATGACAAAATAGCAAACGACCGCATCCAGAAACTATACCCTGATCGTAAGGTTATCGGCATTGATGTAAGAGAATTGTACAAAGATGGTGGCATGATTCATTGCGTTACACAACAACAACCCGTTGATTTAAAGTAATCCCGTTTGGCCATAATCTTTAAGCATTCAAAAGTTAAAGCCGTTTTCCAACTTAGGAAAACGGCTTTTTTGTAACATGGAATCGTAGGATGGTCGAAAATCCCACATAGTATGGCATCTTTTGCGCATAATGAGATTGACAACAACATTTGCCGGAATTTTCAACTCGGATATTAAAAGGAGATGTCCCATGCCTGCCGTATATAATTTTGATCCTCATGTGATTTCGCTTCTACAAGATAAAATACAACTGATCAAATCCGATGAAGGCGCAATCTATCTTGTCGGTCCCATTAAACTCCCGATTAACTTAAATGGGGAAACCGCCCAGTTCAAGTGGTACTGCTGGCTTCATTGCGACGAAGTGACGGAAGACTTTGAGCGTATCATTGCCAAGTTATCTTCTGTTAATTTAGCCGAATTTCAGCAATCGAGCATCCTCGTCCATGGGGACTTTCATAACGCGGATCATGCCTTAATCCGATTTCATTCTATCTGTCATACCGGGGATATATTCGGCAGCAAGCGATGTGACTGCGGATATCAACTCAGACAGTCCTTGAAGCATATTGCCGAGCATGGTCATGGCGCGTTATTTTATCTGGCAAACCACGAAGGAAGAGGCATCGGACTCTTTAGTAAAGCGCTTGCCTATATTCTTCAGGAAAACGGATATGATACCGTCGATGCCAATCTTCAACTTGGTTTTGCTGATGATGCGCGTAATTATGGCGATGCAATAAAGGCTTTGAAGGCACTGCGGACTAAGCCGGTTACGCTGATCACAAACAACCCAAGAAAATTAGATGCGCTCCGAAAGGCAGGTTTGGATGTTGAGGGTCGGGTGCAGCTGTGGGGAGATGTCTCCGAATACAACGAAAAATACTTGAAGACCAAAATCGAGCGAGCCGGGCACCTAAATGAAGATGAAGGATGCTGCGATAATGACTAGCCACGGATTCTACGTGGAGCTTTCAATACAAAATGAAAGAACACACGAAAAAGTGCCCTCAAATGTTACCGAGGGCACTTTTGTCTTATCCATCAAAAACGATTACGTAATATCGTCGAAATTTCGCAACAAGCGCTGCTCCAGCTCTTTTTCATTTGTTATTAGTTCTTGCATGATCGGAATACTCATATCGGTATTTGGGTTGTATTTAAGTCCCCAGTGCATGATGGCAAACACGATCGGGAAAAGATCAAGTGCCTTTTGTGTTGGTCGGTACATCGTTTGTGCGCGATTAGATTCGCCGTCTATCTTGACGAGCAGACCTACTTCAACGAGTGACTGAAGCCGTGCGCTTAGAATATTAGTCGAGATGTGCTCGCGTGAAGCGAGAAACTCGCGGTAATGCCGCTTGTTATGGATGAGGACGTCACGAAGTATGACCAGACTCCATGGATCGCCCCAAATGTCGAGGGCGTATACGATTGGACAAACTGTAGATGTTCGCTTTTTCATGAGCATAAGTATACTAACTGTACTTGCATTTTGCAAGTTTACTTTGATTGCGTCATTGTACTTGCGTTTTGCAAGTACGTGTTTTATACTCATTGTGGTAATCAAAAAATAGCTGGAGGAGTGCATTCATGAATCAAAATTACAGCATTTCCTTTGAGGTAGACCAGAGCCCCGATGAAGTCTTCACCGCCATCAACAACGTCCGCGGGTGGTGGTCAGAAGAAATCGAGGGCAAGACCGACGAACTCGGTGAATTTAAGTACCACTACCAAGACATTCACCGCTGTAGTATCAGAATCACCGAACTTGTTCCAGGGCGACAGGTTGCCTGGCACATTACAGACAACTACTTTAGCTTCGTAAAGGACATGAGCGAGTGGACGGATACCGACATTGTCTTTGAAATCGCCAAGAAGGACGACAAAACTGAAGTTCGCTTTACACACGTAGGACTTACTCCCACGTACGAATGCTACCCCGTCTGCTCGGACTCCTGGGGCACCTACATAAACGGCAGCCTGCGGGACTTGATTACCAAGGGAAAGGGCCAGCCCAACCAAAACGAGCGTATTGCCAACAAACATGGCATAGAAAACGCCTAACTTCTTCGCTATTCCTCCGAAATTAAAACACCATCATCCGCATTGGGGTGATGGTGTGTCATTTAATGTGATTTGAATCGCTCCAATGACCGACGACTTCGTTAAGACTGATACTCTGGTTTGCTTGCTGTTTGTGTGTACCATACCACGATGACTAGGGAGAGCAGGCATACCGCAAGCAAAATACGGTATACATTCTCGTAAGCCAAACCGAGCGGGATGCTCTTTTGCATGGCTAGAATCATTCCGAATACTGCAACGGAGACCGACCCTCCAAAAAATTGAATCAGCTGCATCAATCCCATACCCGAGCCGATTAATCGCTTCGGCAAAATGCGGGTCGTTTCATTATTTAACGAAGATAGGGTAGCCGAGAACGAGGGCGAGAAACATAAGTACCCACAAAGAATTACGAGAGGCGAGACTTGTACAGCAAAAGAAAACACAGCCAGTACAATGGCTAAAATGCTGTGACCAATAAGCAAAAATCTGATATTTCCGTAGCGGTCAATCCACCTTCCCACAAAACGGGTTAAAACTGCCGATAACAACGCCCCCGGCGCAATAATCAACCCGATGGCGATCTCCGACTCACCACTCAAATTGGCTAGGGCAAGCGGCATGAGGAACAGATTGCCCAAGTTCAACACCAAAACGCAGAAGCCGACCGCCGTAAGTTTCCGGTAATCTTTTCTAGTGAAAAGTTCCGGATTGATAAATGTCTCATTCTTTACTCTTCTCAGATGCCATAGATGTACCACAATCGAGAGAAGACTACCGGCCAACCAGAATAAGGAGCGTTGCATGATAGCGATCAATAATGCTCCTACGTTGACAATCGTTAATGCTGCTCCGAGAACATCGAATTGTAATGGCTTTGGTTCTTCCTTTGGAAGCAACCGCATCAAGAAGGGAAGCACCAATAGAATCAAGCAGGTGACAGCAAACAACCCGTTAAATCCGAAATACTCACTGAGGACGCCTCCAATGATAGGACCGAATCCAAAAGCCATCGCACTGCCTGTCGAGATCATGGCAATCGCTCTTCCCCGCCGTTCATAAGGGATATAACGGCTCGCCATTACCAATCCCAGACCTGCCATTGTTCCCGCACCTGCCGATTGTAGAATACGAACGGCTAGCAGAAATTTAAAGTCGTGCGCGAAGATACCGAATACCGAGGATACGCCCAGAATTGTCAGACCAACCAACAGCAACTTCCGCATTGGAACACTATCGGACAAACGGCTATATATCATCGTTGATAAGGCATATCCAATGGAGTAGCTTGATATAATCCACGACCCTAGATCAGCTGTGATATGAAAATCCGCAATGATGCTAGGGATCGACACGTTAAACATAGTCGTGTTCATAATTACAATAAATACGCCAAACATCCAGATTGGCATCACAACTCTGTCATTCATTGATTTTCCCTTCCTATCTTTTAATTCAAGTTTCTGGTGTAGGCCTAGGCAACACATCAAGTATTTACAAAATTTATATTATAACATATACGTTCATCGTATCATTCATTTTAGCGAACCGAAAACAAGCGATCGCTCATCCTTCATGGAGAGCGATCGCTGATTACTTCACCGGGATACTCTGGGCAAAACGAAACACGTTGTGGGGATCGTATTTCCGCTTGACCCGCGTCAGCCTTGGAAAGTTCACGCTATAATATGCCTTAGGCCAGTTTTTGATCTTCAAATCGGGGAAGTTCACGTAATCCCCGACGACAAAAGGTCGCAGCGCTCTACGGAATCTCTCTACCCAACGAATATTTCGCTGCTGCTCGCCATCGTTCCGCCACCGTGCCGACAGCTCATAAATCGTCTCTGCCTTCCGATGAGGATAAGCCGTTGCCGTCGGGGATACCTGACTCACCGCGCTTCCTGCACCACCTAAGCTTTGACACCACACGGTAGAATGCCTGTTAGGCGCTTTGGACAGGAAATCACGGATGATCTGTACACCTTCGCGAGGCAAAGGCTTAAACCCATAAGCTCCAGTAATTTTGAACTTCGGCTCTAGATTCAAGTCCGATGCGGCAAAAAACTTGGTCGCTTCGATAAACGGCACGGTCCGCACCATCACCTTCACCGGCGTTCCTGCCTGCAGCAAAGGCTGGATGAGTCTTCGCAGCTCCTTAGCACCGCCAAGCAACTGCCCCGTCGATACGATCGTTCCCACCTGCTTGGCCGCTACCTCAATGGTTGAGGTTAAGCGGTTCGTGACGGAAGGCGCCCATCGCTGCCAAGTCGGGAACACCTTCTCCAGATCGCGCCATTTCCAGGTAATGCTGTAGATGGAGACCGTGGAGATCGGTCGTACCCGGAACGTATACGAGGTCGCAATGCCGAAGTTGCCTCCCCCACCACCTCGCGATGCCCAGAGCAGATCACTATGCCGCTTCTTATTCGCGATAATCGTCTTCGCTCCATAGCGTCCGGAAGCGACGACCATCTTCACTTGCTTCAGGTTGTCGCAGGTGAGCCCATATTTGCGCGATAAAAGTCCAATTCCTCCGCCTAACGTCAGCCCGCCGACTCCCACATCGGGCGCGGTCCCTGCCGGAAGGGCTACGCGCTTATTCCACAGCTTCCGGTAGACACGGGCAAGCGGATTACCCGTCTGCACCTGGGCCACCATCTTCTTGCGATCCACCTTCACCTTATTCATCTCGCTGACATCGATAATGATCCCGCCATTGACGGACGAGAAGCCCTCGTAGCTGTGCCGTCCGCTGCGCGCTCGCAGCCGCACACCTCGCTCTCTGGCCCATTTGACGGCGTTGATCACATCCTGCGTCCGTCTGCAGAAGACGATGACGCGCGGGAATTTGTCAAACCGTCTGTTGAACTCCATTCTGGCCCTATTGTATGACGGGCTGCCCGGTACCACGATCCTGCCGGTCAATTGCGTGCCTGTCTTTTTCCGGTGTTGTACCATCGAAATGTCCACCATCCTCGCTCGTGGGTTAGTGTTCCTATTTGCTTATTCCTATGCCTAGACACCTGTCCGGGGAACGGCGCTAGCCTGGAATGGGCGGCAATTCGCTAGAATGGTAAGACTTTAGCACGATTGACATATAAAGTAAGCTGACGCTATGATTTATATTAATTTTAATGCATGTAGGTGACCTATGAGAAAAAAATTGCAAGTTTACATATCGTCGACGTTCTCTGACCTGATCATGGAACGTCAAACCGCCGTAGAAGCTATCCTGAGAGCCGGCCACATCCCTGCTGGCGTAGAGCTAGTCTACAAGGACAGACATAACATGGAGACGATTAAACGGTGGATCAATGAAAGCGATGTCTACATCCTCATTCTCGGTGGGCTGTACGGCACCTTAATTCCGGATGACTCGAAGAGCTATACGCATTGGGAATATGATTATGCTGGAGAAATCGGCAAGCCTCGATTTGCCTTTGCCGTCACGGATGAAGCATTGAGGCAGAAGACATTCGATTTTACCGAAACGCGGTACTATCAAGAGTTCCAAGCATTTAAGCAATCCGTGTTCGAAGAAGTGCCTACCTATCATGCTGATAATGAACAACACATTAGAATGGTGATTCGTGATCAACTGCCTGGGTATGCAAGAAGAGACGATCTATCCGGCTGGGTATCTAGCAAGGATGTCGCAGAAGCGCAAAGATTGTGGGCTGAAAACGCGGAGTTGGTAAAAGAAAATGCCAGGTTGAATGCGGAGTTAGAGAAATACAAGTAAACACTGGGCTTTGTAGGCCGGAGAGCCGACATTTGCTTATCGATAGCGAGTGTCGGCTCTGCTCTGCACATCTTAATTCGTCTCGTCGATCAACCGTTCCAGAAACGCCGCGAACGACGGAGCATATAGATCGATCATATCATTCATGAGATCATAACGCATGACCGGGAATTCGCCCTGCTCGTCTCTGATAGACGTATCAAAGAAATAAAGCTCGTCGCCATCCGGAACGAACAAGTCGATTCGGTGAGGGAACTGGCTGACCCACCAATCCTCTGCCAGGTTCAACCGATGGATGTAGAGCATGTCGCTGTCGTCATATTCGCGATGTTCCGGAGAACCGACCGCGAGAATATACGCGCCGTGCAATTGAGCATTGCCATAATGCTTTAACCACCAGCGGTAAGACGGAGGCAAGCTGAGCCCTAACTCCTCTTCCACTTCCGCAATCCATTGCTCTTCCGCTCCATGGCCAGGAAACCATTTCAGGTAGTTTTCCTTACTCAGTTTGTCCTTCAATTGCTCATACATCAGTTCCATCCCCTCTCCCCACACTTTAATAGTTTCCAATTTTTATCATTTTTGACTATTGTATCACAGAAAAAATCACAATAAGAGACGCCGTTACCTGTTATATCTCTTGTCCTGCCGCCTTGAGCAATCGAAGCAACAGCTCCTTGCGCGGTTCCTGCGCCTTGCGGGCCGAGGCAGCCAGCTTCTCCGTCTTGCCCCAGATCGGGTACAGCACCCGCTCCGCCTCGTAATCCGGCAAATCCTCGACATGCTGCACCAGCAGCGCCAGCTTGTCCTCATTCTCCAGCTCTGGCTGGATCTTCAGCTTCAGTGAATCATGGGAGCAGCGCAGACAAGCGACCAAGGCGGACACCGAGCGTTCGGTTATGCCATGGGTCTCGGCGAAAACAGTCGTGAACTTGTCCTGCATCAGCTGATGCTCCTCATCCACAAGCGCCATGTAAGCTTCGACTAGCGGGAAATACCGCTCGTCCGTGAGCCCCAGCCCGAATACGGCATAACTGCCCGGCATGACGCTCTTCTCACTTTCGGTATCCTCGTACCATTCGAATTGTTCCATCGCCTCGCGAGCGTACTCCTCGAGCAACGGATGCAGTTCTGTATAAGCTAGCGCATTCGCGAAAAAACGATGCGTATCCGATTTTGCCAGCCCTTTGATAGGCAATGCTTCTCTCATGCTGGATTTTAGTTTGATTTTGTAGCTCTTCGGGAAACCCTTCCGTAACAAAGAGAGTATGAATACAATCGCTCGCTCGTACGCTCCTGCTTCCTCTTGGCGGATCACTATTGTCATCGTGGAGAATACATCGTTGGCCTTGCACTCCACCAACTCGTCGCGCAAATGCACGTCTTCCGGCGCGAAGCTGTCGCTTCCTTCCTTCAGCATGCGCCCTGCTCTGCCGCTGCCAAGCTGCTTCGCAAGCTCCAAGAACGTCTTGCCCTTATCTTTGCTGTAGTTCGGCTCGTAACGAAGGATCATCACCGCGCCGTACAACAGCAGGTCGATCGGCTGGTTCGGCTCATCCACATGCGTTAATACCGCATCCGGCTTGATGGTATATTCATTGGTTCTGTATTCGGAACGGGTGACATCATAATAGCGCGGCAGGAATATATCCTCTGCCCAGTGCTTCAAAGCCCGAATGATATCGCCTCGATGCTCCCTCAGCGCTTGCGTGCGTTCTTTGTTCAGCTCCTGAATTCGGTCAAATAAAGCAATCGTTCTTCCGACGTCCGGCACGGGGAACAAATTCGGATCCAACATATGGCGCGTCAGGAAGAAGGTTTCCAGCGGCTTGGTCGGATAGACCCCC
Organism: Paenibacillus guangzhouensis; assembly: GCF_009363075.1. Taxonomy (NCBI): domain Bacteria; kingdom Bacillati; phylum Bacillota; class Bacilli; order Caryophanales; family Paenibacillaceae; genus Paenibacillus; species Paenibacillus guangzhouensis. The sequence goes on along the minus strand of NZ_CP045293.1, from coordinate 5,506,588 downwards.
TTCTCCAGCTTATTCTCGATATAAGAAGCAACCCGCTCCAACAGCTGCTGCTTTTTCTCTTCATATACGACGTCAAGCACCGTTAATTTTACAGGTCCGTCTGTCGTTGCGAAGGATCCCTGTAAGGTGAACCGGTAGTCGATCAAGACCTGCGTCTTCAGCTTGTTCAGCCTCTCCTTGACGATATCCACAAGCCGCGGCTGTACCTCGTGCAAGACCTGCTCCCGCGTAAAAGGTGACGCCTTCATCGACTTACGCCCTGCATCGTTCCCTCCAAAGCCTGAGCTATCCACGATCGTCCTACCCGGCCTGTAATCTAACTCCATGTCGTTAAAGATGCCTATTTGCAGTGTGGTACGCTTGACCGCGTCCTCCACGTCCTTTCGTTTCTCCTGCTCATCGAACCATTCATAAATCGCCGCCTTCATCTCTTCCAGCGCTTCTTCCTGTCGTGAGTTCATCGTCTCCCGCCTTTCCTTATCCTTCACCGGCTGATTGCCCCGATTCGCATGTTCCTATTATTTTACTCTCCATCATACTTCTGGAACAATGCGTCTAACGTCCGGTTACCGGGACGAACCTACCGGATTCCGATGAATCAGACACTCCAGTTTTGCCTTCTCTACTGCCTCTTCACGGCCATTTACTTGCAATTTTAGATAGATAGATGAGATATAATTGCGTATCGTACCTTCTGACAAATGCAAATTTTGCGCAATTTCCTTGTTACGAAGCCCTTCCGTCAAGCACCGTAGAACATCGATCTCCCGTTCAGTCAGCTCGTATGGATTCGGTGCCTGATCCCCCTTATGAAATTGAAACAATTGATAGGCCATGTCCTGCGAAATCATGGTCCCCCCGCCATATACAAGCCGAACCGTTGCGGCTAATTCCTTAGGATGTATCGATTTCAGCAGGTAGCCTTCCGCTCCTATACGAAGCGCTTCAGCCGCTAAGGTGACATCCTCGATTGTTGTGATCATGATGATCCGAATGTCCGGCCATTTCTCTTTCAAAGACTTGGTAGCCTCAATCCCGTCCATCTCGGGCATGTTAATGTCCATTAATACAATGTCGGGACGATCCTTCCCACATTGCTGGATGGCTTGCTTGCCGTCTCCAACGACCGTCACTTCAAAATCCCGTTCTTCTCCCAACAACAATCTCAGACTTTCGCGGACCAACGGTTGATCATCCACCAACAAAATCTTGATGCTTTGTCCACTGTCATGAGACGTGTTCGGCAACGTACAGGCCATCACCGTGCCGGCATCAGCCTGCGAATGGATATAGAGCTTGCCTTGCATTGAGGCCAGTCGTTCCTTCATACCTGTCAGACCGAATCCATACTGAAGGCTATCCGTACCCTTACCATTATCCTGTACCTGCAGCATCAACTGCGCAGGATCATATTGAAGAAGGACTTGAATCGTGCTCGCCTGCCCATGGCGGCTGGAGTTGGTTAGCGCCTCCTGCAGACAGCGATGAAGCGCCAGCTTGCCCTGCTTCACCACAGGATATGGCTCGCCCATTGTGCGAAATACAACCCGGATCCCTGTGTTCGTCTTAAACTCATCCATGATCTGAAGCAGCGATCGATCTAACGGCAGTGCCTCCTCGATCGGATCCATCTGATGCACTTGACGGCGAATATCGTCTAACCCCGTTCTTGCCAGCTTGAGCATACGCTGCAGCTTAACTTCCCCTTCATTCGAATGAATATGGGACTTCAATGTCTCCATTCCAAGAATCATGGAAGTAAACGTATGGCCCATTGTATCATGCAGCTCGCGGGCCATCCGATAACGTTCCTCCAGCAGCGTCATTTTCTCGATTTGTGAAGAATACTGCTCCAGAATCACATACTGCTCTCTGATCAGCACAAGCTTATGCTTGATGGTATGGATCGCTATGGCTCCTTTTTGCAGCGCATAGCTTACGCCATAGAAAATAAACGCATCCAGTAAGCTCTGCCACACGACTGGGTGTGACAACGATGAGCTAACGGAATCTCCCGCGCTCAGCACGAACAGTGTCACGGCGACAGGCAGCGAGCACCAGTGGGCTCGCCCCCGGCTATAGAAAGCGATCGTGAAGAGAGCCGGCGGGAACAATCTTATCAATCCAAAATCGTAAGCAAGATATAAGGATACACCGCCAGCGAGCAAGCACTCAACGGTCAGATATAGATAGTAGTGGCCCTTCACGAATATAAAAGGAACAAGATGACACAGCAAAAGAGGAACAAATACCATCCAAAATGGAAAGGAAGGCTGATCCTGATACATCAAAATAATGACTGCGACGACCCACAGCATACGAATCGCTAGCATCGCCCAATCCTGCCAAGACCACCGGTCTTTCATCCATAAACGCATATGTACAACTCCGTTCAATCGATTGAAATGATCAATAAACTGCCTGAACATGCCCGATTTCCCTTGTCATATCAGGTTATGACGCCTTGTAACTCGGCTTTATGACAGCAGTTCTGGTAGTTTGTTGGTGGCTGAGATAAATCCACCAGAATACGGAAAATTATATCTCATTCGATTTGCTAATTAAAGGAGTGGTTGCATTGTCGCTACTGCAAATTCGTAATCTTACGAAAAAAATTGGAAACAAGACCATTGTCGATCAACTGACGCTGGACATGGAAAAGGGAGAAATCCTAGGACTCCTCGGTCCCAACGGAGCAGGGAAAACGACGACGATTCGAATGATCGTCGGCCTCATGTCCAAGTCGGGCGGCCACGTACGAATTGACGGTACAGACGCTCATGCACATTTTGAGCAAGCCATGAGGCATGTAGGTGTGATCGTGGAGAACCCCGATTTGTACAAATATTTATCCGGATATGATAATCTGATTCACTTCTCCCGTATGACGCCAGGCGTGACAGACGCAAGAATCCGGGAAGTCGTTGCCCTCGTTGGATTAGAGCACAGTATCAACGATAAGGTCGCCACCTACTCCCTAGGCATGCGGCAGCGCTTAGGTCTTGCTGTCGTTCTCGTTCACAAGCCTTCCCTGCTCGTGCTCGACGAGCCGACCAACGGTCTTGACCCGGCTGGGATTCGCGAGCTGAGACGTCATTTGAAGCATCTGGCTCAAAACGAAGAAGTGGGCATTATGATCTCCAGCCACCTGATGTCCGAAATGGAGATGATGTGCGACCGCGTTGCGATTCTACAGCAAGGGAAGCTGGTTGGCATTCACAAAATATCGGATATGGCAGATGATGAACGAACTCAAGTCCGTTTCGAGGTCGACCGACCGGATTTAGCGGTGCAGATCCTGCAATCAATCCTGTCCGGTGATGTCATCACGACCGATCAACGACATATCCAAATCGTCATCGCCAAGACGCAAATCCCTGACATTAGTCGGGAGCTAATGGGTGCTGGAATTAATGTATATGGCGTCCACGCGATCCAGAAGACGCTGGAAGAGAAGTTCATGGAAATAACGGGAGGAGAAGAACATTGATTCCATTCATTCGCAACGAGAATATGAAGATCTATAAACGGAAGCGTACGTGGGTGATGGTTGCAATCGTCCTAGTGTACGTCTTACTACAAATCGTGAATTTAAAAACGACCGGAGGCGGTGCTACACACGAGAACTGGAGGACTCAGCTCGAACAAGACAATGATAGGTTTCGCCAGGAGGCTACCAAACCGGACCCGTTGGAGATTGAAATCAAACAGGCCGAGAAACATATCGTGTTGAATCAATATTATCTCCAGCAAAACATTCCGCCTAACACCAATGCATGGAGTTTTGCTGTGAACCAGGCGCGAAATATTATTTTTGCGGCATCCCTCATCTCCATCTTGATTGCAGGCGAGATTGTCGCCGCCGAATTCGTATCCGGCACGATTAAGCTGCTGTTGACCCGATCGGCGAGTCGAACCAAGATCTATATGTCCAAGTACATCGCCACAATCCTGTTTGGACTGCTGTTATCCGCAGCCGGCATACTCGTGTCCGTACTCCTTGGAGGCTTCATATTCGGCTTTGATGGATTAGCGGATAGCTATTTCTATGTGAAGGGTCATGCCGTAGGTGAAGTTCCAATGCTGCAGGCACTACTAGCAACGTATGTGCTAGATATTCCGTTCTTGCTGATTGCAACAACGCTCGCTTTCATGACTTCTGCCGCTTTTCGGAGCACAACCTTTTCCATTGTAATTTCCCTGCTCACCTCGCTTACCGGATTCATCATCGCGATCGCAATGGATGGCTGGGCCTGGACGAAATACTTCATCTTCTCTCATACGGACCTTACGTCGTACCTATATGGGGATCCTTCTGTTGATGGGGTAACGCTTGGATATTCCTTGGTGTTCATTGGACTTCATCTCGCGATCATGCATTTAATTTCGTATCCTTTATTCGTTAAGCGAGATGTTGCTTGATAGAGAATCATAATACGGAGGATAGTCTTATATGAAAATAATGAAAATGACACTTAGCACGATGCTGCTGGCCCTATTGCTGATGATTACTGCCTGCGGAGCAAAAGAAGAAACAGCGACGAAGAAGCTGGAACTACCCGTAAATGCTCTGACCAAGCTCGTCATTGATCATCGAAATGGGGAGATTAGGATTACAGGCAGCTCCGATTCGGATCAGATCGAAGTCGCAGCACTCGCTAAGGTCAATGGGGTCAGCATGGATAAATTAGAACTTAAACTTGAGGCACAGGGAGAGATCGCTAATCTGGATGCGCAGTTTAGAGGGCAATTCCTAGCTATGGGATCTGGGGCGGTGGACTTGGACATCAAAGTGCCGAAGCAACTTCAACTGGACATTATGTCTCATCGGGACGGCAATATCCATATATCAGATCTATCGTCCAACGCCAAAATTGACAATATCAACGGTAATATTCAAGCGTCGAACGTATCCGGCTCGCTTGACATCGACAATCGGGATGGAGATATTACCGTTCGCAATATTGGATCTGATGTCGTCATTCACAATATCAATGGACATATGGTTATCGATCATGTAGAAGGCTCTGCCGAGATTCATGTGGGTGACGGCAGCCTGGACATCAACGATGTGGCCAAAGATGCGTCGATTACGCAGTCTGGTAACGGAGAAGTTAAAATCGGCGAGGTAAAAGGCAAGGTCCTGCAGAATAAGTAATCATAAACAAACCTTCATGATGGTTCCCGGCTTGATCTTTCACTACAAATTAATAGGCCATCCTTGGCGGGATGGCCTATTCTGTCTGCCTGACCTCTTCGATCCTCTATTTTAGAGTAATATCCGATTTTCGATCATATTTTTCATACTAATATGCGACTTGGACACGCCGAACTTCGTGAGCGTGTCTTGGAGCTGAGCGAGTTCCTCAATGCTTGTCGTTTGCACTTTGATCAGATAATTATATTCTCCGCTGATGCGGTATAAATCTGTTACTTCTCTAGCACCCTCGCAAAAATCAACAATGTCTTGGCAGTGTTCCGTTTTGAAGAGGATGAACGTCGTTGTTCCTCGATTCAGATTCCGCAAATTGAATACGGCAGAATACCCGGAAATGATGTTCCTTTCTTCCAGCTTCATGATTCTTTCTTTCACGGATGGTTGAGACATCGACACTTCTTTGCTGATCTGTGAAATTGGCATGCGCGCATTGCGCTGCAGCAATTGCATGATCTTGCGATCCACGTCATCGATCAAATATTCCAAATATTCCATACAATCTATACACCTCCAGACCGGGGTTTTATAAAATAAACCTCCTTGGCCAAAATACCTTATATTCATTATGCATTATACGATAATCTCCTTACTATTCGCATTCATCTCATAACTTCATCCTATTACAATAGATACATGATATATGAGGAGGATGTAGGATGAGCATTAAAGGTCTATCCCATGTGGCCATTCAAGCCAAAGATTATCAAGCAACGATTGCATTCTATACGGAAGTGTTAGGGTTCAAGACGGGTCACCGCTGGAGCCTGCCTTCCTTCCAAATCCAAGAAGCTTCCATGCTGGTCTCGCCTGACGGAAGAACTTGCCTTGAAATCTTCGATAACGACGCCGTCATTCCCGCCCAAGGCAAGAAGGCCGTGTCGGATGAAGAGGTAGCCCACGGCGCACTGCTGCATCTCGCTTTCTATGTCGATGATGCCGAGGTGATGTACCAGAGAGCGCTTGCGTATGGCGCCAAGCCATTCGTAGAACCGTCGCACCTATCGCTCGGCGAACCGCCGCTTCACGTCACGAACGCGCTTGTTCACAGTCCCAATGGAGAAGTGATCGAATTTATTGAAGATGTTGATTTTGATATGTCCAGCAGGGTGCCGGAAGGTTCAGCGTAAATACAACAAGACCACTCCAAAAAAAATCACCAATCCCTTTTACGGTTTTGGTGATTTTTTCGTTGTAGTATCAATTTCATTCAGACCTGCGTAAGAACGATCTGCTCCCCGGAACGGGTAATATGGTAGATGCCCTCCTGCATGTCGACGCCATAATGCTTCTTCAACAGACGGTTCCCATCGGAATCACGCTCCACGACGACCAGATAATCGTAGCCGCTGAGCAGGTTGTCCATATTGTCCTCATAGAACAGAACAATCCCGTCCACATGAGGGGCATACAGGAAATACTTCCCGATATATTGCATGTAATAGTTCGTCACCTGCTGATCTGCGTCCGAGGCGTAGAACAGATATTTGTGGTTATCCTCCTGACCATTTGGGTACCACCGATCACCGGTCACCTCATGGACTTTGTACGGGAGCGTCGTATCGTAGCTCTTCGCAATGGAGACAATGCCGTTATACTCCGATAACAGCAAGGTGACGGCAATCGCCGTACAGACCATAATTCCTTTTTGATAGTATCCTTTCATTTGGACACTCTTAAATGCGCGATAATCGGGCACTTCGCCGATTTTATAATGAAAGGAACGCTCGATATCGACCGCAGCGCACAGCACTAAACCGCCAGCGAAGAGTACGACAATACTGGATGCATAACGTTCAAAACCAGCCAGCCAAATCGCCTCATCTAGCGGCATAGAGTACAGATACAACCCCAGAATCCCTGCATAGTACAATAACAGGACGATATCCAAGGCAATCAGCGCTTTCCACAAATTCCACTTCTTCTTCAACACCACCGCCGCAAAAATAGAAGCCGCGATCGCTAGGAGCTCAAAGACGACAATCCCGATCGCCGGCCGTGTCGTCAGATCGGTACTGGACTTCAGAAATAGCGATATAATCTCATGCATTTGCTCCGTCGTTTTTCCCATTTGAAGACCGGAGGAAGCGACGTCGAATTTATTCTCTACGCCCTGGAAGACAGACTTCATGCGCCAGCTCCAGCCAAAGTAAGGAAGCAATACCCCGCAGAGCATCCCGACGACGGCAAGCACGTTCTTCCAGCCGGGCTTATTCCAATGCGTCAGCCAAGTGTAGATCAAGAAGAGCAACCCGATCGCCGCAAAAATAATACCCGTGCTTTTCATGACCGTCAGCAAGCCCGCAAGCGGAAGAACGACAAGACATGCCCGCTTCATCTCATTCCGATACCGATAGACCACCGCCAAGATGGCCAGCGCATAAATCGGGAGCAAGAAGTCCACCAACAGATTAGTGATGCGGATCGTCAGATTGAAAAAAGAAAGCATGGAAAGGCCTAATCCAAGGAAAGCATACAAGAGAAAACGTTTCTTCTCGGATACGATGCCAAACATAGCATAGAAACACGAAAAAATGAGCAGCCCTTGCGCGAATAACATCACGGACTGAGCATGTCCCGCAAACCGGCAGACATAATAGAGAAAAGACGAGACGCCAAGCGGATAATTTTTAAAATCAATCAGGTTCGAAGCTGACGTCGGGAAGGCATCTGTACTTAACATCACCTTCAACACGATCGCCCAGTGGGAAAAATTATCGTAATGCGTCAATGAGGTCTGGAACAGCACCAGCAGAAAGATAAAGCTTCCTACCAGGAAAGTAACTAGAAATATAGAAAACGAAAAGCGGAATTTAGCCCCTTGGCGCAGCCAGCGGACCACGAGTCCAACGTACGCCAGCAGGCCTAGAATCAACACAACAAGACTAACTACATAGAGCTGCCCTGCCAGACCACCCACAAAAACAATGCAGGCAATCGATGAAAATACGAATACAGGGATGAACTCCCATGGTAATGTTAGTGTTTTTCGAACAAACAGCATGTAACCCAGACAGGAAAGCACCAATAGGACCCCCATCAACAGTTGAAACAAAATCAGCATTTCTATCTCTCCTCATCCTCTTAAGCGCTCTCGGAACGTGGATGGAGCAAATCATCCAGCATCTGATCGACAAGCCCGCGATCCACTATATCGCCGATATTCTCAACCGAGAGGAGCACCTCTTGATGACCGGCCGTCGTTTTACCCGTATGCCGCACAATGACTTCAATATCGCTTCGGGTATAGAAGGTCACCACAGCCCCTACTGGAATATCGCCCTGGAATCCGGAGGCGGAAAAGTAAAGGTAATTAAAACTGCGCAGCGTACATCCAGCACCATTCGTCATAACGATTGGACACTGAAGCGGAATCCGCGGCATTTTTCGTTTATCCAGAAGCGGTTGAACAATGCGCCTTTTCACGTTACGGACCATATCGTCATAAGCCGTATCCCATAGATTCATCTGCTCAGGCAAAGAGTGTTTCCGGTCATAAATGATCTGCATGTATTGGCGTTTGTTCGTCTCATCGACCGGCTGAACCGTTGCCGAATAGCGCCAGCCATCCCCATCCTTTTTCACATAGACGATGACGGCATCCAGACTCGCTTCATAGCGCTCGCTCTTCACGACGAGTGAGATCGTCGTCTGGGGCGGCAAGTAGACGGGATGTTCGACATATATGGCAATGCCATGCTCCGACACATCGACGGTCCTGGCCTGATAGCGCAGGTTGCCCGCTTTGTAGTGGATCGTGACATCCTCTTGCGCCCGAATTCGCTCTGTCTCCCGATAAGCGCGGCGGCCGATCATGAAGAACAAGGCATAACAGAGTGCAATCATATTATGAACCAGCCAAAACACGATAATGCTGCTGTAGAAGAGAGCCAAGCCGTACTTGCCGTGCACGAACCGGACGATTGCCGCAACCGAAAGAAGCAGCAGGAAAATGTGCGGAAGTGCATACAACAAGGAAGTCATCCACTTCGGTCCGGCGCCCTTCTTCTTGTTCGTCACCTTGAACTTCCTCTCATGGATGTGCAAGGTTTCAAGCAGAACTGGCCATATCAGATATGGCATGAAAATCGTATCGATGACTTGACTCCAGCGCTGATTGCGAATATTGCTGGACAGATAACGCATCGACATACTGTAGCAAAAGTAAGACGGAAGCCAAAATACGAGAATTTCCAAAAAGCTCGTGTTTACAATTTGGAAGTCGAACAGCGCAAACAAAATGGGTGCCATGATGAAAATCAACCGGTTAAAAAAAGACCACCAATACAAGAAGCTGCTCATATAGGTAACTCTTGTCCAAAAGGGCAGCTTGCCGGAAGTAACAGCACGGGTATTCTGCAAACTTTGAAGAATGCCTCTCGCCCAGCGGATGCGCTGCTTAATCATGCTCGGAATTGTTGTCGTGGTCAGCCCTGCAGCCTGAACTTCCTGGGTTGCATACGTAATATAGCCTGCTTGCTGCAAGCGGATGCTGGTCTCAAAATCCTCGGTGATCGTCTTCAGCGGGAAACCGCCGATTTCCTCCATCGCTTTTCGGGAAATGACCGTGTTGCTCCCGGTATAGGCCACCGCATTGGAGGCATTACGCAAAATATTAACCTCTCTGGAGAAGAAATCCTGTTCGTTCGGAATGCCCTGTTCCGCATAAAGATTAAATTGGAATAAATCCGGATTGTAGAAGCTCTGCGGGGTCTGAACCAGCCCGAGCTTGAATTTGTCATCGAGCTCATCTTCTCTTCGAAGCCGCCATTCCCCTTTGTCCTGGGTAAACTGCGAGAGCAGGAAATATGGAACGGTCTTCATCAGGAAGGTATGCTGCGGAATCATGTCCGCATCAAAAGTCGCAATAAGCGGGGAGGAGGTTTTGCTTAATGCATGATTCAAATTGCCGGATTTAGCCTCCTTGTTCCCAGGAAAACCAAGATACCCGACACCAAACTGTCTGGCCAGCTCTTCAACCTCAGGCCGACCACCATCGTCACACAAATAAATATGAACCTTCTGCTTGTCCGGATAATCCATGAATGTACAGGCATTAACGGTTTTATACAGCAGATCGACCGGCTCATTGTGCGTGGCAATGAACACATCGACATCCGGATAATGCTCCGGTGGGATGATTGGGAAGTCGAGCTGTGTGCGTTCCTTTTGCATTTTCTGAAAAAACAATTCAAAGGTCGTCAGCACCGTTACCGTCTCCGCTACAATCAGCAGAATGCCGAATACCATGTTCAAGAACCCTTGATCCCATGGTAACGTAAAAAAGATACGCCATAACAAATAGATGGACATCAGGATCATCGTGACGACAAACCAAATATGCTGCCGTTTTTCATTTTGCACTATCGTCGCTGCCTCCTTGCAGCAAATACCCACCGCCGCTGCGCCTGAAAGCTTAGCAGGAACAACACGGCATCACAGACGAGTTTTGCTATTTTCTCATTCATAAATATCATCGTATGGAACAAATAGACCCCGGTGCTGGAAAGCAAGATCACGATTACGCACAAAGTCAAATACCTCCATAAACTCCCCTGGCTATCCTCCTTGCGGAATACAAAATGCTTATTCAGCAAATAGTTGACCATAATGGAGATGACTCTTGCGATCACCGTCGCGAGTAGGATCCTGATATAGTCCTGTTCACCCAGCATGGGCCGCAATATGTCGATCAGTAGCCATGCGATCCCTAAATCGACGACAGAGCTTGCAATCGAAGAGGAAATAAACCGCACGAAATTGGAGAACAGAACACGCATCACCCGAGCGCTGTCCTGAATCGCTTTAAAATGCGTCCCCGCATTGCCATTTTCATAAATGACTTGAATCGGCAGCGTATGAATCGGTATGCCGGACTGAATACAAGAGATGAGCATCTGCAGCTCGTATTCAAATCGGGTCCCGCGAATATTTTGCATAAATGCGAGCAGCGAAGGGCCGAAAGCCCGAAGTCCTGTCTGCGTATCGGATAACTTCTTGCCATACAACATCGCAAAAATAAAGGAAGTAACCCGATTGCCCAGCAATGACTTCGGCGGTATCCCTCCCTCGCTGAAGTTCCTTACCCCAAGAACCAGCGCGTCAGGATGACGCTTCGCTTCTTCCGCAAGCCGGTATACATCCTCTGCTGCGTGCTGTCCATCTGAATCGGCCGTTACAACGCAGGCAACCTCATCGAACTGCTGTTCAATATACTGAAAGCCCGTCTTGAGCGCAGCGCCCTTCCCCTGATTCTCCGTATGCCGCAGCAGAACACAACCGCTCTCGCGAAGCTGACCAAAAATCCACTGGTACGCATCGCCGGAACCGTCGTCCACAATAACAATATGGATCAAACCATAATCTCGCAATTGCTGTACATAGGTCAATAGTCTCTCATCTGGCTCAAGCGATGGGATAAGGATAATCGTTTCGCCGTTTTTTCTCTCCATAACCATCCTGAAAAATCCCCAATTCTCTACATTTTTTTGCATTTTCTCCTATTTATAGTGAGTATATCACCAAAAAAGTAGACAGTAAACGAACAATCCGACTCAAAAATAGTATAAAAGCACTATTTCGACAATGAATTAAAACATTAATAGTAATAATAGCAAAAAGGCACCCGACTCCACATCGGGCACCTTTACCAAATTAGGGTGTGATAATTTTTGCCTATACCCTGTTACGCTGTTCCTTCCTTCTTCTGCTCGCATACAAAGTAAATAATAGAACAAACCATATTGGCGTCAATAATAAGGCCGGGCGCGTCTCTTCAGCATACAGCATAATCATGAGAACGATGGCAAACAACGTTAGGACAACATAATTTATAAATGGCGTCAACGGTGCCTTAAATTTCGATTTAGCCTGTAATTCCGGCTGTGTTTTTTTATACCGCAAATGACAAATTAGAATGACACCCCATACCCAGATAAAACAAATGGCACTAATGGTTGTCACGATGCCAAAAGCTTGCTCCGGAATAAGCTTACTCAGAAGAGCTCCCACCGATAGGACAAGCGTAGATATGAATAACGCGTTGCTGGGTACATGATTTTTATTAAGTTTGGCAAAGCCGGTTGGAGCCTGGTTATTCTTGCCCAAATTATATAAGATCCGACTTGTTGAGAACATCCCGCTGTTGCAAGCTGAGGCGGCTGACGTTAGTACGACAAAGTTAATAATTCCTGCGGCAATAGGAATGCCGACCAAAGCAAACGTTTTGACAAAGGGACTTTCGGATGGAGTGAGTTCCGTCCATGGGTTAATGCATAATAGGATGATCAATGCTCCGACGTAGAAGAATAGAATTCTTAACGGAATTTTATTAATCGCCGACGGGATATTTTTCTCCGGATTAGATGTCTCCGCTGCAGATACACCCACTAACTCCACACCGACATAGGCAAACACAACCATTTGGAATGAAAGTAAGAACCCCGAAACGCCGTTTGGAAACCATCCCCCGTGCTCCCAAATATTCTTGACACTCACCGTTCCTGCATCTGTTTGGAATCCGATGACCAGCAAAACAACGCCAATCGCAATCAGCGCCAGAATAGTCACGACCTTGATTAGAGCAAACCAAAATTCCAATTCCCCGAAACTTTTAACCGTTAATAGATTGAGTGATAATAAAATGATTAAACAGATGACTGCAGGGATCCACTGCGGGATATCAAACCAATATTTCACGTATACCCCGACAGCAATCACATCGGCCATGGCCGTCATGATCCAACAGAACCAATAGGTCCACCCAGTTACGAACGCGGCCCGTGGTCCAAGATAGTCTTCAGCAATGTCTGTAAAAGATTGATACCCGGCCTTCGACAATAATAGCTCTCCTAGCGCCCTCATCACGAAAAAAATGGCAATACCCACGATAAAATAAGCAAAGATAATGGATGGCCCCGCCAGTTGTATTGCTTTGCCTGATCCTAAAAATAACCCAGTACCAATGGTGCCGCCAATGGCAATAAGTTGAACATGCCGATTCTCTAACCCTCTCTTCAATTCCTGTTGTCCCATAGCATATTCCCCCTTATTTACGCATAAAAAAAGAGATTGGATGCGCTCCAATCTCTTGATCAAAAGAATAATAAATAAGACTTGTTATACCTATTCCAATATAACAAATTAGATATTTAATACTCTTCTGTCCTTTTGCCTGAGATTGTGAACCCTTCGGCGCCGTGGAATTCCACGGTCTCTCCAGAAGCTGCTCCTGCTATAGTACGACCCATAGCAATCATAGCTTGCTTACTATTTTATTTGACTTTCAACGGATATAAATATTTTCTAATACTAATCACGTTCTAATATTTTGTCAACGTCATAAATAAAAACTCCCGTTTCTAGAGGCTTGGCTATTCCATTTAAATCGATGAAATGTCTTATGTTCAAACCCCACCAACATTAGAAAGCAAATTTCTGAGCAGGTTCACCGTATCAACTTTAGAGTAAAATTAAAAAGCACCCAAATGGGTGCTTTTCACGTCAATACTGGTCTATTTTATTTGAACGCGACGAACGTTAAGTTCTTTCCTTTTAAGTATTTTATAATATCTGGAAGTGCCTTTAATGTGTTCTTGTTCTCGTGCAGTACATATACGCCCCCAGCAGCTTCACTCTGATGAAAGAATCGAATGATGTCCTCTGGCTTCTTCTCATTCCAGTCCTCCGGATCTCGATTCCACAGGAGGGTCTTCATATTCAACTTCTTAGCCTCGGAGACAAGTTCATCGTTAACCGCACCGTATGGCGGGCGGAACAAAGTAACGGCAGTATTCGTCAGGGATTCCAAAGCGCTGTTTGTCTTCGACAAATTTTTACTCTGATCCTGAGAGGTAGCTCTCGGAAGTACACTGTGATCCCAGGAATGATTCCCAATTGACATTCCATGCTCGTTCGCATAAGTTACGGCATCTGGATTGCGTTCCACATTCTGCCCTACGAATAGAAATGTCGCCGTTACCTTCTCTTCCGTTAGAATGTCCACGATTTGCTCCGTGAGCGCGGAGGGTCCATCATCGAAGGTTAAGGCGACATATTTCTTTGGCACCCCAAAGAGCTTCTTATTCTCATCGATGTCGATGACTTCAAAGTCTGCCTGCGTCTGATTGATGTTAGGCTGATCCGAGACTTGGGATAGGGCGGATTGTTCTGATCCAACAGCCACATTTGAAACTCCGGTCTTATCCAAATCACTTATGAATGCGCGAACAATCGGTGCTTGAAAGTCATCCGTTGTTACCTCTGCATTCACTACGCCGATTGGCCCGCTAAATATACGTACGAAATCATCTTTGCCCTTCGAAGCGATAGATAGAACAGTCAGCAAGCCGAATATGACCAGGATTAGAATGGATATCCTTGGCACGCGTGCAGAGAATTGCCGCAGGAATTGTGCTCGGTACTGAGCGAATTTCTCTACTCCGCCTTCCTGCCCTCCCTCGTCTATTAGAACGGGTGGAAAATCCCTGATCTGCTTTATTCGATCTATATATGCTTCGCTGCATGCAAAATACAGCATATCTCGGGAAACATCTGTGGTTCTGATTATGGCACTATAAAAGGTATTTCGGTAAGGATCCCACTTGGAATAGGGAGAGAGTCGAATCCTGTCTCCATTCAATGGATTCAACGCTTCAAGCCCAAGAAATGTAAAGTCATCTATTTCGATTACGTATGCAGCTTGTCTATCCTCTTGGGTAACGATAACCTTGATTTGGTTTACACCATCGGAGGTCTTCCCAAGCGACAGCAGCTCCATTACCTGCGTGCTGTATGTCTCCATCCCCATCTTCGTCCTTCTCTTCCGATCAGACATGACTTAATCGATTGAAGCTTCCTCTGTTGTTCCCACATTCGATGCAAATGGAGATGTCAGTCGGTTAGTAAAGTCAGTTACAATATTAAGGAGATGCGTCTTCTCCTGGCGAAGAGCATCGGTTTTCTGTTTCATTTGAGCGAGCTCCGCTTCAAGTCTTGCATGCTTCTCCTCAAGTTCGCTGATTCTCTTATTCTTATCGGCAGTCGTCTCGTTGTGCTTCTGAAGTAAGCCAGCATAGTTCTGGCGTTCAAGCTCAATTACGCCTTTAAGCTCCTCGTTCTCACCAGACAAAGTGGAATGAAGCTCCCGATAGTCTTCCATCATCTGGTCGACCTTCAGATTCTTATCGGTCAGTCTCCGCTCCAGCTCCAGAATACTCTTCTCGCGTTCCTCGATGACCTTGCCCAAGTTCTTCAAGTCTCTGTTCAAACGATCATTTTGTCCGTTCGCGTGGCTTAGTCGATCTTGCATATCGTTATGACTCATTTCGACATGCTGCTTGGCCTTAATCATCTGCTCTACGGCGAATACCAGATCAAGCGAGCTTTTGTCCATATGGCCCTTATTGTTTAAAATAGAGCCTGAAGGCTCTTCATTCACCCCGGAATCAGCCGAATTTATCGACACTTCCATTTGTGGTTCTTCCAAGTCCCTCCTTATGCCGAGGTCCTCTCGCGATTGCTGCTGCTCAAGATTACTCTTCTTCTTTTGGAACGGAGAAAACATAGATGAAATCACCTTTTCTGAGAAAATGTTGAAAAATGTTGAATTATGTATTCTCTCATTATAGTTGAATTTCCAATTTAATAATCAGGGCTAAAGCACTAATTTACTTGACAGAAGATAGGCTAATGGTAGGGCGGTGTGGGGGTATCAGCACTATTTCACTAGATCCGATGAAATCTGGGAGTTTAACAATAAAATAGAGACTGCGGGCATACTACGCCCGGTCTCTACTTAGCTTTAGAGGTATTTAAATAGAACGAATATTCGGAATAGAACAACATATGATCCCAGCGTAGATGCCACAGACCACAACGGTTGGATTCCTATTTATTTACGCTTTTTGCTTACCTTAATATTGTCCTTTAATGACAAAAAACGAACCCCGAATCGTCCCGGCTAGTTTCGACTTCTGCCTAGCAAACTTAAACTTCTCTTCTAGCTCCTTTGGTATTTCCATTCCCTCAGACAGCTTAAACCCAACGGCCCGCTTCTTAGGGTCATCAACCGTATACATCACATTGATCGCAAGACCATCCTCATAGAAAACGTAGGCAAATTGGATATTTTCCACTTGAAAACGCGACGTTTCTAGAGGTTTGGCCGCAAACTCAATATTCCGTTCTTCTTTCAAAATGCGGTTCACATAATCAAGGGTATCCTGACTTTCGCTAGCGGGTACAACCGTAAATTCATGCTTGTACTTGGTCATAAAATAACGGGCTTCATTCGCACGCAGACCAGCAAGAGCTTCTACTACAGGGGAAGACTCTAAGCCAACCGTAGACACATTCTTAAAATCAACGATATACGACATTTCCATCTCTCCTTCTCATATTCACAAACGAAAATAAATTCATATTTATCCAAAAATATTTGCCAATCTTCATTCAATTATTTCTTCCTCTTATCTACCAAATATTATACTAAAATGATCCAAAAGAAAATTGCTCTCATAGACTTGTATTAACAATAATCGCTATAAATATTCGCCGTTGTTGCGTTTTTACGATTTTCCGTGTTCAATCCCAGACATCAGAAAAGGAATGGCCGACCGAATAAATGCTTCTGGTGATAATTCCTTACGATTTCTCCTCCACTCTACCGAAGCACCATAAACGCCCCAACTTAAAATGACCGCTGTAATTTTTAGCGATTCATTCTCTTCTGTTGTATGTTGTTTTCGCAGCATGCCATAGAAAATGATTTCAAGTTGTTCCCTGATAATGCGGGCTATAGTCTCATCGTATCCTCTATGACACCGACTGGATAACGCTCTTTGGAAATCCGTTATGGCTACGAAGATATCAATAATCGACGCTTCATTTAGCTCGCTTTTCTCGAAGTCTATGGCATTCAAATTAATCAATAGAACTTCCGATAATACTTTGTCGAGCAAGTCATATATATCTTCAAAATGATAATAGAACGTTGCGCGATTGATCTTAGCCTCTGTTGTAATATCCTTGACGGTAATATCCTTGAATTCTTTATTCCCTGAAAGTTCAATAAAAGAGTCCATGATTAACTTGCGAGTTCGTAAAATGCGGGGGTCTGTCTTCGATTGCGTCATATCATGTCCCTCCAACTTTTTAAACAATTGTATCAATGTGTTGCATAAACAACAAATCGAATGATCTATTGGTGTTCCGATCGATCGATTATGGCTAGAATTTGATTGTAAAGCAACAATCATGGGAGATGAGGATAAACAAATGGCGAACGATAATCATATGATTTGTGATTTAGAGACTGGTGTATGTGGCGTAGCTGGGGAAGAAGAAATGGAGATGATCGATTTTAATCAACCTCAAAAATCCATTGAATTGTATTATGTCACGGATCCTATTTGCTCTCACTGCTGGGCGCTTGAGCCTGTTCTTCGTCGATTTAAAGAGCAGTATGGGCATTATTTTAACTTTCATACGGTAATGGGCGGGTTGCTGGAGAAATGGAGTGATGAGCCTGTCGACCCCCGTAACGGAATATCAGGACCTGCTGATGTCTTCGGCCACTGGAGAGAGGTTGGAGAATATTCGCGCATGCCGATTGACGGTTCATTGATGCTCAACAATCCGGTCCAATCCTCCTTCCCGCCTTCTCGTGTATTCAAAGTGATTCAAAAAAATAATAACGATGCATTAGCCTATGATTACTTAAGACGTTCACGAGAAGCCCTCTTCGTCTTTAATCGGAATATCGCTGAGGAATCCATCATGATAGACATCGTAAATCAGCTTGGGCTCGATGGAGAAGCTATTGTCAGGGATGCCGAGCATCAATCCGGCCAACAATTATTGAACGAAGATTTTAGTCTCGCTAGAAGACTTGGTGTTAGAGGCTTCCCGACGATCGTTATGATCAACGAGGACAATAAAGGATTGAAAATCGTAGGCAGCCGTTCGTTGGAATCCTATGTTGAGGGCCTGCAGCAAACGCTGAATACGGGGAAAATTGAGCCCAAACAACAACCATCCCTTTCGAACTTGCTTGAACAAGAAAAGCTATTATTCTCGAAAGAAATTGAAGTTATGTATGATATTGAAAAGTCGGGAATCAACGCTTTTGTTGAAAAAGAACTGGCACCAAGCAGTTATGAAATGAAGGAACTTCTAGGCGAATTCTATATTACAACCACGAAATAATAATGGAGAAAAGGCCGTCAGATCAACTTCCTGACGGCCACAGCACCTGCGGAACCTATTTGAGCATTTGATACACTTGTTCAACATCCTTGTCCCCGCGGCCAGACAAGTTAACGATAAGAATTTGATCCGGACCCATCGCCTTGGCTAGCTTCTTGGCGTGTGCAACCGCGTGCGCGCTCTCTAGGGCAGGGATGATTCCCTCTGTGCGGGACAGCTCCTGGAAGGCTTCCAGCACTTCCTCATTAGTAACGGTCGCATATTCGGCCCGCCCAGTTACCTTCAGGTGACTATGCTCCGGTCCGATGCCCGGATAGTCGAGCCCCGCAGCGATCGAATAGGTTTTTTGAGGCTGGCCTTCTTCGTCCAACAACACTAAACACTTGAAGCCGTGAATGATGCTTGGGACGCCCTGAGTTAAGGTTGGCGCTTTGTCCGGTTCGACGCCAATCAAGCGAACGCTCGGCTCGTCGATGTAGTGGGCGAATGCGCCAATCGCATTGCTGCCGCCGCCCGCGCATGCCACCACCGCATCCGGCAGCCGGCCTTCCTTCTCTAGAATCTGCTGCTTTGACTCTTCGCTGATGACAGCCTGGAAGTGTTTGACCATCGTCGGGAATGGGTGCGGGCCAACCGCGGATCCGAGCAAATAAAACGTATTTTTATAGTTGCGAACCAGATCGTCTAACGCTTCATCCACCGCATCCTTCAGTCGTCCCTGCCCTTTATGAACCGGAATGACGGTTGCGCCGAGCAGTTCCATCCGGAACACGTTAAGCGCCTGGCGGCGCGTATCTTCCGCTCCCATATAAATGACGCATTCCATATTGAACATGGCGCAAGCCGTTGCCGTAGCAACACCGTGCTGCCCGGCACCCGTCTCGGCGATAATCCGCTTCGCTCCCATCCGCTTCGCGAGCAGAATCTGGCCAATCGCGTTATTAATCTTATGCGCTCCGGTATGATTCAGATCCTCGCGCTTTAAGTAGATCTTGGGACCTCCCCAAGCTGCGGACAGCCGCTCCGCATACGTTAGCGGGCTCTGGCGACCAACATATTCGCGCAGATAATAGCTAAGCTCTTCCTTGAAGTCCGGGTCATCTCGAAACTTGTAAAATTGCTCACTTAAATAATCCAGCACTTCCTGCAATTCCGGTGGAACAAAGCTGCCCCCGAACTCTCCAAAGTACCCCTCTTGCTGCAATTGTTGGTCCATACGTATGCGCCTCCATAACTATAAATTGGTAATGTTTGCATACTATATTACCATGAAATCCAGCTTCTGATGAGTATAAGAGATTCAAAATGCCAGCTATATCTTTTTTACTGGTCGCAACACTGCATAACCATAACCCTCTGGAAAATGTCGTTGGTAGTCCTGTTTGGCCCCTTCATCCCATTCGTATCCCATCCCTTGGGGGTCGAAGTTCCATGCTACCTCTTCAGTTGTCCTCATAACAGCACCATTATCCTTCATGTAATCGAAAGGCGGATGGAAAAAGACCAAATATTCCGATTCCGGAATTTCCCTGCATTCCATACATTCCGGAATCGGTCCATCATACTCCATTGAAACGGGGATTCCATACAAGTACCCCTGTTGACCGTTCTGGTAAAACCATCCCGCCGTCTGACCCAGTTGTCCAGGAAGAGTATGGTTGGACATACTCTCGAGCGTACCGCTGATCTCATCACAAGAGTGCCCGTTTCCCCAGAAGTCCCCATAATTTGTTACGGAAATATCCCAGATCCCGATAAATTTGTGCGCCGGAATGAACTCGACTTTGATCTCCGCCGGTTGCAAATGTACTTTACTCATCTTATCCCGCTCCTTGATCAAATAATGATAAGGCGAGAATACCTCCTGACGAATAGCCAACGGAATAGGTCGGGGAGCTTTTTGGTAGGCTGCAGGGGTGAGCCGAAATGCCTTGTTAAAAGCTCGTGTAAACGCCTCTTGTGATGAAAATCCATACTTTACGGCAACATCCAGAACCCGCTGATCCGTGTCGCGGAGCTCCAGGGCGGCACGGCTGATCCTTCGAGTCCAGATGTAATCCCTCAATGTCATCCCGGTTAATTGATTAAACTGCCTGGAACAATAATAGGGTGAGTAACCTAACTGTTCCGACATCTGCAATAGGGATGTACTCTCCGTAATATTGCTCTCCACCCAATCTACCATTAGCTGGACCATTTCATTCCATTCGTACATGGAAGTCCTCTCTCCTTTCCTTTTGATCATATCACCAGCAATTCTTGCATACTTGATTCGAGTTGTACAACGGCAAGTTATAAGGCCATCCCTTTGCGGGATGGCCCTATGAATCAACTTATACTTTATCGACATAAATAAATTTGTTTCCGTAGTATTGCATGAATCTTTTATACTCGGCATTTCCTTTCAACACGATGACGGTGGGATAAGCATTTACTTTGCGTTGTTTTAAGGAGGCCAACAACGCTTGTTGCGCGGTGCAATAGAACTTTCCTTCCCCATATTCAATAAGAAGCGGTGGGGGCGCGGATACATCATCTTCACTCTCTTCCGCAAGATTCTCCCTGATATCGTATTCTTCAATCCGGATGAGACGCAATGGAAACTTAACGACTCCCAAATAGAGAAAGTCTTCATTCATGAGATCATGTACAGTGGGAGCAGCTTTTCGAGTAAGCAGCAAATAACATTGGATCCACTCTTCGATCAACCCGGCATTCGCATAGTGTACAGCAGATTCTAATGTCGGAGAATAAGTTAAATACTCGCCATTATTTTTTGAATAGATAATTTTCTTAATGGAATCCAAAGATAAGAAGTATTCGTCCGCAAGTTCCGAAACCGTGAGCCCATGGGCGTACTTATTGCGAATCATTCGATTGCGCTTCTGCAGTTGTTCTCGGTAGCCGGACGTTTCACCCCAAGCCCTTTTTTCCTCCCCGGCGGGAATATAAAGAAGTTTCCCTCCTGCGTATTTCTGGATTTCTTTCAGCAGTTCCTCAGGTAATATATCGCTCGCATTTTCGTATTTCATAGCTTCACCTTCTATAAGGCGTATATTCGATCTTTCAGTTCACTAATGGATTTCATGATGGACGTGCAGGACTCCGTGTCATCAATGGACGCATGCCAACGCAAGGTATCAATTCCTTTATAATAAGCCATACATAAGAATCTTTCCTTAAAATCCGGTATGACGATACCCCTTTTCTTGCAATACTCGAACAACAATTCCGGGATGTGCAAGTACGGCTTATTCAAGTCCATAATGGCAAAATCGAGAAGGAAATCGCAGATGCCGGATCTGCTCCAGTCAGGGAACCCGACCGTCGTCTTGCCGTCTGTGATCATATTGACAAAAAACGTATTGTTATAAACTAAAAAGCGTTTTCCTTCACAATAAGGAATTCTGTCCTTCATTTCCTGCAAGTATTTATCGAAGAATTCACGCTCGAGAACCGTTGTCTCAAACATCTCCTTCCAATGATACCAATACCCCTCTTTATCTTCTGCGAACGTATCGATCAGAAATTCCTTACAGGTCCCATATTCCGTCATACATTCCTCGTTAAACTCGCCATAGCCCTCTACTCCCGTTATATCGGAAGAATGAATATCAAGGATCTTGTCAAAAAACAACTCGTAGCAATCTAAGAACTGTTTTGGGTTTAATTGATCTGCGATAAATCCATTCGGCGTCATACTAACCTTTTCAGAAAGCATCGATTTTATGATATTGTCCTTACCCATCTTTTTATCTCCCTTTCCGTTTTCAATTAGGATTCATCAGGCGCGCATCTGATATAGGATAAGGATATCATTGGAATGATGGGGGATATAGGTAACGAATATCTTAAGCGAACTTTACTGACCGTTATATTTATGCGGTTACACAGCGTTTGCCTGAGCAGCAAAGAGAGGATATTAAACGGGAATTGCAAAGCCTAATTGAAGATATGCTGGAGGAGCGCATACCAACTGGCCCAACGTGAAAGAATGGTTCGTAAACGCCATCGTCGTGCTTACATTGCTCGATATCATAACCGAGTCCTTTGCCTGGTACCGGGCCAAATCATCGCCCTCTTCTATCACAAACTAACATCCGCGTGAATCTGACTGACCTCAAGAGGTCAGTTTTTTGTTGCTACATCTACGAAGCAAGCCCTGACTTCAACCAAGTCAGGGCCGATGGTTAATCATATATTCTCTTGCTTCAATGCATCAATAATGTTTTCCTTTTTTACTTTCGCGCCGGAATATAACATGGCGGAACCGACAATGACAAATACGGCGACGATGACGGACAGAATGCTCATCCATGGAAGGGCGAACCCGTAGCTGAATTTGTTCGAAAATGCCCTATAGAGTAGATACATCACGACGAAACTGACGGGAAGCCCGAACAGCAGCGACTTGACCCCATAAAAAACACTTTCATAGTTCATCATTTTCGCAAAGCCTTTTGGCGTCATGCCGACGGATTTCAGCATCGCAAATTCCCGTTTGCGAAGGGCCACGCCCGTCGAAATCGTATTAAAAATGTTCGCAATGGAAATCGCAGATATTAATACGATAAAACCGTAAGAAAAGACGGACATCATTAGAATATTTTGTTCTTCGCTTTTTCTGGATTGATATACATTGAAGACATTCAGGTTGGTCTCCTGCATCTCTTCGATTTCCTGCTGCGTTTTCATCGGTTCTGTACTTTTCAGATGGAGGAATGTCTGAACGTTAGCTAAGTCCTCGTCATCTGCCAGCCGATTCATAACGCGTTCCGAGACGATGATATTTACCCCGCCTACGCCTGTCGGGCTCAGCCCCATCGGAGCTTGATCCGTCAACGCGGCAACGATCACTTTGTGTGCCTTCGATTCTTCCCCATTTTCTTTATAGAAGTTCGTTAGCTCAATACTTTGCCCGATCTTCGTATATATGGCCTTCGTCTGAATATATTTTCCCGTATCCATATCTTTGTAATGAATCGTATCCATCACAATCGCGGCAGGATGATCCGGATCCGTTAGCTGTTCGTAATCTGCGCCGACCGCTCTGGCATAGTCTTGCAGACTCGAATCATTCAATGCATGAATCGTAATGTCGTAAGGATATTTCCCGTCTTGCAGTAAGCTCTTATCTTTCTTCACCTTCTCATGCAATTCATCAGCGATGAACGCTTCATCGACCCAGGCATTCTTATATAACGCATGAATCACGTTGAACTCTGTTACGCCATTCAATGATGCAATCGATTGGATCAATCGTTCGTCGATTCTCTTGCCATTGCTGTACATGACTTCAATATCGTAATTGATGCCTTCCCGCGACAGTTGCAGGGATTGCTGCATACCGGCGGTAAAGAATGATACCGTCAAAAACAAAACGATGCTGATAACGAGCGAAAATACGATGGTATGGTATCTCCGTTTGTTCCTTTTTAAGTTTTTCAGCCCGATCTCCGCTTCAATCCCGAAAAACTTACGAATGATCCTCGACGTTTTCACCGCTTTGGCCGTAAGCTTGACTTCGGTAGTCTGGCGAATCGCGTCCATTGCGGATACCTTGGATGCCCTGATCGCCGGGAGATACGTCGATATGAAAATCGTCAACATCGACACAATACAGGCGATCAAGAGCGATAACGGCGTGACGACGAGCCTCAACTTTTCACTGGTCCATAATGCCCCTTGAATCATAGAATTCATGAACCAAAAAGTGATCCCTATCCCGGCAAGTCCGCATAGGATGCCAATAGGAATGCTGATCAGGCCAATAACGACACCTTCAAACAGCACCGAATTACGCTTCTGCCTTTTCGTAGCCCCCACGCTCGCTAGCATCCCTAAATGGCGGGAGCGTTCCGAGACGGATATCGCAAAAGCATTATAGATCAGCGACACCGAGCCGATCATAATGACCGCCATAATGATCGCCGATAAGGAGAACATCATATTGGACGAGGATTCACTTTTGGACAAGCCATAATAACGTAGCAATCCGTTATTATATCGGACCGTTTCAATGTGGTTTTTCTCAGCCAATTCCTCCGCATGAGCGAACAAGAACGGATTGACACGCTGCAACACCACCGACGCATCGACTCGATCGTTTGCCCCGATAATATTTTCATCGACATAGCTAATGATCGTATAGCCCGGGGCCCAAGCCGGTTCCCATACAGGGCGCTTGATGAAACCTACCACTGTATAATCCCTTGCCTTGATATGCTGCAACGTTTCGGTCAATTTGCCGTCTTCCCTACGCAGCATTTGGGTCTGATCCATGGATTGGTCGCTCCCTTGCTCGAATCGTTCGCCGATACGAAGGGTTAGACGATCGCCGATCTCGTATTTCACTTTGGCGTTTGTTGCAACGGGCTCGGAAATCACGACTTCCTTGTCCGTATGCGGAAGACGCCCCTTGCTTAGTTCAATCTGAAATTGTGCGAAACCCTGCGCATTATATTCCTTAATGAACAAGTACGGCTTATTGGGATTTTGCCCCCCTTCTAATGGGGCATAACCAAGATCTCTTGTGATCGCTGCGGTTTTGGTTGCATCATCGCCCTGTATCGCCGCAAGCTGCTCTTTGGTGACATCTTGATATTGGATATGCCACTCCCCTGTATCCGCAATGGCTTGTCTGATCATTAGATCCGAAAAGGAAAAAACAAGCGTAGCGACAGCGGTCACCATGGCAACCGAAATGATGACGCCGATGATGGTTACGAGCGTTCGTCTCTTGTTCTGCTTCAGGTGCCGGATGGTTAGCGTGTTAACAATATTCATCGCCGGATCACCTCGTCTTTGGCGATCCTCCCGTCTTCAATCGAAATGATCCTGTCGGCTTGCAAGGCGATCCGTTCGTCATGCGTAATTACGATCAGCGTCTGATGATAGGTTTTATTCAGCATTTTCAATAAGTCGACGATCTCGCTGCTATTCTTGCTGTCCAGATTCCCGGTCGGTTCGTCGGCCAGCATGATCGCAGGATTGCCGATGAGCGCTCTGCCGATCGAGACCCGTTGCTGTTGTCCGCCAGATAGCTGATTCGGCAGGTGATTTAATCGATGCTGTAGATTCAGCGTATTTACAAGACGATCCAACTGCTTTTGATCTACCTTTTGGTTATCCAGCAAGAGCGGCAGCGTCATATTCTCCTCTACCGTCAGGACAGGAATCAGATTGAAGAACTGGTAGATCAGGCCGATTTGCCTGCGCCTGAAGATGGCCAGCTGCGTTTCGTTCAAGGCATACATATCCGTATCCTCAACATACACTTTACCGCCAGTCGGTCGATCCACGCCGCCCAGCATATGGAGAAGGGTCGACTTCCCCGATCCAGACGGGCCGATAATCGCGACGAATTCGCCTTTTTGGATCGAAAAAGACACATCGTCGAGCGCCTTCACCGCCGATTCACCCGTACCGTATATTTTAGACAGATGCTCGATTCTTAAAATTTCCATTGTCATTCCTCCTAAAAGTTTTGTGAGTGTTACTTCCTGAATCGACTTCGCACAAAACTCACTTCGGAAGCATAGGATCTCCCTCGATGCTCAAATTCCAGAAATATACCATCTCTCTATATCCAACATCCCATAGGGTTTCATTTCCCTCCAGGGTGATCGTAAGTTCATTGGCCTGTGGAAGAAAAATTTCAGACATATCCGGCTCGTCGCGCCCGGCTTCTGAAGATACGGACAGAAACTCATGACCATCGACGGTAACCCTGATGCTGCCATGGGAATCCTCTTGATCGGGGATTCCATAATGGAAGGAGAGATAGATCTCCTCCTTATTGCCTAACGTATACGTGTACGTTTCTTTTTTTTTACCTTCGACGCGATACACATTATATCTGGGCTCTACGTCTTGGCCACCAATCTTTAGACTGTACCGTTTGGTACCCGTCGATGGATTCCCGTTACTGTCTTTGAGTTCGTTGATCGCGACAAAGGGACCCATTTCTTTGGTGAACGCTTGATCAACCAGCCCGAAGGCCCCCCATACCCCGAGCATCAGGACAGCACTGGCAATGCCCGTAGCAGCAATATTTCTCCAGTCGCTTTTCGTACGAAAGCCAAGTTTGTACGCCCCGAATCCGATGGCTGCGCCCGATGCGTTCTGTATGACGTCGTTCATGTCGAAGCTGCCGAGGAACGTTAGTGCCTGAATGGTCTCCAGCACGAGAATGGACAGGATGAACAAAGTCATGAATCGAATAAAGTTGGTCCGATATAACAATGGAATCAATATGCCAAAAGGGATGAAGGCTGCGATGTTCCCGAAACCCACAAAATCCATCAACGTAGGATGTAGAAGATCGGATAGGCCTGGCACCCTAAAAAAATCGTCAGGTAAAAAAATAAAGGTGTACTCGGTGATTTGATCTACCTTACTTACTCTGCCGAAAGCGAAAAACAAAAAATATAGAATAAAAAGGGTGTAGAATATTGTGATGGCAAAAATAATCTTACGGTGTTGCTTCAATTGCATTGTCTTGCCTCCATCGCTTAGCTGATGAATATCATTTTATCTGTCCAAAATGACTTTCCAGTGACGATGGAGGTGACAATTCAGTCACTTACGGCGTGCCATTAAATCACTTGCTTATAAAATTTAATCCGAAAATGCGTACCCTTCTCACCGTCGCTCGTTACATCGATCACGCCGTTCTGGCTGGCAATGATGCTGTGAGCCATCGCAAGTCCTATGCCGATGCTTCCTTCGCTGGCGTTCTTTCCTTTGTAAAAACGTTTGAAAATATAAGGCAAATCTTCTTTCGGAATGCCTTTGCCGTTGTCGGCAATGACGATTTCCGTAAATAACGCGTTTTCGGAATATGCGATGGTGATCGCTCCGCCTTCAGGCGTATGTTCTACACCGTTCTTCAATATATTGATGACCGCTTCAGCCGTCCAATTGAAATCGCCGACAAAAGAGACGTCGTCATCGCCCGCGATAGAAACTGACTGTCCCTTAATGTCCATCGGAATCATTACCGGCTCTAATGCTTTTTGAATCAGGTTTGTCACGGGAATTCGATCTTTTTTGAATGGGATGGTCTTCGCGTCAATTTTCGATAGCTTTAGTAAAGAAGAGACAAGCCAATCGATGCGTTCAAGCTGGACGCGAATATGATGGGTGAACTCCGATCTTTTGGCCGGAGGCAGGTCAGGGGCGCTTAACAAATCCGCCATTACCGTCATGGAGGTAAGCGGTGTTTTGAGCTGATGCGATATATCGGAGATGGCATCCGTCAGTTGAATTTTGTCCCGCTGTAGTAGCGAGCGGTGCTCCGATAGCATGAGCGTCACTTTGTAAATATCATTCTTGAGAATGCTCAGCTCGCCTTCTTGATTATCACGAACGTCAAGGGAATCATTGCCGTTGCTGATTTCCTGCAAATAGACGGACAGCTTTGCTAGCTCGCGATATCTCCATCTCGTGAATAACAAGCTCGCACCAGTAAGCAGCATGGATAGAATGAAGACGAGCGCCGCGGCAATAGCCGAAATGAAAGCAGCTGCAACGAGCGCCGCTAAGCTGATCAAGCCCATGAGGAGCAATAAACGTTGAATTTCTCGATTGCGCAGCATTTAATCACCAACCTTATAGCCTAAACCGCGTACTGTTTTGATCAATGTCGGATGCCCTGGATCATCCTCTAGCTTTTCCCTCAGCCTTTTGATATACACCGTTAACGTATTATCGTTCACGAAGTCGCCAGCCACGTCCCAGATTTGCTCTAAAAGCTGATTCCTTGTGAGAACCTGTCCAATGTGACTGCCGAAGATCAGCAATAAGCGATATTCCAAGGCGGTGAGCGAAATTTCGGTGCCGTTCTTATGCACTTTGCCTTCCAGCGTATTGATTCGGACATGGTCGATGTCGATGATCGATCTGACTTGGGATGGCTTCTGGTATCTCCGCAAGACGGACTTGATTCGGGACAGCAGCTCGCGAACTCGAAAAGGTTTGGTAATGTAATCGTCGGCTCCCATGTCGAGCCCCATCACGACATTGACCTCATCGTCGATCACCGTTAAGAAGATGACCGGAATGTCCCGCCGCTCCTTCACCATCTTGCACAATTCATAGCCGCTTCCATCCGGAAGCTGTAAATCGAACAAGCATAAAGCAAACTGATCGATGTCCTCAGTGAGCACCTTTTTGGCTGAGGCGACATCATGGCAGAGAACGGCCCAATAACCATCTTGCTGCAGCGAATATTCCAGTCCCGACGCGATTGTCTTATCATCCTCGACTAATAAAATTTTCATATGCAGATCATCCTTACGTTGTTCTTTATTCAATAAATTTTTCGCGATCATGTGTGATACGATTCACCTTAACATGCTATCGAACGAAAAGAAAGGCGCCCAATTCAGCGCCTGTTCAAATCACCGTTAATAAATCTTTTTCAGCAGCTCCATCACTTCGTCGAGGGTGAGGCCAAAAGATTTGTAGTATAATGTGTCGTTTGCCATTTGCTTCAGGATCATGTCGTTGCGTATTCGCAGCATTTCCTCTGATGAGAATTCGGCTACAAAACACCCTTTGCCTGTAACGGTATTGATTAACCCACTTCGTTCGAGCTCTTCCCAAGCTTTCTTAACCGTGATGACACTAACCCCAAGCTCCAGGGCAGCTTGTCGAATGGGCGGTAGACAATAGCCGCTTTCTAACTCGCCTTTCAGAATTTGAGCGCTAATTTGTTCGAAAAGCTGCTGATAAATCGGTTTTTCAGATGTGTTCGAGATCAATACGTTCATAATATCTCCACTTTTAGGAATCGTTTCACCGCAATCCGATAGGCTATCATGGTGAATGCAATAAATACCACAATGCCTGCGATCAGAATGGATAGTTGAAGCACCGTACTGTCAGCCCCAGAACCATTGAAGATGTCGTACACTTGCGGACTCTGGATTCCGACCCATTGGGCAACTCCAGCAAACAGCATAGCGGCCGTAATGGATGTGGCCGTGGCCCCGCCATACTTATACGCTGTCTTGTAATACATCGATATAAATACGATATTGAAGATCGCGATCATGACAAAACATAATCCCCAGAAACCCATGTGCGGTGCGTAGAAATAGTAGGTCAGATGCGGGTACAAGCGAAGCGTAATCATCCCATAGATCATTGCAATGACAAGGTACAATAATTCCATGATGACAATAACGGTCACCCTTGCTTTCACGATGTCTTTTTTGGATACGGGCATCATCGTGGTAAACATCAAATCGTTCTGCGTTCTGAATCCGCCAAACATGTTCGGTATCGTGATCCAACAAAAATACAGAGGAACGATAAAATAAATCCAACCGGGTACGAGCATTAAAGCGTTTATTACGAAAGGAAATACGAGAAACCAAGGATTAATTCCTAGTTTTAAATCCTTCATCACCAAATTATACATGCAAATCCTCCTTTTTCGCGAAATAAATCATGATCTCCTCGAGACTCGGCGTGGTGGCTTTGATGTTGGAAGATGGATCGAAGTCTTTGGCGTGGATCAATCCTGTAAAGCCGAATGAATTGATTTTGTAGGAAATCATCTGTTCCTTCACTTGGTCTAACTGGCTCTGGCTGCCACTAAGTAAACGATACGACTCCATAAAATCGTGTTTCTCAGAGCTGGCGATAATTTGCCCGTTTTCAATGAAGGTAATATAATCGGCGACTTTTTCCAAATCGGACGTTATATGCGTTGAGAATAGAATGCTGATCTCTCCATCAAGGACGAGCTCCTGAAAAATATCTAACAGATCGTCTCTTGCGACCGGATCGAGCCCGCTTGTCGGTTCATCCAGGATAAGAAGCTTCGCGCCATGGGACAAAGCAAGGGCCAAGCTGTACTTTACTTTCATGCCCGTAGACAATTCTGCGATTTTTTTGTTTTCATCCAATTTGAATCGTCTAAGATATTTACGATAGGTTTCATCATCCCAATTCTTGTAGAATTTCTGTATGACATCGGTCAACGTCTTGATCTTGCTGCGCGTATAGAAGTCGACACCACCGAAGGCGTATCCGATTTCTTGCTTTAATTCGATTTCGTGCTCGGCAATGTTCTTGCCCAAAATGCATACCTCGCCGCTATCGATATGAATCATATTCAAGATTGATCTGATCGTTGTTGTTTTCCCTGCGCCATTGGCACCGATAAACCCCATAATGTAGCCCTTCTCCAGTTGAAACGATACGTCTTTCAACTGAAAGTTAGGGTATTTCTTATTTAAGTTTCGAATGTCTAATGCCAGCATACTGTACCTCCTCATAAAATTGTGCATGTTGTGCATACACAATGTATCATGATCCATTTTGTGAAGTCAACTGGTTTTTAACCTAATTTTGGATATTTTTAATTTGAGCCCCGACCGGAACAGTCCGAACAAGCATGGAAAATGCCGCTGAAAGAACACGAAAACGTTCCTTTGAATCAGCGGCTGCATATGATTGAGTCCTTTTCGACAAGCCATTGTCCAACGGGACATAGCGCTTTTTTATCCCGTCACGAAATCATAGATCTTGCGGATTTTTTCGTCAAACAGATCCAGATGCACGATTCGCGCTTCTCGTATATATTCTTTGCCATCCACAAAGAGCAATAGGACAGGAATCGTGAAAATAGAGAACCTCCCGGCGACTTCTTTTACTTCTTGCGCATCGATAGCCCCCAGTGCGATTTCGGGGTATTTCATCATTAATCTCAGGACCTGTGGCTGTAATGCATGACAGACACTACAATCGGTGCCGAAAATAAAGAGAAACGATAGTTTATGGCGCTGGATAAATTCATTCGCTGACGCAATGCTTGTTAGTTGTTCGAATTCTCTCATATGTACCTCCGTTATTCATATATTTACCATAATTAAAAATAGAGTACCTATCATTGTACATTATGCCCAATCGAAGCCATCAATTTTTGGTCTCATTATACAATGACGCGAGACCTATCCTCACCTACAATAAGCACTGAAAGTAAGCGCTTTTATGAAGTGAGTTAAGGTGATCATAAAACCATACGAAATGAGGGCAAAAGTATGTCAACCGAAAATGTTGATAAAAAACTACTAGATCCGGAATTCGAACACGCACCTGTTCCTCAAGAGTATCGAAAAAAATTATCCTCTGTCGCAGCGGTCTGGTTTGGTTTCCCAATGGTTCTAACCAGTGCTGTCATTGGTGGACTGATTACAGCACAGCTTGGATTTAAAGCCGGTGCATTAGCCATGCTCCTTGGCAACCTGCTTCTGTTCGTCATGGTTGGTCTGCTAAGCTATGATGCTGGTCGTTCTGGGATGAACTTCTCGCTGACAGCGCAAAAAACCTTTGGACGCTCCGGTTATTATATCATTTCCGGTTTACTGTCTACGGTCGTTATTGGGTGGTTCGCCCTTCAAGTAGGCCTTACCGGTTCCACCATGCATGGATCATTTGGCGCCAGCCTTTTATTAATGACGATTATCGGCGGAGTCCTCTATGTCGCTATTACGTATGTTGGAATCAAAGCGTTGTCCATCCTTGGCTGGATTGCTGCACCTTTCTACATTATTATTGCGATCATTGTCATTGCTATGGCTGTAAAAAACGGTCGATCTGATATTTTGAATTACCATCCGCAAGTCACCGGCGCGATGTCTTTTGGAGCTGCTGTTACCTTAGTATTCGCTGGATTTGCCGATTCAGGCACCATGACAGCGGATTTCACACGTTGGGCAAAAAACGGCCGCGAAGGTGCTCTATCCGTCATTTTCGCTTTTCCCATCGGGAACTTCATTGCGGAGCTTGTTGGGGGGATTGTTGTAGCAACGGGAGTTATTCCTAATGCGACTTCTACTGGCGGCGACTTTATGTCTGTATTAGCGGGGCATGGTCCACTGCTCACGATCTTATCCATTCTGTTCGTATTTATCAATTTAGGTTCTGTAGGTACACACTGCTTGTATAATGGCGCTGTAGGCTGGTCACATATGACCGGTAAAAAAATGAGAACCATCACGCTTATTATTGGTGTCGTTGGACTTATCGCTGCGATATCCGGTATCTATAATCACTTTTTCGACTGGCTTGTTCTTCTAGGGGTCATTATTCCGCCAATTGGCTCGATTATCATTATGGACCGTTTGGTTTTACGCAAAAATAATTCTGCTGATCTAGTATCCTGGAGACCACTGGCATTTATCGTGTGGATCTTATCTGCAGCAATCTCATTAGTTGTAAACTTCTACGCACCGGAGCTATCCGTGGCTGTCGTTGGCCTTGTTACTTCTGCTATTTTCTATGCGATTGGCAGCATGATGGTCAAAGGAAATGCTCGGACGGTCAAGAATACCATGTAACGATTGTACTATGTCGTTGAAAAAGCCGATTCTTCTCCTCCTAACCAAGGTGAAAAATCGGCTTTTATCTACATTTTAAAATTGCGAAGCAAAGACGGCCATACGGAAATTTTCTCACGGCAGGATGGACATAATGTTTCCCCCGCTAAATAATGCAGATGCCCAACCAATGTATGCTCTCCGATCGCTGCCGCCCGCTCCGCTAGTACGCGTACTTCTTCATCTGCAAATGACGCTGCCGGAACGATTGGATGTGGTTCCTGGCCCGTATGAAAAACAGGATCATGTTCATAGGCTTGAAGAATTCCTGCAAGATCTTCGTTAGGCCATAAGAACACATCTTCCTCGCAAACCGGACACACGACCACATACTCATCACCGTTACTAAACGTCATCAACATGTTGGCAGGGATATATGAGCCCCGATAAGCAGCATCCGCAACAAGAATGTAACGCTTCTCTATCTCATCTATGGAAAGCTGGACTGTATAAGCAAATACTTCCTTTGTAAGCACCCTGAGCTTGCCAATTGCCTCTATATATTCACGATACATTTCCGTACAAACGGAGCTGCCTACATCCTCAGCTAATTCAGCCCAAGATGCTGGGAAT
Organism: Paenibacillus guangzhouensis; assembly: GCF_009363075.1. Lineage (NCBI taxonomy): Bacteria > Bacillati > Bacillota > Bacilli > Caryophanales > Paenibacillaceae > Paenibacillus > Paenibacillus guangzhouensis. The sequence continues at coordinate 5,473,201 of NZ_CP045293.1, read as the reverse complement.
GGCGCCTCATCTCGCCCATCACGGCTTGCCTCGATGATACCGCAATTGATAAACAGTTCTTTGCGCACTTCCGCATCCGATGTGGTGCATGCTAGCTGTGCCAAAAACGGCATCGCCGCGTAAGTGGCCGTATAGATCGTATTTTGATGGAACAAATACTCCTGAAAGAGTTCGTCAAAAACTTCCTGACTATATTCCTGCACCAGCTGCTGCAATAACACTGGTACGTTGTCTGCAGAACCATACGGTCCTGTCAGCTGTCCCCATATATCGCTATTCCACTTAAGCAAGCTTTCCCTCCGTTCCAAATTGCCAACTTCTAGAAATTCAACTTATTGTATCACATAAAATACACTGGAATCAGTGCCCAGGCATCCTAAATCTTCAATGTCTTCTTTGCGAAGTTCTGCTTGGAAAAGGAAAAAAGGCCCCTGCGAGGCAAAACTCACATGGGCTTTAGGATTTAGATCTGATTTATAGGGTGGAAGGGTCAAGCCGCAACAAAAAGACTAGATATTCCGTTCCTCATACGCAAAGGGTTCTTCACAAGAGTAAATGTCATGGAAAAAGCCCTTATACGGGATATCGTCTTCCAAACATTTTATGAGATACGACAGTTCCTCGTAACACTCAGGCTCTTCCCAATTGTTGCCCATATCCTCGAATCTGCCTAATATATTTTCCATAAGATTCACTTGGATAAATAAGGGCAATTTTTCGAGCATCGAATCTTCGATCCTGGTCTCAGATCTGTATCCCTCGAGGGCTGTTGTAAAATAATCATCCATAAACTTTTTGCGTTTGCCGGCATCAGGTTCAAATTGTATCCAACCCACTCCGCTTGACCAGAGACTGGCCAAGTCAAACATATACCAACAGTAACAAGAATTATCGAAATCATATACAGTTATATGTCCGGTATCAAAATCTATCGAATAATTCCCATCGTTGTAATCAAAATGGATCATACCAAAAGTCTCCTGGTCCCTATCCAATCCTTGTAAAGTATCAAGGAGCTCTACCATCTTCTCCTTAAGCAGAGATAAGGAACCCGGTATCAGTTTATCGATATATTCGGCATTGTATTTGTCAAAAAAGCTATTCCGGCGCTGGACAGGCGTATATCCTTTCGATATATGGTGAAGTTTCCCCAGGGTTTTGCCGCAGTTAAAATAATATTCGGTAATAGGAACCCCTTCCCGGTACCGATAATTATTTTCTACAAGCATTTTTCCCTTAGCCTTTTCGAACAGGCAGACAAAAAAGGTGTGGTGATTGTAGGTGATCTCCTCCAGCAGATTCCCATTCCGGGAGCCGATTACATTTGAGACACTGCCTCCATGCTCAAATAGATACTGAACAAATTCCACTTCGCCTAGGAAATCTTCTCGGCTCCTGTCTGGTAAGAAAGCGATTCGGAGTATTTTAGCGCCCTCGCCCTCTTTTTCACAGGTATAAACGACATTTCGCCCTCCATCATGTGCCGGAATCCGCTGGATTTCATAGCCTTCTAATCCGAATAACTCTGATACGACTGTAAGTAAATAGGTATCTCCGATTGCAACAACTTCGTTATAATTTATAACTATCTCTCCTTTTCGTACAAACCTCTATTGATGAATACAAAAAGAGCATACCTTAATTGCGGCACGCTCAATGGACTTTTTTGATCATCTTAGCTGTTTTTCACTCGGATGGGCGCAAACCATTCCATTTGGCAATACTCCCCATCATATGCATCCGTATCAATTTTTTCGAAGAAGAATTCGCTATCCAGAAGCTCATATCTCCCGTTGTGCTCCTTGGCAAGCCTGTCAATGGCAGTATACAGCGCCTCTGCGCGTAGTTCGCTAATCTCCTCGTAATGATGCTTCCCAATATACCGAAATCCGACGCACATAGTAGCTGGAACGGTATCGCCTGTCAAGCCGTCAGGAATATTGTTCAGATCCGTTACACGCATAGACGGCAGATAATACGTCCAACGAAGCGATGAATCAGGTGTCCTCGTTAGACCGTAATAGATATGGGGTTCCACCGGATTAGGCACATGGTGCCGCTTGTCCCACCAGAACTGTTTGGCCGCTTCGGGCGCTTGGGTCGGCGCTTCCGCGATCTCAATTTGATACCTTCGCCCGATGACATGAAAGGCTGGAATCATGACCAGCTCCGACCCGTATACCATATTTCCGCAAACATCGTTCTGAGGAAATAGATGCAGAGGAGGCGTTACGTGAATGTTCCGGCCGGATTCCCTGCATTCGCCAGGCGTTATCCCATATTCGCGTTTAAACGCGCGTATGTAGGTTTGTTCATGTTCATACCCGCATTCGATGGCAATGTCGAGGACCCGCTTATCGGTTTGCATTAGATTCTCCAGGCTGACGGCTAGCTTTCGAGAGCGGATATAGCTTTGTAGCGGCACGCCGAAAGCGAACTTGAAAAGCCGACGTAAATGAACCGTAGAGACTGGGAGATCGTTCAGATATTCTGTCTCGCTTGTACCAGAGACATTTTCTTCTATTCGAGATAGGAGTTCAGATAGAAGTTGATATGGTTGTATAGCCTTAGTCACTCTCCTAGTATGTTTTTGTTCCTTATCACTCTTCATGGAACATATTTACTGCTAGTGAAATCATACCACAAGATGGGATTAATTGTCGTTCCCCCTGCACCACCAGGAGCTCTGCTGACAAACCTAATTAAAAATGCTAGCATATTACCTAATAATGGCCGACAGATTACTTTGTGAAGCATGGAGGAATTGGGACGATGTTTGGGAACCGTCACCTTAAAGTCATCATGGAAATCCAACAGCAGATGCTGTTATCTAACTTTGATTTGAAACTGTTTATGCAGACGATCTGCGATCGGATGTGCTTATTAACCGATGCCGACGGTTCTACCATCGAGATGCTGGCAGGCGATGAAATGGTTTATGCCGCCGTCAGCGGCACCTTGCAGCCTCATCTCGGCATTCGAATAAATAAGAGCGGCAGTCTGTCGGGTCTATGCGTGACAGAGAAGGAAATCTTGTATTCGCCAGATACACAGCAGGACGATCGCGTCAACAAGGAAGCGACGATGAAAGTCGGCGCGCGGAGCATGGTCTGCGTTCCTCTGTTCGAATCTAGCAACGCCGTCGGCGTGTTGAAAGTCATCTCCGACCGCCCCGATGCTTTCTCCAGCCGCGATATCGAGACATTGCAGTTGTTATCGCTCGCCCTGGGCTCGGAGCTGGGCAAGCAAATCAACTACGACGACAAAATTCGAATTCTGAACGATTATGAGCAATTATTAGTTCAATTAAGAGCCGAAATTGAAAGACGCGAAAAACTAGAGAGCGAGCTCATTCAATTGACAGAGCGCGACATTCTGACGGGATTGCTGAATCGTAGAGGTTTTAGCGATCGAATTCAAGGCTGGATGAATCGGGCCAGTCGAGAGGAAGACTTATTCGGGGTGTTCTACCTCGATTTGAATAAGTTCAAGCAATGCAACGATACTTACGGACATGAAGTCGGCGATCTCGTGCTTGTAGAATTTGCGAATCGCATTAAGAATGCGGTTTGCGAATCTGATCTGATCGCACGCGTCGGCGGCGATGAGTTCGTGGTAGCGGCATGGCTGCAGAACGACTACGACGGCCTGGTGCAGGTTGCCAAGCGTTTGATCGAGCAACTAGAGTTGCCAATGCGGATTAAGGAGCTACAGCTGCCGATGTCTACCAGCGTCGGCTGTACACTATGGACAGATGGTAAGACGGAGCTCGACCTCATTCGCGCGGCGGACCAATCGATGTATCTCGCCAAGTCCAATGGCACCAATCGGATTGCGGTTAACGGGGAGCTCTTAGAGGAAGGAAATGTGAAAGCAATATGATTCCAGTATTCGGTGGCAACCCAAGTAACGCCCAAAAAGAACAATATAGCAGGTTTGATAACTATGTAAACGGGAAGTTTGTTAATCAGGTGCCAACCAGTCTAGCCATGAGCGCATCTGATTATTTCTCAATGATAAAGGATTCGATTTCAAGGGCTCCAGACCGCAAGCCTTCCGGTAAACTTCCTGTTACGAAATTGGACTGGAACAAGATCAAAAGTAAAGAAGATAGCTTAACTTGGTTTGGGCACTCTTCTTTCTTACTCAGTATCGATAATAAAAAGCTATTTGTAGACCCGATGCTTGGACCTGTGGCTTCACCTGTTTCTTTTGCAGGAAGCAAACGCTACAGCGAAGATATGCTGTATATTGTTGATGAATTACCGCCAATCGATGCGGTTTTTATTACCCATGATCACTACGACCACTTAGATTATCCCTCGATACGTAAGCTTAAGGACAAGGTCAGACATTTTTTTGTTCCTTATGGTGTAAGTGCTCACTTGCTCCGATGGGGCGTTGCAAAAGAAAACATTACTGAACTGAATTGGTGGGACGAAACGGAGTTCCAAGGTTTAACCGTTGTATTAACTCCTTCTAAACACTTCTCTGGAAGAGGGCTTTTTAATCGGGATACGACTTTATGGGGTGGATGGGTCATTCTCGGTAAGAAAACCCGTTTCTTTACCAGTGGTGATGGTGGCTACGATACGCATTTTATAGATATCGGGAAAAAGTATGGACCATTTGATCTAGCATTAATTGAAGGTGGGCAGTATGACAGGCGCTGGTCTTGGGTCCATATGACTCCTGAAGAAGCTGTGAAGGCTCATAAGGATGTAAATGGGAAAAATATGATGTTAATTCATTGGGGAGCCTTTACCCTTGCTTATCATGGTTGGACGGAACCGATCCGACGAGCCATAATCGAAGCAAAGAAAGCAAATGTGAACCTCGTTGCTCCTCAAATTGGTGATACCGTTGCTTTGAATGGGGAGATGAATGTTCCTGCTCTGCCATGGTGGAATAAACTCGTGAATCAAGGATAGCCCCTTGGTCCGTCCAAAAGGGCTACTCCTCTTCCGGTTACGGTGATTCACCCTATCTCGAGGCAGCTCCAGATGGCTTCATTAAGCCTTGAAAAGCGCCGAAAAACGGACTTACGGATTTGATCATGCCGAACCCTAACTTCATGACCGGGAAAAACCGCTGCATCATACCGAACAGCCGCATGCCGCCGCCCAACGCACCGCCGAACGATCCCGCAGCAGCGCCGCCAAGTCCGCCGATGCCGCCTAATCCCCCAAGCAGCGATCCCATCATCGGCAGAAAGGCCGATACCTTGGCTTCCGGCTTACGGGAGTGGGAACGGACGTAAGACTTGCGCGCGCCGCTTCGCCGACTACCGGGTCGTCTGCCCGAGGCATGGGAGCCGGCTCTGCGCTGACTAAGCCGGGAGCCTTGCTTCCCGGATGAGGTGCGCGGCCGAGCTCCGGCGCTAGCCAGCGTCAAGCCGCTGCTGTTGACGTCGGTAATGTAGCCGACGTAGGACTTTCCGCTATGCAGGGTGATGCATACCGGCCTACCCTGCAGCAGCTTGGCCCGTGCGAACGCCCCTTTGGATTGTGTCATTTAAGTTCACCTCGCTCACTGGTTATGGTTCATTGTACGCCAGTGGCGGGTTGCCCGCTTGTGCGCAAACCAATTCCCGAGTTCGGAGACTGATCCTTGACGTTTAAGTCACGGTTTCTTTAATGAAAACAGAATATAGATCGTATCAATTTCATGGGATTCTTCCAATACCCACGAGGTTTGGATTAGAATTCGCTGCAATCCCTCCAGCCCAAGATATCGGATTTGCACACCAATAAACTCTGTAAATCCCAGGTACCCCGGATTTACATGTTCCCGGTCGAAAATTAATGAACCGGTAACCCGGGCGTCCGCCGGGGAGTTAGTAAAGAAATGGTTTAAATTCTCAATAATATCTGAATCCGAACCGTACTCGAAAAGACCGCCCTCCGATGAACAGAGCTGAATCCAGCCGGAACGTTCCAGACTCATCTTTAATAATCCCTCTGGTTGGCTCCAGTTATAATGAATAGTATTGAGGGTAATGTCCAGACCATGGAAGCATTCCCCCGGCTGCTTCAAAACATCAATGCACCGTTTTGCAAAACTGGGGCCGTAGGTATCGATATCTAAAATGTTGATCTCAATCTTCCGTCCCTTAAGTAATTCCGGGTCTGATTCCTGAATTAGAATCAGGGTGTTAATACTGTCAGCAGCTGCCCCCCCAGCGATATTGAAGAAACAAAGGTTCCGTTCAGGGAATTGCTTGAGCTGGGGCTGCAAAATTTTCGACTGGCGTCGGCAAAGATCCCTCAGCCGGATCCGCAGTCCCATGAAAGAGGTTTGCTTCACCGCCCACTTGTCCCGGAAACCCAATTTTATCCCCCGGCTTAAGTCAGGGCCAAGTTTGTACAGCAAAGTACGCATGCCGCTAAGATAGGAATGATCAACATTCGACATTTTCACAAAGATATTCCGGATAAAGCCAGGCATCCGCTTTAATGATTCAATACTCCGGGCTGACTTGAGACAGCTTAAATGATACGCATGTTCATCAATGCTTGCGTTGAAAAGCGGATGAGTAATATCCAGGATCGGTAATTGAATTTCATTCTCGAAAACCGCATAGCGAATTCGCTGATTTTGATTTGCATTCATGGTTTTCAATTCCACCTCTACTGGAAATTCCTTAACCGTAGTATAAAGGATACTGGCACATCCATTTATCAGTCTGATGATGGATTTGTTCTCCATCTTGAGACGGATTGTAACAGCACCTTTTTGCTAAAATAATTCGCCATACTTAGCATACGGTTCCGCTTAACGTGTCTATCGGTGAAAAAATGAGCACCCCTATGGGTGCCCATCAAAAGATAATATTCTATTTATATTTCCCTAGTTTCTTCCCTTAGCCATACGCTCTCTTCTTCATTTAAATAAGGAGCTAGCTTCGTGTATACCTCTTGATGATAATTGTTTAACCATTGCTTTTCACTCTCTGTTAACATATCTATATGGATACCAGCTAAATCAATAGGGCAATATGTAATTGCTTCAAACTTCATAAATTGACCAAACTCTGTTTTCTCGTCTTGGGCGACTAACATCATATTTTCAATTCGAATTCCGTATTTACCTTCGAGGTATATTCCCGGTTCATTCGTAATAATCATGCCTTTTTCTAATATAACATTATTATTATTATTTCTTATGCTTTGTGGGCCTTCATGAACATTCAAGAAAAAACCTACCCCATGTCCTGTCCCGCATTTATAGTCCAGACCATACTGCCAAATGGGTTGTCTTGCCAAAACGTCTAAGTTAGAGCCTGTTGCTCCGTATAAATATTTGACTGAGCTTAATGCAATAAATCCTTTTAACACCAAAGTAAAATCTCTTTTTTGTTCATCGGTAAGTTTTCCTAAAACAATCGTGCGTGTAATATCAGTTGTTCCATCATAATATTGTCCGCCTGAATCAATTAAAAAAAGACCTTCATTCTTAAGCGTATATTGCGTTTCTTTATTGGCTTTATAATGCATCATCGCAGCATGTTCTTTATAACCTGCTATCGTATCAAAGCTAGGCCCAACGTATCCTTCCTGTCCCCTTCTGAAATCTTCTAATCTTTCTTCTGCAGTAATCTCTGTAATTTCTTCTTTATCTACAACGTTTTTTAGCCATTTTATAAATTTCACCATGGCTAAACCATCTTTTATTTCACACCATTTTAAGTTGTTTATCTCAACTTCATTTTTAATCGCTTTTAAATTCGTCGTGATGTCAGGAATTTCAATTTTCTTTGTATTACTGTTTATGGCATGATATAAACTGATATTTGTTTTATTCGAATCTAAAATAATCGTATCTCCGCTTGAAAGATTTCCCAAGAATGTTTGAATTTCATGATTCGCTTTTAACTCGACTCCTTCAGCCTCCAGCTCTGCTCTAACCAAAAAGGGAACCTTGCTAGAATCAATAAATAAATAACATTTATGTTCTGCAACGATAACATTTGCTATTACAACTGGATTGTTAGGCACATCGGACCCTCTTATATTCAATAGCCATGCAATGTCATCAAGAGAAGTTAAAATATAATAATTTGCTCCGATATTTTTCATTTCTTCTCTTACTTCATTTAATTTTTCTACTCTCGATTTGCCTGCATAGTTTACGTCATGAGTAAAAATTGATCCTTTAGGAATCTCCGGTCTATCTTCCCACAGATCACCAATGAAGTCTTGATTCATTTTTAATTCGATTCTCTTTGCTTTTAGATCTTTCTCCATCTTTTTAACCATATTCGTTGAAAAAACATTTCCATCAAAGCCCACAATGCTTCCTTCTTGAAGAACATCTGCTAGCCATTTTGTATAAAAGGGTACCCCGGGATCCATCATTCTAAATAATCTGATTCCTGATCCCTCAAGCTGCTGTTCAGCTTGAATATAGTATCTGCCGTCTGTCCATAACCCAGCATCCTCTAATGTAATAACGACTGTACCTGCAGACCCTGTGAACCCTGATATCCATTGTCTACCCTTCCAATGTTCTGCTACATATTCACTCTGATGTGCATCAAAACTGGGAATAATATAAGCATCCATTTGATTTTCTTTCATGAGCTGCCTTAACATTGAAACCCTATCCCTGATAATCATTACGAATACCTCCATTTTTCTTAAGGCTAAATTCTTTACTTTCACGATCATACAGCCATACGGCTAGTACGATACTAATGATTCCGGCTGTAAGCTTTGATATGATAAAGGCTCCTAACATTTCAGGGGCTACTCCTGACACGAAGCCAAGTTGACCACCAAATACAAATGCTCCACTTACGCCAAAGGCAGCACATACCACTTTTCCTTTAGGATTCATTTCCTTATATGTTCCGAATATCAACAGATTACTAGCCAAATTTCCTAGAATCCCCGCTACTGACACGGAATTAACTCCAAATTTCTCCCCTATTTTTTCAAAACTATTTTTAAAAATTCGATTGATAAGTGCTAGCATAGGATATGCTCCACCTAAAACAAATGCGATCTTGCCTACGATAACTGTACATTCAGATAGGGGTGTTAATCCTGAGACAAGCTTTACGCCAAATATCACATCTATACCTTGTAAAAGTAATCCAACAATACTCAAACTCATGATAAGCTTTCCAAAACCATTAAAAACTTTTATAAAAACATGAGGGGCTTTTAATAATCCGGCTCCTAAAATAATGGCAAAAACAAATATAGGTGCCAGATTCCATACTAATATGCCGAAATTTATTTTTTGCCATAAGCCTGCTGCAAGACATCCTATCGGTATAGTAATAATTCCAACCAGCACACCCTTAGAGAAATATTTCTCATCCTCTTTAGAGAGCATCCCTAACGCGACGGGGATTGAAAAACTAATGGTGGCTCCTAAAGTAGATGCGATGATAATTCCTGAGAATGTCCCCATTTCCTTTGTTAATGCTAGCTTATCAGCGATTTGATAGCCCCCCATATCTACAGCTAACAATGCTGCAGGAACGATAGAAGGATCTAGATGAAAAACTCTACAGATTGGAATAATCACAGCGGACAGAAAATTTGTAAATATAGGGGCTAAAGAAATTATTCCTATCATGCCAAGCCCTAAAGCCCCCATGGTCTTTATGCCTTCCTCAAATTTCCCACCCAGTTTCAAGTGATTCCCGGTAATATAATCAATAGCTCCGATTACAAAAAAAGAACCGATGAGATATAATATTAATTTATCCATTGTTAACCCGACTATTGTAGATATAATTAGGCGTATTCACAGCGATAAGCTTGACCTTTTTGTTCGTATAATTAGCCCAATTGTGGTCAATATTTGAGTCCATATGAACACTGTCACCAGGATATACTTCATGCCTCGTACCATTGATATAAACGGTTAATATACCCTCTAATACATAAATGAACTCTTCTCCCTCATGCTTATAGGATAATATTTCTTCATCTCTCCTTTGAGGAAGGATTTCTATAAGCCTTGGAACAAGTTGTTTATTTTCCAAATCTGTACTTAAACTATACTTAATAAAACCACCTTCTGCTGAATCCATTATTTCTTGTTCATAACTTCTGAGTACCATGTCTTTCTTTTTAAGTGGATAATCAAAAAAGTATGTTAAATGCACTTCCAAAATATCAGCTAGTTTTTCAAGTGAATCAACCGCTATGGTCGTAAGCCCCCTTTCTAATTGAGACAGAAATCCAACAGATAGTTCGCTTTTTTCACTTAACTCTTTCAAAGTAATTCCTTTTTCAGTCCTTAATTTCTTTATTTCCATTCCTATATTCATGACTTCACCCTTAATTTCATATTTATGAATAATGTAATATATATGAGAACAACATTCAATATATGATGAAATAATTTCATAATAATGAAATTCGCTTAGCAAGAAAGAGCTTTCCTCGCAAAAATATATTATGGTATGATGTTCAGGCTGTGTATTTACCATATGACACATTTACATTCATCTAAGAAAAGAGGTATTTATGCACACCACAAAATTATCCAAGCAACATTGGTTGCTTATCTTAGCACTTACTTTATTAACATTTGTTCTCGGGACAAGTGAATTTGTTATTGTCGGTATCTTAACAGATATTTCCTCAAACCTTCATATGACAAATGCAAAAGCAGGCACACTTGTTTCTGCGTTTGCGATTACGTTTGCCATCTCCACACCACTCGTGATGTCAGCAACAAGTCATTTTCCAAAGCGTAAGTGGATGTTGTTTTTGATAGGATCTTTCATCGCCCTGAATGCTTTGTGCGTAATATCGACGAGCTACATCATGCTCCTTGTACTTCGGATTATGACAGCCATTGTAACAGGAGTATTAATCTCTCTAGCCATGATTGTTGCAAGTGAAACCATGCCGATCGAAAAACGCGGACTTGCGATATCATTCGTTTTCGGTGGTTTCACACTTGCAAATGTCGTTGGCGTGCCCATTGGTATTGTCATCGCCGAATGGTACGGCTGGAATGCCACTTTCATGTTAACCACTTTCCTAGGGGGATTGGCATTTTGGGCATCCTTTGTTGTCTTACCTAATAAACTCAGCCAAGTACGCAGTTCGATACGGGATCAATTTTCTTTATTGACCAAGCCACGAATTTTGATGGCTTTTTTCATTCCTGCTCTCGGATTTTGCGCAACGTATGCCGTCTTTACGTACCTTGTTCCTATCTTGAAAGGAATGGGAGCACCAAATCAATCAATTAGTTTAATCTTATTCGGTTACGGGTTCATCTCGATTTTCAGCAACATCCTTGCTGGTAAAATTGCCAGCCACAATGCTATTGGTCGTCTTCGGTTTGTTTTTCTCGTGCAGGCAGTTGTTCTGACAAGTTTATTTTGGACTACAAATCATTTTATTTTAGGACTGACAAACATTGGCTTGATGTCGTTAATGGCCATCCTCTTAACAACATCTACTCAGCTTTATTTAATAGACCTTGCCGGTGTTTATCAGCCAAATGCAACAGGACTAGCTGCTTCACTTATGCCAGTGGCAAGCAACGTAGGTATCGCTTTTGGTTCTGCATTAGGCGGAATTGTATACCACCAAGGGAATTTAATGAATGTAACATGGGTCGGTGGGGTAGTTGCAGTCTGTGCAAGTCTGCTAACTTTCTTTAGCCATCTTTTAGACCAAAAACAAAAGAAATCAGCTTTAAAATGATAAGATCACTATAGAAGTGAAAAAAAGGCACCCTCTTATCAAGGGTGCCTTTACTCGTTTACTCTAAACATGCACTTCAGAGTCGGTTTCCGAAACAGAAATCCGCTTATTTGGAGATGAGATTACCTGCCTTCCACTGCTTTTCGCCTAGATACCAAACGTCGTTCATCGACGACAGAATTTGTCCATTTTCACGCATGAATGTCCCGTCTGGCATCTTCCTCGGCAAGAATCTCTTTATCTTCCGCGTTATCCCTCGCCACTTTCTGAACGCCAATTGCGCTATATGATATCAAAAGAATCACAGCTATGTAATACCCCTTTACATTTAATTCAAATGGAGCGTTGTAAAGGCCAATGAAGAACATCCCATACCCGATAATCAAACCCGCAAAAGACATACCTGTAAAAGCTGCTGTATTTCTCATCCGGTGTTTCGGATTTTCCAAACGAAGTTCATTATCTTCTGTATTGTCTCGAACGACCTTCTGTACAACGATACAGCTTATCGTGATTAACACCATGCAAAGCAGATAATAACCTTTCACGTTCAATTCCCAATCTGCGTTATACACTCCTAGACAGAATAAAAAGAGACCTGCAGCCAAAGCAAAATACGATACTGCCGTAAAGGCAAGCGTGTTCCGTTTACGATATTTCTGATTCATCTGACGATTCACTCCCGACTACAGAATAGAATGGTGCTGCATTCTTCTCCACTATACATTGGAGATTCGGTATAATTCTACACTATATAAGTTTTTTTGGTAATATTTATTACAATCGCTCCCTTTGCCTGTTCACTAATTTGTCGATGATTCAATTATCGTGCTACAAAATGCCGCCCCACGGAGTAATATTCATCCTTATTCACGGCATCGTCCAGCCACTTCATCAGCTTCACCCCGTCCTGTTCGGCATTGTAGAAATGGTTTAATGGGGAGAGTGTATGTGGTGTCCTGCCCGTCTTCTCGTTAAGACCGTAATCCGTGATGTAATAATAGTAGCCTGGTAATGCTTCAGTAAGCTCTCGGGCAGATTGCAGCATGCGCGTCGACCAGCGATGCATATATTCGCCATCATCCGAAACGTCACCATTCAAATCCTTTTCAAAGTCGAACAACAGCTCATCATAAAGTGTATTGGACTGCAAAAGTACCGCGTTGTCCGGGAGCAGCTTGCGGTTCGCCGCGAATACGGACGAAATCAAATCGCCGTGGACTTCATAACCAAAGGTTGCTGCAAAATTGGCCTTCCATTCGTTATCGATAATATCTGGCCAGCGGTCGGCATTTAAGTAGGAGCTGTCCGAATATTGATAAATGCGTGCAGTCGGGTAGCATTTCGCAATCTCAGGCGCCCAGAAGGCAGCTCCGAATCCTCCGGCGCTTTCTCCCGCAATGAGGATCTTTTCCGGCGCAGCGAAATGGTTTGTAATCCATTCCAATGCTGCGCGCGTATTGGCTTGACCGTTGTAACGCATGGTGAACGGCTTGCCTTTGGCGTCCGTATATTCCTTGAATGCATTCCCGATATGCAGATCACCCGTAGAATAAGGGATATATACAATATTCCAACCATTGAACGGATTGTCAGGGTTATTATTTTTCAACAGACCGCCAAGCGTACTTACCTTAAAGAATGGAATGTTCGGAAAGTAATATTTGATTTTACCGCTCTTCATTACATTACCCAGACTGATCGGATGCGTGGCAGTCACCGCATCCCAGGCCACACCGCCCCCAGAAAAATAAATGATCAATTTATTTTCAGCAGCTGCTCCCTTATTGGCAAGTAAATAGTATTCCGAACCATCGGCAGAAATGACTTGTGCATCCTGGTCAAACTTGATTTTATTCCAGACATAGCGCTCCGCAGCAGCCCATTTATCCGGTTCAGCAGGCTTTTCAAGCATGAAGAAATAAACATAACCCGCCAGAGCACCGAAAATAAGTATAATTCCACCTATCGCAGTCAGGAGAATCTTGTAGATTCTTTTCATTGTTTTCTTTTTTGTCACACAAAGGCCGTCCTTTCAATCCTAAAGTAGTTCACAAGTTTTTCAAATAAAAACAGACGGTTTTCACTACCGTCTGTAACGCACTGTCGATCAGATTTTTTTGCCTCTTTTAATGAGTAGTCATTCAACTCCGCATCATTCCTCATCAATTTTATGATATCACACAATGGAAATATATAGGGAAATATTCGTTTCTTTTCAAAAGCAAAACCCCTTAGACCAAAAGGTCGAAGGGGTTAAAACACACTCTATTCCACTACCCACAAAAATCCCCCTCGCATACACCCCATTTATTTCGCCACTACTTATGATATGGTCCAGCTTAACGGGTCTATTGACGAAAAGTATGAGCACCCACATAGGTGCAAATTGCTGCCGATTGCATCGAGAAGAAAGCTCAGAGCATCCTTTGGCATAAACGCTGCATCGACCAAATATTTCAGACTTATAGGCAGCTAAGCAGTTTATATGGAATCTAATAACGAATTATTGTTTATAAAAAATGCATTTCAATCTCCGCCTTTTGAACTGAGCTTCAGATACTGAAGTAGCTGTCCGAAATCCGAGGAATAGACATTTTCAATTCCATGGTAGCCTTCTCTTTGCCCAATAACGCGGGCAAACTTCGCATACAGTCGATTTAGATAAGTGTTGTCGATCTGAGCGCAAAATTGTAGATAGTTAACGCCACAATTCTCTGCGACGATTTGTTGTACCAAATAGCGGAACCCCTGAATAAATACGCGGCTGCTGCGATAGGAGGGGTGGACAATGGCAGAATTAACAAAAACGATTTCACCTTTGGGATCAAATTCATTCTCAGTATTAAGATAGCGATAATGCCCCCAACCTATCATTGCCCCCATCTTGTCCGTTATTAATATAATGCGGGAGTTGGGGATGGATTCCAACACATGTACAAGTGCATCCGCAAGTGAGAATTGGCGGTTAAAATCTTTTCGGTTTCGGATAAAATATAACGTAAACTGCGCATAATCCTCATCATTTTGGCAATTCCGGTAATGGGCAAGCATAAACCGCCCCACCTCCTAATCGTTCATATGAGCTTAGTTATCTCGAGAATCACAACAGAGCAAGCACTACGAAGTGAAATAGGCTTCATGTCTGAACTTCATTATGTATGCTTGCCATTCCTTGAAATCGGCATGATATTCATCAATCTCACCTTGCGCTGTATCCCATGTCGCTGTTTTCTCTGCAAGCTTGGCTAGAAGTCTTTGCAGCCGGAGATGGACCGGGACCCAAAAACGGAGCTCGACAATAGGCTCAGGTAGTTGTGATATATATTGCACCAGAAATTGCAAACTCTCTAGGAACAGCCGGCTTTGGCGATAAGTTTCAACAAAGAAAACAATCTGGATTTGCGCCACATGCGTATCCTTGTATTGGTTCTCCGAAGTCCCGCAAATGTAACCAATCGCCCCGACAACTTCATCCTCATCGTTGAAACACAAGATAGCTTCTTTTTGCATTAGAACAGAGCTTGCCAGAAAACTCAGCGAGATTGAAAAAGGATAAGGAAGATTTAGTTCATTGTAATGTTCCAATAGAAATATCATGTATTTATCCTGATAGCTCTCTGAACTGCAGACTTGAAAGTAATAGCTCATCTGATTAATTCCAACTCCTTTCATGATGTAGATCTGTTCTTTTTCTTACTTATAGGATGAATGTTGTCCCACAAGAAAAAGCTGCCCGAAAGTCCAAAGACTTAGGTGCAGCTCTTCCCATACCAAATGCTTATTTCGCAGGCGCTGTTCTCGCTTGCTCGCTGCTCACAAGTAGGTTCACTACAATTTGTAGCGGTCTCCTGCTGCCTTTGTCATTAAATCCGCTTCTTGGTGGAAACATATATGTCACTCCTTTCCTCTTCATTTTCAGATACTCATTGCTTACTTCGACATTTTATTACGTTCCAGTCCACCCATACATACCTAAAAAGGGGTATCTTTCATTTTTTGATTGATTCACATTCAGTTGATTGAATTGAAAGCTGGCGCGCTGCTGATCACTTTTTTCAGCTTTTTTACAACTTTTATCGCGATTACAGAGACAACAAATGACAGTAACGTTACCAGCAAGAAATGGATCAGACTATTTCCAACGATCAACGGCGTAAGTCCTGTTAATTTTCCCACGACTCGGATGATGACGATGCACATCGGATGTAGGACATAGACATACATGCCCAGAGTCCTCAGATACGCATTGCTTCCGATTCTAATGCTAAGCAAGAGTTGAAACAGAAAATATACACACGGAATCGACAACAGATACATACTATCATTCCGGGACAGATGAAATGCATGTACAAGCAAGCCTTCCGTAACCATCATGCAGAAGAAAAAGACAAATCCAACCGTGTACGACATCTTCTTTCCCTGATCATGTTTGCCGTATGTAGCAATCAGGCCCCCCAACATAACAAACACAGGGGCAAAAAAAATACCGTTCCTCGTGGAATCGAACAAGGAAAACATAGCTTGATAAATGCTTTCAATAGACGGATTCATCTGTGCAAATGCATAATAGCTGTCACCCAATAACCCGATTCCATACAGGAGCAACGATATCAAGAAAGCTCCTATAGCAGAAAGTCTCGTATAGAGAAAGTAACAAATACAGACTCCTAGCATGAGGCCCGGAAAATACCACAGATGATACAGCGTCCCGTTAAACAAGATGTCTTTAACCATCGTCACAACTGAAAAATGATTTGTAAAATATCCGGCATACACATTTATTGGAATATATAAAATGATAGAAATCACGTATAACTTTCCTAACTTCTTTAAAAACTTCTTCAGCATATCAAAATTCTTACTTTTATCCGCGCCGATCTTTTGCAAGAAGAAATACCCCGTGCACATAAAGAAAAACGGAACCGTCATCCTGGAAACGATTCGTGAGAGGGCGAAATCAGCAAACGCATCATAGGACAGAAGTGGCGACGTATGGTTGGTGATCACGAGGATTGCGGCAATCATTCTAAAACCATCCAGACCGCCGTACTTCTTATCAATAGGCGCGCTCATCGGTTAGTTTTCGCCTCCCTCGCCAGAGAAGGGGAGAGGGTTACAATAACTCCCCCCATATTGTCACCTGAAATCTGATAGTTTTTATCGATTGGAACATCAATTGTTGTCTCTGCGGAAATCGGGTAATAGTAGATATCATAGGTTTCACCATCGATAGGAACAGCGACCTGTTTTTGCTCTCTCAGGTAAGCCAGATATTCTTCCAGTGAAAAGTTGTTCTTCTTCATAATCGCACTATGCGGCAGCCCTACGTAACGAAAATGCCAGGGTTCATACATGGTGCCAGTAATTTCTGTCTTGTCCCTTGGATAGCGCAAAATAAATCCGTATTCCCAAGAATTTTCCTCCAACCATTTCCCCTCGGGTGCATGCTCCATTTTCATTTTGGTAGACCCGATATCGAGAGCCAGTCCGAGATTGTGTTCGCTATAGCCCGCAGGCATGGCAACCCCCGCAGCCTTTTTCCTATGGAGTTGCTCCTGTTCTTCCATGCTTCGATATCCGCTGTTGATGATAAAATTGTCCACGTTATCTTTTTGTGCTGCTTGAACCATCTCCATAAACACCCGTCCCACGCTCTCCGACACCTGAATCGTGTCATCCTGCAAACGGTATCCCTGTACCAGCTCCTCATTCTGAGAAAGCTGGATGACATCCGATTTGATAGCTTCTTGCTGAACGGGGTGCTCTTTGTTCACCAGTAACAGATTGCCTTGATAAACCTGATCTTTTGCGATTTCTATGGTTCGATACTCCTCTTCGGGAGTTTTTTCTTGTGCCCGATCGTATTGGTTACCTGACTTCTTCTGCTCACCCTGTGTAATCTGCTGAACCGCGATATAACCACACAGCAAAAGGATGACAAGCAAAAAAAACCTCTTTTTCATATACAGCTTCCTCCTTTGCAACTCACAAGCTCAAGATACAGGAAACTATTTAAATAAAGAGTAGGAAAAATATAATATTTTTCTAAAGTCTTCCTTTATTCTGAGTTCTATTCTATCTCGAACCCAATAGACGCGTTAAGCTGAACCGTACCACAAGTAAAGCGAAAATATCTATTTTTGTAGGTATTCCTTTGCAATATCACATATTCCCGATAAGGGTTCTATGCAGCCGCTTCGAAGGCACGTTTTCGTGCTCTCTCAGCGGTTTTCCATTTGGCCGGACTTTTTTGGTTCAATTTAATTCCGTTTGTTGAAGATTCCTTGAGTTGGTCGAGCCTTGTCGATATTTGGGAGAATTTTGAGAGAACCATCCTATACAATAGGATGAAATGTAATATAGAAAAATTTACAAGGAAGGCGTTAAAACAAACCAGTATGAAGATGACGAAATTTATGAAAAGATGGCTGGCAATTGTGATGGCCGATCATGCAGTCTGTATCGGCTGAAGCCGCTGCCAGTGTGTTGACAGAAACACCAGGAACAACGGAAACACCGGCAGCAACGGAAAATGGTGTTTGTTGGAATCTGTCTAAATATGATTCTTAAGTCTTAGTATAATAGTGCAAATTTTCAACGTAATTATACAAGAAGATTAAGTAACAAAATTACCAAATTAGGGAATCTAGTAATTCGCTGTTCATTTAGTTAAATATTACATGAGGAATGATTTTCCAGACTCAACTATAATGGAAACACCTACTAAAGAAATGCCAAACACGGAGGCCAGACGATGAAGACAAAATGGAGCAAAGCGCTTTCAACAGCAATTATTTTGACCGCGGTAACGAATCCTTCGCTCGTATCCGCTGAAACCAGCAAAGTTCCCTACCGGACCTCTTTTGTGGACATGGAGCAAATTACTGAAGAAAAGAAGGCGGCGATCGTAGAAGCGGCTCGCCAAGGGTTGTTAACCGGAGACGACAAGGGCTTGTTTCGACCGGTAGATGCACTGACGCGTCAAGAGCTGGCTGTTCTGCTAGCGAGATCTTTGCAGTTGGATACGCAAGCCGCACCTAGCAGCACTCACCTTGAGGCGGGGACGGGAGAGTGGGCTGTTCCTTACATCGAGGCGGTTCGCAAAGCTGGATTGATGCTAGGGGATGGCAACGGCAATTTCCGTCCGAAGGAACCGGTATCTCGGGAAGAGCTCGCAGCGATATTTGTACGTGCCGTTAATGGCGAAGGGACACGTGGAGGCAATGCGGTCGTCGTTAATGATATCGGTAACACTTCCGCTTGGGTGAAAGATATGGTATCCACGGCTGTTCGTCTCGGATTGATCAATGCGCAACAAGACGGGGCGTTCCAACCGAAGGCAATTGTGCAACGGCAGGATATCGCGGCTTATTTAATTGATATTTTCCAGTCAAAGGTGCAGCAGGCGACCATTACGAGAGTCGACGGGGATGTCGTCTTTATCGATAATAAGCCGTACCTTATTACTCCGACGTTGAAGCGTCTGATCGGAGACAACAATGTGGACGTGCTTGCAGGCGCAGTGTTGACTTTCAAATCGAAAAACCGCTCGCTTAACGATTTGGAAGAACTGGAAATCACGCGGAGTGGCAGCAGCGACAAGCCGACTGTGCTCGATCTTAGCGGCACATCGTTCAGCGGCGTATTGCGGGTTTCGGGCGTTCACGTGACGATCAAGGGAGACGGGAATACCCATATCGAGAAACTCGAACCGAAGGGCAATGCTTCAGATCTTCAGCTCACCGGCGTAAAAGTCGATACGCTGGTATTATCGAATAACGCAGCTCCATCCGACATTATCCGAAATTATAACCAAATAAAGGCGCAGATCGGACAAGTGATCGGCGGCAAGAAGGATACGCCGGCACCAACCGCCCCGGTGACGAATGTACCGACGCCAACACCTGTGCCGACACCTGTGAACCATGCGCCAGTCGTGAACCTAAGTTGGTCAGTGTCTCCAATGACGATAGGCTCGGACGCTGCAATAAATCTCTCGGGCTTGTTCAAAGATCAAGACGGTGACTCCCTCAGCTATAAGATCACGGCACTCAACTCGTCCATCGCGACCGTTGCTTCCGGCGGGACAACGAGCACCCCGACGATCCATCCGGTAGAAAGCGGTACGGCTAACTTCACGGTGGACGTGTCCGACGGCAAGGGCGGTACGGCTACAACGACGATTAGCGTTACGGTAAACCCGGCACCAGCTATTAATCATAACCCTGTAAAGAACGATGCATGGGCCGCACCTACATTCACGGTAGGCACAGACGGAACGCTCGACCTTACAGGTTTGTTCACGGATGAAGACGGCGACGCGCTCAGCTATACGATTACGGCGCTAGACGAGAACATCGCGACGGTCGTTCCCGGTGGTACAACGAGCATGCCGACGATCCATCCGGTAGCGAGCGGTACGGCTACTTTCACGGTAGACGTCTCCGACGGCAAGGGCGGTACGGCGACAACGACGATTAGCGTTACGGTAAACCCGGCACCAGCTATTAATCATGATCCTGTAAAGAACGATGCATGGGCCGCACCTACGTTCACGGTAGGCACAGACGGAACACTGGACCTTACAGGCTTATTCACGGATGAAGACGGCGACGCGCTCAGCTATACGATCGAATCGCTAGACGAGAACATCGCGACCGTTGCTTCCGGCGGGACAACGAGCACCCCGACGATCCATCCGGTAGCGAGCGGTACGGCTACCTTCACGGTAAACGTGTCCGACGGCAAGGGCGGTACGGCTACAACGACGATTAGCGTTACGGTAAATCCGGCACCAGTTATTAACCATGCGCCGGTAAAGAACGATGCATGGACTGCGCCTACGTTCACGGTAGGCACAGACGGAACGCTCGACCTTACAGGCTTATTCACAGATGAAGACGGCGACGCGCTCAGCTATACGATTACGGCGCTCAACTCGTCCATCGCGACGGTCGATTCAGGCGACACAACAAGCACGCCGACGATCCATCCGGTAGCGAGCGGTACGGCTATCTTCACGGTAAACGTGTCCGACGGCAAGGGCGGTACGGCTACAACGACGATTAGCGTTACGGTTCATCCGGTGGCGGTAGTGAGCCAAAGCCCGTTCATCTCCGAATTGGTATGGTACTCGGTTGACGGTGGATTCGATAGAGGGATCGAGCTTTATAATCCGACGGACACGGTAATTGATAACATCAAGCTCAAAATCGGCGTACAGGAAATCGTGATCGATTCCACAAGCGGTTTTAGTATTCCGGCACATGGCACTCTCGTGATTTACGACTGGAATAGCATAGATTTTTTTGATATATCCTATGCCACCGATTTCGATTTCAATCCTGATAGCACTGATCCGATCTTCGTGGAGCTTTACATTGGCGACATGCTAGTCGACCGCGCAATTTACTCCCCTGATACGACGCTCCGTCGGAACGTCAGTACGACGCACGGCAGCGCAAACTTCGACGGTTCCGAATGGTCGACGCTAGAAGAGAATACGATTGACGGTTTGGGTAGCTTCTAAATAACAACCAAGAGGAGCTCGATCTATGAAAAAGACGCTCGCAAAATATTTACTCGTTACCATGGGTTTGACTACTGCGATCCCGACGACGTTCGCCGGAAGCCCTATCGCCGTCGAACGGAAGTTCAGCGATATAGCAACGTTAAGCGCCGAGCGCCAGGCGGCTATATTGCAGGCGCAACAGATGGGGCTGTTCACGGGAGATTCGACTGGACGATTCCATCCTTATGGATTGACTTCCCGGCAAGAGATGGCGGTTGTACTCGCATCGACACTGCAATTGCCTTTGAAGAAAGGTTCGACTCCGTCTTTTACGGATGTGAAAAAAACGGACTGGACGGCTTCAGCAATCGAAGCCGTCTATCGCGCCGGATTAATGGGCGAGGTAGGCAACGGAAAATTCCGTCCTACCGCGTCGCTGACCTACGAAGAGCTTGCCGTCATACTCGACCGCGCGGCACGGTGGCAGTCGAATGTTCAGGCGACTGCACCGGTATCGGCCGACTTCTCTAAAGTTTCAGTGTGGGCGAAGCCATCCGTGACCCGCGCGTTCGGCGAGGGCGTAATGGGGACCAAAGAAGGCGGATTTCAGCCGAAAAGCTTCGTGCAACGCCAAGATCTCGCGGAGATTGTGCTGCACACCTTCTTCCCTGAGAATCATCCATCATCATTACAACGAATTTCGGATGACTCAGTTCAAATTAACGGTATTCAATACACGCTTGCGAACAACGTCAAAGGCGTGCTTCGCATAGCCAACGCGGCGGTACTGAAAGGTGCTAAAATTCGGTTTGTCGCGAACGGACGAACGATCGAACGCATTACATCGTTGGAAATTACCCGGAGCGGCGCCGAACCGTCAGCTAATGGAGCGGAGTTTTCCGGAAATCTTATGCTCGACGGAAGCGGCAGTGCGATTGACGGAAATTTGACCGTATCCGGGGATTTTATCAGCTTGAACAATGTACACGTCACTGGAAATCTAGAGATTTCGTCTAAACTTGCCCACGATTTCTACTCGAACGGTCTGAAGGTGACGGGCCATACACTCGTTAATGGCGGTGACAGCAATACGGTCGTCTTCGATAATGCATCACTGGGACAAGTATCGGTCAATAAGCAGGATGTGCGGGTTGAAGCACTCGGCAGCTCCAAAATCGATAATGTCAGTGTCTCATCCAATGCGTCGCTCGTGTTCGATGGCCATGGAACGGTCAGCAAAGTTACGCTTCAGGAAGGTGCGTCTAAAGTAGAGCTGACGGGGACGGTTTCTTCTTTGGCATTAACGGGAAATCAGGCGACAACGCTCTCAGGCAATGCAAATATCGGGGAGTTAATCGTAAGCTCGGCCACTCAGGTTAACTTGAATGTGACAGGCACCGTGCAACAGCTTACCGTGAACGATCCGAAAGCTGCTGTAACGTTAAGCTCAGATACGAAAGTATCGAACGTCACATTAGGCCCGGGCGTATCGGGGTCCGCAGTAACGACGACGCCTGCGGCACAGAAATCAACTTCGTCTGCAGCACAGGAATCGACTCCGGTGGCTGAAGTAAATCGGCCGCCCGTCGTCGAACGTACATTGCCGGATCTTATGTTCGATCTGAGCGACGGCGATCAGTACGTGGATGTTAATGGATTGTTCAGCGATCCGGATAACGACAAGCTGACGATGGCACCGCAGACGTCCAACAAAAATATCGTTAAGGCAGCGCAGACTGGTATGACGGTAACACTCACGCCGGTCGCGGCAGGCACCGCAGTTATCACGATGCGTGTCAACGATGGCAAAGGTCACGTCGTGTCGACTTCGTTCAACGTGAAGGTGACGAGCGTTCCGAACCAGCCCCCAGTCAGCCTAGACATCCCGGATCAATCGTTGGAAGCTGGTACGGCCACTAAGGATATCGATTTGTCACTCTACTTCTCCGATCCGGAGAATGAGGCGTTGACGTATACAGCGACGGTGCAGAACGGGGCGTTGGCGACAGCCAGCGTGATCGGGAACAAGTTGAGCATTACACCGCTAGCCGAAGGCGAGACGACGATCCATGTGACGGCGCAGGATCCGAAAGGAGCAAGGGCGTCGAAAACGATCGTCTTGAAGGTGACGCGAGCGAACGTTCCGAACCAGCCGCCTGTCGGCCTCGACATCCCGGATCAATCGTTGGAAGCTGGCACGGCCGCCAAGGATATCGATTTGTCGCTCTATTTCTCCGATCCGGAGAATGAGGCATTGTCGTATACGGCGACAGTGCAAGATGAGACGTTGGCTACAGTCAGCGTGATCGGCAGCAAATTGAGCATTACGCCGCTAGCCGAAGGAGAGACGACGATTCAAGTAACGGTGCAGGATCCGAAAGGAGCAACGGCGTCGAAGACGATCGTCTTGAAGGTGACACCTGCGAACAATACGAATCAGCCGCCTGTCAGCCTCGACATGCCGGATCAATCGTTGGAAGCCGGAACGGCCGCCAAGGATATCGATTTGTCGCTCTATTTCTCCGATCCGGAGAATGAGGCATTGACGTATACAGCGACGGTGCAGAACGGAGCATTGGCGACAGCCGTCGTGACCGGCAGCAAACTGAGTATTACGCCGCTAGCCGAAGGCGAGACGACGATTCTAGTGACGGCGCAGGATCCGAAAGGAGCAACGGCGTCGAAGACGATCGTCTTGAAGGTGACGCCGACGAACGTTCCGAACCAGCCCCCTGTCGGCCTCGACATGCCGGATCAATCGTTGGAAGCCGGAACGACCGCCAAGGATATCGACCTGTCGGCGTATTTCTCCGATCCGGAGAATGAGGCGTTGACTTATACAGCGACGGTACAGAACGGAGCGTTGGCGACAGCCAGCGTGATCGGGAACAAGCTGAGTATTACGCCGCTAGCCGAAGGCGAGACGACGATCGAAGTGACGGCGCAGGATCCGAAAGGAGCAACGGCGTCGAAGACGATCGTCTTGAAGGTGACGTCAGCGAACGTTCCGAATCAGCCGCCTGTCGGCCTCGACATGCCGGATCAATCGTTGGGAGCCGGAACGGCCGCCAAGGATATCGATTTGTCGCTCTATTTCTCCGATCCGGAGAATGAGGCATTGACGTATACAGCGACGGTGCAGAACGGAGCATTGGCGACAGCCGTCGTGACCGGCAGCAAACTGAGCATTACGCCGCTAGCCGAAGGCGTGACAACGATCGAAGTGACAGCGACGGATCCGAAGGGCGCCTATACGTCGAGAACGATCAATTTGACGGTAACCGCCGCCGCAGTTACGCCTCCCAATAAACCGCCGGTGGTCGTAGCCGCGATTCAGACGCAACTGTTAAGTCCGGGCTATACGAATACTCGCTCTTACGATCTATCCCAGCTATTCGAGGATCCAGATGGCGATGCGATGACCTTTATCGCGGTTGTAAGCAATCCGAATGCTGCGCAAGCGACGGTAAACGGTAGCGAGCTCACCCTGTCGCCTGGTAAGGCTGGCCATACGGGATCCGTTACCGTTACGATCACAGCTACTGATAGCAACGGAGGATCCGCAACGTACAATTTAACCGTGCTCTCGGTACAACTGGTCGACAAAGGCTTCGTCGAGATCAACACCAAAGTCGGCGTGCCGAACCTGACTTACGATCTGAAGTCCCAATTCCCGGGGCAGTCGAACTTTAATGTCTATTTCGCAACGCCGGACCAGACGTTAATGGGTCCGACGCCTTTGAACGGGACAGTATGGGCCAGTGCCCCGATGAACGGCGACTACTGGATCATCGGCGCGGATAATAAAGCCGTGTTGCTGCGCGTCAACGTCAAGGCGCAAGTAAGTGGAGAAGCTTACTTCTCCCAATACATCGATGGCGGAGATTACAATAAAGCACTCCAAATCCGCAATCCTTATTTCGGTACGGCGCAACGCTTTACGGGATATTCTATCGATGTGTATCACTACAACCCGGGAACGAACGCAATTACGAGTGCAACGACGAATATTTTCCAGATTCCTGTGCAAAATATACAGGATATAGACAACGTCAACGTGATCGACGGCGCATTTTATGATTTCTTTGATGTCATTAATGCGGTCTATTACAACGTCGAACTGAATCTCAATGTTCCAGGCAAAAAATTGATAGCGATCGTCTTGAAGCATAACGGAAACGTTATCGACGTCCTCGGCGATCCGACCAGCCATGACGAGTTCATGCCAACCGGCGGAACGATAATCCGAAAAGCCGCCATCTATAGCGGATCCGCGAAGTTCTCGGAAACTGGGGAATGGAACGTCTATGCGAAAGGCACTTACCAATACTTCAATCAGAGAACACCTTGATCACTTCATGCGACCTGCGACAGCCCTAGCGGCTTCGCAGGTTTTTTATTTCTGTATCCATTCCAACCAATACCTTAAATGACGCAAATCACCACTGAATATGAAGCTATGATCGGTTTCTTCCTTAAAGTAGCTTGATCCAAGCTTAATTAATAAAGCGATCAATTTTCCATTAACCTCAACAATTGAACAGTGAGCTCACTATCTGAATGCTATTCACGTTCTTACACCAAAATTTCGTCAAATACATCCATAGGTTTTAAAATGGACTCATGCCTACAGTAATTAATTTTTCTCCTTCAAGGGATATCCCCATTTGTGTCGTAATTTTACGATAATAATCAACGCGGCTTTTGATACGACGGTCGGTTTCGTCTAAGTTACCTTCAAGGATACCGTTAATGATCATAATGGTAATACCAAAGCCCGCCTGTGTTAATCCTTTAGAAATCTCCGATTCAGAAGGCGTCCAGTTGCCAACCACCACATCATGAGCGGAAGGCTTGGGAGGCTGTGGTGTCATCCAGAACAGGATCGCCGTCATAAAGCCTAACTTGCCATCGTTCACAATAAGCTCAGGCTGCTGAAGCAGCTTGTCTTTGGAGCCGTAAATAATTCCACTAATCAATCCGTAATTGTAGTTCCAGCTCAACTGCATCGGTCCACGTCCGTGATAGGATTTACCCGCAACTGGCGGAAAATAGTCATGTGCTTCTGCATAGTTGACAGTGGTGGTGTTAATGTAGGATATTTCCTCATTCCAATACAAACCCCAGACTTGCCGACCTCTTGCGAATCTTGACATAACTATACCCGTTTCGTGCGAAATATTGGCGAGAAAGGCTGCCAGCTCGCGCTTTCGCTTCAATTCAGACCCTTCTTTTAAAAAGGAACCAAAATCAACCGTTTTCGATATAATCGGAACCGTCCTATTCGAGGTGCTAAAGTTGGCATTTTGGTAGATGAGCGTTTGTGTCTTTGCTTTTTTATCGAATCGGAATACGCGACTGTTCTTAGTATCGTCCTGTCTATATTCCAGCTTATATTTGATATTAGCTACATCTGTAATGGCAGCAATCAAGTTGTTATATGAATAATAGTCGGTTTGATCTATATTGTAATTTGGTAGGTTAGCAGAAATTTTGTGCCATTCCTTCGTGCCAATACGGCAAGGGAATAATTGCTCATATTCCTCTTGTGGCAGTGCTCTTTGTACGGCAGCAACGGCATTGTCCGGTGAAAATTGCGGATCTATCCCACCCCACAAGGATGTGACTTGGGAATCGGTAAGAACACGGCTTTCGCCAACAATTAAATCATCTAAAGCTTCCGATTTCACTTCGCTTTTCCCTCCAATTCCAAACTATATTTACAATTATAGTAAACGCTTGGATTGCTTTCTATATGGGTAATCAACTATTTTGATGGGCAAATCCCTTATTTTCAGATCGAACTACTGTTCTACCCACCAATCCTCCACAACTACAGCTTCCTCCTTTGCAACTTACAAGCTCAAGATATAGGAAACTATTTAAATAAAGAGCAGGAAAAATATAATAAAAATATAATATTTTTCTAAAGTCAAATACGTCGGTGGCGTTAAAAATCGGATCCTGCGAAGGGTACGCGCTTGTATACGATAACGGCGGGGATTTGTTATATGAGGGGATGTATTTCCAGATGATGTCGAGATTCATTGTCTGATGGCTTAGCCTACAGCCAAAAAGGCGATCATACGAAAGGCGAGGAGCATGTGGAGAAAGCGAAAGAGTTAGGGTTTCTAGAAATAGATCAACTGAGGGAAGCGATAAAAACTATTAAGACGGCTCCTCTAAAGGAGGAGGTTCAGCAGTAGATGTGCGAATAGCTATTAGAGTTCAGGGAGCCATTCCTTTGTTCTGAGTTCTATTCTATCTCGAACACTGGAGCTTTGGCTCCACCACTCCTACAAGCCTCTCCCCCCTCCCAACACCACTATTTTTCGCCGTCACTTGTGGTACGGTTCAGCATAACGGGGCTATTAGCGAAAAATAAGAAAGGAGCAGCCAAGGATGCTCCTCATGCAATCACTTATTTATCACCTAGCTTTATCCCCGCTATTCAACCTGTTATGTACATGAAAAGTTACCTTTGTCCCTGTACATAACGTACTTGTGATATGAAGTCCTGTGCCGAAGTGCCGTTTTAATCGCTGATCCGTATTGATCAATCCGACACCTGACCTCTTATCTGCTTTTCTTTCTAAAATTCGTTGCAATTGAACCTCATCCATTCCAACCCCATCGTCTTCAACGGTTATCTCTGTATGCGTTTCATGGACAGAAATCCGAATATAAATCTTGCCACCACGAGCGCGCTTCATAACGCCATGTCTTATCGCATTTTCCACCAGAGGCTGGATCGAAAGAAAGGGAACTTCTAACTCCTCGTAATCATCTATCTCCCAAACAACCTCCAGCCTTTCTTCAAATCGAACCTTCTCAATATATAAATAAGAGCGCACTAGACTTAGCTCCTCTTCAATCGGAACAAGTCCACCCATATCTTGAAATCTGAATTTATTCCTCAGAAAATTGCTAAACTCATCGACCAAATCACGCATCTTATCCAGATTAATCTCGCTTAAAGCTGTTACAGCATTTAACGCATTAAATAAAAAATGAGGCTGGATTTGCGCTTGCAGCCAGGCAGCTTCTAAACGCAATTGTTCCCGAACTGATTGTTTAATTGTCGTTAGCGCCTCAATCCGCGATTTGATTTCTACAGCTTCCACTGGCTTCGTCACATAATCGTTGGCTCCAGCCAAGAAGCCGCTTTGAATATCTTTCGGTTGACTTCTTGCCGTAAGGAGCAGAACAGGGAGCTCTGTCAGTGTAAACCGCTCACGAATCATCCGCGTCAACTCATAACCGGACATCTGCGGCATCATAACGTCAGAGATGACCAGATCCCAGTCCTTGGTATCCAGTAATTCCAGCGCTTCTTTACCGCTCGTTGCCATCATTAACTCGTATTCGTCTGGTGTCAGTATCGCCTCAAGCACTTGAAGATTGACTGGATCATCATCGACAATTAATACGAGCGGACGATTTCGATTCATTTGGAATGGAGTTGTTGGTGTTACCCCTTTCGCAGCTAGCGGAAGTTCCATTTGGTCCAAATCGACTGTGAAGGCTATTTCTTGGATCGCCATAGTTTGTGACTCGAACGGTTCCAATCGGTTCGAACCTTCCCTTTCTTCCCACGCTTTCGCTTCCTCATCCGCCAGCTTCAACGAAAATGTGAATTTCGAGCCTTCGCCTATAACAGAGGATACATCTAAAGTACCTTCATGCAGCTCAACCAGCTGCTTGCTTATGCTTAAACCTAACCCAAAGCCGCCTTCAATCATCGTCACACTCGTACTGCCTTGCTCATACGGACGGAATAAGCGCTGAAGCATCTGCTCATCCATTCCGATCCCCGTATCAGTAATCACAATATACGCTTTTCCGTCTTTGGTAAAAGCTTGTATCGAAATTGTCCCTTCATTTGTATATTTCACAGCATTATGAAGTAAATTGAACACGATTTGGATCACTCGATTCTCATCCGCAATTACTGGGGGAAAATCTTCCGAAATCTGATTTGCAATTGTGATAGACTTTACTTCTGCATTAAATTGAAGCATATCCATAACTCCGGTTACGATCGGCTGAATAAATATGACTTTTTTCTGTAGACGAGGATTGCCCTCCCGTAAACTCATTACATCAATCAAGTCGTTTAATATCCATGTCAACCGACGTCCTACAGATAAGACCGTTTCTAGCTCCTTGATGCTCCGTTCCTGCAATAAATGCTGTTCCCTTTGTAAAACGGATTGTGACATGTTAAGCATGCTATGCAGCGGATTTTTAAATTCATGCGAAGTGTTTGCCAGAAATTGATCTTTATGGTCATTCATTCTTTGTAAGGTTGCAGCAAGCTCTTTGGTGTTCGCATGCATGATAAAGTAACCCTTAAACCATTCAGAGGCTAAACAACCCATCGCAATAATCATATCGAACGGATAGTAGACAAGACTCAAACCGCTATCCAGCAAGATTAACGACCAAAGAACATAGTTCACAAACGCAAGAAAAGAGACAAGCAGTAAAAGATTGCTCTTTAAATCTTTAATCATTTTTTTAAACATCGTAATTAGCGTAATAACTCCAGCAGTACCACCTAATACATAATAAATAGGGAAGAGCATGATCACCTGAGTTGGATTTAAAAACAACGTAATGCCGGCAGTCCCTAGATTCATTATTTTATAGACAGGGTACATCCTACGCCAATATGGAAGCTCGCGATGATTCGTACACTGGAGCAAAGCATAAGCTGCAATAACGAAAGCAATATTAGTCAACCTAAAATCCCAATTAATACCAATGTAAAATAACTGATGGAACAACTTCTCATCCGTACTAAAGACACTCGTGATCGTTACACATAATGCAAGCAAACTAAAATAAAGCAGCTTCTTTTCCTTATTTCCTAGTACATACAAAATAAGTGCATAGACAGCATGCATAATAAATATTATCGCTGCTAAAAACTGCATAAAAATGGAAGCTTTCATCTCTTTGGCAATGGCTTCTTCTGAACCAAATTTAATGGATCGGACAATGCCCCCGCTTCGACTATCCACATAATTTGCCGCCTGAATGACGAGTTCGATTACACCGTTGTCATCTGCTGTAAAGGTTGTAGAATAAGGTAGGTCCTTCGAAAAATATTCATCCTTTGTTGTCGCTACCTGTCCGGATACAGTAAGTAATCGACCGTTTACATATAATTCTGATGCAGTGCGTACGCTGGGTACACGAATACTATAATTAAGATGCTTCGCCGGGTCTACATAAAGAAGCAAACGATAAGAGCCATACCCGTATGGAGATGGCTTGTCAGCATGCAAAACTTCACTCCATCCTCCCGGTACCTGAATATGCCTTGGCGCATTATCGCCGAACAATTGTTGCCGACTACCATCTATCAACCATTGTGAGGGATAAAACTCCCATTCCCCATCAAGTAATAGAATGCTGCCATCTTCTGCATTCCAATTGCGCAAATCGTATTGCCCATTATGAATTGACGCCTGTTTGGAAACATGAAACGTTTCCATCCATAAAATGCGCAATCCGGTTAAAACAACTAATATGAACACTAGCAATAATATAATATAGCTCTTTTTCATTTGATATTTGGATGAGTGAGTTTCCAAGAAGTATTTCTCTCCTAGTCATTTTCTTCTAAGACATTTAAATAAGTACTCTCCATAATTTACCACAGTTAATATAGCAGAGAAACGGACGATAGAGATATCTTTATGTCTATTATATAGAAAAGCCTACTTGGAATTTTCGCGAGTTTGTCGTTCAAAGGTAATTTCAAGGTGCCGTCAAGCCGAGGCCCTCGAGCAGGGTATATCGATCTTATTTTCTTCTATTGATTCAGATTCTTCAGCAACTACCTCTATAGATCCTAGATTACTTTTTCTCTTCTTTTTGTAAGGTGGCTGCTCCGCCTATTAAACAGGAAATCTCAATATCATCAATGTCCATCATCTTATCTTTCTCTGCATCATAGTACTCCCCAAATAAAAATAATGACTCATCTTTCCTATTCAATAAATAGGGGATAATTTTTTCGCAAAATTCTGTAACACTTTTAAACATACACCCTGGTGCAATCCCCGATTCATCGATAACCAACAATTCTTTGTGTACAATAAGAGCAGGGTTGCGATTTAAATGGTACAGTTGAAAAGAGGTACCCCTGCGATACACTTTATAAATTGAAACTTCTATGTTTTCCGTGAAATCTCCATTCGTATAATTCAAGATAAACTTTACGGTCATCTCCATTCTCCTTCTTACATTATCCCTCTTGAGACTCTCACGACTAAAGTCGCAAACCCTACACCTTAGGTTACTTGAGGTCGTCCAAATCTTACGGTAATTGTAAATCTACTTTTTCAACATGAATGTTAAATTTACTTTACTTTCAAAGCATGGTTTTGAATAGTAACCCTATAATCCTTGTCGGCAATATTCATCGGCGAAAAATAAGAAGGAGCTTGTCGCGGCGTGACAGCTCCTACAGAGTGACACTCATTTTAGGAATGTTTTCTCTTTGGATACAAATTCATTAAGAAAATCTGTAAAGCTGATTGCGACTAAATCATATTCTTGGTCATCTTCGTATTCATGTTGTAGAAAAACCACTTGTCCATAACTATCATTTTCTAAAGACAATAAATATGTGTGTCCATGGATATCTGTTGCAAAAGGTATCTTTTTCCCGAAAAAAATGCCTTGTTCAGCATAAACATATATATGTTTCTCTATCGAAAATCCATATTTAATGGGAGAGAAACTATAACATTCGTTTTCAATTTCTCTTTTC
Source organism: Paenibacillus guangzhouensis (assembly GCF_009363075.1). Taxonomy (NCBI): domain Bacteria; kingdom Bacillati; phylum Bacillota; class Bacilli; order Caryophanales; family Paenibacillaceae; genus Paenibacillus; species Paenibacillus guangzhouensis. The sequence goes on along the minus strand of NZ_CP045293.1, from coordinate 5,441,217 downwards.
TGACAAATGCTAAATATTGATTAAACTCCATTTTTGACACCTCAAACACATGATTTGGACTTCTCATGACTAATCAATATTCCCAATAAAATCTCACAGCCAACAGAGACCTTCACCGTAAACGTTGGAGAAGCGTCAAGGACATTGAATTGTTCTTTGACGCTTCAATTAGCGGCGTCTTTCTTTTCGCCCTACTTATGATACGGTTCAGCTTAACGGGTCCAACGGCGAAAACGCGAAAGGAGCTGTCTTGCGCATGAAACAACGCGCCAAGACAGTTGTTTTTACCCGAACGCTAATCCCCACTAGGAATATTTATAAATACCCCATTTTCATCGAGCCAATCACTTACAACGATAAGAAGCTTACTCTTCGTTATATCGAGCCACGTAAATTCGAAGGTTCTGAGAACTTCCTCGTACAGTATGCAGTGGGATATAAGAGCGAAGTGAACATGAACCGGTGAAAATGGGAGAGCGGAATGTTTGATACCTTCATGAAAAAAAGTACATCCACGCCGTTCCTATTGTCCTATCAACCTGTCTATTGAAGTATTCGGTGATTCTTGGTCCCTGCTTATTCTTCGTGATATTGTATATTTTTGCAAGAAAACGTACGGGAATTTATCAACTCGGAAGAACCCGATGATCGCATTCATTGATTATTTCTCCTCTCGTGCCGCCAAATAACGTCCCGGTGAGTCCCCGAAAGCACGTCGGAACATCGCGATGAAACTGCTGGGCGAAGAATAGCCGAGCGCGTCGGCAATCATCGCGACAGAATCCCCCCGTGCCAGCATTTCCAGCCCATGCGTCAACCGCGCCTGTTGACGCCACTGAGCGAACGTCAAGCCGGTTTCCGCCAGAATCAGCCGCCGCAAGGTCCGAGGGGAAAGAGCGGCCCATGCAGCCCAGTCATCCAGCGTTCGGTTGTCCTCAGGACACTGCAAGATTTCGTTCGCAATGCGCAGAAGACGGGGCTCGGAAGGCATAGGCAAGTGTAAAGGCTCCAACGGAGCTTGAACGATTTCATCGAGCAAAACGGCAGCGATTCGCTCCTGCTTCGGCTCCAGAAAGTCCTGATCGTACCAGGAGGCAGCCCTCCGGACCAAAGCGTACATCAACTCGGAAATCCCGATCACGCAAGGGTGCGGTGGCAAATCGCGACCGATCTCGGGAAGGACAAGCACACACCATCCGTTCATCGCGCCGCTCACGCTGACCTTATGACGCACGTCCGGCGGTATCCAACCAGCACGATGCGGGGGAAGCAGCCATGAGCCATGCACGGTGCGGACATGAATAAGGCCGCTCTCCACGCAAAAGATTTGTCCGCGCTTGTGACTGTGCCAATCGTATTCGCGCGTGCCAAGCCGGAAATCGTGATCGGAATTTTCCGTGCCCCAGAACGCGGTCAAAGAAGGACCGTCCAGCCGATCGCTATAATCAATTGTCTCATTTTTCATATCACTCGATCCTTTCGTGGCCATTATTCGATATATTTTGTCCCAATAGCGTTATCATGCCTAATGCTTTCCAGTGTATGATAATAAGCGAAAAACGTCTATCGAGGCGTAAATCGTTACAAGAGGTGAAGCTTATGAACTCTGCATCTTCTTCAACCGCGACAGTCGGCTCGACATCATTGCTGCGACCTGGTGTTCCTGCATGGATTGCCTCGACTATCGCTTGTGTTTGCGCGTTTATGGTTGTCATGGACAGTTCCATCGTTAACGTCGCGTTATCGGCGATGAGCGCCGACCTTGGTCTCTCGGCCACGGGGCAACAATGGGTTGTGGACGCGTACTTGTTAATGCTCGGCGGCTTCATGCTACTCGCTTCCCGAGCAAGCGATATCTATGGGAGAAAAGTCATTCTGCAAACCGCGCTGATGCTATTCACAGGTGCGAGCCTTGTCGGCGGCCTTGCCACAAGCAGTGTTATGCTAATCGCTGCACGGGCTGTTCAGGGCTTCGGAGGATCGGTGCTGGCTACATCTACGCTAGCGGTTATTGTGGCCTCTTATCCGAAAGGTCCCAAGCAGAAACGGGCGATCTCGCTATGGGCAGCATCTTCGTCGCTCGCTTCCGCTTTCGGAGTTATTATCGGCGGTATTTTTACCAGCTTCGCCAGTTGGCGCTGGGTTATGTTTGTCAATGTGCCCATCGGCGTTGTGCTTATAATAATCGTTGCGCTCAGTCTCCAGCACCAGCCGAAAAACGCCAAGCGGGAGAAGCTGGATATTCCTGGTGCGGCTGCGATTACACTCTCTGTCGCAGCCTTCATCTACGGGATCACGCAGACGGTCGATCGAGGTTGGGACTCACCGGTCGTTCTCTGGACTCTCGGATTATCGCTGATTCTCTTGACTGCGTTCGTCTGGGTGGAGCTCCGTGTGAAGCAGCCGCTGATTCGGCTCGAAATCTTTCGTCACCGGAACGTGTCTGTCGGTATGATCATGGTACTTGGGCTCGGCGCGACCTTGACGGCCAATATGTACTTTCTCTCGCTTGTCCTGCAAAATATCGAAGGCTACAGTCCGTTTGACACAGGTCTTGCCCTGTTGCCGATGGCCAGTACGTTAGCCACCACCGCTATTGTTTCTCGCCGTCTTGAGGATGCGGGATTCCATAGGCTTCCTTTCTTCGGCGGTCTTCTGGCCGCGGCAGGATTCGTCTGGTTGAATTGGCTGCCGCTTCATCCGGATTACGTTACCTGGCTGCTGCTTCCTAGCTTGCTCATTGGCGCAGGGCTAGGGTTGATGCTGATGACGGCCATTCACGCTGTGCTCGCTGGCATCCCATCCAAAGATTCCGGCATCGCTGCAGGGCTGCAAAATACCGCTCGCCAACTGGGCGGTGCACTCGGCATAGCGGTACTCGTAACCGTGGCTCACGCAGTGGCAAGTGGGCAGCCAACTGCCGACGGAATAGCCGGTGCTTCGCAACTGTCCGGGTACCATGCAGCTTTCCTGACAAGTGGGGGAATCAGCGGGATTTCGGCCCTAGCCTCCTTGCTGCTGCGCCGTCATGCCAGCTGAAACGTCACATTTGTGCAGGCAACAAGCAAAGCGAAGCTATTGCTTCGCGGAAATATCGAGTGGAGACTAGCGGGACGCGTGGAATTGAAACACCCCCAGTCATAAAAGAAGGACCTCATATCCGGTATCAAGCGGAAGATGAGGTCCTTTTCCAATGGTCGAAGTTCATTGTTTAGCGTAGCGACAAAAGCATCGATTTCGGGTACGATCACAACGCACTCTTGCGGCCGAGGTAAAACTGACGGATGCGAAGCAAGGTACCTTTTCCGCCGCTATTAAAAAAACATTTGAATGCCTTATCGTAATTTTTCATCTAAAAATGGACATCCCCAATAGCCACATATATCCACGTTGCGGCTTCCCATTCTCGATGATTTTCCGGCAATAATCGGAGGGCCGCGACGTACTTATTCTTGCCCGCCTCAAGATTGCCTGCTCTCACCAAATCATCGCCTTGTTTACACAGCGCAGTAATTTCGGCATGGGTGGTATCTGAAAGTTGCACCGTCATCTCCCCGATCCTATTCGATTTGAGGCTACCGCATGAATTTTCCTCATTACCAGCAATGAATGATTGCTTCTTGACTTTCATCAAAAATGATTGCGCCCGGTATCGCCACCAAATAGTCTATCGCCGAAATGATATGATCTGTGAAGTCCCGTCCATCATCAGACGAGAATACGAAGCGAATGCGTTCGGTACAGTCTTTGATTTCAGGCGGACAATCCTTGGTGACGCTTGCAATGTAATTTGCATCTGCAGCTACATTATGGCCAGTTTCAAAATGCGCTGAAAAATTCCAACCTGGCCAACGAAGAATCAAGTATTTCTGTTTCGTAAACGGATTTGCTGATGCTCCAATTTCCAGTCCATTCTTTGTTTCAAAATCAAAGTAGGCGCTTAACTCAGAGGCAAGACGCTCATGGGAGTAAGGATTGGACGACTTCGCAAGGTAGGCATGTATGACGAACATAATATCTCCCCAATCGTACATTCTTTTCCTTATATAATGACTTCATTTGTGTCATACATGGCCCAGCACGTACACATCTATCTCACCTTTATGCCGCAGATAAGAACCGTACTAAATCAAACTTTCAACCGCCAATCCAATTATGAAATTCTTCAGCAAGTTCTTTTCGGTTCAATCGGGCAATCCAATCACATTCCAGTGCATGTGTGTCATCCGATACAGTAAAGACCAAGACTCCCGATTCGCTCATATCGGAGAAAAAGCCTTCCTTTTTCAGCGTATCAAGCGCAGCCACGCAACACTCATAAACCTTCTCTTTATAGCCCCTGTGTCTTTCTGTCGACTGTATACTCATCACTTCGCTATACAAAAGATTGGATATATCTTTAAAGAATTCAGCACCTTCAAATTCATGATCCCATTCCCCTGGACTCCAGCGATAATAAATCGCATCATCAGGGTCACCTGCAATCATTTTGTTCAAGTGATCGATTGAGTTTACCGCCGGACATACGGTGATTGCATCCGAGTCAGAATACAAGGCGTAACCGCAAAAGCTTTGTCCTGAATATTTGTTTCTTACTTGCTCGAATGAAGCCTTCGCAGCCGCCTCGATTTTTAATTGCAGCACTTGAAAATCCATGTTCTCTCCTTTGTCCTACATTAGTCGTAGTCGAGCCTGCAACAACTCCTGACGCACATGATATAATTGTATTTCTTTCCTTATTCTGAAAAATTCTCACTTGTCGATATTCATTTGGCGAAGACTCTAAAGCAAAGTTTTGGATGGCTTTGTTGGAAAGGGCTGCTTCCAGGCTACCAGGATTCCGGCGTCTCCGCAGCATTTGCTTACGCCTTCCATATCATCCCTCCCAACCTCCCAAAGCCACAAATCATTGCTGATCTTCCTTAAAGAGCCGCGTCCCCGTTCTTTAACAATCCACTCTTCAAGCGTCATCCCATGAATTTTGATATGAAGATGGTTTTCGTTTATCATATTGCAGGGATATATCATTCTCAGCATCTCCCCCCTGTAACGAACCTTCCCTTTAAATCGCCCAGGAGTTTCTTTGTTAAAAATCCCCACATCCTCATATGGAAACAATTTAATCAAGTTCTTACCCTGAGCATAGTAAAAAGCATCTGCCACTTTTGGGGCAGCATACACGATCCCATACGGATAGCTGATTTTCTTCGATACATCCTCCACAAATCCGATGAAATTTTCATAAATAGCCAGTTTGTTGACTATATAATCGAAATGCCGTTACTTCTTTTGCGGTTATTTTACGCTTGAGATCGGCGAGTGATGTTTCTATCAAATCAACATAGAGTCCATCTTCATCATTTTTGTATGTATAATATCCGGCAGTTGTAATCCTTGCACCGATAGCATCAGAGAAAGACTCGCCTGCATTGCAATCCTCCATTGGAGTGACTTCACTTGTGTCATACATGACCAGTGCCGTACACATATACCTAGCCTCCAATATTCCTGATTCGTTCAAAATGCCTCCCCGTAATTTTCCAACTTGAACCGCCTTATTCAACAATATGAAGACCGGGAATGGTTTGCAAGCGCTCGCGTATTTCGCTCATTGGCAACCCGCTTTCCTTAGCCAACACACTGACATCACCCAATGCAGCGACACATTCCGGGTCCGAATCCGTATAAATATCCAAAGTCAGACCGATCTTCTTCGGCCATTGTTGTGAGATCACAAAATCCCGGGCTTCCACCGGATTAAACAAGCAAAAGCACGGCCATTTGGGAATAAGAATTCCCTTCATGTCACAGTTCAACAAACGGCAATCGTGCATGCGTGCAGATGAAAAGTCGCACTCTGACACGGATGACCTGTGCATGTCTTCCCAGTCGCCAAAATCACAGCCAATATAGTTGCCCATAAACTTGACGCGTAAGAAATGTACACCCTGAAAATGAAAGTTCCATAAGGCTTGCTTTTGATCGAAAACTCCTCCATGCATCCTCAGTCCGGGAAAAGCCATACCTCGCCCATCGGTTTCTGAAATGACGGAGCAATCATGCAGTTCCAGTTTCGGACCCAAAAAACTTACCTGCCCCCTCTCAAGCTCAACCATTTGTCCAGAAAGTACTTGTGAATTCATTTTCACTTCTTTGTCTTCCTTTCGTGCAAAAATCTTGCTCCGCTATGATTGGGATTCCAAGAAGAAAAGTCAGCCACATAGATTTCGCTAAATATCAAATCAAGCGGTATGTGCTCCATTACATCAGCAATTTCATCATAAGGCGGAGGAATTACAAAAGAAAATCCAAAATCATCATCAATGATCAGCGATCCATTAAAAATACGCTGCCTGGATGTCAGCCGGGTGATATCCCTCATGGATTGCCCGGCATACAAGCACCCTTTATAACGCCCCGTATAACTTTGATTGCAGCCAATAGAGACGATCAGGTCGCTAGAATCTACAACAATGGTCATAGTGCCATCCAATGTATAGGCAGATCTTACCTTGCCATCCGGAACGGAATATTCTTTAAGCTGAGTCCTGTGCCGCGAATATAGTTCATCGATATACTCTGATATATTTCTCCCCAAAACCACATTACCCATCGAATACCCCGATATGACTTCCGCGTTAAAATCAATCATCCATGGCCCTCCGTTCATTCTGCCCTAGATCGCGTTCTATCGGAATCCTGCAAATTTACCATTTTAATGGGGACCGTATGTATCACTCATTTTGATAAATCAATATCTCCAGTATACTCTATTACATACCAATTAACGGAAATCAGGAACGAAAGACTCTCATCGGAGATGAAATACTCCATACCATGACTATTTCCCATCAGCGAGGAAATATTCTTTGCATCATCAACAACCACAACATTGCACTCATTTATATAATTTTGCTCGAAAAATATGAAAGCAGGAACGCTCTCCATGGATAGCGAGAAAGAAAATTCGTAATCGTCTGTGGACAAGCTATTTGCATCTTCACCAATAGAAAGGTGCCCCTCCGTCTTCCAAGGCTTATATTTTTCAAGTGCCGCAAGAATATATTTACAGCCCTGCTCCTTCGAGAGTAAGGCTGCTTTTATAGACATCCTATCCGCAACGCGCATTAACTCTTTCGCGTGACTAAATTTATGCAAATTTATAGCTTATCACCTCAGATATGATTTTTGCCGCCGCTTGCCCAAACCTCCAATTCTAATTCCTGCTTTATGCCCATTTCCATTCTCGTTCTTAGTTGCATGTACTTTTCCATCAGACGGTGGTTGTATCCAAGGTAAGTGCTAACTCTGCCTGTCACCGAGTCATCCTCATGCTCGTTACTCCACTGAAACAACTCCTGGTAGAGGTCGATTACAGACTCTTGATTGAGCGGGGAAAACCTGATAGGGTGCGGAACATCGGCCAGCTTCAATTCCAACAGGTCGTGCAAAACATCAAGCCGGTGTTCCAACGTCCGTTCGTCCGGGGTATGCTCTGCATGTTTCCGAGCTACAGGTGTCTGCGCTTTTAGATCCGAGATGAGTTCGCTGAACGTTAGCTCGACCATCTGCATGGACATATAGCCCCACCAATGGCTCCCCGTACCGCTGCTGTACATTTCCCAAAACGGTTCCATTAAAATAGATTTAATTTGTGTTTTCTGTGTACTGCCAAACATGGAAATGCCAAGGATCAGTCCCGCGTTACAATCCGTTGATGCCTGTTCCCCCCACGCAAGCAGCCTGGAAACAATTTGTTCATTTGCAAACTTAAAGCTCAGGGCAGGTAAAAGTTCAGGGAAAAGCGGCTGCCCGTATACCTTGTCCAGCTCACTCTCCAACCTCTCCCCATGCGATTCACAAGGAAGGTGCAGCAGTCCGAGGCAAGCATCTTCGCACAGATGCCAGTCGTTTGCACCGATGCAGTCCACCATATAATCGATATATTTCTCATACCCCATATACCCCATCACATGAAGAACCTCGCTAGGCATTCCTTCCTTAAGCCGTCCCTGCTCAAAGCAAAAAGGATCGATCTCCTCCGCAAGTGCCAAGTCTCCACATCTCATAACGGGGTCAAGTAGCAGCTCACGCTTGTAATCGGAGGGACGCTCTGCGAAGATTCGAAATAATGCCGCTGCATCCTCCCGGTCTCCGTACTTCGATATTAAGCGGCAATAGGATGCAAGAACGCTAGCATCTAGCTTTTGACCGGATTTCAACAGCTGTATAAGCTTTTCGGTGGTTTGAATCATCTCTACACTCCCTCGGCAGAATCATGACCTACCAGAACCGGCGCTCTTCCAGCGGCACCTCCAAAACGATTTCGTCCAACCAAGCCTCATACCATTGCAGAAAGGACATATGTGCAAGATTTTCGCTTGAAATCGTCTCAGGGAAAATACCGCCAAAGTCCCCTCGGTAGTCGCTCCACACTTTTCCATATTCACTGCCTTTTACAACGAGCAGGCCCAGACCGCCGCCGCCCCAATCGCATACACGGATAGCGCCTGCTATCCGGTCGACCGAAAAATAATATTCCATCAATTTGTCTTGATCTGAAGAACCATCCTCCATGGCGCGTCTTAGCGGCTCATAGTTCCACGCCGATACATACGCAAAATCTTTTTCAGTATCAATGGTGTCCTGATTTCCAATGGGTATCCTCGGGTCTATAATCATTTCCGCGCCAAGCGGAATGATTCCATGACCGGGACCAAACCCTCCATTTCCTATTTCAGATAAAAAACACTTGAAGTCATCGGGAAATTTAGCATTCAAACTTTCCTCAAATAAAGAAATTTCATCAGCATTGAGCGTAGGATTGATAGATATTGCTTTATGCTGGGTAGGAAGAGTTATTTTTTTCTCCTTTATTTCATTTATTTTTTGCAAAATGGATTGAATGGCCATCATGGTTCCTCCATTAACTTGTTTAATCTTGCAATTTACGGACAACGCCTATCGTAACAAAAATCTGAATGTCTCCCTCCCCCTCGGACTCCGCATATTGAACAAAGGCGATTCGATCACCAAGCACCCAAAAAGCACTTATGTTCGCATCACTGCTAAAAAAGTATTCTGAAGCCTCAAATATAGTATTGTCTTCGCTGGTAGGTTTTGGCATGAAATCACAAAAAACTTGCCTATTGTTCCCGGCAATGTATTGAGGTTCGGTAAATTTCAGTTCATCCTTTATCAGATCAACAATATCAACAAAAAAATGAGAGTTGTCCTCTTTATGTTGGTTAATTGTCATTTCGTATTGTTTCAAGCGTCTATCTTCATCCTTAAGCAAATCTTCATCGTCTTCACCAAACCGCTCAGAATCCTCATAATCCAGGCTGATCACTCTAACGATTTGATTCGTATTATCGACAAAAAATTCGGCTCCCCCTAACGAATCGGAGCCCCAGTGATCGATGGGCGTTTCTTCATCCGGAAAAGCATTTTCTAACATATCCTTCATGAATTGAGGCGTATTTTTAATATTGTTGACAAACCTTTCATTAAATTTATTGTAAAAATCACTATTTAATTTCATCAGCCACCATCTCCTCAACTATAAACTTTTCCAATCGCTTACCGTTCCGCCTGGAAATCGTCATTATGCAAGAAAATAGTATTCTCAATTCTGCTCCAGAACCGAAGTGCCGTTTGAATGTGCTTGATTTCTGCGGCTTCAACCTGACGGGTATTCCCTTCGTTATGCGGCTGAAATTTTAATACAACCTTTTTTATACCGTCATCGCTTGTTTCGATATCGAAGTGATATAAGAATACATCAAAATCACCATCAATCGTAGGGAATAACGACAAATCGCGTCTTTCTTTACCCCCGCCGATGCGGGGGTTATCTTCTCCTTTGGGCAATCGGAAACAGTAATGAAGACTGCCGCTCCAGAAACCGCTTTTGTCTTCATCATAGTAGTTATTGAACTTTTCCGTTATGATCGGCAAAGCGAGTATTCGCTCGATCTTTTCAACCGTTACCGTGTCACGGAGCTGCCCTTGCCAATAGGCAATCTTTTCCGCGTTGAGGCTTTCCCTATAGGTGATTTCCTTCAGTATACGGGGCCAATAATGTTTCAGGAGCTGTACGTACGGTGCAGGAGAACGGTCATCCAACTGATACCAATCCTCCCCGGCATTGTTTTGATAAATTATATCAAGAGAAATTTTCGTAGTAGTAAAAAGCTTTTTACTTTCCTTTATGTAAATGAATACGGCGTAAGTATCATCTTGCAGGATATAAATGTTACCGCCGACTTTCTTGCCTGCTTCATTAAGATAAGGTCGACTCACCTTTATACTTACATCGTCTATATAAAATCTGTAAGTGTCATCCTCCCCGAATAAAGGAGAGGCCATGATTCGCTGCAAATTGTTCACGCTCAATTCTTCATTCTCAAAAATCCGCGGCGGTTCTTCCGGCCACTCTTCCATGACAAGGGGCTGGTTTGCCTTCAGTCTATTGAACATTCCTTCTCTATTGAGCTGTGTTTCACTCTCATAATTTTCATCATGATCTTCAATCCAATAGCACCCTTCTGCGAGCACCGTTTGAACGTCATTTTCATCAAACTCATCTGCATCCACCCAATGTTTCTTGAAATGGCGTTCACCCTTTATCCCTACATAGTATTCGTCTGTTTCTACAAACAAGGAAGCCGTCATGTTTCCGCGTACGCTAAGCATTCCATGATTATATTCGCCCCAAAATAATTCCTTCACTTCAAGATTGCCGCAGATATAGATTTCTTGACCGCCGACAATGATATTGGAGGCTTGTACATTGCCCAGCACAATCAAGCCTGTTGAACCGTCCGTATTTTCATTATAGATGTAGTTACGGACAATCAGGTCCCCTGTTATCAAGATTAAAAACACCGATTGCTGCTCAAGCCATGCCTCATGCTGCCCGCGCCCTCTTTGCGCATCGATTCCCAATGGATAATCAAGATGGATATGGTCGACGCCCAAGTCTCCGTCATATACAAGCACCGTTTCAGTTTCAAATTCGCCGTTATTCTTCTCGTTGCGAGAGTAAGCCCAGCAATCTGCAGGGAGCAAGTGCTTGATTTCCGAAAAAGTACGCTTGGTATATGGGGGTAAGTCCGAATCCGCTTTTCCGCCGCCAACATCCGCAGGACGCGGGGCATTGAAGGCAAGGTCATAACTGGATTGCGCTATGATTTCAACAGCGCGTTCCACCCCATAAGATTCATGCTCGCTATACGTCTTTCTCCATTCAAAATCCCGCAATTCAATACGGCTATTGATATCGCCATTCCAAAGCACATGAAAACCAAAGCTTTCAAAAAACGAAACGATGACATCCGCCACATTGACAGCGTGTTCCGGATTTTCTCTGAACGTGCCGAAGGCAATGGGCAATACATTACTGTCGATAGCTCTCTCAATATCCTGCTCGTGATAAAAACAGTAGCCCGCAGGCAGTTTTCCTCGTTCAATCAGTTCTTCATAACATTCTTTAGCAACGTCAATGCCATCGCTTATCGTAATGCCGGCATTATGCAGTGCAATGATGCCTCCATCGCAAAGCATGTCAAAGACCGTCGCTAGATTTTCAAAATGCGTTGGACGAGCCCATTGTTTAGAAGCTTCCATATGACGATTGAACAAGCTGTTTATTTCTGTCTGAAGCTGCTCCTCTTCAATTGAAATGTCATATTCCTCCGTTAATATTTCGAAGATTTCCTCTCGGCTAAGAAAGCCTGTTTTGACGAGCAGCTCTATTTGTTCGATCATACTCTTGCGTCATCCCCTCCGATTTGAAACTTCCATATAAATCATCTCATATTTACAGCGGAAGTTCCATTAAATGGAACTGTTTTTTCGCACTCTAGTAAACTAGTGTGAGCGGAACTAGCCGCCGATTCGATGTGCTTCAGTCATGATCCGACCCGCCAATTAGCGCAAAAAGTACTTGCGCCTCACGCGCCCCCTTCGAACTGTCTGCAACGGTCAGCACGTGCCTACCTGCGCGGCGATCTTCCGCCAGGGTGGCCTCAGCCCCATCTCCCACTCGGGGGCAACTTTCCGCGCCACGCGAGCGTTCAAGGCCAAAAATTTCGCCTCATTTGTGGTACGGTTCAGCTTAACGGGTCTATCGGCGAAAAATGCGAAAAGGAGCTGTCGCGGCCAGCTCCCTTGTACTCTAATCAATCCAATTCGGCACGAGAGAATAAATCCCTGATTGCTCTTGTTTTACATACGAACCGCTATAAAAATGAAACTATTGTCGCAGCTATAGCTCTTTTTTGTCTTATCCCAAGCAAATCAGGGCAAAAACATCCTGGTTACGGAAAATCCAGCTCATCATCGATGACACGGAATATCTCCCTATTCCGCACCGGATACCGGGCATCCAGTTCCTCCCACTGCCGCTTCGGTAAAATCAAAAAATCGTGCGTATCAGAAAGATACGAGGCCTCAAATAGTCGAATTTCGTATTTGTCCCGGATCAGATCCTGAAAGCCGCGAATCGTGATATAGCGATCATTTCCGGTAAAGGTAAGCGCAATCGAATGCAGTTGTCCATTGTAGGTAACGTCCAATCCTTTGTCCGTAGACGTCACCTCGACCGTTTCATCTAGAAGCCGTTTACCGAACAATCGGACGATCTCCTCGTCATCCTCTCCCCAATCTACAGTGACGCTGTATACAAAAGCAAACACAATCGGAATTTGCTCCTTGATCGCGAGCTCGTCCGCCAATTCATTCTCATCATCCATCAATTGATAGCGCTTGAGTTTTTCATGATGCTTCTCAATAAATTGTTGAAGCTGTCGCCCATCTCCATCGAATAGCAATGTCAGCTCGCTGTCGCTTGGCATTCTCATCCCAGTATCCTCCCTGTGTTCACTCAATCAATATACTCCCGTCATACGAAGAAATCCCGCAAAAATTGCAATATATTCGAACTGTAGACGGTAAATCGATGATATTCGCTAGAAAATATAAACGTTTTTGTTTTTCAGCTAATAAACACCTCTATTTTTTATGTAATTCTTTGAGTCACCTTACTTACCACCCAAATATTAATCTATGATCAATCCAATTCGGCGCGAGAGAATAAATCCCTGATGACAGTGTCATCCTCACAAGCATCTTTAAATCCGATTGCAAAACTTTGTAATGCCACGCTCGATTTATTTTATACCTCATTTTTCCATATGTTAGACGTAATAATTAATCAATTAGTTGCATTATCGTACCCATTAGCTGAACGCCCTCTCGCTCTACTACCGATAGTTATGAAGAAGTTCTATGAAAAGACGTTTAACACGGGCGTAGACGGGTTATTGCCTTCTTGAGTTACTTACAACATCTATTGTTGTTATGTAGTTCATCTTCCTTATAAAATTTTCTCTAAGTTCGATATCCGAGCTTTGACTAAGGCGGTCTATATAATTCGTCCTTAAATTTAATTACATCTAAACGAATTCCATTCTCAATCTCGGTAACCATTTCATCCTGGTCAAAAGTAAGCTGTGTATTCCTTTTTGTCTGGGCCTGATGAAGAATTCCATTACGAATATCTGAGTAAAAATAACCAGCAGTTCTTCTAGTGAAGTACTAACTGAAAAAATGCTTTTAGTCAAAAACTTTATAAACGCCTCCCGATGTCCTCTAAAAACCGTTTCATCAAGTCCATTATAAATTGATGCAAGGTTTCTATAAACAAACAGCATAATGCCACTGAGCCGAAGCTATAATCAATATGTCTGTTATCGACCCTTATGTTATCTGAGTAATATTGAATTAATAACAAGAACCTCCCTTCCATTCTATCTATAAATATCTCAATTGCATTCTTCCATGCTTGATTATTACTACTTAAAGGTAAATCTAATTTCAAATAATTTTATGTTTACGAACTTCATGATATAACTTATTCCGAAGCTGATTAGCCATACCTCTATCTGAATTATCTTCCATCATCACGGATAGGAACAGGGCAAATATATGGCGAGACGAACTTTTTCACTCCTAATTTTTCGCCGTCACTTATGGTACGGTTCCCCCCGATTAATCTTCACCGCCCGATAAATCTGTTCCACCAGCACCAGTCGCATCAACTGATGCGGCAGCGTCATGCGGCCGAAAGAGAGCTTCGATTGCGCACGCGACAGCACCGCCTCAGAAAGGCCGTTCGAGCCGCCGATGACATAGGCAATCGTACTCGTGCCATAGGTACCGAGCTTGTCCATATGTGCAGCGAGATCCTCGCTCGACCACAATTGGCCGCCAATCGCGAGGGCCACGACATGCGTGTCCGGCTTAATGTGCGACATGATCTTGTCGCCTTCCTTCTCCTGAACTTGGCGCATCTCTGCATCGCTCATGTTCTCTGGCGCCTTCTCGTCAGGCACCTCATGTACGGTTAGCTTCACGTATGGCGCGAGACGCTTACTATACTCTGCAATACCTTGTACCAAGTACTTCTCCTTCAACTTACCTACACACACGATCTGTATATTCAAAAGAAATTCGCTCCTTCTACGTCTGGTTCGACCTTTATAATCGCATCATTATACCATAAGCAAAGGGATTTCAATGAATTCTACTGCTCGAAAATAGTAGTAGTTCTATATAGTAATACTAATATCGGAATTAGTGGTGACGAAGTGAACGACACCTAATATCTTACAAAATCGAACCGCCACGAAATTTGGATGGAAAATCGGGGCGAAAATCCGAAAAAATCGTCAAAATAGGGTGAAAAACCGCAAAAAGAGGGAGGGGATGAAATGATTCATGACATCGTTTGGATGTTTATTACAAATGTCAAAAAAATATATGACATATACATACATTTTGATGTTAGTTATATGTAATATTAAAATCAAGTACATTTGACCTCCTCTCCCTCACGAAATTGCCCCAAAAATGCCTAATGACATGGCTCTCTCAGAACGATTTTTATACCCAACAGGCGTACTATGCGATATAAAATCGATTTAAACGGAATGCGGCTAAATCATAGGGGTACAAGGAGGTTTTGTAGATCGTGAGAAGATCGATAATGCGAAGAATAACGAAGTTACGCCGATAGGATGATGCTTTAACAAGCTGTGCCAACATAAAACCGACCTAATTGCCCTCTGCCAGCCTTCATGTGCGTGAACCTACTCCAAACGATTCCTCCCCTCAAACCACCCTTAGAATGCATTCTACGCCTTTACAGACATTAAAGTCCCTGAGGAACCATGCTCTCCATGCCAAATCGAGGACGTTATCAACAACCTCCCCCATGAAAACCACCCCAAAACCCTGTGGATATCTAAGTTTTTCTGCCAAAACGCCATGTTACCGACATATCCACAGGCCTCAGAACTCAAAATAGCCAAAAAAAAGAGCCCGATCTCTCGGGCCCTTCACCTACACGATAAGGAATTTCGCTTCATGCTCGCATTCCATACATTTGACCGGCGGCTTCCACTGCGGGAAATCCACCTCGTTCAGATCCACCACATCCGGTGCATCTTCGAATTCATCGACGAATCGATCAATGGCTAATTCAACGTGATCTTTACATACGACATACATGCACATGTCCCTCTTTCTCTTAGCTGCTATTAGCGTATCCGAATCGGTCCCGGTCTACTCCTGAGGCCGATCGGTTAACTTCACTTCCGTAGTCATTCCTTTGCCTTCCCGATAGTACGAGACCAGCATCGTATCGCCGACTTTCTTCTGCTGATACAGGTACTTGCGAAGTTCAAGCGTCGAATCGACCTCCTGGTTATCCAGCTTCACGATGACATCATTCAGCTCGAGTCCCGCCGACGCCGACGGACCACTCGCCTCCATGACGATGACCCCGTCCTTCACGGTCGACGGCAGCTTCAGACTCTTCCGCTGCTCCTCCGTAATCGGTGCATAGTCATTGTTCAGATCAATCGTATAGACCCCCATATAAGCGCGTATCACACGGCCCTCTTGGATGATCTCATTCGCGATCTTCATCGCCTGATTAATCGGAATCGCGAAACCGATCCCTTCGACGCCGACATCGGCGATCTTCATCGAATTCACACCAATCACTTGCCCCTGCAAATTCACCAGTGCACCGCCGCTGTTGCCTTCATTGATCGCCGCATCGGTCTGGATAACCTCTGCTTCCCAATCATAAGTGCCGTCACCGCTCAGCGAGACAGGAACGACCTGAAGCGTCTTACTGATGATCCCATACGACAGGGAATCGCCTAACCCCAGCGCATTACCGATCGCGAGTACCATCTCGCCGCGACGAAGCTTCGTTGAATCCCCCAGCACCGCCGCTTCTGGAAGATTATCATCCTCCACCGATAGGACCGCGATATCCGTCGTATGATCCTTCCCAACGACCGTTGCCTCTATTTTCCTTGCATTATTGTTCAGAACCACTTGTACGGCATTTGCGCCTTCGATCACATGCGCATTCGTAAGAATGAGCGCACGTCCTTCTTCTTTTCTAAAAATAATCCCCGATCCAAGCCCCGCATCCACCGTCTTCGCATCCTTCTTCTGACGGTTCACGACGCTCACGACCGACGGGCTGACTTGATCGGATACATCAATAATTCGTTCGAACGGATCGGAGGACATCGCACCTTGACTCTTCATCTCCATCCCTGAGTCAGGACGTGCGCTCACGCCGACATGGCTTCCTGCGCCGGTTATCCAGCTGAATAGAAGAATCCCGACCGCTGCGCTGCACACCGAGCTTACGACCGATATTTGAAGCGTAGACCAACGTTTTCTGGGACCCAGACCACGTGCAGCTCTGCGCGCTAATAACTTTTTGATAGGCTTAGAAACCTTCGGTGAATAGAAATCATCATCGAAAAAGCTCACTCGGGTCATCCCCTCTCTCAATCTCGCAAAAATCGTAGGAATGTTTTGACCCCTAACTGCCTACAATATTACTAGAGACGATAAAAGCTAGATAATAGAGACTGTGACAAATCTACTTCTCTATTCTTCCCTATCATAACACAAACAAACCTATGAAAGGAGACGAATTACAATGACAATGGCCAACCGTACATTGGAGCATGTGAACCTCGTAGCGAAGCTTGCAGACCTCAAGGAGGAGCATTACCGCAACACTCTCGCCCTCTGCACACTCATCGAATTGCTCGTAGACAAAGGTCTATTCACACGCGAAGAAATCGCCGCCAAAGCTAATGAACTCGATCAGCTTATGGTTTTCCCACCTTATCCCATGGCGTAGGACGATCATAGTAGGTATCTCTTAGCTCGAACTCTTTTTCTTTGAAAAAGTGCCCATGATCCTCCATGACATCCCGCACCGTCATTTTGGCAAGATCCATCAGGTTATGCTCTCGGCTTAAATGCGCCAGATACGTCCGCTTCAGCTTCGCTGTCATCAGCTCACTCAGTGCCTCGCCCGATGCTTCATTGGACAAATGCCCAACATCGCTCAGGATGCGCCGCTTAATATTCCACGGGTACCGACCCATCCGCAGCATCTCCACATCATGATTGGATTCCAGCACAAGGACGTCCGAGTCCGAGATCGCCGCCTTCACCTTATCGCTCATATAGCCGAGGTCTGTCGCCAGGCTCAGCTTCTCTTCGCCATCGTAGAAACAATACCCGACAGGCTCGGCAGCATCATGCGAGATTCCGTACGATTCCACGCGCAGCGTCCCGAAATCGATCGCTTCGCCCGTCTGCATCACGACCTTTTTTTCCTCTGCAATATTACCAATATGCTTCTCTAACGCTTCCCATGTCGCCTCGTTCGCATAGATCGGCAAATCATATTTACGCGCCAGCGCGCCAAGACCTTTAATATGATCCGAATGCTCGTGCGTAATCATGACCGCATCAATATTCGCAGGCTGAATACCTTGCTCCTCGAACAATTCATTCATCCGCTTCATGCTTAGGCCGACATCAACGAGCACCGTCGCAGACTCATTCTGCACAACTGTCGCATTGCCGGTAGATCCACTCGACAACACCGTAAACTCCATCCCCATCACTCACTACTCCTTCTGCTGCTCTCCCTTAGGATGATAGACTTCGGCGCTAATCGCATTCACGAAGTAAATATCACCGCTCTCCAGTACAATTCGCCAAGCCGGCGCGGTCACGAGCGTCTCGTTATAGACCTGCCCATGATACCCAAGCTTCATTTCCTTCACGACCGAACCCGTCGGCAGGAACTTCTCAATCAAAATCCCCAGTGCATTCGTTGCCGGCAGCACTTTTTGCCCCTTATCGTCCTTCTCCTTGGATTCAAGCTCAACCACCTTATTCTCCCGATACGCCACAATGTTCTGGTTCGCGTAGAACAGCTCTAAGCTGACTTCGAACATCGGCCACTTGTTATCGAGCATATACTGAAGCCGGAAGACACCGTCCGAGCTCGTAGGCTGATCATAGGAATACGAAGCAATCGTCGGGATTGCATCCTTCAAGGCTTTACGTAATTCCTTCTCATCAATATAAATCAACTGACTCGAGATTGGCGTTGCCAAATTCACCCGCTTCGTAACCTGCTCCTCATCGACGAACTGGAACGTCCGCTCGGTTAGCGTTGGTGTCTCAGACGGGATCTTGCCCTGCACCTGAATGAGCTTCATCTCCATTTGCTTCTTCGTATCTTCCGGCAGCGAGGTCCAGTCTAGATTGGAGCTTAGCTGCTCCCTGACATCAAGCCATAACTGGTACCCGAGAATAATGTTGAGAATCAGAAAAGCCAGAATCAATACACTCTTCGCACGACTCCAATCCATGGACATCCTCCTTTTCAGCGATAATGATACAGTCCTGCTGTTATTTCAAATAATCCATGGAACCATCCTCAAGACGAACCGCCCACGTCGGTATTAACCGAATCACTTTCTCCGTTAGGAACGGGCGATACGCCGGGAAAATCCACTGGACTTTGTTATTTGTTTGATCGAGGTACCGCTTGAACATCTTCGCGAGCTCATCGCCCCCTGGCAGCGTTCGAAGCTGCTTCAGTGACGCCCGATCATCAAGGTATATCAATGAACGTTGGTAGCTCGTTACAACGCCTTGCTGCACGCTAAGCCGAATGCTGCCGAACCGGAACAACGAGTCCGTCACAATCGGGTACCCGCCATAGTACTGCTGGAAGACCACTTCTGTACCATCCACCTGTATAGGTGAAATCGTAAGCCGATGCGTTCCATTCCAACCTCCATGCTGATTCACGAATTGTACAGCCGAGAGCACGTTCTCACTGACGTCATTCGCGCCTTCTACCCGCGCAACCGGGTCCGAATACGTTACCCATTGATGTTCGGGGCGTACTTGCAGACTCCGCTTACTGTCCGTATAGATCTCTGAGCCATCCTTCTCCTTAATATTCCGCGTCGTGCTTGGATCGAAGAAGAGATTGTGCTGCATCTGCTCGGCGGTAAATACCTCGTATGGCACCTCAATTTGCACCATATTCAGCGGCTTATCCGGCAAATAGTATTGATCATACAACAGACGGTAACTGTCCCATGCTTGCCCGAATTCCACATGCTGCTTCACGTCCTGCACGGTCAAATCGGCCTTCGTCGCCTCATAAACCACCTGGTTCTTGCTGCTGAAGAACAGCGCGCGTACGGTCTCTTTATCGTCTGAGGTGAATATCCAGATTCGGTTAATCAGTTCATCCCCGAATTCCGGATCCCCTTGAATTTGCATCACTTTGCGCAGCAGCGTCACAGGTACACCCTGTCCGAATACCAGCTCAATTCCTGGGTCTTCATTCCGAATACGGGATAGATCCAGCAGGTGCGTAGAGGTCCGTTGGAATACATCGAATTTACGCCCTTGCAGACGCTTGAAAATTTCTTTGTAGAAAATATAATCCGGCGAGAATACCGTATGCTTCCCTCCGCCCAAATGCAGCACCATCTGCTCCGGGAAGACGAGATTCTCGATCTTCTCCTCCGGCCCCATCTCTTCCGTCTTCACATAACTGCTCTCAGACTTCTGAATCGGCTCGAAGTTCGGCATGCTATAGGATAGGAAATAACTCTGTATCAAGCTAAGCACGACCAAGAAAGTCAGGATAATGGTCTTGGATTTCTCCATCATGATGCCTCACTTCCTTCATCCAGTGTAGAAATCGTGAACGTCACCTTGGTGCCTACGCCTAGCTCTGATTCAAGATTTATCGTACCGCCATGCGCCTTCACAATTTCCCGGGCAATGGACAGCCCAAGCCCCGTACCGCCCATACTGCGTGATCGCGCTTTATCGACACGATAGAAGCGGTCGAAGATGCGATCCAGGTCCTTCTTCGGAATCCCCATGCCGGTGTCCTTGATCGAGATCGCAATCCGGTCAGCGCCTGCTTTATGCGCTTCAAGTTCAATCACGCCGCCGTCAGGCGTATATTTAATCGCATTGGACATCAAGTTATCAAGTACCTGATCAATCTGATCTCGGTCGAGCACCACTTGCTCGATGCCGTTCGCAATGAAGATTGACGGCTTAATGCGCCGCTGCTTCATCTGGAAGGAGAACCGGTCTGCCACTTCCTCCAGCATCTCGACCATGTTCGTCGGCTTCTTGCGCAGAATCGCCTGCTTCGAATCGAGACGGGACAGATGCAGCAGGTCCGTTACGAGTCGGATCATCCGCTCCGTCTCATTGCGGATGACGCCAACGAATCGGCCAGCGAGCTGCGGCTCCTCGAGCGCTCCATCATCCAGTGCTTCGACGTAACTCTTGATTGTCGTGAGCGGCGTACGCAGCTCATGTGACACGTTCGCGACGAACTCGCGCCGTGATTGTTCGAGTTTCTCCTGTTCGGTGACGTCCTGCAGGACAACAATGATCCCCGTTACCCCTTCGCCGCGGCGATGGATCGTCGAGAACATGACCCGGAGGATGACCTCTTGCTCTTGCTCCTGATCGAGGCCCAGCTTCATTAGCATCGATGGTCTCGCCTCTTGTTCCAACGTATTGATATGCTGCATCGAGATGCCGAGCAGCTCGGTGATATCTTGATCGGTCGCGCCCCGCTCCTCGACCCGGAGCATCTCCTTCGCGCGGCGGTTCATGACGATGATATGACCCTGCTCATCGGTCGCCAATACGCCGTCGCTCATATTCGTTAAGACCGACTGCAGCTTCTCCTTCTCCTCCTCATGGAGGGATAAGGCATGATGAAGCCGCTGGGTCATATAGTTGAACGCCTCGCTGAGCTGGCCGATCTCATCATTGCCCATTACTGGCGATCGCAGCTCGAAATTCCCTTCGGCGACATCGGTCGCATGCTTCGTTATTTCCTTGATCGGACTCGTGATCGTGTGAGCCAGAATGATCCCGAGCAGAGCCGTCAATCCAAGCGCAATCAATGTCCCGGAGACAAATATATTATTAATGCGCTCGATCGTATCGTAGAGCTCCTTCATCGAAGCGACGATATAAATCGCACCAACGACCTTTGTGCCGTTCATGACCGGCTTCGCGACGATT
The DNA here is from genome assembly GCF_009363075.1 of Paenibacillus guangzhouensis. Taxonomy (NCBI): domain Bacteria; kingdom Bacillati; phylum Bacillota; class Bacilli; order Caryophanales; family Paenibacillaceae; genus Paenibacillus; species Paenibacillus guangzhouensis. The sequence goes on along the minus strand of NZ_CP045293.1, from coordinate 5,419,725 downwards.
TTCTTCCGCACCCGGTTCTCGTCGATCATCTCGTCTTCATTATCGCGAATACCTTGTAGCGCCCGGCTGACAACCGTCTGGGTGTTCTTACGCCCAATATAGGCCTGATGCGCTTGCAGTGAAGTCGTGAGCACTTTTCCCGACGCATCCAGCACCTGGATTTCCCCGTCATTAATGTTAATAAGGTCCCGAACAAGATCATTCAGCCCTTCAATACTCAAGGCGTCTGACGTCTGATCATCTACCTTCGGCGTCAAATAACGCACGGCATAGATCGAGAGCATCTCACCCTTGCTGTTCAAATCCCGCGTGAAGCCGCTCGTTAACGAATTTTTCATCACGCTCACGAAATACACACCAATGAGCTGCATCGCAATCAAGATGAGCAGCACATAGATAATGATTAACTTCGCTTGGATCGTGCGAAAAAAACGTACCCATTTCATGAACTTACAGTCCTCCCGTTTTTGGGCTGCGCATCATATAACCGAGACCGCGACGCGTCGTAATCAATTCCGGCTTACTCGGATCGTCCTCAATCTTCTCGCGCAAGCGACGAATCGTCACGTCGACCGTCCGCACATCACCAAAATATTCGAAGCCCCATACCGCTTGCAATAGATGCTCCCGTGTCATTACTTTCCCGCTGCTGCGGATCATATAGTGCAGAAGCTCGAATTCCCGGTGCGTCAGATCCACCGGCTCGCCATTCTTATAGACTACGTACATATCCGTATCAATGAACAGATTGAAATACGCGACCCCTTGTCGCTCCTCTGTCGCCGTATCAACTGCCGAGGTCTGTACGACCTTCGTCTGACGACGCAGATGAGCCTTCACACGTGCAAGCAGCTCTCGCGTACTGAAAGGCTTCGTAACATAATCGTCCGCCCCTAGCTCAAGGCCGAGCACTTTATCAATTTCCGTATCTTTGGCTGTTAACATAATAATCGGTGTCTGCAGGTGCTGCCGCACCTCACGACAGACATCCATGCCGTCCTTCACAGGCAGCATAAGATCCAGCAAGATCAGGTCTGGCTTCTCTTGCAGCGCCAGCTCTACCGCCTCGCCCCCGTCAAATGCACATATAACCTGATAGCCTTCTTTCTCTAAGTTGAATTTCAATATATCCGCAATCGGCTGTTCATCGTCGACTACAAGAATTTTACCCAGCATTAGATCAACCGCCCCTAACTATCCATGATTCTTCTATTCTAACACATGGGGACGAGCCTTTCCTAACAACAAGATGCCGCCAAGCAAAGAAAAAAACACCATCGAACGATAAACGTTCCATGGTGCTCTCATCGAATCTAACCTTTATACCGATATAAGTGCTGTAAGCTCTAATCTATAAGAAACTTAATGGATTCCGAAGCGATCCATTCTTGTGAATTTCGAAATGCAAATGTGTACCTGTGGAACGTCCCGTGTTGCCCATAATACCGATCAGCTGACCTTTCTCGACGACGGCACCTTTCTTCACTTTAATGCTGTTCAGATGTCCATACAGCGTCTCGTAGCCGTTCTTATGGTTCACAATGATGACATTCCCGTAACCACTCTTCGTGCCTGCGAACGTGACGACGCCGTCATCCGCCGCCTTGATGTTGTGGTTCGACGAAGTTAAATCGATTCCTTTATGCGTACGTCCCCAACGTTTGCCGTAAGGGCTCGACAAGCTTGCACCCGAGACAGGATATGCGAAGTTCCCTGAACCTTCACCGATCACAACCTTCGTCCCGCGTACAATAATCTCTGGTATTGCTGCTGTAATGACCTTCTGTCCGAGCCACTGCTCAATGACCAGATCGCCATTATGCTTTGTTAACATATACGACATTTGCTTCAGTCCCGGTTTCCCTTGACGGATCACCTTCGACTGACCTGCCCGCATCTTCGGATCCTTCTGGATAATCGTCTGCGGCTCAATCACGATATTCTCCGTTACTTTCTCGACGGTTGCCACCGTAAGTGCTGGCTTCGACACCGTCAAATCCAGTTCTTGACCTATCTTCAGTGTAAATTCATCAACCGTTGGATTGTTCTTATAGATCGCACCTTGGGTTACACCATACTTGTGTGCAATCCCTGAGATGGTATCGCCTTCCTTGACTTTATGGGTAATCGGAGCAATTTCACCCTTCGTTAGCAGCTGATAAGCTTCTTTCTCCGATAGAATCTTAGACGGATCTAACTTCACGGGAACCGTCTCGACTTCTTCCTTGAACCCAATCGACTCAAGACGCTTCATCGGCGTCTTCACGTTCTTGGCCGGCGCCGCGCTCACGGAGAGCGTTCTCACTTGGTTGGCAGGCGCTTTGGCCGCTGGCTCATATTGACTCTTCACCTTTGCGAGCAGCATATCGGCTGTCTCTTGGTCCTTCACGGTACCTATGACTTTGCCATTAACCTCAAGCGCAACCCCTACGGCCGTTGGCACGAGAAGCTTGCCGAGTTTGTCTAACGTCTCGTTATTATCTACCGTTGGTTTATATTCCTTCGTAGCACTGTAGCTAATCTGATCTGCATTTAGCGACATATGTACATTCGGGTAATCTTTCTTCGCTTCCTTTGTCTTAAGCTCAACTAATTGACTTACGAGCGCTTTGTTGTTGACGGAACCGATTTCCTTGCCATTCATGTATACTTTATAATATTCGACCGTGTTCGCTGTTACATACTGGTTGCCTGCAAAAGCAGCCACACCTACGAAGAACAAGCTACCGACGGCGATGATCAATTGTTTCTTAGGACGCTTCAGCCATGCTGGTAACGTAAAACGTGATTTTTCATTTACATCCGACATACTCTTCTCCTTTGCGTGGTATTTTTGATTTCCAGTTCTGCAAAAAGTGTCAAAATTTTAACCTTTTTGCTCAACGAAACTACTTTACCACAGCTTTCCTACCAAATTCAACTCCACGACTAGGAATAGAGTCGTGTTCCAGAATTTGTCGATTATGTCAAATCAGCGTCTTTAGACTCAGCTCGATAGATAAAAACAAACAGGTGTTCGCACACCTGTCTATAGATTGATTTTAGATTTGGAAGCGCATACCACATCTTGTGCGTCAGACATTTTCCATCCCATGGATTCCAGATTGTCCCTTGGGGTCTATTGCTTCAATAATTCTATTAATTTGTCATATTCTTCGGTGCTCACATATTTGGCGATAATCTGCTCCACCTCTGTCAACTCACTTCCAGTCAGCCCGTCTTCTACGGCGTTCAGCACCGTCTGAAGCTCATCCGCTGGAATTTTGGAGATGAGCGTCGTGAACACCTTCTCCTTCTCGGCCGTCGACAAGCCATCTTTCGCCTTGGCGATGGCATCCGAAGGAATGACCACGTCTTCCTTCGGCGTGGTCGTGGCTGCTCCTGGCTCCGCAGCACTGCCCGTACCCGTGCCCGTGCTGCTGCCCGAGGTGCCTGCGGCGCCTGTGTCGCCCGAGGTCGTGCCTCCCGTAGGGGCGTTGCCCTCTCCGGCGGCGGAATCGCCAGACCCGCCGCCGTTCGCCGCTGGCGGCTCCGTCACCCCGCCGAATGCGGGGACGGCGCCATCCTGCGTCTTAGCGGACGACGGCTTCTCTGCGTCGCCAGACTTTCCTGTCGTCACGCCGGACTCCGTCTTCGCCGGCTTGCTCCCGCCCCATAGCGAAGACAGCGCGAACGGCTTGCCTTCGAGCTGGATGTTGAACTTCTTCAATACGCTATCTATATACGAATTGACAATCAATCCGGTTGTCACGAGCGTTAATGAACTAACAAGAATCACAAGTCCTAATAACTTCGATAGCTTCATAAGCAGTCGTACCATAGTTCGATTCCTCCATTTCCTGCACATACGAGTTTTTGCGAACAGACATACTTCTTAGTATTAACGGAAACGGAGGGTACCATTCGCCGAAGAGTACATTTTTTACACATGGCACGCATACCAAAAAACGCGCCCGAAGGCGCGTCGCATGAATAGCTATAAAATTAAATAACGCGGCGGAATCTCCCCACCACTTCGGCCGTCTGCACGATATTAATGAATGCTCTTGGATCCACCTCGAGCACGCGTTTGCGAAGGCTTGGCAGCTCGCTGCGCGTCGTTACAGTCATCAGCATATAGTTCTCCGTATGGCTGTAGCATCCATACGCCTTCACCATCGTAATGCCATGCGGGAACTTGATCAGTTCTTCCGCCATCAGATCTTTCTTCTGCGTAATAATAAAAGCCGTCACTTTCATATGACGCACATGAATCATATCAATGCATTTGCCTTTAATGAACAAGGAGAGTAGGGAATAGAATGCAACATCCCAGCTAATCAAGAATCCGAGAATTACAATAATGACCGAGTTGAGTACCGACAGCACCGTACCGAGCGGAAAATCTCTTTTTTTTGTTACAATAAATCCAATGATATCGAATCCACCCGTCGATCCTCCGACACGCAGGGAATACCCTACGCCGATGGCAATCACAATCCCGCCGATGATGGCGCCCATGATCGGGTCTGTCGTGACCTGGTAAGCCGGAATGTACTCCAACGTAATCGTCGTTACGATGACGGACAGCAAGCTAAGTAAAATGAACTTCCGACCGAGCGAGATCCAGCCCCATACAATGACCGGTACGTTCAGGACGAAATAGACGAGAGATACATTCCAGTTCGCCGCGTACTGCATAATCATCGCGATTCCCGGAATACCTCCGCTTAATAATTGATGAGGCGTTAAGAATAACTGAATGCCGAGACCGACAAGTATCCCGCAGACGATCGTCACGCAGACATTCTTGACGAGCTGCATCCAGCGTTCTCGAGGTGACTGTTCCTCTGGTTGTGCCATAGTTCTAAATCCTTCCTATCTGTGGGAAAATGGTACGTAAGCGCCGCGATCTGAATCGCTAATTCGCTTCGTATTTGAAATTCTGTCCAATTGGACGAACTCCACTGTACCACGTTCCCGCGCGCATGCCTATAACAATTATTTCATTTCTTTCCATTCTGCTATAGTATCGCTCGAATCTTATGATTCTTATTCTCCGAATTAGAGTTCTCCCAGCCAAATGCCCGTCCAAGACGGAACCACCAGGCTCTGCTCCCGCTCTATCCAATCCCCTACCGCATCACCGAAAAAATCTCGGCACAACACTTCCGCCTGCTCTACTGAATCGAATTTGAAGCTCGTATCCAGAATCGTCTTCGTCAGATGATACTCTTCTTCCAACACCCTCATATAGTCGGCGAGGAAAGTTGCCGGCTCCGGCTGTGCATTACCTGTCCCCAGTGTCTCGAGAATCATCACCTTCCCGCTGGGCCTCAGCACCCGACGAATCTCCTGCATCAGCGCCTTCAAGTAAGATTCATGCTGCGGATGATTCTCGCTGGCCACATAACAGATGCTCCAACCGGCCATAACGAGATCTACCGACTGGTCTTCCAGCGGAAGTCGTCCCCGCAGGTCGGCAACCTGAATATGAACTTGCTGCAGCCCCGTTCCTGCCAGCTTCATCGCCGCCTGCTTCAGCATGCCCTCAGAGGCATCCAAGGCCGTTATCGATCTGACATAGGGTGCTGCCATACAGGAGAGCCTACCTGTACCCGCTCCTAGATCCAGCACATCGAGCTGCAAGGCCCCGCTCCCATCCGCAATAACATTCCCTAGGAAATAATCGATGTTCTTCGCATGATCTTCCTTCATAATCAAGGCATCATACCGTTCTGCAACAGGAAGGGCATAGACTTCCGTACTACTGAGGCTGCCTGCCCCTTGCTGTTCAGTGCCTGTTATCCCTTGCGTCTCCTTCTGATTCATCCCTCATCCTCCTCGGCGTTCATCTTTCCACACCCAGCATAGAGGTTCACGTTAGGAGAAGCTCAAGCCCTAATCCGATGCTCGAATCGCATAGACGATATGCAGCACTTCGGAATAGGCTTGGTGCATGGTGACATAACCATGATCTCGGAGCCAAGCCAGCAGCTTCGATTTGTCCGCATACATCCGCTCTTGAAGTGACTGCAAGACCGCTTGATCCCCTTCGCGCTCCTTCAAGCGTCGGTACCGTTCACGGGCCTCCTCGTGCTCGAACATCACATCGACAAGACAGATCCGTCCCCGGTGCTTCAGCACCCGTGTCATCTCCTCGAGTGCAATCGGCTTCTGCTCCTCGGTCAGGTGATGCAGCGTGAAGCTGCTTACGACGAAATCGAAGGTTCGTTCGAAATACGGAATCAATAGCCAGTTCCCGAGTCTCGTATGCAGATGTGGCAGCTTGCGCCGACTCTCGTTCAACATCGATTGCGACTGATCTAGACCAGACATCAAGGCACCCTGCGCGAGAAAGCGCTCAGCCAAATTTCCCGTTCCAATGCCGATGTCGAGTCCCTGCTCTCCCGCGCGAGGGGCGATCCATTCCACCATGTGGTCAAGCAGCAGCGCATACTTCCCGCCGATCTCCTCCGCGAACGGTCTGAGATGCGCAGGTGCCCCCTGTTCGGCTTCCTCATCATAGATGGCCGCCAGCCGATCGAACCCCCATCGATCCTTCCAAGCATTCCGGGAATCTCGCAGCCGCTTAGAACCTTCCGCTAGCTTAAAGATCCATGACCGATCCACCTTGTGTTCCATTTGTACTCGCTCCAGCATCCGATCTGCCGTCTCGATGAGCTGCTTCATCTCCAGCCATTCCCGATAGAGTTGATTCCGATGCTGCTCCAGCTCATCGTGCAGAGGTGCGGTATTGCCTTGTTCCAGTCCGTCGAGCATCACTTTGATTTGCTCCACAGGTACGCCGATTTCCCGAAGGGCAATGATCGTCTGCAGCTGCCTGATATGTTCCTCCGTAAATAGGCGATACTGATTGCCTGGCTCCTTATCAGGCGTAATCAGACCCTTTTCCTCATAGAATCGAATGGCCCTGGCCGATACGTTCAGCAGGCTTGCGACTTCCGTGATTTTCACCGTCCTATCACCTCCTCCTCAGTATAAAGCTTCTCGTAAGGAGAAGGTAACGCTATCCCGCAAAAAAAACTCCAACCTGTACCTTTGCGGCTCAGGTTGGAGTCCCTCGTTCGTTAATCCGAACCTATACATATTAAACGTGCAAATCTCGTCTATTATAGCCTACGTACGCTAAGATCAGAGACCCCGCCAAGATCAAGGCCGTCAGCCCAATGAATAATCCATCGAGACCTCCGCCGTACATCACATGCTTCGCATCGAAATATTTAAATGGCGTCAAGTATTTCAGCCCATCGATCTTCCCGCTTATATCAATCCCAATCGATAGCATGAATGTTAGCAGCAGAATGCCCGTCGAAATCGAGACAGCCCGCTTCGGATGCCGGCTAGCCCCCGCAATCGCAAGTCCGATCCCGAGGAACAACAGCTGCAGGAAGAACATCCCGATCATGAGCAGCATGATATCGTGATTGACGGACTCCCCGTGGCTGTAAGGGTTCACGAAGAGAATGGAGCTCACAAGCATCACAAGGTTGAATAAGACGATCTGCACCAGTGCAGCGAAGAGTTTATACGTTAGCATTTGACTGCGGGAGATCGGCTTCACGAGAAGGAACTCCGCCGTCTTATCCCGTTCTTCTTTGGAGAGAATATTCGCCCCGAGCATCGCCGCATGGATCGTTGCCATCAGGAGCAGATAGATGAAGATTGCCCCGTAATACCCGCTAGCCTTCGATAGGTCAAATGTGCCGACCCCCATCATCGCTTGCAGCGATTTTGGCATATCTGCCATCAATTCATTCATCGACGCCCCAGAATTAGACATCGACAACCCCGCATATTTACTCATACTCGCGCCAACCATCGCAATGATTCCGATACACCATAGAATGAGCGACTTGCGATGCGCCTTCATTTCGCGAATCCAGAGATTCATGATTATCGCCTCCCATTATCCATACGCCAGCTTACAGCCTTTCCACGCGCCTTAGACGGCATGAATATCTCTCTTTCGATATACCACATAACTCATGACAATGGCCGCAACGACAATCCCCAACCCCAACCAGAGGAATGGTCCTTCATAGCTCGCATGCTGCATAATGTAGGCCGGGTCAAAATATTTAAATGGCGTGAAATACCGAATCGCTTCATCGCCGGACGTCGCTCCGAGCATCCCAATAATAAAGAACGCGAATACTGTGCCAAGGGAAATCGGTAATACGGATTTAATCTTAAGCACCAAGACCGAGACGAAGAACCCTAATGCTAGGAAAATCAGTTGGATGAACAATAGCGTGACGGAGATGAGTACCAGCTTCGACATCTCGAAGTCCCCATTCTTCACAGCCAAGGCCATGATCACAGCGGCCGCGAGATAGACAAGATTCGTTATCAACAGTGAGATGAAAGCTGCGAGCAGCTTAGCGCTCACGACCGCAGTTCGGGTCACAGGCTTCGTCAATAGGAAGTCCGCCGTCTTCTCCCGGATCTCCTTCGATAGGATCGAAGTCCCTAGATTCATCGCCTGAATGGCGCCGCAGAGCGAGATATACATAAAGACATAGGCATAGAATCCGAGAATCGAGGTAATCGTCTCGATCTGTACGCCAACCGCTTTGAGTACGGCCTCCGGCATCGTCCGCAGCATCGATTTGAACTGCTCCGCATCCTTCGCGAAGGTCGGGAACATCGATAAGAGCAGCACGACCAATGCAACAAGCGTACACATCCAGATGAGGGTAGACTTGCGATATGCACGTAATTCATGCAAGACCATATTCATGGATTAGTCCTCCTTCTCATAGTAATGCATGAAGATCTCTTCCAGATCTGGCTCCTCCACGAGGATATTCGCTAGATCGACGGCCGCAATCTTATTCATCATCGCATTGACGTTGCCTCGATAGAGGAACGAGATCGTCGTTCCTTCGACCTTCAGCTCGTTCACCCCGCTCATCTGGAAGTAATCCGAACTCACGGGCTCCTTCGTCTCCAACTTGAATCGTTTATAATTGTTCTCCTTGAGTGTGCTGATCTTCTCCAGCTGGATCAACTTGCCTTCCTTGATGATCGCTACCCGGTCACAGAGACGCTGAACCTCGCTCAGAATATGCGATGAGAACAGAATCGTTGCTCCCCGTTTATTCTCCGCTTCGAGCAATTCGAAGAATCGCTGCTGCATTAATGGATCAAGGCCGCTCGTCGGTTCATCCAGAATAATGAGTTTTGGTTCATGGAGCAGTCCTTGGACGATGCCGACCTTCTTCTTGTTGCCGAGGGATAGATCATCGATTTTCTTATTCAGATCCAAGTCCATAATGGCTGCGAGCTCAGCAATACGCTTCCGGCAGTCCTTCTTGTAGAAGCTGGCAGAGTACTGCAGCAGATCCTTCACCTTCATATTGTCGTAGTAGAACACTTCCGAGGGCAGATAGCCGATCTCTTTCTTAATCGCCGGTCCGTCCTGAATACAATCCTTCCCGAAGATCTTTGCGCTGCCGCTCGTCGGATAGATTAGCCCGAGCAGTGTCCGAATCGTCGTTGATTTGCCAGCCCCGTTCGGCCCGATGAATCCGAAGATTTCACCTTGCTCGACTTGAAAGCTCAAATTCGTAATCCCTCTTGCGCTTCCATAGGTTTTCGTCAGGTTGTTGACTTCAATGACATGCATCCTGAACACTCCTTTTCCACCCTCATTTATTTGTAAAAAGCTTGCTTCAGTACTTCCATATACTTATCCAGCTCCGAGACCAGCTCATTCATATCAGCTTCCGTAAATGGCGAAGCCTTGATGCGATCCTGCTGACGTGCACCGAACCCTTCGAGTGTCCAGAAAATAATATTCAGCGTTCGTTCGACGTCCGTCCCCTCTTTGAACTTTGTCGTATCGATATGACTGAACATCACGTTGAATCCCGTGGACATCAGGTCGTGATTCCGCTGCTTCAACTCGTCTCTAATCTCCGATGCGTCCTCGAGATAGGCCACGCGGAGGAAATCGAACAGATCCGGGTGCTTGGTGATGAGGTCCAGCTTTAGCATCGTGGCCTGACGCCACTTCACGAATAAATCCCGTTCCTCTGCATCCAGCTTCGCGAGGAACTCTTCCATCATCATCTCCACTGCCCGGTCAAAGAGGTAGAGGAACATCTCCTTTTTATTTTTGAAATAGTGGAACAAGATGCCTTTGGAGATTTCGGCTTCTTTCACGATCTCATTCGTCGATGCCTGCTCATACCCTTTCTGCGCGAATTGCTTCATCGCAGCATTGAGGATCCGTTCCTGCTTCTCCGGGCTCAGATTAAGAAATTTAGCAACCATAAGATAACCTCCTGTATCATTGACCACATCGGTCAATTTCGATTATATTCCTGTTGACCACAGTGGTCAACAACCATTTTCTAAATCCTTTCAGTCGTTCAATCCTTGTTCCCTAACACACACGCACCACGCTTTTCCCGGGCAATGAAATAACCCCGAAACTAAAAAAGCTCCAACCTCTCGCCTAAGCGAAAGATTGGAGCGATATAATAATGATCAATTATACGTAGATCGGCAAGATTTGGTTCGTCTGCTCACGGTTACGGCCAACCGAGAAGATCGCGATTGGAATACCTGTCAACTCGGATACGCGGTTAACATAGTTGCGCGTCGTCTCAGGCAAATCAGCAAGCGTCTTCGCCGAAGTTATATCTTCCGACCAACCCGGCATTTCTTCATATACCGCTTCACACTCTGCGAGCATGTTCAGGCTTGCAGGGTAATGCGTAATGATTTCGCCGCGGTATTTGTAGCCTGTACAGATCTTCACAGTCTCAAGACCTGTTAATACGTCTAGCGAGTTCAGGGACAAGCCTGTAATTCCGCTAACACGACGTGCATGACGGACGACGACGCTATCGAACCAGCCCACACGACGTGGACGGCCTGTAACCGTACCGTATTCATGTCCTGCTTCACGGATCGCATCACCAATTTCATTGTTCAATTCCGTTGGGAAAGGACCGTCACCTACACGCGTTGTATACGCTTTGGCAACCCCGATAACTTGTTGGATCTTCGAAGGACCTACACCAGATCCGATACATACGCCGCCCGCAGATGGGTTAGACGATGTAACGAATGGGTACGTACCTTGGTCGATATCCAGCATGACGCCTTGTGCGCCTTCGAATAATACTTTCTTGTCCGCATCAATAGCATCGTTCAATACAACAGAAGTATCCGTTACGTACTTACGAATGAATTCCGCATATTCTAAGTATTCTTTGAGAATGTCGTCCGCGTTTAATGGCTCTGCACCATAAACTTGTTGAATCAATTGATTCTTCTCTTGTACCGCATGACGAAGCTTCATTTCGAACTCAGCCGCATCCATCAGGTCTGCAATACGGATACCGTTACGTGCAGCCTTGTCCATGTAAGCTGGGCCAATCCCTTTGCGCGTTGTGCCGATTTTATTCGGTCCTTTACGATCTTCTTCCAGTGCATCAAGGACCATGTGGTATGGCAAGATGACATGTGCGCGATCGCTAATGCGCAAGTTATCCGTCGAAAATCCATTCTCATGGATATAGTTGATTTCTTCGATCAACGCTTTCGGGTTAACGACCATACCGTTACCGATCACGCAGATTTTATCCGTATAGAAAACACCGGATGGAATTAAGCTTAATTTATATTTTTTATTATCGATTAGAATCGTGTGCCCTGCATTATTACCACCTTGGTAACGTGCAACGACTTCAGCACTCTCTGCTAAATAATCCGTAATTTTACCTTTACCTTCGTCTCCCCATTGGGTTCCGACAACAACAACTGTTGACAAGACTGATTCCCCCGTTTCGGGTGTTCATACACCAAGTTTGTACCGCATTTCGCGGCATGTTAAGTTTAGCAGTGTTGCCTAGCAAAGTCAACGAAATGCGAACAATTTTCACACAAAACAGGCGAATGTTCGGGAATAACCCGACATTCGCCTATGCACTACCTGGCATTGGATCTTGATGCGTCCGTTCATAATTGACGAACTTGTTGAAGTTCTTCAAGAAGACGAGCTCGACGGTCCCGACCGGGCCATTCCGCTGTTTCGCAATAATGATCTCAATGATATTCTTTTTCTCGGAATCCTGATTATAGTAATCGTCACGGTACAAGAACGCGACGATATCGGCATCCTGCTCGATCGAACCGGATTCCCGAAGGTCAGACATCATCGGACGCTTGTCCTGCCGCTGCTCAACCCCACGGCTTAACTGCGACAAGGCAATGACCGGTACTTCAAGTTCACGGGCAATCATCTTCAGCGTTCTCGAAATCTCGGAGACCTCCTGCTGACGGTTCTCACCAGCCTTACCGCGGCCATGAATCAGCTGCAGGTAATCGATCATGATCATGCCAAGGCCATGTTCTTTCTTAAGCCGACGGCATTTCGCACGAATATCGGCAACCGTAACGCCCGGCGTATCATCGATGAAAATGTTCGCCTCAGCGAGGGCTCCGATCGCCATCGTCAGCTTCTCCCAGTCATCATTCTCTAGATTTCCTGTCCGCATACGTGTCGCATCGACGTTCGATTCGGCGCAGACAATCCGCTGCACGAGCTGTGCGGCGGACATCTCGAGACTGAAGATCGCGACGGTCTCTTTGGCCCGTACGCCCACGTTCTGTGCCACATTCAGCGCGAAGGCCGTCTTCCCTACGGATGGACGGGCAGCAACGATAATAAGGTCATTTCGCTGGAAGCCCGCCGTCATTTTATCAAGGTCGGTGAACCCCGATGGAATCCCCGTCGTTCCGCCTTTGTTCATGCTGAGGTTCTCGACGTTCTCGAATACCTCCATGAGGACATCCTTAATCGCGATGAACCCTGTACCCGACCGGCGGTTCGATATTTCTAAGATTTTGCGCTCCGCATCGCTTAACAAATCGCTGACTTCATCGCCTGACGCATAACCGTCATTGACGATTTGGGTCGCAGTCCGTATGAGACGGCGAAGCATCGATTTCTCTTCGATGATCTGTGCATAGTAATCGACGTTCGCTGCCGTAGGGACGGCATTCGCCAGCTTCATCAGGTACGTAACATTCCCAATATCCTCAAGCTGCTGCTTATCCTGCAACGTCGCGGTCATCGTAATCAAATCGATCGGCTGATTCTCTTCCCCAAGCTGAATCATCGCCGCGAAGATGAATTGATGCCTTGGGTCGTAGAAATCCTCTTCCCGCACCCGCTCCATGACGGTGATTAGCGCTTCTGGCTGGAGTAGAATCGCGCCAAGAACTGCTTGCTCTGCTTCGAGGTTCTGCGGCTGAAGACGATTGAAATTCAGATTCAGATCCTCGTTCATCTTATTCCTCCACGATTTGAACCTTCACCTGAGTCTTCACTTCCGGATGCAATTTGATCATGACATGCATCGTTCCAAGTGAACGAATCGGATCGTTCAATTCAATTTTACGTTTATCGACTTTAAATTTCATTTTCTCAAGAGCCTCAGCAATTTGCTTGCTTGTGATCGCTCCGAATAGACGGCCGCCTTCACCGGATTTCGCCTTGATGACAACTGTTGTCTCCTCAAGCGTTTTGCCGAGCGTTTCTGCATCTGCTTTCTCTTGTGCTTTACGCTTCTGTTCCGATAGGTTCTGCTGTTCCAGCGTCTTCACATTACCATCCGTCGCTAGACGTGCAAGACCTCTTGGTAGAAGGAAGTTTTGCGCGTATCCTTCCGAAATCTCTTTAATATCACCTTTTTTACCTTGACCTTTAACATCTTTCAAGAAAATAACTTTCATTCGAATAACCCCTCTTCCGCATCAATTTCAGCCAATACCCGTTTGAGCTTCGCTTCGGCTTCTGCCAATGTTCCGTCCAATTGCGCTGCGGCATTCGTTAAATGTCCGCCGCCGCCGAGCCGTTCCATCACCACTTGCACATTCATTTGGCCGAGGGAACGAGCGCTAATTCCGATATGACCGTCCGGCCGTTCACTAATAACAAAGGAAGCTAGCACATCGTTCATGGTTAACAGCGTATCAGCTACTTGCGCAATCATCAACTGTGAAAATTTACGTTCTGGTTCTGTAACCGCTACAGCGATATGTCCGTACAGCATTTGCGTGAGGCGCATCACCTCCGCTTTTGCGATATATTCCTTGAGATTTTCTTTTAACATATTCTGAATCATAATCGTATCTGCGCCATTGCGCCGTAAGAATCCTGCCGCCTCGAACGTTCTTGAGCCCGTCCGCATGGAGAAATTCTTCGTATCCACCGTAATCCCTGCCAGAAGCACTGTCGCTTCGAGCGGCTGGAAAATAATTCGATCATGAATATATTGCAGCAGCTCTGTCACAAGCTCGCAGGTCGAGGAGGCATACGGCTCCATATAAATCAGGACGGCATCCTGCAGGAACTCTTCCCCACGCCGGTGATGATCGATCACCACGACGCGGTTCGTGAGCTGCAATAACCGCGGCTCCTTCACCATGGAAGCTTTGTGCGTATCCACGACGATCGCGAGCGTATTCGCGGTCATCTTCTGCACCGCTTGTTCTGGGGTAATGAATTGCTCCCAGAGCGCATCATTCTGCTTAATATAACTAATCATGCGATCGATGGATGGGTTCACACCCTCAAGCACAATATAAGCTTCTACCTGCAGCGCTTGGGCAGCTTTGAGCAACCCGATCGCCGCACCGACGGAGTCCATATCCGGCATGCGGTGGCCCATAATTATTATTTTGTCGCTCGCCTGCATGAAATCGCGAAGCGCATGCGCAACGACGCGTACACGGACCCGTGTCCGTTTCTCCACCGCATTCGACTTCCCGCCATAGAACGATAACCGCTGTCCTTCGCGGACAGCTACCTGGTCGCCGCCGCGGCCAAGTGCAATATCCAAGCTGGACTGTGCCAGCTGACCTAGCTCAATGATATTATCAATTCCTGCTGCAATCCCGATGCTGAGTGTAAGCGGCAGCTTGTTATCCACCGTAAGCTCACGAACCTCATCGAGAATAACGAAGCGCGTCATCTCAATTTCCTTGAGCAGCTCGTGATCGAGCAGAATCAGATATCGATCCGAGGTAAGGCGTTTCATATAGATCTGATGGTCATGCGCCCATTCGGTAATATGATTCGTCACCCTCGAGAGCAGTGCCGCACGTTGTTGATCATCCAGCCCCTGGGTCAGTTCATCTAGATTATCGAGCATCACGATGCCGATTACGAGCTTCTCCGCTTCATAGCGACGTCGGAGCGTCACATAGTCCGTTACGTCTTGGAAGTAGATCAGACGCTCTTCTTGCTTCGGAACGGTTAAGAAGATACGGTCGCCGATCGCAACCTCGCTCTGGACGATCCGCTCCTTATCCTTTTCCTTCTGTATCTGCAATCCAGGTACAAGCTCCTTCAACGAGACGCCGATCAGCGTCTCACGCCCTAACATGTGGAGCATGTATGGATTATGCCATTCTACATGTTTGTCCTCATCATAGAGGACAACGCCGAATGGCAGCTCATTAATTACGTCATTTCCTGTCCGCTTCACGCGATACGTTAACGTTGCAATATACTCATTCATGTCTTTCCGGAAGTTCTTCTCCGCATTCCATGCCAAGATGACGAGGATCGCAATCAATACAAGACCTGCTACACCGAGCACCCAGTTATGCCATGCGAGCGCAACGATCATGACCAGCATGACGATGAACGCCCACACCATATGATAACCGTGCCACCGCTGAAATAAATATTTAGGCATCCATTCCTCACCCTACATTTTAGGTTTTACCAAACTTTGGCGAATTGGAAACGCGATATCCAATAAGCCGATAATCCGAAGCGGCGGGAAAATGAAGAGCGGAATCACGAACAGAATAGGCAGGATGCGATTCCATTGTTTAATATGCGCTACGAAGAAGAAGAAGCATACCGTTTGGATCATAAACGCGATTTTTAATAATGGCAATAAGTTAACTAAGACAACCGTGACGAAGGATGTATCCGTATCGGAAATGAACATATCTGCGAGTACCGCGATAAAGTAATACCAAATCAGCGATCTCGGCAGCATCCATTCGTGAAGCGGCTTGAACTTCGAAGCTTCGACGCCCTGTCTATTTAGAATACGCCGGCTTATCGTATGCGTGACAGCAGCGATCAGGACCGAGCTGAAGATCAGTGCGAACGGTACCATCTGCGTCATCATCGCGACCAAGTCATCCGTCATCTTCGGTGTCCAGCCGACAGGCATCAGATTCGCGGTTTGCAGCGGATCAAGACTTGTCCGAACGGTCTCCCCAAGGTAGAGATTAAAGTCGAAGCCGAGGATCGTATTCATGACGAACAACATAATGATCGATTCTGCGAGCACAGTAACTGTACCACCTACGAAAACCGCCATGGCTGACGCCTTGCGTCGATACAGACGGCCCATCACCACGGCAGGGATGGTAAAGTATACGGCGAACAAGATCGCTGCTGAGCCGAAGGTTCCCATGGCTAGAAATGCAACCAGGTATACGCAGAGCATATGCAGGATAAATGTTCGAACATTTGTTGTCGCATAGAGCACAACAATCGGAATGGCGATAAAGCTAATGGTTACAATTTGGAACGGTGTAAATAGCGACAAGATCAGTAGTAGAGCAGCAATGCTCCACAATGCCGAAGACCAGCGCATTTTCAATGTGTTCACCTCTTACGTAAATGTTCTTCGAGCGCGGAGATGTCTTGATACCAGTCTTCAAGCTGATGCCCTTCTTGCTTATGTTTCTTAAGTTTCTCAAGAATGCTGTCATCTAATTCTTTATAGGGCACGCCAAGGCGGCGGCCTAGAATATAGCTGCTCACGATAAGGCTGGACAGACTGTCAACGACACGTGTTGTACTGCCTTCCCACAAAGATTTAAA
This sequence comes from Paenibacillus guangzhouensis, assembly GCF_009363075.1. Taxonomy (NCBI): domain Bacteria; kingdom Bacillati; phylum Bacillota; class Bacilli; order Caryophanales; family Paenibacillaceae; genus Paenibacillus; species Paenibacillus guangzhouensis. The sequence continues at coordinate 5,402,849 of NZ_CP045293.1, read as the reverse complement.
CAGTCGTGAAACGTGATCGAGCACTTCTGTCTTCAGCCATTCAATCACTTTGGCGCGCTTGGCCAAATCCATTTCTTTCTGCATCTTTGTCACCCACACTCTCTCCATGAATAAAAACGCTTTACTCTCGATTATATCATAAATAAAGCTTCTTATCGAAGCTGACCCAAGGAAGGAGTGGCTTGATGGCGAAAGCTTCTACATTCAAGAAGAAACGACTTCGTCGTCCTTTTAAAAAAAAGACTGCATTGTCACGTTGGTGCCGTAGACCCTGCAGTCGCTTGAACCTTGTTCATCCGATATGGCTTTTGCTGCTGTTTCTATACCTTGTTCGCGAAGACCCTCTTCTCGCAATACCCAATAATCTCCGAACGGCGCACGATCCCGATGAACTTGTTCATGTCATCCACGACAGGCACGAAATTCTGCACTTTCGCAAGACTTATCAAGTCCTCCATGTTGGAATCGATCCGCACCGGCTTATTGGCGCTTCGCAGCGGAATGTCCTTCAAGACTACCTTGTGTGCCGTCTCGAAGGTCGTCTTCCCGTTCGAATTCTTCATGAACCAGAGCAAATCACCTTCCGTACACGTGCCGACGTACTCCCCATCTTCCGTAAGTACTGGTACCGAAGTGTACCGATGATATTCCATCCGTTCTAATGCTTGCCGCAAGGTACTTTCTTGTGTCAGACAGACAACCTCATTTTTCGGCAACAAGAAAAAAGCAATATTCATGTTTCCCCATAACCTCCTGTTTCCCTGACCGATGCAGTCTAGATTATTACTTCTCCTTGACTGGCACCATTAATTGGTCCGTTTTGGTGTTCGGATCCATCCAATTATCGATCATATCGTGAATATAGGATAAGTCTTTCTCATCTGGAATATAGTACCATATATGATTCGCCTTCCGTCCGCCTTCTCCCTTTAATGTGTAGCTATATATTTCACGATGATCGGCTGTGAATACGTCCTTCGCCAAATCAATGATTTTCTTCGGTTCAATATCCGTTGTGAAATTATCACCCATAATTGAAATAAGTTCAGGGACCTTCGTAATTTGGTTCAGTTGGGTCATGCGATTCATAATGGCATTGAGGAACACCATGTTTCGTTCACTACGATTAATATGATCATCTTCCCGATATCTTACATAATACAGTGCTTCCTGACCGGAATAGATCGGTTTGCCGCCTTTAACGGTGAATTTCTCATGCTCAGCGGCTTTGTTCACGATATCCTTCGTAATCGGCAATTCTACGCCGCCCATGGCATCGACGACATCGATGAATCCTTGGAAATTAATTGTCGCATAGTGGTCGACAGGCTCATCCACCAGCTTCGCGACCGAGTCGATGATCATCTTCTTTCCGCCGAACGCGAATGCGTGATTAATCTTATCTTCCTTGTCTTTTCCGACGATCTCAGCGTACGTATCCCGCGGGATCGACACCATCAAGATCTTATCATCTTTAGGTCTTGCCACGGTATAGATGATTGTGTCGGATCGACCGACCTCCTTGCCGCGCTGATCAATGCCGAGCAGCAGCATGGAGAAAGGATCGCCTGCCGGCGTAATTTTGCTCTCTTCCGGCTTTTTCCCTTCAATCGGCTCATACGAGCCCTCTAGCTTTTTCTCCACTTGTCCGGACAGGAAGAGATCGAATCCGAGCAGCACGAGCTGTTTGCGGAATATAAATCCTCCGATCAATACGAGCGCGACAAGGGATATTGCAATATAACGTTTTTTAATGTTTAGTTTCTTCATAAACCTTTTCCTTTGTCTGCAAGATGATGTTATGTGGTTATTGTGCCTTATCGAATGGTCCTTATTTGCGGTGATTTATGGGCACAATCTTCGGACACGCATCTCCTTTCCGGCTGCAGCAATTACCTACGCCTACTTCCATGGTACAACAAAAAGTGAATGCTTCGCAAAAAAACCAAATTCAACCACCTGAACAGTGAGTCTGACCTTTTAGCGAATAATAACACCAATTTGTTTTAAATAAGCTGCTTTGACTGCGCTGACGTAGCTCTCAATCTCTGCATATGGGGCCGCCTGCGCATAATATTCAATTCCCCAATAGCCATCATACCCGTGGTTAAATAGCAGCTGCATCCGGTTCTCAATCTGGTGCGGATGTACATATTTCGGATCAAGATGAACGTGATACACCCAAGGCGCGAGCAGGGAGTCCCCAGCCTCCACATCGCTATCCCACCGTCCCATATGAAGTAGAACGCCATAGCCAGGATGATTCACTGCTTGAGCAAGCTTCACCATCCATTTTGGCATACGTGAGGGACCGCTATGATTCTCTGGACCAATCCGGTACCCCCCGTCATAAGCACGTTGGGCGAATTCCTGGAACCTCTTGGCCGTATATTCGAACTGTTCTTCCGTCATATCAGTTGATCCGAAACCACCTGTGTCGATTCGAACCGTCTGAGCCCCCAAATATTCAGCGACATCGAGATGCGCGAGTGCATTCTGGTAGAGTAGCTCCCGCTTCTCCGGGTTCGGATCCCAGACATGGGCTCCATCGATCGCTATATTTGGCACGGTCATGGAGCGTTCCGCGAGTGCGAGCTTAATCTTGCGTATATAGTCCACTTCCCGAAGCTGACAGATTTCTTCACTTCGATTGACGAAATAACCGTTCCAGAGCCCTGCAGCATCGACTCGATAACGATATTTCAAGCTCTCCAAGTAACCAAAGACATCGATCATTTCTTGCTGCAATAAGTGAAAGAACGAGAATCCTTCAACTGATATTTTCATCTCACAGCCCCCATCTTCAACAATAATGATGACAATATGTATGAATCCGATCGGTAAGTACTTCCATCCTATTGTAACGTAACCCCTGCTGGACTTCCACGCCAAAATACCCCCACATATGTACATTCGAATAACGCAAAAAACCGCCGTCCACAAACGGAGCAGCGGCTAGATCTTTTTCTATTATTCTTCTACAGCCCCATAGAACTGATCCAAATGCTGCTTAATGGCTTCTTTGGTCTTCGCTAAGCAAATATCTCGATCAGAGGATGCAACACGTTGATTATCCACCATCACATAGGATTTGGCCTTGCATAAGGCGCACATATTTAAGCAATCGGTCCGCATAATGGCAACCTCAGGAAATTCTTCTTCCAGGTCCTCCAGCGGTAGAGCGGCCATTGCATTACTCTCACAGACTTCCACGACAATGAGTCCGAGCCCCATCCTTCGCACCTGCTTTCTTCGAATATATAAAAAGCCTGCTGAGAATCGTCTCAGGCAGGCTCTTGTTCACAGATCTTACTCTGTAGTGTATGGCAACAATGCGATTTGACGGGAACGTTTAACCGCGATTGTAAGCAAGCGTTGGTATTTCGCGCTTGTACCAGTTACACGACGAGGAAGAATTTTTCCGCGCTCACTGATGAATTTGCGAAGCAAATCCGTATCTTTATAATCAATGTGAGTAATTTTGTTTACTGTGAAGTAGCAAACTTTGCGACGTTTGTTGCGTCCGCCACGGCGGCCGCCGAATTTCTTCTCGCCACGCTCTTCATTGTTATCTCTTTGCTTGAAGCTCATTCGTTGTCAGTCCTTTCCAATTAAAATGGCAAATCATCATCCGATATATCGATCGGTTTTCCGTCATCCGAAAAAGGATCCTGGTTGCTACGCGATGTATTCCGGTTGCTTCCTTGATTGCTTCCGCCGCCAAATCCGCCACCGCCGAAACCACCTGAGCCTTGAGCCTCTTCGCGAGATCCGCCGCCTTCACGATTGCCAGACTCCAAGAAACGAACATTATCTGCAATAACTTCCGTTACGTATACACGTTTACCTTCGTTATTGTCATAGTTACGAACTTGGATACGCCCTTCTACCGCGGTTAAGCGACCTTTACGCAAATAATTCGCGCAAGTCTCTGCAAGTTGTCTCCACGTAACGACTGGAATGAAATCCGCCTCACGTTCGCCGCCTTGGTTCGAGAACGGACGATCTACCGCAATGGTGAATTGAGTCACTGCAACACCAGCTGGCGTGTAGCGCAATTCAGGGTCACGCGTTAATCGACCGATAAGAATAACACGGTTTAACATCCAATCCTCTCCTTCAACGTTCAATTACATAAGCTTGTCTCAATTAAGCAACATCTTGAGTGATCAGGTAACGAATGACTTCATCGGAAATCTTCATCACACGCTCAAGTTCCGCTACAACAGCTGGTTCAGCTGTGAAGTTAACTAGGACATAGTGTCCATCACGGAACTTCTTGATCTCATACGCAAGACGGCGTTTACCGAGCACATCGTGCTTTGTAATCTCTCCACCACCGTTGGAGATGATGCCTTGGAATTTCTCGACTGCTGCTTGAACAACTTCTTGCTCAATATCAGTACGAATAATGTACATCACTTCATATTTGCGCATATTTTTCACCTCCTCTTGGACTTAGCGGCCCTCAATTCAAGATTGAGAGCAAGGGGCACGAGTCGAACTCGCACCCAAATAGTGTACCAAATTCAGTCACGACCTGCAAGTGCCGGTTTGTGGCAGCTTCCTGCGGGAACAATTCTCCATTCATGTTCAGCATCGCTTTGACTCACAATAATGTGGAACGCACTTATCCTGAAGGAGGTGGCCCGCATGGGCGAGAGAACAGAATTCGAACCCGGTGACAAAGCGCCGAATAACGGCTGGTACATGGAGGTTGGTGAAGCCAGCTTCCACACAGAGATCCAAGATCCGAAAATGATCGAATTGAAACGCGGTGATACATTCCCCGAGACGACGAACAAGGACCGGAAGTGGAAGAAGAAGCACCACGCAATGGTACACTAACGACACGAACGAAAAAGATGAAATAAGATATGCATAATCTCTCTTCGTTCGGTCCATAATACTTTTGTCGGTACAAGCGAGGTGTGGTTCCATTGAACAATTCAGTTGAACATGAACACGAAGAAGGATATCTGTAGTTACTCAGCATAGAAAGCGAGTGGATGTGCTAAAGACTACCGTCTGCAACACATGGTACATGCTTAACATGATGTAGTGATTCTCTGTATTCTAAAATCGACTATCGTACCGGCAACCAGATAAAGGACCCGCAAGGGTCCTTTTTGGCGTATCGAGAAATAAATGCTTTTTAGCAGTTATTTTTCAGTTTCAAACCTTATTCCGGCTATTAAATGCTTTTTAGCAGTTATTTCGTATTCTCGAGCGACTTTCCAGCTAATTTGCTGCTTTTTTGCAGTTATTTTGCGAGGTTGGCCTACTTTTTCTCCGAATTAACTGCCTTTTTGCAGTTATTTTGTGAGCACGCCCACTTTTTCTCCAAATTAACTGCTTTTTAGCAGTTATTTCGTATTTTCAGATCACATTTCCACCAAATAGATGCTTTTTAGCAAGTATTCCTCTCACTACTCCCCATTTTCCACCGATTCAAAAAAAATAAAAAGTGAATGCATATATTTCTGGCCAATGTCCATAATAACTCTTGTCGGTGCAAGCGAGGTGTGGTTCCATTGAACAATTCAGTTGAACATGAACACGAAGAAGGATATCTGTAGTTACTCAGCATAGAAAGCGAGTGGATGTGCCGCAGGCTACCGTCTGTAACACCCTAGAGATGAATTGCTTCACAGCAATCCGTCGAACAAGCTAACAATGATGATGTATCACAAGAGTTCCAACTAACTGACCACCGATACCAGAAAAGGACCCTTAAAAAGGTCCTTTTTGGTTTCTAACAGAGATTAATGCATAGATACCTTCATCTCTTGTTTCTCTACATGTACGCGGCGGATGAAGAAGGCTAGAACCAGTCCTACAACCGCAATAATTAATCCGAATAGGAACGAGTGCTGCGCCCCCATAGTCATCCCCTTCACTATCTCCATCGGATCCTGAGGATTCGCAGATGTCTTCAGGTAGTCGCTAGTGCCGTGCGACAGTATACTGACAGCAACCGCCGTACCAATTGCCCCTGCGACTTGCTGCAATGTATTCATAACGGCTGTTCCGTCCGGATACATCGATGGCGGCAATTGATTCAGACCATTCGTCTGCGCCGGCATGAACACCATCGAAATACCAATGAACAGACATGAATGCAGTACGATAATAAGTGCGATCGCAGATGTTGTCGTAAGACTTGTGAAGAACCACAAGCAGACACCTGCAATGATTAGACCTGGAATAACTAGCCATCTGGGTCCGTACTTATCGAACAGCTTGCCCATGACAGGCGACATTAATCCATTAAGAATACCGCCGGGCAATAAGGCAATACCGGCCGTGAACGCCGAAAGCCCCATCCCATTTTGCATATAGAGCGGTAAAATCAGCACGGTAGAAAGAATGATCATCATGCAGATTAAGACCATTAACGTACCGACCACGAACATCGGATATTTGAACACCCTTAAATCCATCATCGGCTTCTTCATCGTTAACTGGCGGATCGAGAATAAGATGAGCGCCGCAATACCAGCGCCAATCGTTATAAGCACGATCGGATTGCTCCACCCTTCCTCACCCGCTTTACTGAACCCGAATACAATGCCGCCAAATCCAATCGTCGATAAAATAATCGAGAGAATATCGATCTTAGGCTTCGTAACGGTCGAGACATTCTGCATATAGGCAATCCCGAACAAGAGCCCGATGACAAGGAACGGCAGAGAGATCCAGAAGATCCAGTTCCAAGTCAAATGTTCAATAATTAACCCCGCTGCCGTTGGTCCCACTGCCGGTGCGAACATGATCACAAGGCCAATAACCCCCATCGCTGCGCCCCGCTTCTCTGGCGGGAATATCACCAAAATCGTATTAAACATTAGCGGCAGCAGCAGCGCTGTCCCTACCGCCTGAAGTACGCGCGCAATGAGCAGTACTTCAAAATTCCCAGCAAGCGCCGCAACCAGCGTCCCTGCGATGGAGAATGATAATGATGCAACAAATAACTGCCTTGTCGTAAACCATTGAAGTAATAAACCGGATACTGGCACGAGAATACCTAGCGTCAGCAGGAATCCGGTCGTGAGCCATTGCGCCGTCGCTGGCGTGATGTGTAGAATCTCCATCAACTGACTGAGTGCGATATTCAGCGCCGTCTCACTGAACATGCCGACGAATCCACTAATCAAGAGTGAGATCATAATCGGCATGACCTTATATGATTTTCCTTCCGTTTGTGTTGTAGCTTGCATAGCAGCTTCCATATTCCTATCCCCCAAATCTTTTCTGTCTAATCCTTCTTAATTGCTCTCGCTTATCAACAGCAGTGGAATCAGATTCGACGCATTAATGAGCGGATTCGCGTCCCGGTACGTCAATGCCAGGACAAAAGAACCCTCGAGCAATGAGAAAACCCCCATAGCAATCGATTCCGCCCGCTTCTCTTCATGTCCTTCCTTCAGGAGACGTTCCACCATGATTGATTTCCACATATCGAATGTATCCTGACAGGCTTCCCGCAATCGATTGCTAATACAAGATGTCTCTACAGCATTCCAGAAGCAGCTTGGCGGAACGCCTTGGAATTGCTGCCGTTCAATTTCCTGTACAAGGCCTAAGAAAAATGCCTGTACACCCGTAACAAAATCATTCGACGCTGTGAAGTTGCTCCGCAGAATCTCTGCTGTATGCTTCCGCTGCTGTTCAATGCATACCTGAGCCAGCTCCTCTTTTCCGTTCGGAAAATAATAATAGAGCGAACCTTTGGGCGCTTGGCTTTCCTGAATAATTTGGTTCAGCCCTGTCGCATGATATCCTTGCACGAAAAATAAGCGAGTCGCAATCTCGACAATATGATCACGCGTTTTTGGTTTTACCCGCATCAAAACCCCTTCTCCTCGATCAGAATTATAACAATCGGTCTATATATAATATTTGTTTAAGTTTGCAAATGTCAAACATTTGTTCTTCTTTTACAAAACAAAAATAAAGCCCTGCACTCATCATGTGAATACAGGGCGGTTCGTTTCTTCACCGTAGGAATTACCTATTCCGCTTGATTGTCCCAATTTCCGTTGTTATTGTCAGAATTATTATTATCATAAGTCAAGTTCGTATTGTCTGGAATCACACGGCGCGCCGTCACGAAGGTCTTATCCCATGTGCTGCCTTCAAAATTGGAAATCGCCACACCAATACCTACACGATACGTGTGAAGCAATCGGCCGTCACCCATATAAATACTTACGTGATTAATGATGCCGTCATGATTCGTATCCGAGAATACCAAATCCCCAGCACGAAGGTCACTCTTCGCTACGCGCGTACCTACTGTCGCTTGTTCACGCGAAGATCTCGGAAGATCAATCCCGTTCTTCTTAAATACATATTGCGTAAAAGACGAGCAATCAAATTGATCCGTTCTTCCAGCCTCAGCACTAAATTTATAAGGGACACCTAGAAACTTCTCGCCTGTGTTCATAACTGCCATTGCAACCGTGTAACTGTTCGTCGTCGGAGCTGCTTGTGCGGATGGAGCTGGAATGATTAGCCCCGCCGACAAAGTAATCGAAAGACTAAGCATCATAGCAACCGCTGTTTTATGAATACGTTTGTTCGTTGGATTTTTCATGTTATTCCTCCTCATCGTCTGCACAATGTTTTATTTTTGTAAACTTTTAAGCTCTGTCGTTAACCACACGCTTACTGTAACATATAACGCGATTCCATGATGTACCACCGTTTGGTTAACCCTACGCCGCGCAACACATTCCTCTTTATTATTAAAAAATGATGAAAATTTCTTAACTTCTTTATGCTTGACATCACAAAGTCGTGCCCCGCCTAAGTTGTACTTCCGTTTCAATTATGTTATGACTATAGGAAAATAGAAAACCTAGATAACGGAGGAGACAGAAATGTTACAGAAACCTGCAGCAATGATTTTTGACCTCGACGGTACGTTATTTCAGACAGAGACAATCGTAATTGAAGCATTCCATCTTACATACGCCAAGCTTCGTGAGGAGAATCTATACCATGGAGACGTACCGGCCGATCAAGATATTCTTGGCTGCCTCGGCATGCTCCTTGAACATATATGGGAACGGCTCATGCCGAAAGCTTCCTTGGAAGTAAGAGAACGTGCGAATGAGCTAATGCACGAATATGAGAACGCATTAATGGAGCGTGGTCAAGGAAAACTATACCCTGGCGTGGCTGAGACGCTTCAGGCGCTCAGAGACCAAGGGATTCGCCTATTCGTCGGCAGCAATGGGCTGGAAGGCTACGTGAAGGACGTTACGCGTCATATGGGTATTGATCACTTATTTGAGCGTTTATATAGCGCAGGGGAATTCCAGACCGCAACGAAGGTAGACCTCATTCGGATCCTCCTAGAGAACCATCAAGTCCCTACGGCATGGATGGTCGGAGATCGTTCATCGGATATTGAAGCCGGCAAAAAAAATCAGATCACAGCCATTGGCTGCGACTATGCAGGCTTCCGCAAGTCCGGCGAATTAGAAGGCGCTGACGCCATCATTACTTCCTTCGATGAACTTTTACACCTCATTCGTTCTTAACAAGATTAGAGCCACCGCAATTTTCATGCGGTGGCTCTTTTATTATGCTCCGGTATAATGTAGTGAGGCTTCTCGTAAAATAGGCGTTCCTTCGCTCTCCGTCACCTCGATGATCACACCGCGAATATAGACGGCAGGAATTCGGATAATCGCTTTATGTCCCATATTGATGCCTTCATATACCTGGACAGGCTTATGTGTCTTCTTAGAGATAACCGTGACAGTAAATCTGCGGACCCGCTCCCCTTGCTCCAGGTTCTCCTGCAATACGACATGATCAATCAAGTGCGGCTTGTCCGTCTGATATACCCATTTCCCTGGCTTCTCTTCTACGAATGTCGAGGTGTCCGCAATAGGCTGCCCGAATCGGCGGCGAATCTCTGCCCCCATCTGCTGCACTCTCTCGACATCGATGGCTGGCAGTAACCCTTCACGGTCCGGTCCGATATTTAACAGCAAATTCGTTCCCCGGCCCACGGAATGATAATAGAGTCCCATTAGTTCATCGAGGGATTTCAATGTATCTTCATTCTGATCACTATAGAACCAGGTTGACCGCAGCTGTACGTCACATTCTGCTGGCAGCCAGTGCTGGCCGCTAAGCTCATCTTCCCCTTCTGAGAGAATCGACCATTCAATGGCGTCGGTCACATTCCACGTTGGTATTGGCGCAATGCCGTCTTCGTTCCCAATCCAGCGGAAATCAGGATCCCCGATATTGAAGATAAGAATGTTCGGCTGTAGACGGCGAATTTCACGGATAATGCGCGGCCAATCATATTCATGCCCTTCCGACCCGCAGCCATCGAACCATAGAATATCGATATCGCCATAATCGCCGAGCAGCTCCGTGATCTGGTTCACGAAATAATCATCATAGGCCTTCGCGTCCTGCGTGTAGAAATCAGCTGAACCATCGAACGGAGAATAATAAAGTCCTGGCTTAACATCATTTTTACGGCATGCCTCGACGAACTCGCGTACGACATCCCCTTGCCCATTTTTCCACGGTGAATACGCAACAGAGAACTTCGTATATTTGGATGGCCAGTTCGAGAATCCATCATGATGTTTCGCTGTCAGGACGGCATATTCCATCCCCGACTCCTTCGCATTGCGGATCCACTGCTCACAATCTAGATTTGTCGGCATAAAAACTTCTGGCGTCATCGGTCTTTCATCGAAATCCACATACCCCTCATAGAATGTCCGTAGACCGAAGTGAAGAAATAACCCATACTCCCAGTCTTGGAACTGAAGCTGCTTAACTTTAGGTACAACCGTCGTTTTGCTTAGCATTGAAACCTCTCCTCTTGTCCTTTGGATGTGTTGTACCTGTATGTACGCGTTTTCAGGGAAATAGTTCCTCTCAATCACATAACATTTTTGGATAAAACAAAAAGAAACAACATAAATACCCGTTAAAGTCTTGGAATGTGTTGTTTCTTGGACACGAATCTGTGATAAACGCAACAAAAAACCTCTCTAATGAATAGAGAGGTTGAATTTATCATATGAAGGTGGCGGAAAGAGTGGGATTCGAACCCACGCACGCCTTGCGACGCCTAGCTGATTTCGAGTCAGCCCCCTTGGGCCTCTTGGGTACCTTTCCGCAGCAAAATTAATTCTATCACACTTTTTGACATTCTGCAACAGGATTGTCCCAAAAATTATTCTGTGGGCGGTGTGATCTGCTTCGTATTGCGAAGCACCTTCTTCATATTCTTCTCGAATTTCTGTCTTGGGATGAGAACACTGTGCTGACAACCGACACATTTAACCCGGATATCCATTCCCATCCGAATAATCTCCATTTCATTGGTTCCGCAAGGATGCGGTTTCTTCATCTGTACGACATCCCATAGTTCGAATTGTTTGCGTTCCACGTCCTATCCCTCCCTCTCTGATCGGTGATACGTCACCATCCGCGGATATGGAATCTCAATGCCATGCGCATCAAGCAGCCGCTTCATTTCTATATTAATAAATCGTGCTACACCAGCTTGTGTATATGGCTTACATTCCGCAATGATCCGAATCTTTACATCTGATGCGCTCATCATTTGTACACCGAGCACCTCGGGAACTTTTACGATATCGAGATTACGTTCCTTCAGTTCCGGCATCGCCTTCTTCATAATTTCCATGGCCTCATCCACATTTTCTTCATAGGCAACGGATATATCGATAAAAGCTACGGAATTGTGTAAGGAGAAGTTCGTCACCTCATTGATCATTCCGTTCGGGATAATGAACACTTCTCCCGTCCAGCTCTGAATGCGTGTCGAGCGTAGACCAATGACTTCAACAGTCCCCCGATTCTTATTCACTTCGATCACGTCACCGACAGCGAATTGATCCTCGAAAATAATGAAAAACCCTGTAATGATATCTTTGACAAGACTCTGTGCCCCGAACCCAATCGCAAGCCCGAGCACCCCGGCCCCTGCTAACACCGGTCTTAAATCTACAATATTCCACTCACTAATGACCATAAGGATCATCACGAAGTTAATAACATATGTCGTGACATTTTTAAGCAATTTCCCGATCGTAATCATCCGTCTTGGTGTGAACTGCAATCGAGTGTCGCCCTTCTTAATAATCAGATGGTTAATTGCCTTATGAAGAACACGAATCAATACACGGCATACGATAATGATAAGGAGGACTTTAATAATCTCCCACATCATATTTTCCCACAGTTCGGGGTTCGTCACGGGTCCCCAGATCTTCTTCTGGAACCAGTTCAAATTCTGTTCAATGATTTCTCCTGTCTCTTCGGCAAGCGCATAATAAGCCACTACACCACTCCCTATCCCATTGTACTACATATCTACGAATACATATTCATGCTCTTGCTGTCTAAAAATCCCCCGGATCTCTACCTGCTCATCTCTGATCGTTTTCTTCACCAATTCAACCTCTTGTGCTGGAAAATGAATCGATAATGCACATCCTGCCGTAATCTCCTTCGGTGTTGGACATATATCGATCTCGATATCTAAGAACTCCAAGAGCATCTCCGTTCGCAATGCCTGTTGGGTCGAATCAAATGCAATCAGCATCCATGTCCCCATGATTCTGCCTCACTCTCTCTATAGAATGGATTCTTCTACACTTCGAAGTATAAATCCGCTCTTCCATCCATATACTAGGAATACAAATCATAGACGGAGGTTAATCCCATATGTCCTTTTCCCTGTATTCTAGCCGGATCAAAGAACTACCTTCTCTCAAAATCGCGCATACCGAATCTCACATTCATGCAGCCGTCACGAACAGAATAGTAGATTTCCTGACCCCCATTCCTGCTGAGAGTACGATTACGGTCGTTTGTGTAGGTACGGATCGATCTACAGGCGACTGTCTAGGACCTCTCGTCGGAACCGCTCTCTCGAAATTCAACAGCCCTCTATTCGAGATTTATGGAACACTGGATCATCCGGTTCATGCCGTGAATTTAAGCGATACATTACAGTACATCGAATCCTCTGTCAAGAATCCGTTCATTATCGGCATTGATGCATGCCTCGGCCAGACGACCAGCGTCGGGAATATTCAAGTTGCTTCTGGACCGGTCCGACCTGGTGCAGGCGTACACAAACAATTGCCGCCTGTTGGCGATATGCATATCACAGGGATCGTCAACGTTGGCGGCTTTATGGAATACTTTGTCCTACAGAATACCCGTCTAAGCCTCGTCATGAAGCTGTCGGATATTATAGCGAACAGCTTATATATGGCCATCAAACAATGGCATCATCGGCTCAATTCTTACGCTGGGCGAGATTAAGTGCCTCCATCTCTTCCGGAGATAAAGGATATTTCGATTCGCCTTGCTCCACCGGCTTGGCATACACATATGTGTTCTCACGACTATGAAGGGCACTGAGAACGATACCATCCTGCTCATCATTTACAATGGCTAAGGAGAAGCTGAGATCGCTGCCATTCCCTTGAAAAGGATTATATCGTAGAAATCCTACGTTAGATTTCATCTTCTTCATTTGCTGATGAATTCCACTTACTTGCTTCGTATGCTCACTCTGTTCTTCTCGTAATGCATAAATATGTTCTTTCATCTCGATGATGATATTCTCAAGATCATTTACGCCTGTGCCTTCCATCATGAGATCGTACTTGCGTCTCAATTTCTTCAGCTTCACCGCTTGTGCGATGAACATGATCAATAAGACGACCATCAGTAAAACCATTACACCCATTATCATCCACTGCATTTGTTCTAACGTCATCGTGTCCATCTCATCTGTTCTCCCCTACCGTGCAAAATCCTCAATGATCTGTTTAACTGCCGCAATAACGGCATCGATATCTTCTTCTGTTGTCGCATAGCCTACGCTTGCACGCACAGCCCCTGTCTCTAGCGTTCCAGCTGAAGCATGCGCCAGAGGTGTGCAATGCATCCCTGACCTTACTGCAATGCCATATTCGCGATCTAGGCGAAAAGCCAGCTGTGATGCTTCAATGCCTTGGGCGATAAAGGAGACGATCCCCGTCCGCGGTTGATCCTTGGGCGGGCCGAGCAATTGAATGCCCTCTATCGCTTCTAACCCTTCCATTAACAACCTCGTTAGCGACCATTCTTTAGTATGAATTTTTTCGACGGTCTCATTCAGAATAAATTTGACGCCTTCATTTAATCCTGCAATTCCAACCGTATTTGGTGTTCCAGCTTCGTAACGATCCGGCCTTACTCCTGGTTGCTCCATGTCCTCTGACCGACTGCCTGTCCCCCCGCGCATAAGCGGCTCCAGATCAACGTGAGGGCCGATATAAAGCCCGCCAGTCCCTTGAGGACCCAGAAGTCCTTTATGCCCAGGAAAGGCCAACAGATCGATCCCCATGCGTTCTACGTCGATCGGCAGAATACCAGCCGACTGCGCTGCATCGACCAGCAGCATAACACCTCGTGTTCGCGTAATCTGCCCAATCTCTTCGACTGGCAAGATCGTCCCAAGTAAGTTCGAACTATGACTGCAGACAACCAATTTCGTGTGCGGCTGAAATGAAGCCTCGAAATGTTCCATATCCAGATTGCCCGCAGCATCCGTCTCCAGATACGTCACTTCCACACCAAGCGTACGACGCAAATATTCCAAGGGTCTGCGTACCGAATTATGTTCGATAGAGGTCGCGATCACATGGTCTCCTGATGACAATAGACCATTGATAGCCATATTAAGCGCCATCGTCGTATTCATGGTAAAGGCAATGTCATTCGGGTTTCGAATTCCTAATAATTTTGCTAGATTTCTTCTTGTCTGAAAGATCACGCGACTAGCTTGAACCGCCATTGTATGACTTCCCCGACCTGGGTTAGCCCCGTACATTTGCATTGCATTTTGCATAGCTACGACGACCTGATCAGGCTTGGGCCAGGATGTTGCTGCATGGTCCATGTAAATGACGCGTTGCTGTTCTGAATTTTCCACGTATCGCACCTCTCTTCTCCCCAAAAAAAGAATAGCATACCTAAGTGTAATCCTTCGCTCAGAAGAATTCAATGGCATGCTACTTGGTGACATCTATACGAAATTTCGTTAGCCTAACAACTCTAACAAACGTTCCAAATCTTGCTGACTATAATAGGCTAGTTCAATTTTACCTTTATCTTTACTCGCCTTAATCTTAACCGTTGTTTTGAATCGTTCACGCAAGGATTCTTCAATTTGATGAATGTATGGATCACGCTTTTTGGCCTTCGGTTTTTCTTTCACCGCTGTTGCTTTTGCGTTTAAGTTCTGAATGGCTTCCTCTAATTCCCGCACACTCCATTCATTACTAATCGTTTGTTTGGCCAATTCTTTTACCTTACCAACATCTTTGACCCCCGCAATAGCACGAGCATGTCCCATCGATAATGTTCCACGTGAAACATAATCTTTCACTTCTTCAGGTAATTGAAGCAACCGAAGGAAGTTGGCAATATGTGAACGCGACTTCCCAACCTTCATCGACAATTCTTCTTGCGTTAAGGAGAACTGATCCATTAACCCCTGATAAGCAACGGCAATCTCAATTGCATTCAGATTCTCACGTTGGAGGTTCTCGATGAGGGCAATTTCCATCACTTGTTGGTCATTGAAGTTACGAACGACAGCTGGAATCGTAGCATTCCCGCATAATTGCGATGCACGGAAACGGCGTTCCCCTGCGATGATCTCAAAGCCCTTCAACACACTGCGAACAATAATAGGTTGAATAACGCCATGCTGCTTAATCGATTCTGCTAATTCTTGAATCGAAGCTTCATCAAATGCTTTGCGCGGTTGATACGGGTTGGGACGTAATTGACCTAGCATAATTTCGATTACTTTGTCATCTTCATGAATAGACAATGATGGAATAAGTGCATCCAACCCTTTACCTAGACGTTTACTCACTTGATATCACTTCCTTTGCAAGCTCCAAGTACACTTCCGCACCTTTCGATCTCGGATCATACGTAATAATTGACTCACCATGCGAAGGGGCTTCACTCAGCCTAACATTGCGAGGAATAACGGTTTGATATACTTTTTGCTGAAAATATTTTTTGACCTCTTCAATTACCTGAATACCTAAGTTCGTACGAGCATCGAACATCGTAAGTAAGACACCTTCAATTTGAAGGGACGTATTTAAATGTTTCTGAACAAGCCTCACTGTATTAAGCAGTTGGCTCAATCCTTCTAACGCATAATATTCACATTGAATCGGGATAATGACCGAATCCGCTGCGGTTAAGGAGTTAATCGTAAGAATACCGAGCGATGGCGGACAATCGATAATAATATAATCGAACATATGCTTCACCAGATGAAGCGACTTCTTAAGACGAACCTCACGAGATATCGTAGGAACCAATTCAATTTCAGCCCCTGCTAGCTGAATCGTTGCCGGCAGAATACTTAGCCCTGTGATTTGAGTTGGAAGAATCGCATCCTTCGGATGCACATCATTAATAATGACGTCATAGACGCAATTTGTAACATCAGCTTTATTCACACCAATCCCGCTTGTTGTATTACCTTGCGGGTCAATGTCAACCAATAAGACACGTTTGCCTAGCGTGGCAAGTGCAGCTGATAAATTTACAGAAGTCGTTGTTTTACCAACGCCCCCCTTTTGGTTGGTTACCGCTATGATTTTAGACACTCATTCTCACCTCAAATTTATCAACAAGAAGACAGCGGACATCGCTACCGCTGAACCGTGAAGCTTCTTTATGATCTTTTTGGAATTTTAATGACAATCTCGTAGTGATCTTCATGATCTTTCTCATCGGTCTTAATCTGCATGCCTGTACCGGATACCATCTCAATGGATTGTCGAATGGTATTCAAGGCAAGACGCACGTCCTTCGTGAACGAAATCCGTTTCGATTTGCTCTTCGGCTGCATCGCTTCTTTATAGAAGGCAACACGTGCTTCCGTCTGTTTTACATTCAGTTCTTTTGTTATTATATCATTCAATACTTTTAATTGCAGTTCTTCGGAGTCAAGTGACAACAACGCTCTTGCATGACGCTCTGTAATCTGGCGCTCCATTAATGCCGTTTTCACCATATCAGGCAAATTTAACAAACGAATTTTATTCGCAATCGTTGATTGACTCTTACCCAATCGCTGCGCTAAGCTCTCTTGGGTCAGACTATGTAAATCCATCAATTTCTGATATGCTACCGCTTCTTCAATCGAAGTTAAGCCTTCACGTTGTAAGTTCTCAATGAGGGCGATGGATGCCGCTTGAGAATCATTAAACTCACGAACAATGGCCGGAATGGTGTCTAGTCCAAGGCGTGTAACCGCTCGCCAACGACGCTCCCCAGCAATAATCTCATATTTGCCATTGCGCATGCGAACAACAATCGGCTGAATCACGCCATGCGTTTTGATCGTCTGGCATAACTCATCGATTTTCTCATCGTCAAATATCGTCCGTGGTTGATAAGGACTTGTAACAATTTCCGAGATCGGAATTTGTTTAACCTCATCTTGATTATTTTTTTCTGCGATTCCAAATAGCTTAGACAATTGTTCTTTCATTTCGTATGATACCACCTAAATTCATAATCGCACTCGAATGGCAATTAGAACAATAACTAACAGGCACTATCTTCTTGAATCTACCTATCATTCTATAATTGTTCTGATGGATTCTATTGTTCAAAGAACACATGAAAATATAGCCCACGTACTCCACTCCATGGAAAAATAACGTCACTACGTTTCAATCCATTGCCTCTCGATGTACCTAAACCATGATCCAGTAGAAACTTCAGCATGTCTATCCAACCGCAAAAATTGTTTTCGCCAAGTGAACAACATCCGTGCATTCGTTTCGATATTCAATTCATGAAAATGAAATAAAGAGAGAGAATGAGGCCTTTCATCATTGAGCAGCCTCATCTGATTAACAGCTTCGTTGGTTATCCAACTTATGCTAATAACTTAATATTCTACTATTTATATATTCTCCAATTCTATGACGTTTTCCTGCCAGACAATCGGCGTGAAGCAACATTTTCGTGAAATGTTCCACGTGAAACATCTCTATTCGATGCTGCGGAAAATTTATAGGAGCGGACTTTTTAATGGCGTTCCAGCTTTACGAGGATATTTGGCTGAGGTTGGGCCTTTCTTATCGACAATCACGATATGCCGATCTGAATCTTCTACGGGAAGCTTAAAATGTTCTACCCGATTGACGCTGCCCTTTAATTCTTTGAAGCTACGCGCTGCTTCTTTGATTTCTTCTGTAAGATCAGTCCCCTTCATCGCTGCGAAGGTCCCCCCTACCTTAACGAACGGAAGACAGAATTCATTCAGAACAGCAAGTCTGGCAACCGCCCGTGCAGTTACAAGATCGAATTGATCTCGGTACTTGAATTGACGAGCAATATCCTCTGCACGTCCATGAATACATTGTACGTCGGTAAGTCCGAGCTGCTCGACCAGATGATTAAGAAATTGAATGCGTTTATTCAGAGAATCAACGATCGTAACTTTTAGATGCGGGAAACAGATTTTAAGAGGAATGCTCGGAAAACCGGCACCCGACCCGATATCTGCAACGGTCGTAATCTCCTTCATATTCAAAAAGAAAGAAAGCGACACAGAATCATAGAAATGCTTCGTATAGACCTGTTCTCTTTCAGTAATCCCTGTTAGATTCATTTTCTCATTCCATGAGACCAATTCTATCAAATAAATCTCGAATTGATTGAATTGTTGTTCGGTCAGCGAAATATTATATTTCGCCAACCGTTCTGCAAATACGGTTTGAATGTGATCCATATTTTATCCTCTCGATGCGATTACGCGGTTATAGTGTTCCAAGTATACGAGCAAAATGGAGATGTCTGCTGGCGTTACACCGGAAATCCGTGAAGCCTGACCAATGGAAATCGGTCGAATCTTATCGAGCTTCTGCTTCGCTTCCGTCGCAATGCCATGAATATCGCTGTAATCAATGTCGTCTGGGATCTTCTTCTTCTCCATCTTCTGAAGGCGTTCAACCTGCAGTAATTGCTTCTCGATATATCCGGAATATTTAATCTGAATTTCAACCTGCTCTTTCATCTCTTCCGTTAATTCATGCGAAGAAGATGAAATCGGCTCGATATGCGCATAAGTCACTTCAGGGCGACGAAGCAAGGTCAGAATGTCTACCCCATTGGTAAGAGGTGCAGAACCTACCGAAGCTAACATCGCTTGCACCTGCTCATCTGGACGAATCTTCGTTGTACGCAGACGTTCAATCTCCAACTCGACCATTTCTTTTTTGTGCAAGAACTTCGCGTAGCGATCTTCGGTGATCAATCCGATTTCATGCCCAATCGGTGTAAGTCTGAGATCCGCATTGTCATGACGGAGTAATAAACGATATTCTGCACGAGATGTCAACAGACGATAAGGTTCGCTCGTTCCTTTAGTAACTAGATCATCGATAAGAACACCAATATATCCTTGGGAACGATCGAGCACCACAGCTTCTTTTCCTTGGACTTTGCGAGCCGCGTTAATCCCAGCCATGATCCCTTGCCCAGCCGCTTCTTCATAGCCGGATGTTCCGTTAATCTGTCCCGCCGTGAATAGACCCGGTACAAGTTTCGTCTCAAGTGATGGGTATAGCTGAGTAGGAACAACGGCATCATATTCAATCGCATAACCCGTACGCATCATATCAACTTTTTCAAGCCCTGGAATTGAACGTAGAATTTGTAGCTGAACGTCTTCCGGCATACTGGTTGACAGCCCTTGTACATAATACTCCGACGTATTTTTACCTTCTGGTTCGAGGAAAATCTGATGTTTGGGCTTATCACTGAATCGTACAATTTTATCTTCGATGGAAGGACAATAACGAGGCCCCGTTCCTTCAATCGCACCAGAGAACATCGGTGCACGATGCAAATTATCATTAATAATCTGATGTGTCGCAGAAGAAGTGTACGTTAACCAACAAGGAAGCTGTTCATTATCGGAAGAAGTCGTCTCGAAAGAGAAGAACTTCGGATGCTCGTCACCCGGTTGAATTTCCGTCTTCGAGAAATCAATCGTATCTTTATGAACACGCGGCGGTGTTCCTGTCTTAAATCGTACCAATTGCAACCCTAACGCACGCAGGGATTCGGATAACTTCACCGATGGCTGCTGGTTATTCGGCCCGCTCTCATACATCAATTCACCCATGATGATCTTGCCTCGCAGGTAGGTACCCGTCGTTAAGACAACAGCTTTGGCACGATATTCTGCACCCGTCTTCGTGACGGCTCCAACACACTGGCCATCTTCTACAATCAGTTCTTCGACCATCCCTTGGCGAAGCGTCAAATGCGGGGTCTCTTCAATCGTCTTCTTCATCTCATGCTGATACAAGAATTTATCGGCTTGCGCACGAAGGGCATGAACCGCAGGTCCCTTCCCTGTATTCAACATCCGCATTTGAATGTACGTTTTGTCAATATTGCGTCCCATCTCTCCCCCGAGGGCATCAATTTCACGCACGACATGGCCTTTAGCCGGACCACCAATCGATGGATTACACGGCATAAACGCCACCATATCTAAATTGATTGTGAGCAGTAATGTCTCACATCCCATCCGTGCAGAGGCAAGCGCAGCTTCTACGCCCGCATGCCCTGCACCAATCACAATCACATCATATTCCCCAGCTACATAGCCCATCTTCCGATCCTCCTTTTACTTACCTAGACAGAATTGACTAAATATTTGATCAATCAGCGAATCTCCTACCGCATCGCCGATAATTTCACCTAACTGTTCCCACGCCGCTCTAACATCAATCTGAATCAGATCGATCGGTATATGCTGTTCCGTCGCATCCATCGCATCTTGCAACGACACGATCGCTTTCTTCAGAAGCGCAATGTGTCGAACATTGCTGACATAGGTCAGATCATTGGACTCAATACCGCCGCTAAAGAAGATACCTGCGATAGCAGCCTCTAATGCATCCAATCCTTCTTGCTCTTTGACCGACATCTTCACGATCCGATTCGCTTCGAACAACTCTTCAATCTGACGCAGCTCAAGCTGCTGTGGTAAATCCATTTTATTCAGTACGACAATCACTTGTCTACTCTTGATTTGTTCCATTAATTGCAGATCATCTGCATGCAGCGGCTCATTCTGATTCAGCACAAGAATGACAAGATCCGCATCTTCAAGCGCAGATTTCGACCGTTCGACACCGATCTGTTCGACGACATCCGCCGTTTCGCGAATCCCTGCTGTATCCAACAGCTTAAGCGGAATGCCATTAATCGTAATGTATTCCTCAATCACGTCGCGCGTCGTTCCTGGAATATCCGTTACAATCGCCTTGCTCTCTTTGGCTAATGCATTTAATAAGGAAGATTTACCGACATTCGGTCGCCCGACAATCGCCGTGACGATCCCTTCCCTTAATATTTTGCCTTCATTCGCTGTTCTTAACAACCTCTCGATTTGCCCCATAACCAATGAACATTTTTCTCGAATGAATGCACTTGTCAGCGATTCGACATCATGTTCTGGATAATCAATATTTACTTCGATATGAGCCATCGTCTCGAGCAAAGTATGTCTCAACACTTCAATCTCTTTCGACAAATTCCCCTGCACCTGCTTAAAGGCTGCTGAGAACGCACGTTCTGACTTAGAACGGATTAAATCGATAACGGCTTCGGCTTGGGATAAGTCAATTCGACCATTCAAGAAAGCACGCTTCGTGAATTCCCCCGGCTCGGCGAGACGAACATTTTGCTGCAGCAGGATATCCATCACGCGCTTGACCGCTATCACACCGCCGTGCGTACTAATCTCCACCACATCTTCCATGGTGAAAGAACGCGGTGCTCGCATAACCGTCACGAGTACTTCTTCCATCTTTTCTCGCGTATCAGGATCCACGATATAGCCATAATGAACGGTATGAGAATCCACTTGTGTTAATTTATTTTTCGCTGCAAATATTGATTCGACAATCGCAACTGATTCTGGTCCACTGACGCGTACAATCGCAACACTACCTTCTCCTACGGCTGTTGCTATTGCAGCTATTGTATCATTAATCACGCTAACACCTCTTCATCTATGAAAAAAGCAATGACTCGGCATCAATCCAGGAGTCATTGCATTTTCGTCTACTTAAGTGTAATAATCACACGGCGATTCGGTTCCTCGCCTTTACTAAATGTTTTTACTTTTGGATGATGTTGAAGCTTCGCATGGATCACTTTCCGCTCTTGCGGAGACATCGGTTCGAGTACAACCTCTTTCCGTGTCCGGATCACTCGGCCAGCCAGCCTCTCTGCTAGATCCTCCAGCGTCTTTCTTCGACGGTCTCGGAACGACTCCGCATCGAGTACAACGCGCAGATGATTCTTCGAATATCGATTAACGACAATATTCGTCAAGTACTGCAGTGCATCTAACGTCTGGCCTCTTCGACCGATGAGCAATCCGAGATTGGATCCGGTAATGTTCAAGACATGTCCTTCACGATCCTGCGTATGCTCGACTTCAATTGCCAAATCCATCGTACTAGCTACTTCTTCAATGAAGCGGATAGCCTCTTTTATCGGGAACGTATCGTCTTTCTCTTCCACTGCAACAGGTTCTACAGCTTGTACCGCTGAAATCGTTGCAACCTCGGGTTCAGGGAGCAGCGTGACCTCTACCTTCGCCGCTTTGGCACCGATGAGGCCGAACAATCCTTTGGACGGCTGCTCTAATACTGTAATCGAAACGCGATCCTCAGTTGTATTCAACTGGGTTAAACCGTTCTTTACTGCATCCTCAATCGATTTACCTGAAGCTACGACTGTTCTCATTTGGAAGGAAGAGCCTCCTTGTTTTTACCCGATTTTCTTTTATATAGGAAGTAATTCTGAATAATTGTATAAAGGTTACTGTAAATCCAGTAGAGCGGCAACGCGGCTGGGAACTGAATCGCCATCACGAAGATCAATACTGGGAAGATGAAGAACATCATCTGCATCGCGCCCGTCGCTTGCGTCGGCATCATCTTCGATTGTACGAAAGTTGTAATCGCCGCAATGATCGGTAGAATATAGAGATGATCCGGTTTACCAAGCTCCATCCATAAGAAAGCGTGCTCTCTAATATGAATGTTCATGTAAATCGAGTTATACAGTGCGATAAATACTGGCATCTGAATAAGTAATGGAAGACATCCTGCAAGTGGATTAATGGAATGCTGTTGGAACAGCTTCATTGTCTCTTCCTGTTGTTTCTTCGGATCATCTTTGTACTTCTGCTTAATTTTGTTGACTTCCGGCTGAATCTCTTGCATTGCTTTGGAACTGCGCATTTGCTTGATCGTGAGTGGTAAGATTAATGTACGTACGATCAACGTGAGCACTAGAATAGCTAGACCATACTCTCCGCCGAACCATCTTGCGAATGTATCCAGTGCATAGGAGAAATAATACACGACATTAGACTGCCAAAATCCTCCGTTTTTCATCTCTTCCGTCGTCAACGATGCCTGTGTTGTCGAAGTACAGCCCGCAAGCAATACAACCAGCATCACAAGTGCGACGAGGACAATCCATTTACGGTTACGTAGCTTATTCAGAAACAAGATTCATAACTCCTCTCTTCGCCTACCGATTCCAATGTAAATAATAACATATTTAATACAACAAAGAAACTGTCCACATGCTAGCGGGACCGCTTGATGAGCGATGCTTTTTTAAGCACATGCAGAATACTTTTCTCCATCTCTTGAAAAGACATCTGGACAGCTCCTTTTCGTACGATAAAGACCATATCGACATGGTCGATGATCCGAGCTTCATTTTTACGAACAATTTCCTTAATGAGCCTGCGCATTCGATTGCGAACGACCGCATTCCCGATCTTTTTGCTTGCAGAGATGCCTAATCGAAACCGCTCGATTTCCGGCTTGTTGAACCAATACACCACAAATTGATGATTGGCGAATGATTTCCCATGCCGATAGACACGTGTGAAGTCTGCACGATTAGTTAAACGCAGTTTTTTTTGCACGACGAACTCCTCTGGCCTCATGAGATTAGATCAACTGTCAGTATCGACCAACAGAAGCCTTTATAAACCGTCCCATTGAATACGATTTCTTCTCCTTACATGAAAAAAAGACCACGTTGAGTGGTCTTATCATACGCTCTTACGCGCTTAATTTCTTTCTGCCTTTAAGACGACGAGCAGCTAAAACCTTGCGGCCGTTTGCAGTGCTCATTCTCTTACGGAAACCATGAACCTTCTTACGCTTGCTCACATTTGGTTTAAATGTAGGTCTCATCTATTTGCACCTCCTCAAAGGAATTCCAATTATCGGTCTTCAAAAAACACCTTATATCATTAAATCACGGGCGCACCCAAATGTCAACTAATCCCTACTAATACCATATAGATGAAAGACAATCTAATGTATGACATTCTTCCTTGATCCATAAACTATACCACTCACATTATCCACAGCCTCACCCGGATACATATACACAGAATTGTTCGACAAAAACTTACCCACAGCGGACAACCTGTGAATAATAAAAATCACATTTTGGATAACTTTGTCGTTTATTCAACAAGTTATAAACAATATCTTGTGTTGTATATAAAAATTATACACAAGTTATTGAATTTGTGGATAAAATGCTTGGATCCGTTGAAAATCAAGCCTCTTTTTGCTATGCTTAGATTACTTTTTGCTGTGAATAGCCGTTTAAAATAACAATCTTATCAACAGCCTGTGGATAACGTTGTGAACAAACTTCGATGTAAGGGTACAAAATCAGTTTAACGATACTGCATTTTGTGGATATTTCTACATCGTTTTTTCTTTTTCTACGACATAGGACAAGTTTAGCTTGCTCTAATGGCATACCCATGGCTACGACCACATTTGAAATAATAATAAGGAGTGACTTCTGTGGATAGCAGCCATACAAATGAAATATGGCATCAAATTTTGTCTGTCATCCAAACAAAATTAAGCAAACCCAGCTTTGATACCTGGTTTAAAGCGACAAGACTCGTATCCCTTAGTGATTCTTCTGTCATCATATCGGCACCGACATCTTTTGCAGTAGAGTGGCTGGAGAGCCGCTATACCAAATTAGTCGCATCCGCCATTTCCGAATATTTGGACAAACAAGTTGACGTCAAATTTGTGATCGACGAACCAAAACAGGTTGATCTGCTCCCCCCTCAGCCATTGACGGCTGTTACAGAGCCGATCGTTCAAGATGAACCGTTTCCTCATATGTTAAATCCGAAGTATACCTTCGATACCTTTGTTATTGGTGCGAATAACCGTTTTGCGCACGCTGCCTCGCTCGCTGTGGCAGAAGCACCGGCCAAAGCCTATAACCCGCTCTTCCTCTATGGAGGCGTTGGTCTTGGCAAGACGCACTTAATGCATGCGATCGGCCAATTCATCTTGGAGCATAATCCATCTGCCAAAGTTCTCTACCTCTCTTCCGAGAAATTTACGAATGAATTTATTAATGCGATTCGTGATAACCGCGGGGAAAGCTTCCGGAATAAATACAGAAATATCGACATTTTGCTCATTGACGATATTCAATTTCTAGCGGGGAAAGACGGAACACAAGAGGAATTCTTCCACACATTCAACGCGCTGCATGAAGAACGGAAACAGATCATTATTTCCAGTGACCGACCACCGAAGGAAATCCCAACGTTGGAGGAACGGCTTCGCTCCCGGTTCGAATGGGGATTAATCACCGATATCCAAGCGCCGGATCTCGAGACACGCATCGCGATTCTTCGCAAGAAAGCGAAGGCAGAGAACCTTGATATTCCGAACGAAGCTATGGTCTATATTGCCAATCAAATCGATACGAACATTCGAGAGCTCGAGGGCGCTCTAATTCGTGTCGTTGCATACTCGTCGCTCATTAACGAAGATATTACATCGCATCTAGCCGCTGAAGCGCTCAAGGATATTATCCCGACAGCTCGTCCGCGGATGATTACGATTCAGCACATTCAGCAGAAAGTTGGCGAATTCTATAACCTCAAGCTGGAAGATTTCAAAGCGAGAAAACGGACCAAAGCCGTCGCTTTCCCACGTCAAATCGCTATGTACCTGTCTCGCGAACTAACGGATTATTCCCTTCCGAAGATCGGCGAAGCCTTTGGCGGGCGCGACCATACAACGGTCATTCATGCCCATGAGAAAATCAGCCAGTCGCTGAAGCAAGATCAGGAATTATATAAAATCATTCATAACATCACGGAGAAAATTAAGAATCCTACGTGATGGTTGCCGGAGCTTCTCAAAACTATCAACAACTATATGCCACAACAAAAACGCCTATGCACAATCTATACACATGTGGATAGGCTTCATTTTTGAATGGTTAAGGCACTTATCCACATATTCAGGGTGCCTACTACGATTACTAATAATTATTTAAAGAATTACAACTATACACAACGTCGCAACGCAATCATTTTTCACAAGGAAAATGTAAAAGGAGAATATCCATGAAAATCAGCATTTTAAAACATGAACTCAATGATTCGATACAACATGTATCCAAAGCAATTTCCAGTCGGACGACGATTCCTATTCTTAGCGGGATCAAAATCGATGTTACCTACCAAGGGGTAACCTTAACGGCTAGCGATACAGATATTTCAATCCAAAGTTTTATTCCTGTTGAAGACGATAAACAAACCATCGTTCAAATCGAGAAAATTGGCAGTGTTGTACTACCTGCTAAATTTTTTATCGAAATGATTAAGAAATTGCCGTCGGAATTTATCGAAATTGAGGTTAAAGAGCATTTCCAGACATTTATCCGCTCTGGCGCTACAGATATCCAAATGGTTGGATTAGATCCTGAAGAGTTTCCTGTTCTTCCGACAATTGAAGAAAACGAAGTATTCAGTATAAACGGCGACCTGCTCAAGACAATGATCAAACAAACAGTATTCGCAATTTCAACCAACGAGAGCACACCGATCTTAACGGGGATCCTCTGGAACTTATCCGGCAATGAATTGAAATTCGCTGCAACAGACCGCCACCGTCTAGCAAGCCGTACAGCAACGATTCAAGTCGAGTCCGATGCTCGATTCAATAATGTCGTTATTGCTGGTAAGACCCTGAACGAATTAAGTAAAATCGTGCCGGACCAGAACACCATGGTCGACATTGTCGTCTCAGATAACCAAGTGTTATTCAAAATCGATCGTGTCTTGTTCTATTCGCGTATATTGGACGGCATTTATCCCGATACTTCTAAAATTATTCCGCAAAATTACAAAACAGAACTCGTCTTGGATACAAAAAAATTAACGGAAGCGATTGACCGTGCTTATTTGTTATCCCGTGAAGAAAAGACGAATATTGTACTCCTGATGACCAAAGAGGATGGCAGCATCGAGATTTCTTCGAGCTCAACACAGCTGGGTAAGGTAACGGAGCAATTGGATGCGCGTGAATTTAACGGCGAACCGCTTCGCATTACGTTTAACTCCAAATATATGTTAGACGTGCTGAAAGTTATCGAGAGCGAATATATTTTTATTGGATTTACTGGCGCGATGAGCCCAATCATTATTAAACCGACAGACCATCAGAACAGTTTGCACCTGATCCTGCCGTATCGTACACCGCAAGTCTAATTTGGCAAGAATCGCCTTTGAGAGGGATTGAAAGATGAAGAAGATTACGATTAAGACCGAATTTATTACATTAGGACAATTCCTGAAGCTGTCGGATTGCATTGCAACAGGAGGCCATGCGAAGTTCTTCCTGCAAGAAGAGCAAGTGTGGGTGAACGGAGAATTGGAGAATCGCCGCGGACGCAAGCTGTACGCTGCCGATATCGTCAAAGTGGACGGGCATGGGGAGTTTCAAGTCGAACGATCTGCGCTTTCGTAGCATAAGCTGTCCATTCTGACACGAGGGGAGGCGAAGGCGTGTTCGTTAAGAATATTCGGCTGCAGAACTATCGCAATATATCTGAGATTGAATTGAATACGGATCAGAAAGTGAATATTTTCATTGGTCAGAATGCGCAAGGCAAGACGAATTTGCTCGAAGCGATCTTCGTGCTTGCCCTGACCAAATCACATCGCACGGATAAGAACAAGGAACTGATCGGCTGGGGAGAATCGCGTGCGCATCTCGAGGCGGTTGTGGATAAGAAGTACGGCCCCGTTCATCTGGAGCTCAACCTCGCTCAACAAGGCAAGCAGGCCAAGATTAACGGGCTGGAGCAGAAGAAGCTCAGCAATTTCATTGGGGCGTTGAATGTGGTCATGTTCGCACCTGAAGACTTGGAAATTGTCAAAGGAACACCGGGGATTCGACGTCGGTTCCTCGATATCGAAATCGGCCAAGTGCAGCCCAATTACCTCTACGCTCTCCAGCAATATCAGAAAATTGTGGTTCAACGCAATAACGTGCTTAAGAATGCCTGGCAGCAAGGGGCCTCATCCCAAGCGATGCTCGAGGTGTGGAACGAACAACTCGTGACCCAAGGTGTTAAAATTATCAGAAAGAGGAAACAATTTATAAGTAAACTAGAACAGTGGGCCAAATCGATTCATCAGGGGATCACGAACGGGATTGAAGAGCTTTCAATCAGCTATCTTCCCTCTTTTCCCATGGACGGGTCGGAAGATGAAGCTGTCTTATTTGAGCAATTTATGATAAAGTTATCACAAATGAAAGAACAGGAGATCCGGCGTGGAATGACCCTCGTGGGGCCTCATCGTGATGATCTTTCTTTTTTTATCAACGATAAAGAAGTTCAAACGTACGGTTCTCAAGGCCAGCAACGCACAACCGCATTATCGCTTAAATTGGCTGAGATTGAGCTCATTCATGAGGAAATTGGCGAATATCCGGTACTTTTGCTGGATGATGTACTGTCAGAACTTGACCAGAATCGACAAACGCAGTTGATCGAGACGTTCCAGAGTAAAGTGCAGACGTTTATTACAACGACCAGCATTGAGAGCATTCATGCGAGCAAGCTGAAGGATGCGAACATTTATCATGTCCGTTCGGGAAATGTCATGCGTTAAGCACTTGTCTTTGTGAGATAACCTTTTGGTTTGGAGGCGTAGAATCTGATGTATATTCATTTAGGCGGAGAAAAGGTGATTCGCTCGTCAGAGCTCGTAGCGATTTTTGATGTATCGATCGAGAAATCATCCAAATGCTCGAAGCAGTTTCTTTCTTATGCGGAAGGGCAAAAAAATGTTGAAGTAATCGGCGAGGAAGAAGCGAAATCCATCGTTGTTACCAAAGGCAAAATATATTATTCTCCGATTTCCTCTACGACGTTGAAAAAAAGAGCGAATTCTTTTACGGCGGGGGCTTAAGCACCCTCGATTCGTTGAATTGAAACTATAGAAGTAGGTGAAGGGCATGTCTATGAACCAAAATACATATGATGAGAGTCAGATTCAGGTACTCGAAGGACTTGAAGCTGTTCGTAAACGTCCGGGGATGTACATCGGATCGACGAGCGGTAAAGGGCTTCATCATTTGGTATGGGAAGTAGTCGATAATAGTATTGATGAGGCTTTGGCCGGTTATTGCGACACCATTCAAATTATTATTCATGAAGATAATAGTATTACTGTTATTGATAATGGTCGCGGTATACCCGTAGGCGAGAATGCGAAGCTGAAGCGTCCGACACTGGAAGTTGTACTTACGGTCTTGCATGCCGGTGGTAAATTCGGTGGGGAAGGCTATAAAGTGTCCGGTGGTCTGCACGGGGTAGGGGTATCCGTTGTAAATGCGTTGTCCGAGCAACTGATTGCGCAAGTTCGACGTGACGGACATATCTATCAACAAGAATTCCGTCGGGGTACGCCGCAATACGATATGAAAGTGGTAGGCGAATCCGACGAGACAGGGACAACGATTCGTTTCAAGCCGGATCCAGAGATCTTTACCGATACAACGGTCTACGAATACGATACCTTGGTATCACGTGTTCGTGAGCTTGCCTTCTTGAATAAAGGAATTTCGATTACGATTCTCGATGAGCGCTCAGGTCAGACGCACACCTTCAAAGCCGACGGCGGTATCATTGAATTCGTTCAATATTTGAACCGCAGCCGCGAAGTATTGCATGAACAGCCGATCTACGTGGAAGGCATGAAAGATAATATCCAAGTTGAAGTCGCGCTGCAATACAATGAGGGCTATACCGAGAATATTTATTCTTTTGCCAATAATATCAATACCCATGAAGGTGGAACGCATGAATCGGGCTTCAAGAGTGCTCTGACGCGAATCATTAACGACTATGCACGTCGTGTGAATTTGCTCAAAGACAACGATTCGAACTTCTCCGGTGACGATGTGCGTGAAGGACTAACGGCGATTATCTCCGTGAAAATTCCTGAACCGCAATTCGAAGGTCAGACGAAGACGAAGCTCGGGAACAGTGAAGTTCGCGGTATTGTGGAATCCTTCTTCGCTGAGAAGTTCCAAGAGTTCTTGGATGAGAACCCAGCGGTATCGCGTAAAATCGTCGAGAAGGGTCAGCAAGCTGCGCGTGCCCGTGAAGCTGCGAAGAAAGCGCGTGAGTTAACACGTCGTAAGAGCGCGCTTGAAGTAAGTTCATTGCCTGGGAAATTAGCAGACTGTTCATCGAAGGATGCTTCGATCAGCGAATTGTACATCGTAGAGGGTGACTCTGCGGGCGGTTCGGCGAAGCAAGGACGGGATCGTCATTTCCAAGCTATTTTGCCGCTGCGCGGTAAGATTCTGAACGTTGAGAAAGCACGCCTTGATCGGATTCTATCGAACCTCGAGATTCGTGCGATCATTACAGCGGCAGGAACAGGGATTGGTGAAGATTTCGATCTTGCCAAAGCTCGTTATCACAAAATCATTATTATGACCGATGCCGATGTCGACGGTGCGCATATTCGTACGCTACTGCTTACTTTCTTCTACCGTTACATGCGCAAGCTAGTTGAGGCAGGGTACATCTATATTGCACAACCGCCGCTCTTCAAAGTAGAGCGCAATAAAGTGGTTCGTTACGCAGGCAGCGAAAAAGAACGTGACGATATCATTGCAGAATTCGGCGAAGGCGCGAAATATAACGTACAGCGTTATAAAGGTCTCGGCGAGATGAATGCAGGTCAGCTCTGGGAGACGACAATGGATCCTGAGAGCCGCACGATGCTGCAAGTTACAGTTGATGATGCGATGGAAGCAGACGCCATTTTCGATGCACTGATGGGGGATAACGTTGAACCAAGACGTGACTTCATTCATCAATACGCGAAGGACGTTAAGAACTTAGATATTTAGAACACAGGGGAGATGGGGAACCATCTTCCTTTCTTCTTGTTTTCGCCATCGATGGAATGAAAAGAAATGAAAACAGCAGGACAATCATCCTTTTCAATGGTATAATAGATATGTTGTGCAGCAAGGCACAGACACTGTCCGGCTAAGGTTTAATTGTCCTTGGATGGTGGAACAAATAGAAATATATGGATTGTGTTTTTGA
This sequence comes from Paenibacillus guangzhouensis, assembly GCF_009363075.1. Lineage (NCBI taxonomy): Bacteria > Bacillati > Bacillota > Bacilli > Caryophanales > Paenibacillaceae > Paenibacillus > Paenibacillus guangzhouensis. The sequence goes on along the minus strand of NZ_CP045293.1, from coordinate 5,371,250 downwards.
GGGATATACAGTTTGAGGAGGTCCAGCATGTCAGAAGAAATACGCTCGCAAATTAAAGATCGGGACATTGGTGTTGAAATGCGCGAATCCTTCATGGATTATGCGATGAGCATCATTGCTAGCCGTGCTTTACCTGATGTTCGCGATGGTCTGAAGCCGGTTCACCGTAGAATTTTGTTCGCGATGTCGGAACTCGGCATGTCGCCGGACAAGCCGTACAAGAAATCGGCGAGAATCGTCGGAGAAGTTATCGGTAAGTATCATCCACACGGGGATTCCGCTGTTTACGAGACGATGGTCCGGATGGCACAAGATTTCTCGTTACGATATATGTTGATCGACGGGCACGGTAACTTCGGTTCCATTGACGGTGATTTTGCAGCGGCAATGCGTTATACCGAAGCACGTCTGTCCAAGATTGCGATGGAAATGCTGCGCGACATTAACAAAGAAACGGTCGACTTTGCTCCGAACTATGATGGGGAAGAGAATGAACCTGTTGTCTTGCCAGCTCGTTTTCCGAATTTGCTCGTTAACGGGGTATCGGGGATCGCTGTCGGGATGGCGACGAATATTCCGCCGCACAACTTATCCGAAGTCATTGATGGGGTGCAGGCACTGATTAACAATCCTGAGATCACGCCAATGGAATTGATGGATTACATAAAAGGTCCTGATTTCCCGACATCCGGATATATTCTGGGACGGGAAGGCATTCGCCAAGCCTATGCAACAGGACGCGGATCAGTAACGATGCGCGCACGTGCAACCATTGAGGAGAACGGAAACCGTGCACGAATTGTCGTCCATGAATTGCCGTATCAAGTGATCAAGGCGCGTCTCGTTGAGAAAATCGCTGAGTTGGTTCGCGAGAAGAAATTAGAAGGCATTACAGATTTAAGAGATGAATCCGACCGTAACGGTATGCGCATCGTGATTGAGCTTCGCAAAGATGTGAACCCGAATGTCGTCTTGAACAATCTCTACAAACATACAGCTATGCAGACGAACTTTGGTATTAATATGCTTGCCTTGGTTGATAAGCAGCCGAAAGTTCTGAATTTGAAAGACATGCTCTATCATTACCTGGAGCATCAGAAAGTCGTTATCCGTCGTCGTACGGAGTTCGATCTGAAGAAAGCGGAAGCTCGCGCTCATATTTTAGAGGGTCTTCGCATTGCGCTTGACCATATCGACGAAGTGATCGCATTGATTCGCGGCTCCAAGTCTGACGAAGAAGCGCGTGAAGGCTTGATTACTCGTTTTGGACTCAGCTTCGACCAAGCTCAAGCGATTCTCGATATGCGTCTTCGCCGGTTAACCGGTCTGGAACGCGATAAGATCGAGAGCGAGTATCAAGAATTGATGCTTAAGATCGCACAGTATCGCGAGATTCTTGCGAATGAGCAGCTCGTACTCGATATCATCAGCGAAGAGTTGAACGAGATCAAGATTCGTTTTGGTGATGAGCGTCGTACAGAGATTACGGTTGGTGAAGAGAGCATCCTGGATGAGGATCTGATCCCACAAGAAGATGTGATTGTAACGATTACCCATTCAGGGTATATCAAGCGTCTTCCTGTGAACACATACCGCAGTCAACGTCGTGGCGGTAAAGGTGTTATTGGGATGGATACGAAGGATAACGACTTCGTCGAGCATCTCTTCGTAACCAATACGCACCATTACCTGATGTTCTTCACGAACAAAGGAAAGGTGTACAAGATCAAGGGATACGAGATTCCAGATCTAAGCCGGACGGCAAGAGGGACTCCAATTATCAACCTGATTCACATTGAGCAGGGTGAGACGATTAATGCCGTGATTCCGGTACAACAATTTGACAGCGATGAATACTTGTTCTTCGCAACACGTCAAGGGATTGTGAAGAAGACACCGCTTGATGACTATACGAATATTCGTAAGGGCGGCTTGATTGCGATCAACCTGCGTGAAGACGATGATCTGATCGGGGTTAAGTTAACGGATGGCAATCAAGAGATCATTATGGGTACAAGCCAAGGGATGTCGATCCGCTTCTCCGAGAATGACGTTCGCTCCATGGGCCGCAGCGCAACAGGGGTAAAAGGGATCAGTATCGGTGAAGATGACAAAGTCATCGATATGGATATCGTAGATCCTGAACTCGAGGTGTTGATCGTTACTTCTAAAGGTTACGGTAAACGTACACCAGCAACAGAGTATCGTTCTCAGACCCGTGGCGGTAAAGGGATTAAGACAATCAACGTTACGGAGAAGAATGGTCCTGTCGTCGGACTCAAAGTGGTTCGTAATGAAGAGGACTTAATGATCATTACAGAATCCGGTACTTTGATCCGGATGAGTATGTCTGGCATCTCCACGATGGGTCGTTATACGCAAGGGGTTAGATTGATTAATATCCGTGAGGACGATTCGGTAGCAACGGTAGCGCGCGCGGATAAGAGTGAAGAAGAAGAAGAATCGAATGGGGAGCAGCAGGATCAGGCAGAAGGCCTAGAATCAGCAGATATTTCGGCTGAGCCAGGTACAGAAGTGCAAGATTTGGATGAACCAAGCGATTCAGAAGAATAGATGATCGTAGTTGCATATACGGGAGAAGTGAAGCCACGATGGCGAATGTGACGGTTTCAGGGCTGAAATTAGGCGATAAAATCATACAAGATGTGCACACTCCATTAGGAAGTTTGTTGTTCCATAAGGGGAGAGTCATCCTTCAGCGTGATTTAGAAATCCTACAAGCTTTTCTTATCACGCAAGTGGCTGTCGAGCGTCCAGAAGACAGACTAAAAGCACAAGAGATCGAGGAGGGGAGTGAATCTGTCACGCCAGCCGTGGCAACTCCCGCCTCGCTATCCTTCTATGAGCAATATGAGAAAATGGTCTCGTTGGTCAGACGGGCATTCAAAAGTGCGATTGTGAACGATATTCCTGTACTGGAACTGCGCTCACAGCTTGAATTGCTAATTGACCAAATCGCGCAATACAATGTGCTTACCTTCTCGCCTCACCAGATGAAAGAGCAGGAGTACATGTATCATAATGCTGTACTTGTAGCGTTAACTTCATATATGCTGGCCAAGTGGAAAGGGATGCCACAGAAGGAGCTCATGCAGGTTGCTCTAGCGGGGCTGCTGCACGATATTGGGAATGCTAAGGTCGATCCAGATCTCCTCTTCAAGCCAACTGTATTAACGCGTGAAGAGACAGAAGAGATTCGTCGTCATACAACCTACGGTTATAACCTGCTTAAGAATCTTGCATCGATTAATGAAGGCGTTAAAAGAACGGCACTGCAGCATCATGAGAAGATTGACGGTTCGGGATATCCGCTTGGGGTTAAGTCCGAACAGATCCACCCTTATGCCAAAATCGTTGCTGTAGCGGATATTTTCCATGCGATGACGTTGAATCGGACATTCAAGAAGGCTGCCTCGCCGTATTTGGTGCTAGAGCAGTTAGCAGAAGAATCATTCGGTAAATTGGATGTCGATTGTGTACGCACCTTTATTCATCGTGTCACACAATTCCACAATGGAATGGTTGTGCGATTGAATGATGGACGCATGGGAGAGATCGTATTCTCGGATCATCATCACCCGACACGTCCTTGGGTATCCGTGAAGGGACAAATTATTAATCTGGTCCATGAACGGCATTTATTTATCCAAGAGATATTGAATTAAAAATTATTTAATAAAATAGTTGACTATCATAGATAAGCTGTGATATATTAATATTCCGCCCGAG